>CAZASF010000039.1:0-24207 GCA_964487725.1 uncultured Bacteroides sp. | reverse complement strand
TCGGATTATAAGAACCTATCCTTTCAATAAATTTACCATCTCGTGGTGCCCTGCTGTCGGCGATAACAATAGGATAAAACGCATAGTTCTTGCGACCATGACGTTGTAATCTGATTTTTGTTGCCATTTTGAAAAATTAATAATTTGGTTTTGTATTGATTTGCGAGTGCAAAGTTAGTCATTTATTCCGAATTAACAATGAAATACGCCTATTTTTCAAAATAACTTTGACGAGCCTTTTCAAGTGTGGCCGGTTTGCCAATGTCAAACCAACAGTAACTTTCTGACGGAAGGAACCCACGGATATTTAACTGATTACAATAATCAATGTAAAATGGCACGATTGAAAACACCGGACTATACGTGCCATATTCGCTTAGGTATCGCAACACACATGGGGATATAATATGCACACCACCGAACGCGTATCGGGAAAGGAGATCAGACTGTATGTCAGAAGGCTTCACCTCACCGGTCTTCACATTGGTCCAACCCCGCATTGTTAGGTGTTGGTCAAACAACAGATATCGACTTGAGTCTCTATCAGACACCAATAAGGTCACATCCGCACCACTACTAATGTGACACGCAATCATACCGCCAAGATTAAAATCAGTTAAAATGTCGGCATTATGCAATATAATAGGTTCATTGCCATCAAGTATAGCAGAGGCTTTCAATGTTCCGCCCCCGGTGTCAAGTAACAGGTCGCGCTCATCACTGACTTGGATATCAACATCGAAATTATTGTTCTTCTTTAGAAAATCAATAATCATATCCGGGAAATGATGAACATTTACCACTATGCTACTTACTCCATAATCTTTAAGCTTCTCAATAACATGCTGTAGCATAGGCTTCCCGCCAACATCAACAAGTGCTTTTGGCATAGTGGCCGTCAGGGGGTATAATCTTGTGCCGAGACCGGCTGCAAATACTATCGCTTTCATTTCAATCGTTTATCAATCATCTGTTCGCGATGGATAAGTCTGACATTACAATCATAGCGTTCTGCAATATGCCGAGCCGTGTGTTCGGCTGAATACAGCGACCTGTGGCGTCCTCCAGTACATCCGAAGCATATCATCAGGCTGGAAAATCCTCTACTGATATAATTTTCAACAGCATGATCAACAAGATTATAACAGCTTGCAAGAAATGGCTGTATCTCGCCCTGCTGTTCAAGAAACCTGATTACAGGCTCGTCATTACCTGTCAATTTCTTATATTCATCATATCGTCCCGGGTTATGCAGTGCTCTGCAATCAAAGACAAATCCGCCTCCATTACCACTTAAATCCTCTGGAATACCCTTCTTATATGAGAAACTGATTACCGTGACAGTCAACCGGCCGTCATCCGCACCTAACGCGAATCGATCAGATTCAATAAGGCCATCAATAATCCCCGTCAAACATGGCATTTCCATATCTTTAAGATGGCCGAGAAGCACTGAGGTATTTTCAAGGGCAACAGGTATGGGAGTAACGAACTGCGCCTTATGCTCTATAAGTCCCCTGAAACCGTATGCACCAAGTACCTGGAGCATTCTGAAAAGAGCGTTTATACGAAGTTCCTCACGCCAATTATCACCGAATTGAAAGCCATGTTTTGCAGCAGACTCTACGTATGAATCTGCATATTGCCATTTTACGCAGTCAGGCATGGCAATTCTTGCCTGCCATAAGAATGAGGCCACGTCATAAAATGCCGGTCCCATGCGAGCGCCTTGAAAATCAATAATGAAAGGTTGGCCGTTATGAATCATAACATTGCGTGACTGGAAATCACGCAGGATAAGCGTCTGATCCGAGCCGTCGGTCAAGCGATTGGCAATCATTTCAAATTCATCCTGAAGACGATCTTCATCAAACCCAATGCGGGATGGCTTAAGGAAGCAGTATTTGAAGTAATTCAAGTCCCACATCACTGACCTTCGATCCATAGCTCCTCGTGGATAGCACAAACCCGTATTTAAATCGTCATGGTTCAAGGAATGGACTCGGGCAATAACATCCAAAGATTCTTTTATCAACCGATCAACCGAAGCATTATCAAAACCATCATGGGCTATTACGTCATAGAGAGATACATCTCCTAGATCATCCTGCAAATATGCTTCATGATTGTCACTAACTGCAAGTATCTGAGGCACCGGAACACCCTTAGAGCAGAGATATTCAGTAAGATACAGAAAAGCATCGTTCTCTGATGTTTCCTTACCCACAGTGCCTATTACCGATGTGTCGGACGATGACAATCTGAAATATTCTCTTGCGGAGCCAGCCCCGACAAGTCGACATATACCCTCGGGCCTATGTCCGAATCTGTTGATATATAAAGTTTCAAGAATATCCATAACGTGAAATCAATAAACACCAAGTGCAAATTTCGTCAATAATTGTTATATTTGCAACCGGTAATCCGTACATATTATGCCAAAACTAACAGATACATACGGACTGATAGGACATCCGCTGGGACATTCATTTTCCCAAAGATATTTCACTGACAAATTCGACAAGGAGAATATCAACGCGCGATATGTGAATTTTGACATTGATGATATTGCCAGAGTAAAAGACATCATTGAGGAGACAAAAAATCTTGTAGGGTTTAATGTTACAATCCCTTATAAACGCCAAATTATTCCGTATCTTAATGAACTATCTCCCGAGGCGGAAGAAATAGGTGCAGTAAACGTTGTCAAAATCCGACACAAGGATAATAAGACAATTCTTTCGGGATACAATACTGATATCATGGGGTTCATGGACAGTATCAGGCCTCACCTTAAGGCTTCTCACCGCAATGCGTTGATTCTTGGGACCGGAGGGGCATCAAGGGCTATTTTTGTAGGGCTGGAAAAACTTGGCATCAAGGCTGATTTTGTTTCAAGAACGCCAAAGGCCGGAATGTATTCATACGATTCACTTACGGAGGAAATCATGCACGTTCATACGGTCATTGTAAATTGCACTCCTCTCGGCACATTTCCCGCCGTAGAAACATTTGCACCAATTCCGTATGAGTACATAACTTCCGAACACCTTTGCTATGACCTTGTCTACAATCCGCCAGTCACAAAGTTTCTTGAAATGAGCTCACGCATGGGAGCTGATACAATAAACGGTAGCCGGATGCTTAAAATACAGGCAGATAAAGCCTGGGAAATATGGAACGAACCTGACTAAAAAATATTTTAGTGTAATTATGCCACTTACCGAACAACGAAGCAGCATGCTTCATGGAATACTTCTGATTGCGCTGTTTGCATGCGCTGCCTTTTATATCGGGGAAATTGAAATTCTCCGTAGATTATCAATTTCTCCCATGATAATAGGTATTGTTCTTGGCATGATCTACGCCAACAGTCTCAGAAACAATTTGCCAGCAACATGGGTGCCAGGCATTATATTCTGTTCTAAGAAAATACTTCGCTTGGGAATCATTCTCTACGGATTTCGCCTCACCTTGACAGATATAGCCGATGTAGGACTTGCCGGGATATCAGTTGATATAATTGTGGTCATCGTTACTATTCTCGGGGGTGTATTTATAGGTAGACTCCTTAAAATGGATAAGGAGACAGCATTATTAACGTCAGTAGGGAGTGGAATCTGCGGAGCTGCGGCAGTGCTCGGAGCGGAATCTACTATCCAGACAAAACCATTCAAAACAGCTGTTGCAGTTGCAACGGTTGTTATATTCGGCACCATTTCCATGTTTATATATCCGATAATGTATAGAACCGGCATTCTTGACCTCAGTCCCGAGCAGATGGGTATATATTCCGGCTCAACACTTCATGAAGTGGCACACGCTGTAGGCGCTGGAAATGCGATGGGCGATGAAGTGTCGAATGTTGCGGTAATTGTCAAAATGATTCGTGTGATGCTACTCGTTCCCGTACTTCTTGTTCTTGCATGGTGGGTTGCATCAAAGAATAAAAAAGCAAAAGATGGCACATCAAAAGGAAAAATCAGTATTCCATGGTTCGCAATCGGCTTTCTTATAATTATATGTTTCAACTCTCTTGACATTCTCCCCATGTCAATAGTGGATGGTATAATTTACTTCGACACATTTCTTTTGACTATGGCTATGGCTGCACTCGGAGCGGAGACAAGCATTGATAAGTTCAAGAAGGCCGGAGCCAAGCCATTTATACTTGCCCTCATCCTATTCATCTGGTTATTGTCCGGAGGATATCTGATGGCTAAATATTTGGTGCCATTAATTGGCTGATGATTAGCCGCAATGACATATCATCTACACCACTTCTGCCGATAACCTTCTGTTACATATTCGGCATAATACTGTATGTCTACGGTTGGGGGTTACCATCAATAATAATTCTGACGATTATATCGGTAGTATGCCTGATTAAAAACCTATCATTCAGCATTTTCTCAATTGCTGCCATACTGGGAATATGTCAATCTTACACGTTTATCCCTCTCGAAGCAAATCCGGAACTAATAGGGAAAGAGTTTGTCTTTTCCGGTATTATAGAGGATTGCAAGGATGCTGAATCGGTGCAATCAATGATTTTGCAGTTAGATTCCGCTGGGAGTTCACCTAAACAACTGTCTCCAATAAACAAAACATTAATTTCACTGCAGTATCCGGATTTCATTCCTGAGTTTGAGAAAGGACAACGGTTGGTGTTCAAATGCACCCCGGAGAAGATAACATCTCAATATGATTTGCCGGATGAGATTGACCCGTCAGACCTACTGATAAAGAAAAACGTATATCTTAGGGCGATTATCACCACCGACAACATCTATTCCATAAGAAACGCCACCGGATTAATCGGAAAGCTAACAACTATCAGATCAAACATATCAAGAAATATCAATGATTCATCATTATCTCCGGAAGCAAAAGAACTGCTCATTGCCATGCTTACCGGCGAGACATCCACTCTTTCAGAGAATATCAAGGTGTCATTCCGTAAAGCCGGAATATCACATCTGCTGGCCATCAGCGGATTACATGTAGGAATAATCAGTTTTATAATATCCTTGGCTTTATGGCCCCTCTACATTGCAGGATATGGTAAAATCAGATGGATATTGACAATTGCGTTTATATGGATTTTTGCTATAAAGACCGGAATGGCGCCATCCGTGACAAGGGCAGTCATTATGGCCACCACCTATTTGATTGCCAAACTTATTCAACGAAACTCACCGCCATTGAATTCATTGTGTCTTGCCGCATTGATAATTTTATTGTTCAGCCCTGAATCACTTTTCAACACGGGATTTCAGCTATCATTCGCTGCTGTAGCCGCAATATTGGTATTTGCCAATAGATTGAATCCAATCAATCCACGCAAAAGAATAGCACACAGCATAATGTCATATATAACGGTGTCCGTAAGCGCAATCATCGGTACCGGAATTGTATCAATATTTTATTTCCATAGTTTCCCCGTTTATTTTCTTCTGTCAAATGTTCTTATATCTCTGATTCTCCCCTTTTGCCTTGGCTCGGGAATAATAACAATTGCCATTTCAGCCATAGGCGCGCCCTCAACTGCATTTTCCGGATTCGTGGATATATGCGTAGCATCTATTTTACGAATCAGTCAATTTGTAGCCGGATTGCCGGGGAGCAATATTGACAATCTGTACTTTCCAGCATATATGATTATTCCATATCTGATTCTGTTGCTGGCATTCAAGATCACACTTGACAAACCGAATAGGACGAGAATAACGGTTACGTCCGGACTGACACTATTGTTCACTATATTGACAATAACCATCTCCCATTCAGCCACTCCTATTGAAAGTGTATTGTATCTTTCACGTGACTACAGACATACGGAACTTGTGCTATGTGATTCACGCTCAGGTTTAACCATAATTACAAACACACCAACGGAACCACATAACATCAGATCACGGGCGGAATTCCGCTACGTTAATTACATGGGAAAAAGAAATATTGATTCAATCTTAATAGATACGGCCAACAGGCACTCTGACAGACTGATAATTATTGGCGATAAGAAGGTTGCACTACTGTCCGGCAAACCGAATACTATTCCCAATGAAAAAATCAACTATCTGATTGTTTCCAAAGGATATCGAGGTGATATGAAACGGCTCAATGACTCGTATCAGCCTGATACCATTATAATCAGTGCAGACATCCATCCCAAAAGAGCAGCGCGCTATGCCGCTGAATGCTGTGAAATTGGGTTGCCGTTCATTTTGGCAAGGCAAAGGCCTTGGACTTTAAGCTATTCCAGTTCGTTGTACCCGATTATAAAATAATTTCTTGAAAAATCTTTAGGTCTAATCACCTCGCCATTGGCAACTACTATGTCAAGGTCTATTTCAACACAACTATCACCATGTTTTCGCCCACTGCCGGATTCATAGCTTTTCAATATGGAATTGAACTTATCTTCCGAAAGATCCGTAACGCCCATAGCTACAGCGTTATGATACATGGTTCCATCATTTTTTATCGAGGGTGTGGAGTAAATTGATGAGCATTGGAATTCATCGAGATATCCGGAAAGAAAATCAATCGCATGCCTCACATTATCTGCGGCATCAATGCTGTTACTTCCAATACTAACGACAAATCTATTTTCCATGTCTAATCCTTCATTGATAATGAGATTCTATCCCTATCCAAATCAACACCGATAACCTTAACATCAACTATCTGATACATTTTAAGAACTTCAGCCGGTGATGAAATCCGTCTTTGGGAAATATTTGAAACATGTAGAAGACCATTAGTCTTGATTCCAAGATCTATGAAAGCACCAAACGCTGTGAGATTTACAACCTTACCTTTAAGCGTCATACCCACCCTGATATCGTCAATGCTGCCAATCGTGAAGTCTCGCCAATCAGACTCCTGAACCTGTCGCGGATCGCGTCCCGGGCGTCTCAATTCAGCTATAATGTCCATAACCGTATCCATCCCGGCCTGAGCCGTAACATACTCCTCCGGAACTATTCGGGATAGAAGACTCTCATTTCCTATAAGTGAACGAATATCCACGCCCAAGTTTTTAGCCATCCGCTCCGCTATAGAATAACTTTCGGGGTGAACAGCACTATTATCAAGGGGATTGGACGACTCCGGCACACGAATAAATCCGGAGGATTGCTCAAATGCCTTTTGACCAAATCTCGGTACTTTAAGCAATTCCTTGCGTGAAGAGAACTTACCATTAGCATTACGGTATGCCACTATATTCGCAGCCAATACATCGCCTATACCGGATACGTATGACAAAAGATTTGCTGAAGCAGTGTTCAGATTAACACCAACTTCATTTACACAGCGCGACACCGTAAAATCCAGGGCATCCTTGAGTAACCGCTGGTTAACGTCATGCTGATATTGCCCTACGCCAATTGATTTCGGGTCAATTTTAACCAATTCAGCCAATGGATCCTGCAACCTACGACCAATAGAGACCGCACTCCTGAATGTTAAATCAAGGTCAGGAAACTCCTTTCTGGCAGTGTCAGATGCGGAATATATACTTGCTCCTTGCTCGCTGACTCTTTCAATTTTCACTCCAGGGTCAAGACCTATACTTCTCAAGAAGGACTCCGTTTCCCGTGATGCCGTACCATCACCAAGCGCGATTACATCAATACTATATTTCTTCAAGAGGTTCTTAATCTTTCGAGCCGCCTCATCTATTCTATTTGCTGGCGGCACGGGATATATGACATCATGATGCAAAAGTTTTCCGGCTGAATCAAGACAAACCACCTTACATCCGGTGCGGAACCCAGGATCAATAGCCAAAACGGACGCTGATTTGACAGGAGGATACAATAAGACCTGCCGTAAAGATTCAGAGAATAAGTCAATTGACTGACGGTCACTTCTATCCTTTACTTCGTTCAAAGCCTCGGTCACTATCGAGGGTTTTATCAGTCGCTTATACCCGTCTCTTATAGCCTCTTCTATGATTTCTCTCGCAATTGGCTGACAATCCCTTCGGATGATACGTTCGGATAACGCAGAAATGTCACCCTCATCATCAGTTGCTACCGTCAGTTTTAAAATCTTTTCAGCCTCCGCTCGTCGGATAGCAAGGAAAGCATGTGCAGGAATCGTTGATAATCGTGATGAATAGTCGGTATAGTCGGAATATTTTGTTTTCGAGGCATCGCCTTTGGTTTTGATTTGCCCGCGTTTGCTGATAGAATTTCTTATGCGATTCCTATTTGTCTGATTTTCTGACACCCACTCCGCGATTATATCCTTTGCACCCTCAATAGCTTCAGCCGATGAGTTTATATTATCATTAATATAGCGCCTGGCTATGCGGTCAATATCCGAGACATGCTGTGACATTATTATCTTGGCAAGAGGCTCAAGACCGTTTTCCTTCGCCACAGATGCTCGTGTTTTACGCTTTGTCTTGAACGGCAAATAAATATCTTCCAACCTGTTCAAGTCCGGACATTTATCTATTTCCTCCTTAAGAGCCTGAGTCAGCCGACCACTTTCCTTGATAGCTGATAATATGTATTCTTTTCTCTTATCCAGTTGTATCAGGACTTCATTCTTTATAGAGATTTCTCTAATTTCTACCTCATCAAGTCCGCCGGTTAACTCTTTCCTATATCGGGCGATAAACGGAATAGTGGCACCTTCTTCTAGAAGAGAAAGCAGATTCGCCACATTTTTTTCGGGAATACCGAAATGTCCGGCAATTAATCCTGTCCTGTCTGTCATTTTTTTCGTAATGTAAAGACAGTAATCTCCGGTGTTGCACCGATTCTCATGGGGAGTCCCACTGTCCCGGCACCGATATTCACATATAATTTGTGTTTTGCATTACTATCGTTGTATAAGCCACCCCATGTCTTGTATCGGAACACTGCCGGAGAGACACCGAACAGTTCGATCTGCATGGCATGAGTGTGACCGGAAAGCGTCAAGTCTATATTTTTATCCGTCTCAGCAACTTCCTGAGTCCAATGTGCCGGATTGTGCGTGAGCAGAATTTTTGTTACCGAGTCTGAAAGATTAGGATATGAATCATTAAGCGAACCATATATAGGGAATGGCGGATCACCGATATTCTCAACGCCTATAATTGCCAAAGAGTCATTATCGCGATGAATGAATTCATGCGTATTTCTAAGCAGATTCCATCCCATTTGCCGATTCATCTCATACAATTCACTCATATTGGCTGCTTTTGCCGATGCATCAGGCCAATCGAAATAGTCGCCATAATCATGATTTCCCAAAATGGAGATAACTCCGTCAGGGGCATCAAGCTCCGACAAAACGCCAACGAACGGCACGAGCTCCTCGCTGCGTCGGTTGACAACATCGCCGGTAAAAACAATCAGATCAGCATTCTGACCGTTGATTTTATCAACAAGGTGGCTAACAAATGTGGTGTCGGTTTCAAATGTTCCGACATGGATATCTGAGAATTGAGCTATTCTATAACCATCAAATGCCTCCGGCAGATCTGGTATTTCTATTTCAACCTCATTCACTTGAATCCTGAAGCGGTTAACAAGAGCACCCCACCATATAAGCAGGAACACAATTATAGCAAAAATACCACCCGTCAATGACAGCCATGACAGTCTTTTCTTGTGAAACAGTTTAGGAACAGATGCCAGCAAATCAAATATAAAAAAAACGAACTTGGAAACATACACGCTCATGAATGCGAATAGGCACCACATTACCGAGGTCAACTGTCCATCTCCACCGGATCTTCTGGGGATACAAATAACAGCGACCACGAAGCATATCAATGCTATACTCCCATACAATTGAATTTTAGCCGGAACTCCGGAGCGACATCTTTTTTTGGCAATGATGTAGATATAAGCATCTATAGCCAGACCGAATATCAATAATATGGAAAACACCAATATGGATACTCTCATAGCATTTCAGTCCGCTTGTTATATGTGACATTCCTTTCCGGATGCCATCAATTTATTCTTCAATGGATTGGCATACATGACGAGCATCATTTCCCTCATGTATTCCCTGTCCAGAGAGGAAACATCTTTAAGTCTTACCTTGTCAAGCTGCGAGTCTATGTAATTACTGAACTCCTCGGCCTGACTTTCAGTGTATTCATCCTTGAACCTGTCGGTATGATGCAGTGAGTCATACGCATAGTAATTGATTGGAAATATTTTATATCCCAGATGTATATTGCAATCAATCAATGAACAAATACGTTTCATCAATTCATTCTTCTCAATGTCGACCGGAAGCATTGAAAGCTCTTCATTTATGCATTTGCCTATTTCAAAATGCACACGACCTTTAGGCTGAAGTAAGCCGGTCTCCATACTTAGCAAATCATCATGCTGCGATTTCTTGAACTCCGGATCGAGTCTGCGCAAAAGAAATTCGGTTGCCTTAAGATAGTCATTAGGGTCATACTCATATGTAATCGACACGGGGGTTATGTTCAGCATTTTCAAATTGTCAACTAACGATTTACCTCCTTCAAGGGCAAGCATTTTGACTAAAGCCTCCTGCGTCCGGTCATTTGAGTCCTTGGCTCTACCTTGTCTCTGTGCTATCCAAACACTCTGACGCTTATCCTGAATGGCGTAATGGATATATGCCGACAACTGATGTGCAGCTTGCAATGCCTTTGTCAGTTTAAGGTTTCTCTTGACAATGAAACTTTTGTTCAGTTTAACCAAATCCGTAATCCAATCCATTATCAGCAGATTATCGCCGATGGCAACTTCTGACGTTGGAATACCGTGTGTCAGGAAACAATAATTGAGGAAGGATGCATCAAGGACTATATCACGATGGTTTGAAAGGAATGTATAACTGTCCTCACGATTTATATTGTCAAGACCACCAACAGTAAGCCCGCTCGTTGTCTTTTCTTTCAGCATGTGAAGGAACGGCAACATTATCTTTCGCTGGAACGTCTCGTTATCCTCCACAGCGCAAAGTTCTTTGGTAAATTCCGGAAAGTCAACGTCGGGCATCACATACTTAACGGCATATTCAAATCCGGGCTCTTTAACGAGCTCTGCCATTTTTGATTTGAATTCCGAATCGCTATATGGCTCAATATCTGAAAAATCGAATTGTTGGTTCATAAACTACACAATGTTGTAATAAAACATTAGTTAGAAAGATTGTGATTTCCTGATTATGGAAAATTGTTCAAAATTAAACATTTTACGGCTATCAGGCAATCTTTATGCCCGTTTCTAAATAAATTTAACATGCTCACACCAGCCCCTTGGCTTTGGCGAATGTACGCCACTTGTCAATCAGCTGATTCATGTCATCCGGTATTGGGGCCTCAAAAAACATCTCCTTACCGGTGGACGGATGAATGAAACCAAGTGTTCTGGCATGAAGTGCCTGACGCGGACACACATCAAAACAGTTATTAACAAACTGCCGGTAAGATGAGGTTCTCTCGCCGCGAAGTATCTGGTCCCCACCGTATCGCGCATCGTTGAACAATGGATGCCCGATATGCAGCATGTGAACTCGAATTTGGTGTGTGCGTCCGGTCTCGAGACGACATCTCACCATTGCACAATAGCCGAATGACTCTATCACGGAATAATGCGTCACTGCATGTTTCCCCTTCTCGGGATCGGACACAACGGCCATCTGCATGCGGTCTTTGGGATTACGTCCGATATTTCCCGTAATGGTCCCATTGTTTGGTTCCGGCACACCCCATGTCAATGCCACATACTCTCTCTTCGTTGTCTTGTTAAAAAATTGCTTACCAAGGCATGTCTTTGCATCCGGTGTTTTCGCTACAACAAGCAATCCCGAAGTGTCTTTGTCAATCCTGTGGACAAGCCCCATTCTGGGATCATTCACATCATAATCGGGATTGTTTCTGAAATGCCATGCGAGCGCATTGACAAGAGTTCCGTTATAATTTCCATGCCCCGGGTGCACTACAAGTCCTGCGGGCTTATTCACTACAAGCACAGTATCATCCTCATATACAACATCCAGAGGAATGTCCTCAGCGGTGACCTCAAGCTCATATCTGGGACGATCCATAACGACGCTGACAATGTCGAACGGCTTCACTCGATAGTTGGATTTTACCGGTTTTCCGTTGACAAGCACACATCCGGCATCAGCAGCTTGTTGCACTCTGTTTCGCGAGGATTTTTCCAATCGGCTGACAAGAAATTTGTCAACGCGAAGCAATTGTTGTCCCTTATCAGCAACAAACCTGAAATGCTCGTAAAGTTCGCCATCCCCTGTTGATTCCGAGCCTGCCAACTCATCAAGCTCCTCTTCCAATACATCTTCCGCCATAGCGATAACGTCAGAACAGATTAAGCTTTTCGGCGGTAAACGCGGTATCAATGGCAAGAGAATCCATCTGATTATTAAGAATTTCCTCCGGAATACCCTGCCCTATTTCAATAACAAGTTTCGCATCAACAGGCACTCGGGCTCCAGGCATAAGTCTCTTCCCATCACGTTTCACTGCCAAAACAAGGTCCTTGAAGTCAGAAGGCACGGTGTCAACACGCACATTCTTTATTCCAAGACCGTCAAGAATTGATTTAGCCTGACGATAAGAAATATCCGTAAGCGCGGGAAGTTGAATCTGACGAGGTGTGAAAGCATTGATTGACAAATAGACCGTACAACCATCCTTAACCTTGGAATTCGCCTTTGGGCTCTGCTCCATCACAACACCGGGGCGCGCATCAGAGATATACACTGAATCACTAACAACTACAGTAAATCCCGCTTTGTCAAGAATTTCCTCAGCCGTGAAAACCGACATCCCTTTCACCGAAGGGACTAATGTTTCCTGACCATGTCGAGTCCATACACTCAGACACTGCGCTGCAAGCCATATAAGCACAAATCCTATCGCCACCATAGCGAGGAGACTGATTATCACTTTAACCCATGTCGGGACATTTTTATGCTTATTCTCAAGTTCAACCATACTCTTATTTTTTGCAAAATTAACGCTTTTATATGACATATACTATTAAGATAGGTTAAATGGAAATGAAAACACAACTTTTATCTCTCTTACTAAAATTGTATGAAGAAAAAATTGTAACTTTGCAGTCAATAAATGAAAATACGATAAATGCGAAATTACTTAATCATCATATTAGCGGCCTTGTGTCTTACAGGTTGCGGCGAATATCAGAGAGTTCAGAAAAGTACTGACAACGATTACAAACTCGATTTTGCCAAACGTGCCTTTGAAAACAAAAAATACGTGCAATCCTACACCGTTCTCAAGGACATTATAACCCAGTTCAAGGGGTCAGATAAGGCTGAGGAATCATTGTATCTTCTTGCACTCAGCTATTACGAGAATAAGGAATATGACGAAGCAGGCTCATATTTCAAAACATATTATGACCGCTACCCCAAAGGGAAATACACCGAACTCGCACGATTTTACAGTGGCTACGGATATTACCTTGACTCCCCTGACGTGGAACTTGACCAAAGCGGAACAATCAAGGCCATAGAAGAATTGCAGTCATTTCTTGAATACTTCCCACATAGCGATAAAGTCAGCGTAGCCCAAAACGCTATTTTTGAGCTACAAGACAAACTTACGCTGAAGCAGCTACAGAATGCTCAGCTGTATTATAATCTCGGAAACTATCTCGGAAACAATTACGAGTCGGCAGTGATAGTGGCAAAAAATGCCATTAAGGACTATCCCTATTCACGTTACAAGGAAGACCTTGAACTTCTCGTTCTTAAGGCCCGCTATCAGGAGGCCACGCAAAGTATTGAAAGCAAGAAGGAAGATCGCTTCCGCGTTGTAATTGATGAGTACTACTCATACATCAACAACTATCCTGACAGCCCTAACCGTAAGGAAGCCGACAACATATTCAAGATTGCCAGCAACAACGTGAAGGAATAACCAAGAAATTTCAACACCCAAACATATATTTATTATAAGTATGGATTATAAAAAGACCAACGCCCCGCTTAACACCGTCACCCGTGATCTCATTCAGCTATCGGAGGACACCGGTAATGTTTACGAAACTGTCAGCATCATAGCAAAGCGTTCCAATCAGATTGCAGCAGAGATGAAGCACGATCTTGAGAAAAAACTTCAGGAATTCGCCTCTCTTAACGATAACCTTGAAGAAGTTTCGGAGAACCGTGAGCAGATTGAAATATCACGTTACTACGAAAAACTTCCTAAGCCCACCCTGATTGCAACTCAGGAATACATAGAAGGTAAGATTCATCATCGCAATCCGGCAAAGGAAAAGCTCAACATGGAAGATTAACCCGGAATCAGGGAAAATCGCCACAACTTTTCAAGCAATTAGTTGCCTCTGAAAAAAATAATCCTTAACTTTGCACCCGATTTGAGAATGTCGCATTCTGCGGCATCCGAAAAACCATAACATTATTATTAACAATTTAAAATTTTCCAAGAATGCATTTGAATTCTGACGAAAAAGTAGAAATCTTTGAGAAGTACGGTAAGGGCAAGACTGACACTGGCTCACCTGAAGCACAGATTGCATTATTCTCCATCCGTATTGCTCATTTGACTGAGCACCTCAAGTCAAATCACAAAGATTATACCACTGCGCGCGCTCTTAAGGCTTTGGTTGGTAAGCGTCGCCGTCTGTTGGATTATCTTATCCGCACAGACATCAACCGCTACCGCGCCATCATTGCCAAGAAAGAGCTTGGTATCAGAAAGTAACCCGCAGGGACTACTTGAAGATTACATCTGTGGAGAGGCCATACGAGGTCTCTCCACTGCTTTTTTAACCGATTTGTTCTGCTTGGACAAAACTAATTTAGTACCTTTGTGTGTTATTTAAGTATTGTCAAGAATTGCCATACAGGCTGCGACAACTCATAACTCCTTGAAATAAGCAAATATCAATTCATAGCATGCCAAACGAAACACCTGACATCAAAAAACCATCGCGCATAGCACGCCTCATACAATGGGGCACAAATCAATGGATGTATTGCAGTCAGGATGTGTGGAATGATAATACAAAGAGCTTCAAGGTTAACATGATCAAGACCGTCAATCTTTCAGTAAGATCGTTTCTTGATCAGGACTTGCAGTCGAAGGCATGCGCTATGACCTATCGGACAATACTTGCCATTGTCCCTGCACTCGCACTCCTGTTCGCTATAGGCAGAGGATTCGGGCTGCAGGCAACACTGCAATCACAGCTGATTAAATACTTCCCATCGCAGCAAACGCTGCTCCAACAGGCATTCCATTATGTTGACTCGTATCTCAACGAGGCTTCCGGAGGCATATTCGTGGGCATCGGAATTTTATTCCTGCTTTGGACCCTTATATCTCTATTATCATGTGTAGAAGAATCGTTCAACACTATATGGCAGGTTAATAGAGGCCGGCTATTCTGGCGTAAAGTTACTGATTATCTCGCGATATTCATCATTTTACCTGTGCTGATGATATGTTCAGCCGGTCTGCAGTTGATGATGACAACGTCACTTAAAACATTACTGCCCTACGACTTCATAGATTCTGCATTGCAGGTTCTTCTTGACATACTGAGCGTTGTACTGACATGGGTGTTCTTCGCCGGTTCCTACATGCTGATACCAAACACGAAAGTAAAACCCATGCCAGCTCTGATTTCCGGAATAGTTGTCGGAACGGCTTATCAGATTCTCCAGTGGCTATTCGTGACAGGACAAATGTATGTGGCAAAGTACAATGCAATCTACGGTAGCTTCTCATTTCTGCCTTTGTTTCTAATCTGGCTACAACTCGTTTGGCTGATGACTCTGATAGGAGCTGTGATGTGCTACGCATCGCAGAACATATCGGAATTCAACTTCGGTGACAAGGTAAAGAACATATCCATGAACTATAGGATGCAGGTCACTCTGGCAGTAATGGCTATCATTGCCAGAACTTTTGTTGAAGCTAAGAAAACAATCAGTATAATTGACATATCTCACAACTACGGAATACCGATTAACATGACTAAGCCGATTATCGAGCGGCTTAACAAAGCCGGGCTCGTCAATTACATACAGAGCAACGACAATGACATGACAACACATTCATTGCAACCCGCCCTGGAAGTCGGGAGTCTTACCGTAGGTGAAATATTTGACCGGATTTATAGCCAGGGAGATTCCGAATTTATCCCTGACTTCTCAATCAGATATGCAGAAATTGTTAAGACAACCGAGAAAATCAGGAAATGCATATATGACAATTCCGACACGTTACTAATTAACGTTGTGGAGGACTAAAACTTTAAATTATCAACCCATATTAAATCAAAAGACAATGAAAAAGCAAATCGCAACAACCAACGCACCCGGTGCAATCGGTCCCTACAGCCAGGCAATCTCTGTTGGTGACCTCCTGTTCATTTCAGGTCAGATTCCCGTAAATCCTGCTGACGGCTCAATTCCTGAGGGAATCAAAGCTCAGACAGCTCAATCAATAGCCAACATCAAGGCAATTCTTGCTGAAGCAGGCCTAACCATTGACAATGTTGTCAAGACCACAGTTTTCCTTGCCGATATGAGTCTGTTCGTTCCAATGAACGAAGTTTACGCTGAAAACTTCACAGCTCCCTTCCCTGCCCGCTCAGCAGTTGCCGTAAAAGAGCTTCCCAAGCAGGTTCTCGTAGAAATCGAAACTATCGCTACTCGCTGACAATACATTTCATCAGGTCTGCGACAACAAAGTTGCTGCCGCCGATGAAAATCATTTCTCCGCCCTTGTCCGCTATATTGGCAAGGGCGGCTTCGTATGCTTTAGCAACGGAACTGTACGAAGTTCCTTTAAGGCCCAGGTCCGAAGCCTTATTGCATAACTCGTCAGGAGCCAGAGCACGAGGCGTGGAAGGAGCGGTAAAGTAGAGACAAATATCCGGAATTTCTGCAATCATGGATAATATTGATGCCACGTCTTTATCGCTGACAAATCCTACTACAAGATGCTTCCGCCCGGCATACCTACGTAGTTCCCTTGATATGTATATCCACCCTCCGGGATTATGTCCGGTGTCGCAAACAGTAACTGGAGAGTCAGAAAGCTTCATCCATCGGCCTGACAATCCGGTCAATTCCATGACATTTCCCAATCCTTGTGCAACAGCGTCAGCATCAAGAGAGAATTCATCGGAATTATTTATAACAGAAACTGCCTTTAGAATTGTGGCTGTGTTCTTTTTCTGAAAATCGCCCTTAAGTTCCCCCGTGAATGCGCCGTAATGTACAGTCCGGTAAAAAATACCGTTGTCAACGTCAGTAGATGATAAAATTTCGCCACTATCGTCAGCAAAGAATATCGGGGATTTTTTCTTAATTGTTTCACTTACAAAACATTGACGGACATCACCAGCAGATTCGCCTATAACAACCGGAACTGAATCCTTTATAATTCCGGCTTTTTCCCGGGCTATCTCCGTCAAGCTGCTGCCAAGCAATGACGTATGGTCAAGGGATATATTTGTTATTATGGAAAGCTCCGGTGTAATAATATTTGTTGAGTCAAGTCTTCCTCCCAGGCCAACCTCTATAATCGCCACATCAACATTGCTCCGGACAAAAAAGTCAAGAGCCATAATTGTTGTCAGCTCAAAAAAAGAAGGTCGAATCTTGTCAACAATATCCCGGGAACGTTCAACGAAACGTATGACATCAGCCTCCGGAATCATTTCGCCATCTACACGTATTCTCTCTCTGAAATCCACAATATGAGGAGATGTGAACAAGCCGGTCCTGTAACCCGCTGATGAAAATATAGCGGCAAGACTATGCGCAGTAGAGCCCTTGCCGTTTGTTCCAGCAACATGAACAGTCCTCAACTTCAAATGTGGATTACCGAAATAAGATGAGAGTTCAAGCACCCGCTCAAGCCCGGGCTTATAAGCCGAAGCTCCTTCGCGATGGAAAGCGGGAATCTGCGAATAAAGATAATCCAAAGTCGCCCTATAGTCCATAAAATCAGTAAATCAAGAATCCGGCAATGCCACTCAGTATAATCACTACTATCGGATGTATCTTAAGCCAATAGACACCCACGAATGCCCCCAAACAGATTAGGACAGAGGCTATTACATCCGTCATTTCCACGCCAAAATTAGCCTCATTCATAAGCAAGAGCGCTGCAGATGCGATCAACCCCACCACAACAGGTCTGAGCCCCATGAACACACCTTTTACTATTGCACTGTCGCGATGACGATGAATCAAATGGCTCATGTACAACGTGAGCAGGAACGAAGGTACTACCACAACCATGGTGCATATAATCGAGCCCATAACTCCCCATAATGGAGATGCGAAATCCGGCGAGGCCACGCCGGGCGCAACATAACCTATATATGTAGCCGAATTTATTCCAATAGGCCCCGGAGTCATCTGTGAAATTGCAACTATATCAGTAAACATGGTCTCCGTGATCCATCCGTTCCCTACAATTATCCTTTCAATTAACGCCAACATGGCATAACCACCGCCGAACCCGAACAATCCTATTTTAAGATAGGCCCATATCAACTTCAAGTATATCATTTCTTACCATCCTCCTTTCCTGAGACCCTTGTCTCAACAGCTTTCTTCATGCTCTTTTCAAAAATAATGTAGCCTCCAACACCTCCCAATATAATGTAAACGATAGGATTGGAAATATATGGAACTTTCGACCATATAAGAAGGGCAACTACTACCGGAATCCAAACTGTTTTCCAACCAATCTTGGCAGCTTTAGCCGATGTTATAACCGGTGCGATAATCAATGCCACAACAGCGGGACGAATGCCCTTAAATATTGCGGATAGCACTTCATTGTTCTTTATCAGATCCGGAGTAAGGAATATTGCAATTGCCAATATCATCAGGAACGAGGGCAGGATTGTTCCCAACGCGGCTATAACGCTACCATTGACACCTTTTAATCTATCGCCAATGGCAACGGCAATATTTACCGCAAGAATGCCGGGCAACGATTGCGCCACAGCAAGCAAATCAAGAAAAGATTCTCTTTCGAGCCAATTATTCTTATCAACAATTTCTTTCTCTATTATGGATATCATTGCCCATCCACCGCCAAAAGTGAACGCGCCAATTTTGAAGAAAGTAAAAAACAACTTTGACAAAATACCTTTCATTTCTCATTTTTTTGCAAAATTACTACATTTACATATCCCGAACAATTAAAAATTATTATCTTTGCTTATCTGCATCACGAAATAAATTGCGCATTAATCAGTGATTGCAGTGAACAATCCGGTTATACAAGGATTATAACATTATAAAATGTAACTTAATTCAAGTATGAAAACAATATCTATCCAACTTATGGGCATAGCAATGCTCTCAATGGGCCTTACCGCTTGTAATATATCGAAAAAAACTGTCACCGTTGCCGGTCCAGTTGCAGTAGAGACCCCAACACAGACCAATGTTGCGGTACATAAAGTACTGTATGGGGAATGGATGGTGTACAAAGTCGGGAATCAGATGGTAACCGGAAGTGACAGACCATACATAATATTTGACGGTTCGGACACTCAGGAGGCCACCAATATGGTCAAAACATACGCAAACGATGGTTGCAACATCGTAAACGGAGTTTATGAAATAACTCCCGGCGGGAAAATGGTAAGGTCCTCTGAATTCATATCAACAATGAGGCTTTGTCCTGATGCGCCATACGAAGTGGGTATGACCCTTGCCATGAACGATGTAAAGAAATTTAGCCTTGACAAAATCGGGAACGACTATCTTCTAAGCATGAAGAGCGAATCAGATTCAACACTTATGGTTCTACGTAAATATGACCTTAATTTCATCAACGGAGCATGGAGCGTCACTGCTGTCAATGGGACCAAAATACCGGAAACCTCCGATATAAACCTTGTTATAGACACGCCCGAACTCAAGATTCATGGGAATCTTGGCTGTAACACAATGAACGGCACAATAGTTATAAATCCTGACCGTCAGAACTCCATGAAGTTTACCAACATGGTTACAACGCGCATGACATGCCCACAAATCCAATTGGAACAAGAAATAATAGAGGCACTTTCAAAAGTAACCACTGTTACGCCGCAGGATGACATGGCAGGTGCTCAATTTAAAGACGAGGCAGGAAACGTAGTGCTGACTCTGAAAAGACTGAATCTTAGATAAGCCAATTCCGCCCATATAAGTAAGGCCCTAAACTAAATCGGCTCTTCGTGATGACCACGGAGAGCCGATTTTAACTCATTCCTTCTTTTCTTTATTAGTCAATTATCAATTGGCGGCATTTTCAGGTTCCGGAGCAATCAGCTTATAGCCCTTGCCGTGGATATTAATAATTTCAATTGACGGATCGTCTTTAAGATGTTTACGGAGTTTTGTGATGTAAACATCCATGCTTCGTGCATTGAAATAATTATCGTCAATCCAAATTGTCTTGAGGGCAAAGTTTCTCTCAAGTATTTCATTAACATGAGCACAGAGCAGGCTGAGAAGCTCTGATTCCTTTGTTGTGAGCTTGGTCACCTTGTCGTCAACCATCAACACTTGCTTTCGGGTGTCGAATGTGAACTTACCAATGCGGTACATGGTGATTTCCTTTCCCTTCTTACCTTTGACACGACGGAGAATGGCTTCAATACGGAACACGAGCTCTTCCATGGAGAAAGGCTTGGTGATGTAATCATCCGCACCAATCTTGAAACCTTCAAGAATATCTTCCTTGATAGACTTAGCCGTAAGGAAGATAATAGGCACCTCAGAATTGACGGTGCGTATCTCCTGGGCAAGAGCGAAACCATCCTTCTTAGGCATCATCACATCAAGCACACACAGATCATACTTCCCTTTGAGGAAAGCCTTGTAGCCGCTCTCCCCATCGGCGAAAAGATCCGCATTGTAGCCCTTTGCCTGGAGGTATTCGCGAAGAAGCATGCCGAGATTCTCGTCATCCTCACATAATAGTATACGCAAACGGTCTTCCATAATTTTCAGTTTTTAGTTATTGGTAATGTTACTATAAATTTTGTTCCTTTTCTAAATTCGCTCTCAACGGATATATCACCGCCAAAAGCTTTCACCATCTTGTGAACGTATGCAAGCCCGAGGCCAAATCCCTTGACATCATGGCGATTGCCAGTTGAAACACGATAGAATTTATCGAAAACCCTCTTTAGGTCATCTTTCTTTATTCCGATTCCATTGTCGGCCACAACTATCTCCAACTTGCTGTCAGATGGGTTCCGGGTTGACACCGTTAGTTTTAGCGGGCGCTCTTCATCGCGGTACTTCACAGCATTATCCAACAGATTGAATATAACGTTGGTAAAATGCATCTCATCAACGTTGATGGTCGATTCATCCGCATTAAGCTCGGCATCAATTGAGCCTCCGTATTTTTCAACCTTTAATTTGAAGGTGTGCTGAATATTGGCTATAGCAACGTTCGCATCAACGCTTTGCAACCGCAAAGTGGGATTCTGTCGCTCATCAAACATTGACATTTGAAGCACTTTCTCAACCTGGAAACGTAATCTCTTAGTCTCGTCATTGATAACCGAGGAAATGTGTTCGAGCATCTTTGGCGACTTTCTCACAGAGCCGTCATTGAGCATCTGCGCTGCAAGAGAAATTGTTGATATCGGGGTCTTGAACTCATGCGTCATATTGTTGATGAAATCATTCTTCATCTCTGTAAGTTTCTTTTGCCTGAAGGCAAGGATAATGGTGTAAAGAAAGACTATGAGCAATATGACGGTAAATATCATGGATGGAATCATGAACCGTACCGAATGGTATATATAGTCCCGTTTGTCGGGGAAATATACTTTTATGTAGTTCATCCGGTTCTTGGCATCATTCGGGAAAAGAGTCTGGACAAACATGTTAATATCCCCGTTCATGTCCGATTCAAATCCCTTTGACTCATATACGGGAACTCCCATCCGGTTCACAACAGCGAACTCGAATGGAAGATTAATACCATTATTAGCAAATTCAGCAGCAAGTAACGATGAGACGAGAGCCGAATCAGCACGTTCCTCTATCGGTCTGTTACTTGACTGGCTTATAATGTTAAGAATAACCTCATCCAAAAGCGTACGCTGATACAAATACTGCCCGCGGATAACATCCTGCATTGATTTCTTGCTGCCTGTAAACGATGTGCCTGAAATCTGACGATCCAACGTTTCGAAATCACCTTTAAGCGTAAGGTCTCCTGTAAGGCCCTCATTGGTGGTGAACGAATACTTCACTCCGGTCTGATTGTCGGACGTAGAGTATCGGGGAAGAACCGATGACTGAATCTGCGCAACGTCCTCCTCAAGAAAATATCTGGCCTCCTCCTGTTCAAGAGCCGTAGATACGGCGTAGAGACTTCTTTTGACGCCCTCCGAGAACTGCTCGTTACGCATCTTCACCATGTTCGTCATGTAGACAATCTGAACATAGAGAAGCCCCGCGAAGGTAACCGCCATTATTATCGTTAGAAACCAGATAGTTGACTTTTTCATATTGGATGCTCCACGTAGATTTGATATAAATCCGTGAGTGTTATGTTTAATCTATATTATGTTAACGCCTTAAAAAGTGTAATTGTTTAGAAACAGGCACTCTTTGCCGCGTTAACAATTCGCGTCAAAATTAACATAAAAATGTGAATTTTGCAATAGCTCTAAAGAAATACTATCCTGATTTCTTTATTTTGAGCTCTCCATAAGTTGCTGATCCTGGTTAACCTTTTCTTTCGATGGCAGGAAATGATGCAGCAATAGGAATCCAAGAACACCACTTACGAGAGATCCAACTACAATACCAAGCTTAGCATGGTTAAGCAGATACACGTCAAGCTCGCTACCCGATGAGAACGATAGATTTGCAATGAAGAGTGACACCGTGAATCCAATACCACCTAACATTGCTATGGATGCGAGCATCTTCCAGTTGCTCTTCTCAGGCATAGGAGCAAGCTTACATTTAACCGTAATCCATGAGAAACAAAGTATTCCAAGGAATTTCCCGAGCACAAGGCCAACAATGATGGCCAGACTTATTCCCTCAACAATCGTGGCCGGATCCATATCAAGAAGGAATATACCTGCATTGGCAAAAGCAAACAGCGGCACTATGAAGTTATTAACAATGGGATGCAGAGAGTCCTCAAGTTCCTGAAGCGGCGAAATAACCTTATCCGATGCCGATTCCACCTCTTTGAGCCAGTTCATTTGCTGTTTGTCAAGGATTGATCGTTTGTTAAGTTTCTCGTCATCTTCCTCATTAAAATTATGGATGGCGTTTCGAATAAGTTTTACATACTTCTTTGGCGCAAATACAGGGGTTGCCGGTATGCAGAACGCCACAAGGACACCTGCTATTGTGGGGTGAACTCCTGAATTCAAGAAAAGGAACCATATTACACCGCCTATTGAAAGATAGAATATCTTGCTTTGAATCTTCATAACAGAACCGAGCAAAAGCACTCCGAGAAGAATAAGAGCGTAGACCAACAGCATAATCTCGATATGCGAGCTATAAAAGACCGCAATGACTATGATACCACCAATGTCATCGACAACGGCAAGCGTTGTAAGGAATATTTTCAAAGACACAGGCACTCGGGAACCGAGCATGGCAAGAACTCCGAGTGAAAAAGCGATATCGGTAGCCATGGGGATGGCTGCGCCTTCGCTGTATTCCGAGCCCTGACTAAGAAAAAGGAATAGACAAACCGGAACCACCATGCCACCTATAGCGCCCATTATAGGCAAAAGCGCCTGGCGAAATGAGGACAGCTCTCCAACCAACACCTCTCGCTTTATCTCGAGGCCAATCGAAAAGAAAAATATGGCCATCAGTGCATCGTTGATGAACTGCAACATGGTCATTGGATGACCGGAGTGACTGAAAATATTAAACTCTCCTACCTGAAGACGCAACGGCTGATTCCAGAAGTTGAAATAATATCCGTTTAAAGCAGGTATATTCGCTACTATCAAAGCAAGTACCGTAGCAAATATAAGGAAATTACCACCATTGGCATGTCGCCTCAGCGCCTGATTTGCAGCATAGAACACTTCATTGTGTCCTCCACCGTGAACAGGATTTGTATTGAGCTTTGAATATTTTCCGTCTGACATGTTTTTATTGTTAAAATTTAATGAGTTATATTCATTTTAACAACTCAGGATTAATATAGTTCCG
>CAZASF010000038.1:0-24440 GCA_964487725.1 uncultured Bacteroides sp. | reverse complement strand
ATTCGAACCCTCACAGGCGGAACCAGAATCCGACGTGCTACCATTACACCACAAGACAATATGTTTTGTAAAAACGTTCAGCTTTGCTGTCGGCTCTCATGCCGTTTACGTTTCACGAGTGCAAAGGTATGGCGATTTTTTCATTCATGCAAATTTTTTGACCTGTTTTTGTCTTATTTTTTTGTGCGCAGTCAACTATGAGGATGAATTCCAGGCGGTTGGCGGATGGATGAGGCTTTATCAATGATAACATGCCATTGAATATTGTAACTGTCATAAATTATTGTTATATTTGTAAGTGTGTTTATTTTGATCAAATATGCGGATCCGGCGATGGGTCAATGACTTTGATGTCGGACGAGCTATAATCTAATGTCAGATTGATGAAAACATTTGTTATAAGTGCAGTTAGTGCAGCTTCATTATTCATGGTCATCTCGTGTGGAACTCATGCGGTGACAGACAGCGCGGATTTGTCATCGAAAGTCAATCCGTTCATAGGCACGGATTTCACGGGCAATACTTACCCCGGGGCGCAGGCTCCGTTTGGTATGGTTCAACTGAGCCCTGACAACGGTTTGCCGGGGTGGGACCGTATAGCGGGATATTATTATCCGGACAGTACAATTGCCGGTTTCAGCCACACCCATTTATCGGGGACCGGTGCCGGAGACCTTTATGATATTTCGTTTATGCCGGTCATGATGCCATATAAGGAGGCTCCTGAGCCATTGGGAATTCATTCGAAATTCCGACATGACACTGAGGAAGCTATGGCAGGATATTACAGGGTCACGCTTGACGATTACGGCATTGATGTGGAGCTGACAGCTACTGATCGTGTGGGGATACAGCGTTACACGTTTCCTGCCGGAGATGCTGTCGTAATACTGAATTTGCAGAAGGCTATGAACTGGGATGCCACTGTGGGTACATCAATAAGTATTGTCGATTCAATAACAATAGAGGGATACAGATTTTCCAACGGATGGGCACGAGATCAGAGGGTGTTCTTCCGAAGCCGATTCTCCCGCCCGTGGGCATCAGTGGAGTTTAATGCCGACTCCAGTATAGCTACTTTCCATTATAATACCACTGCCGGGGAGCAACTTACAATAAGCACTGCTCTGTCAGGCGTTGATCTTGAGGGGGCGGCAGCAAACCTTGAGGCAGAAGTGCCGGTAGACGATTTCGATATGTACAGGAATCAGACGCGTCAACGGTGGAACAGCGAACTCGGCAAGATAGAGGTGACGGGGGATAGTATTGATGATGAGGTGAATTTCTACACTGCGTTGTATCACACCATGATTGCTCCTACAATTTTTGATGATGTCAACGGTAAATATCGCGGGCCTGACAAACAGATCCACCAGACGCAGGGATGGACAAACTATTCAACATTTTCTCTTTGGGACACTTTCCGTGCGGCACATCCGCTCTTGACTTACACTGAACCGGCACGGGTAAATGATATGATAAAGTCGTTTCTTGCGTTCTATGAACAGCACGGGCGCCTCCCGGTGTGGAACATGCAGGGCAGCGAGACCGACATGATGCTCGGTTACCATGCTGTTCCGGTTATAGCTGATGCGTATATCAAGGGAATCGGCGACTTTGATGCAGAAAAGGCTCTTGCTGCATGCGTTGCTACAGCCAATGATGACGATTATCGAGGTATAGGTTTGTATAAGACGTTAGGATATGTTCCCTACGATGTTACGGACTCGTATAACTCTGATGATTGGTCGCTTTCCCGCACTTTGGAGTATGCATTCGATGATTATTGCATCGCTGTTATGGCTGAAAAGATGGGTAGGAAAGATGTTGCAGATGAATTCTACAAACGTGCGGGAAACTATGTCAATGTGTTTAATCGTGCCAATGGGTTTATGCAGCCGCGCGACAGTAAAGGCAACTGGCAACCTAACTTTAATCCTGATGAGTACACGCCTCATATCAGTGAAAGTAACGCATGGCATTATCTATGGTCCGTACAGCATGATATTGACGGTCTGATAGGACTTATGGGCGAGGAACGTTTTGCGCAGAAGCTTGACAGCATGTTTACTTACGTTCCGGCCGACAATAAGGACCTTCCGATATTCTCCACAGGTATGATAGGGCAGTATGCACATGGTAACGAGCCGTCGCATCATGTTGTCTATCTATATAATAAGGTGGGGCAACCGTGGAAAACGGCTCAATATGCCCGCGAAATCATGACCGAGCTTTACAAAAACTCCCCGGCCGGACTGTGTGGCAACGAGGATTGCGGACAGATGTCGGCATGGTACGTTATGAGTGCGATGGGGTTATATCCTGTGAATCCTGTCAGCGGCCAATATGAAATAGGCTCACCTCTGTTCAAACAGACACGCATACATCTTGCCAACGGAAAGGTGTTTACGATAAACGCTCCGCAGGCGAGCCGTAAAAACATATATGTGAAGAGTGTGACGGTCAACGGAGAGCCTTATCATAAGAGCTTTATTACTCACGATCAGATCATGGACGGTGCTACCGTTGAGTTTGAAATGACTGATGAACCCGGCCATAAGTGGTATTGATGTCAGATTGTTTCAAAGATAAATATATCCTAAATTAGGCATGGTTTTTGCAAATTCAATATTTTATTATTAATTTTGAGTTAGAAAAAACAGAAACAAGTATTCTTTATGAAAAACGACTTTAGAAATTATGCAGTGAATCATCTTGGCATGAACGGACTCGCTCTTGATCAATATGCATCACATATCACATCAAGCTATATCAACCCTACAATTATAGAGGAGCGTCAGTTAAACGTGGCTCAGATGGACGTGTTTTCACGCCTGATGATGGATCGCGTGATTTTCCTTGGAACTGATGTCAATGACTATACGGCCAATGTTATACAGGCTCAGTTGTTGTATCTTGATTCGACAGATCCCGGTAAGGACGTAAGCATTTACATCAATTCACCCGGCGGTTCGGTTTACGCCGGTCTTGGGATATATGATACCATGCAGTACATATCCAGCGATGTAAGTACCATCTGCACGGGAATGGCTGCGTCAATGGCTGCGGTGCTTCTTGTTGCCGGCGAAAAGGGCAAGCGATTCGCGCTTAACCATTCGAGAGTTATGATACACCAGCCTATGGGTGGCGCTCAGGGACAAGCCAGCGATATTGAAATCACTGCACGTGAGATTCAGAAACTCAAGAAGGAACTTTACACAATCATATCCAATCATTCCGGGCAGCCGTTTGAAAAGGTTGAGCGTGACAGTGACCGCGATTATTGGATGACGGCGCAGGAAGCCAAAGACTATGGCATGATTGACGACGTGTTGATTAAAGCAAAGCACTAAACGCACTATGGCTAAGAAAAGAACAGGCCAGGACTCATCAATGGGTGTGCGTTGCTCCTTTTGTGGAAGCCCGGCTGAGGGTGACAAGGTTTTTGTCCCGTCGGCCGATGGCTCCTCATATATATGTGAGGAGTGTGTGTCCAATATAGAGGAGGCCATAAAAGGTTTCAAGCAGTCGGCCGGATTGGCTACAGCATCGGCTGCAAAAGTGCCTGAGACAGATCTTACCAAGATACCCCGTCCGAAGGAAATCTATGATTTTCTCAACGGATACGTCATAGGTCAGGACTCGGCGAAAAAATATCTGTCGGTAGCCGTCTACAATCACTACAAGCGACTTGCACAGCCATCGGATGACAATACTGACATAGAGAAAAGCAACATAATAATGGTCGGGCCAACCGGAACGGGCAAGACGCTACTTGCCAAAACAATAGCCCGTTTGCTTGACGTGCCTTTCACTATTGTTGATGCTACAGTCCTTACGCAGGCAGGTTATGTTGGAGAGGACATAGAGAGTCTTTTGACACGATTGCTTCAGGTTGCCGATTATGACGTAGCGAAGGCCGAACGCGGAATAGTGTTCATAGATGAGATTGACAAGATAGCTCGCAAAGGCGATAACCCATCGATAACCCGCGATGTCAGCGGAGAGGGTGTGCAACAGGGCTTGTTGAAGTTGCTTGAAGGTTCGGTTGTTAACGTTCCGCCGCAGGGAGGGCGTAAGCATCCGGAGCAAAGGATGATACCGGTTGATACCAAAAATATTCTTTTCATCTGTGGAGGTGCATTTGACGGTATAGAGCGAAAGATTGCGCAGCGACTCAATTCCCATGTGGTTGGTTATAGTAACACCGCCAGAAAGGGCGTTGACCGGGATAACTTCCTGCAGTATGTTGCTCCGCAGGACTTGAAATCTTTTGGCCTCATTCCGGAGATTATAGGCCGATTGCCTATCCTGACGCATCTTGAGCCTCTTGATCGTGATGCCCTAAGACGTGTTCTTACCGAGCCGAAGAACGCCATAACGCGCCAGTATGAGAAACTGTTCCGGATGGACGGAGTAGAACTTGTGTTCACACCGGAGGCACTAGACCTGATAGTTGACAAGGCTATAGAATACAAGCTCGGAGCCCGCGGATTGCGGTCAATCGTGGAGACCGTAATGATGGACGCTATGTTTGAATTGCCGTCGGGACGAGAAACCAAATTCGAGGTTACGGCAGACTATGCCTTAAAGAAACTCGAAGAAGCGAATTTTGAACTAAACCGCCAGGACTGACACTGAAGTACAATCATATCACACCTTAAATAATCCCCCCTCATTCCATCAACCATGGCTAACACAACAGAACTATCAGCCGCTTTGAAGCATTATTTCGGATTTGACACTTTCAAGGGTCATCAAGAGTCCATAATGCAAAGCCTTCTTGACGGACACGACACTTTTGTCCTGATGCCGACAGGCGGTGGCAAATCCTTGTGCTACCAGTTGCCGTCGCTCCTTATGGAGGGAACGGCGATAGTCATATCACCTTTGATAGCTCTGATGAAGAATCAGGTTGATGCCATGCGGAATTTCAGCGAGGACGATGGGATTGCGCATTTTCTCAACTCATCACTCAACAAGTCGGCTATTGACCATGTCAAATCTGATATAACCGAGGGACGTACCAAACTGCTCTATGTTGCGCCTGAGTCACTTACCAAGGAGGAATATGTGGAATTCCTCAAGACGGTAAAGATTTCGTTTTATGCAGTGGATGAGGCTCATTGCATTTCGGAATGGGGACATGACTTTCGTCCGGAATATCGCCGCATACGCCCAATAATCAATGAGATAGGCGTTCGTCCGGTAATTGCTTTGACTGCAACCGCAACCCCCAAGGTGCAGCATGATATCCAGAAGAATCTCGGAATGTTGGATGCCAGAGTGTTCAAGTCGTCATTCAACCGCGAAAACCTCTTCTATGAGATTAGGCCGAAGACATCAAACACTGACAAGGAAATAATCCGTTTCATTAAGGGAATGGAAGGTAAGTCAGGCATAATCTATTGTCTTAGCAGGAAGAAGGTGGAGGAATTGGCGGAAATGCTGGTGGTCAATCACATAAAGGCACTTCCTTATCATGCCGGTATGGATGGAGCCACGCGCTCGGCCAATCAGGACGCATTCCTTTATGAGAAGGTTGACGTGATTGTGGCAACCATTGCTTTCGGCATGGGCATTGATAAACCGGATGTGAGATTTGTGATTCACTATGACATGCCAAAGTCACTCGAAGGGTATTATCAGGAAACCGGTAGAGCCGGTCGTGACGGCGGTGAAGGTCGGTGCATTACGTTCTATTCAGCAAAGGACCTGCAGAAAATGGAGAAATTTATCCAGAACAAGCCGGTTGCTGAACAGGAAATAGGACGGCAACTGCTGATGGAGACGGCATCATACGCGGAGTCAAGTGTTTGCCGCCGTCGCACTCTTCTTCACTATTTCGGCGAAGAATATAATAAGGATAATTGCGGTAATTGTGACAACTGTTTGAACCCCAAGAAAAAGACGGAAGCGCGCGAGGATCTTGGCTGTGTGCTTGAGGCAATAGCGGAACTGAAGGAGCGCTTTAAGGCTGAATATATAATAGACGTGCTGCGTGGACGGCTTACGAACGACATAAAATCATATCATCACGATCAACTCGACATTTTCGGTAGTTGTAGAGAGGCGGATTCCAGACATCTCAACGCCGTGATTCGTCAGGCTGTGATTGCCGGATATATAGAGCGCGACATTGAGAACTACGGACTTATGAAGCTCACACCAAAAGGGAAGAGGTTCATAGAGAAGCCGGAGTCATTCATGATAGTGGAGGATACGGTCTATAAGGACGATGACTATGAATCAGATGCCGTAAGGGCAGGGGGTAGCTGTGCCGCCGATCCGGAACTTTATGCGATTCTGAAGGACTTGTGTCGGCAAATAGCCAGACGGAATAATCTCCCGTCGTATGTGATATTTCAAGATCCGTCGCTTGAGGCTATGGCAACTACTTACCCGGTAACAATTGAGGAGCTTGCCGGCATAACAGGTGTTGGCTCGGGCAAAGCGCGACGTTATGGCAAGGAGTTTGTGGAGGTGATCCGCCGCCATGTCGAGGCCAATGACATTGAGCGTCCGGAAGATATGGTGGTCCGCACAGTTGCCAATCGTAGCAAGATGAAAATATCCATAATTCAGGCAATTGACCGCAAAACACCTCTCGACGAACTGGCTGCATCAAAGGGACTGACGCTGGAAGCACTCATGAATGAAATAGAGGGAATCCTTAATTCAGGAACAAAGATCAATATCAATTATTATATTGATGAAATCCTTGACGAGGAGCAGCAAGAAGATCTTTTTGATTACTTCCAGCAGAGTGAGGATGGCGACCTTAAGAAAGCCTATCAGGAATTTTCAGACGACTACAGCGAGGATGAGATTCGGCTGATGAAAATCAAGTTTATCGCTGACATGGGTTATTGAAAAATAGCAAAAGGATGGCACCAATAGTAAAATATACGGATGTTGACATTGTCCGGCAGGATATCCGAGTGCTTAAACGCGTCAACTTGACCGTTGAAACAGGTGAATTTCTGTACATTACCGGAAAGGTTGGCAGCGGCAAGAGTTCCTTGCTGAAGACCATATATGCCGAGGTACCTATTGCTGGGGGTGAGGCTGAGGTTATGGGCTACGACCTTATGCACTTGAAACAACGTGACATTCCAATGTTAAGGCGGGGAATAGGCATTGTTTTTCAGGATTTCCGCCTGTTGCCTGACCGTAATGTCCATGAAAACCTCCGCTTCGTGCTCAAGGCCACGGGTTGGAAAGACAAAGATGAGATAGATTGCCGCATTGAGGAGGCATTGCGCGGCATCGGGATGCTGACGAAGGGCTACAAGATGCCTCATGAGTTGTCGGGCGGCGAGCAGCAGCGGATTGTAATAGCCCGTGCTATGCTGAATAATCCCGGACTACTCATTGCCGATGAACCGACAGGAAATCTTGACCCGGCTACCGCCGAGCAGATTATGCACCGTTTACGTGACATTTGCAGTCAGGGTACAACGGTAATTATCGCTACTCATAACATGGCCCTTGTTGATAAATTCCCCGCGAGGACACTCCATTGCAGCGAAAGAATAATTTCTGAATAAATCTTAATTTACGGTAGAGGCTCTAAACTTTAATAGCTGTCAAATGTCATAAAATATATGACACTAAATTAATTGACAGTATTAATCGGAAGCGCCATGAAGAAAAAATTAATGACCATTTCAGCCTTGTTGCTCTGCAGCCTATTGTCAGTTACAACTGTTGAGGCTCAGCCGCGTGGAGGTAATCCTAATCGTAACGAAACTCATTCCACATCACGTCCCGGGCGCGGTGGTTCCGGTAACTCAAATTTCCGCCCTGGAAATAACAACAACCGGCCTCAGCAACCGGCAAACAACAGTTTCCGCCCTGGAAATAACAACAATCGGCCACAGCAGCCGGCAAACAATAATTTTCGACCCGGGAACAACAATAACCGGCCACAGCAGCCGGCGAACAATAGTTTCCGACCGGGGAACAACAATAACAAGCGGCCACAACAGCCGGCGAACAATATCCGTCCCGGTCAAAATAATCCTTCACGCCCCAATGTTGTAACCCGACCGGCTCTGCAGCGTCCAAACGTCGCCAGCCGTCCTGCTCCCGGAAGACCAGCGCCGGGCATTTCCAGTGGATATCGTCCCGGTCCCAACCGTCCGGCATACATGCGTCCGACAGTTCATGCAGGTCGTCCAATTTCAATTCCGTGGACGCGTCCGGTTCCTCCGGCTCATTGGCGCCCAACATACGCCGGATCGCTAATTGGTAACATACTTGGGCTTGCTTTCGGTGTGGCTATGAACACGGCTCTTGACAACCTATACTACAGCGGCTATAACATAGACGGATATATGAACAATCAGGTTTATCTGCAGGGAGTAAGTCAGTTCAATGTATATTGGCCTGATGCCACGCTTTATTTCGGAACCGGTGGTGGACTTGTACGCTCGCAGTTCTACGATCCCTCAGTGGGCTATAACTCTGACCGCTTCTATAGTGTGTATTCCACTCTTTGCGGACTTTACGGAGTGCCGGCTATCAATAATACCACGGGTCTCACGCTTAACGCTACATGGTTTGGCCGTGGCGGCGACTATATAACTCTCCAGTATCAGCCCATGAACTCAGGAAACTATAATTATTTCACCATTCTTACTATAGGACGCTGACAATAGAAATTTACAGAATATAACAACGCCCGACTGTAGAAAAATGCAGCCGGGCGTGTTCTTTAAGGATGATTATATCAACTATGCTTTAGTGGAGTCGGCTTCCTCAGTCTGAGCAGTATTGCTCTTTGCTGCTTCTTTAGCAGCTTCACTGTCAGGCACAAGCCAACGGTCAAGCCAGCGGAAGAATACTCTCTGCCACATCACAGCATTCTGCGGCTTCAGAATCCAATGGTTTTCATCGGGAAATATTACCATTTCGGCCGGTATCCCACGGAGCACTGCAGCATTAAATGCCATCATTCCCTGCGATGCGAGGATGCGGAAGTCAAATTCTCCGTGTGTAATCAGAATGGGAGTGTCCCAACGGTCAACGAAGCGATGGGGCGATGATGCGTATGTGCGCTGAGCCACTGCGTTATCCTTTTCCCAGAACGGGCCTCCGAGGTCCCAATTGGCAAACCACATTTCTTCAGTCTCAAGATACTGGGCTTCGGTGTTGAATATTCCGGCGTGGGCAATGAGGGCGGCAAAGCGGCCTTCATGGTTGCCAGCGAGCCAATAAACGGAGAATCCTCCGTAGCTTGCGCCTACTGCTCCGATATGTTCGGTATCCACGTATGATTCGCGGCTCATGTCATCGACCGCGCTGAGATAGTCTTTCATGTTCTGACCGCCGTAGTCTTTGGATATCTGGGCGTTCCATTCGGTGCCGAAACCGGGCAGACCGCGACGGTTGGGAGCTATCACAATATAGCCGTGGGATGCCATCAGGGCGAGGTTCCAGCGGTAGCTCCAGAACTGGCTGACTGCTGACTGCGGGCCACCCTGGCAATATAGGATTGCGGGGTATTTCTTAGTGGGGTCAAACTCAGGAGGATACACCACCCACGTTGTCATTTGCTTACCATCGGTAGTGGGGACCATGCGTTTTTCCACGGTAGGCATTTTTAACTGAGCGAGAAGTTCGGTGTTGACCTGTGACAGTTGTTTAACACCGGATGCGTCAATAGATACGATTTCGTTGGGGTAAAGCATTGAGTGACGCATGGACAGCAACGAGCCTGCAGGGGTGGGGCATAGAGAGGTGTAGTCACATACGCCTGTGGCAACTTCCTTCACCTCCTTAGTGGCTATGTCAATGGAGAAGATGGGGGTGACACCATCTTTTGGAGCAATGAAGTAAATTGATTTGCAGTCAGGGTTCCAGGCAATAGCATCGGCAGTGTAGTCCCAGTCAGTGGTAAGATCGGTCTTCTCACCGGAGGCTGTGTCCATGATGAAGATGCGATTTTTGTCGCTCTCGTAGCCGTCGTGCTCCATAGATAGCCATGCAACATACTTACCATCTGGAGAATATGCGGGAGCTGTGTCGTAACCCATCATCCCCTGAGTGAGGTTGCGGGTCTCCTTTGTGGTGAGGTCATATTCGTAGAGGTCAGAGTTGGTTGAAAGAGCATATTCCTTGCCGGTTTTCTTGCGGCTGACGTAGATGAGTTTGCTTCCATCGGGCGCCCATGCGAATGATTCTATCCCGCCGAAGGGCTTCATTGGTGCTTCGTAAGGCTCATCGGCCATGATGTCGGTCACTGAGCTAACCTTGCTGCCGTCAAAGTCGGCCACGAGCGGGTGAGGTATCTCTGTAACCCATTCGTCCCAGTGTTTATACATGATGTCGTCAAACACCTTGCCTGTAGCCTTAGGGAGGTCAGGGTAGATGTCCTGTGCGGTGCGGTTGTATTTTACGGAGCCTATCATGACCACCTTACTTTCGTCGGGCGAAAACAGGAATCCTTGTATGCCGCCTTCAACATCGCTTACGGCTTTGCGGTCTGACCCATCGGCGTTCATAGTCCATAGCTGGGTTTTACCGTCGACGGGGCTGAGGAAGGCTATTTTGTTGCCTGAGTCAATCCAGGTGTATCCGCTTTCGCTGTCGGGCGTGCGAGTGATGCGCTGCTGCTCGCTACCGTCGGCATTCATGACGTAGAGATCAAGGTTGCTCTTGTTCTGCTCTACGCTTTCGTAGCTTACTCCATAAAGAATTTTGCTGCCGTCAGGCGAAATCTTTGGTTCGTTGACACGGCCAAGTGCCTCGAGTGCTTCCACCGTGAATTCGCCGGTCTCAGACTTGAAATCAGGGCGGTCAATGATGTCCTGCTGGCCGTCGGAACTGCCGGTACAACCGACAGCGATAATGGCTGAAGAAATCATGAGTGCTGTCTTGAATTGATGTAACATGATGTCAATGCGTATGATAAAATGAATGATTTATTTGCAAATATATGAAAATTATCTCGTTCGGTTGTTATGTGACGGTGAATTCCATCCGGGATAAAGTGCGGCAATGAGGTCGGCACGGTTGAGTCGTCTCAGCGAGCGGATAATGTCGGCCCGGTTTTTAGGGTCGTACCAGAAGAAGTATTTTCGCTGTGCTTGTTTCTGTTGCGGAGTGCGTGCGGTGTATATACGTTCTCCGGTGTAGGGATGGTAGCCGGTGTAGTACATTTCGGTGGCCAGAGTCATTGGCGTAGGTGTAAAGTCCTGCACTTGTTCAAGGTGGAAGTTGAGGCTCTTGGTCTCAGCCGCGAGTGATGCCATGTCCTCCTCAGTGCATCCGGGATGACTGGAAATGAAGTAGGGGATGAGTTGCTGCCGGAGCGAGCACCGGTTGTTGACATTGTCAAACACCCGTTTGAAGTCATGAAATAGACTGAATGAGGGCTTGCGCATAAGATTCAGCACCTTGTCCGATGTGTGTTCCGGAGCGACTTTGAGTCGGCCTGACACATGATGCTCAATCAGTTCCCTGTTGTAGCGGCGGTTGTTCTCGTCAACTTCACGCCGGCCAGTGTGGTGCATTGACAGGTCGTAGCGCACACCGCTGCCAATGAAGGATTTTTTCACGCCAGGGATTGCATCGGCTTTGTGATACAAGTCCAGCAATGGGCCGTGGTCAGTGTTGAGGTTGGGGCACACTACCGGATGCAGGCATGAGGGTTTCATACACTGGCGGCATACCTGCAGATTGCGTCCGTGAAGCCCATACATGTTGGCTGAGGGGCCTCCGAGGTCGGAAATGTATCCCTTGAAGTCGTCCATGCGGGTCACCTGACGGACTTCGCGCAGAATGGACTCCTCGCTGCGTGAGGCGATGAACTTGCCTTGGTGCGCTGATATGGTGCAGAATGCGCATCCCCCAAAGCAGCCACGGTGGAGGTTGACTGAATGGCGAATCATGTCGTAGGCCGGGATGTCGCGGTCGCGATAGCGTGGATGAGGATAGCGGGTGTAGGGGAGGTCGAATGATGAATCGATTTCGCCGGTTGTCATGGGTGGCAGCATAGGATTGACACGAATGGCGCGGGTGCCATGTTGTTGCCAAAGAGTTGCTCCGGCGTAGCGGTTGCTCTGCTGTTCGATGTGGCGGAAGTTTTCGGCCTGACATTTTTTATTGGCCAGACATTGCTCAAATGAGTGGAGGATTATGTTGTCGGCATCGGCTTCCGGAATGTCGGATGCAGCCACAAGAGAGGCGGTCTGCATGATGGAGGAAAGAGTTTTAAGGTCAGCTCCGGAGTCAATTGCCCGTGCTATTTCCACGGTTGTGCGTTCACCCATTCCGTAGCTCAGAATGTCGGCCGGTGCGTCCATCAGGATTGAGGGACGTAGGCGGTCCTCCCAGTAGTCATAGTGCGACAGGCGGCGCAATGATGCCTCAATGCCTCCTATTACAATCGGCACTTGCGGATACAGCTCCTTCAGGATTTTGCTATAGACAATGGTGGGATAGTCCGGGCGTGCTCCGTGGCGACCTCCGGGAGTGTAGGCATCATCGCTGCGTCGGCGTCGTGCGGCGGTGTAATGGTTTACCATAGAGTCCATAGCACCGGCTGATACTCCGAAAAATAATCTTGGCGCTCCAAACTTGCGGAAGTCGCGAAGGTCGTCCTGCCAGTTGGGCTGAGGCACGATGGCCACATTGTAGCCTGCGGCCTGAAGAGTGCGGCCAATGACGGCGGCTCCGAATGATGGATGGTCCACGTAGGCATCGCCCGAAAAGAGCACCACATCAACGTGGTCCCATCCGAGAGCTTTCATCTCCTTTACGGATGTGGGAAGATAGAGGCGGGTGTTATATCGGTCAGGAATGTTCATTGTTGCAAGTCTTTGAGCCTTTCTTCAAGTTTCAGCACTTCGTCGCGGAGTTGTGCGGCTTCCATGAACTGCATTTTCTTCGCTGCTTCAACCATTGCCATGCGCCGGGCGGTAATTGTGCGCTCCAGCTCTGCGCGGTTCATGTATGGAATCACGGGGTCAGCGGCTATGTTGACCGATGTTGAGAACTCCTGGTCGTATATGGCTGTTGCCTTTGCCTCGCGCTGCGCTTCGCGGGTTGACTTGACCGGTTTCTTGCCTTGACGGCGTTGCGGTTCCGCGGTTGTACCTTCATTCTTGTCCACGCCTATTATGCGGTTGCGGGCCTTTACGATAGCTTGTGGCGTGATGCCGTGCTGTTCGTTGTAGGCGAGTTGGATTGAACGGCGGCGTTCGGTTTCCTCAATGGTTAGGCGCATGCTGTCAGTGATTTTGTCGGCATACATTATCACCGTTCCGTTGAGGTTTCTGGCTGCACGCCCAACGGTCTGTGTCAGTGACCTATGTGAGCGCAGGAATCCCTCTTTGTCGGCATCTATGATGGCCACGAGCGACACTTCCGGCAGGTCAAGCCCCTCTCGCAGCAGATTGACCCCGACAAGGACATCGCAGACACCGGAGCGTAGGTCGTCAAGAATGCGTATGCGGTCAAGCGTGTCCACGTCGCTGTGGATGTAGGCGGCTTTTATGCGCAGTTTTGTGAGATAGTCATTCAGCTCTTCGGCCATGCGCTTGGTCAGCGTGGTTACGAGAACCCTCTCATCGCGGTCAACTCTCAGCGCAATCTCCTCCATGAGGTCGTCAATCTGATTGGCCGATGGGCGCACCTCTATCTTCGGGTCAAGAAGCCCGGTGGGACGGATTATCTGCTCCACAACAACTCCCTCGCTCCGCTGTAGCTCATAGTCGGCAGGTGTGGCGCTGACATACATCACTTGCGGAGTGAGCCGCTCGAACTCCTCGAATTTTAGCGGGCGGTTGTCAAGAGCTGCCGGTAGGCGGAAGCCATACTCAACGAGATTCATTTTGCGCGAAAGGTCGCCACCATACATGGCCCTGACCTGTGGAATGGTGACATGACTTTCGTCAATTATCATCAGGAAGTCGGAGGGGAAATAGTCAAGCAGGCAGAATGGTCGCATTCCGGGCTTGCGGCCATCGAAGTAGCGGCTGTAGTTCTCTATGCCTGAACAGTGTCCAACCTCACGCATCATCTCAATGTCGTAAGTCACCCTCTCCTGCAGCCTGCGCGCTTCGAGTTCACGGTCCTCACGCCGGAAAAACTCCACTTGCTGGCCCAGATCAAGTTCAATCTGTGCAAGTCCGGAAGCCATGCGCTGAGGCGAGGTAACGAATATGTTGGCCGGAAATATGCGGAAAGCGTCATGCTGGCCCAATGTCACGTAGTCAGTTGGGTAAAATGTGGCTATGGACTCTATTTCATCGCCCCAGAAAACCACTCTGACCACTATCTCCTCGTAGGCAAGATAGATATCGACGGTGTCGCCCTTTACCCGGAAGTTTCCTCGGGTGAAGTTGACCTCGTTTCGGCTGTAGAGCGCGTTGACAAGTTCGCGCAGAAACACGTTGCGGGCCACTTTCTGCCCGACACGTATGTCTATGACGTTGGAATTGAAGTCCTCCGGATTCCCCATGCCGTAGAGGCATGAAACCGAGCTGACTACTATCACGTCCTTACGCCCCGACAGCAGAGCCGACGTGGTGGCTAGTCGCAACTTGTCAATCTCGTCATTGATCATCAGGTCTTTCTCTATGTATTTGTCAACTGACGGTATGTAGGCCTCCGGCTGGTAATAGTCGTAGTAGGAAACGAAGTATTGGACGGAGTTATCGGGGAAGAAGTTCTTGAACTCCCCGTAGAGCTGTGCGGCAAGCGTCTTGTTGTGGCTCAGTATCAGTGTGGGCTTCTGTACGTGCTCAATCACGTTGGCCATAGTGAATGTCTTTCCGGAGCCGGTCACGCCCAGCAGCGTCTGCGCCGGTGCCCCGTCAAGAATGCCGGCACTCAGCTGGTCAATTGCCTGAGGTTGGTCGCCCGTGGGCTTATAATCTGACGATAATTTGAAATCCATAGCCTGCAAAGTTACGGAATTTTTATGACATAGCCTGCGGCCGTCATGCCATCCGTGCGTAATGAATGTGAAATTTGCCAAAAACAGATAAAAAAAACGTGCAACGTCAATTATAGGCGATGGCGTAAGGAAATTTTTTGTACATTTGCAGAATAATAACCGGAAAAACTATCACCGACAATGAAACACCTTGACACTCTTCTTGCAGAAAAGCTTCTTAAAATAAGTGCAATCAAGCTTCAGCCTGAACATCCATTCACGTGGGCCTCAGGATGGAACTCCCCCATATATACCGACAACCGAAAGACTCTCTCTTACCCCGATGTTCGTAGCTTCATAAAGGTTGAGATGTGTCGCCTGATTATGGAGAATTTCGATAAACCCGATGCCATAGCAGGTGTGGCCACAGGTGCCATAGCAATGGGTGCTCTTGTTGCCGACACTATGGGCCTGCCTTACGTCTACGTGCGTTCAACGCCAAAGGACCACGGCCTCGAAAACCTTATCGAGGGCAACCTCAAGCCGGGCCAGAGAGTAGTTGTCATAGAGGACCTTATCTCAACGGGCGGAAGTTCACTGAAAGCCGTTGAGGCAATCCGTGCTGCAGGATGCGAAGTTGTGGGCATGGCAGCCATCTTCACCTACGAATTCCCCATAGCAGTGAAGCGCTTCAAGGACGCCAACGTTGAAGTATACACCCTCTCCAACTACAATACTATGCTTGAAGCAGCCCTCAAAGCCGACTATATCCGTCAGGACGACATTGAGACGCTTAAGGAATGGCGCCGCGACCCTGCAAACTGGACCGGAAAACAACAGAACAACAACTGACGTATGGCAAAATATCAAGGCAAACCGGTTGTTGTCAACCACCCGGCAGATGAGGTTTATGCAAAGATAGCTGACCTCAGCACATTTCAGCAGCGCATGGACTCGCTCCCTCCGGAAGCTCGTGAAAAGCTCGGGGATGTGAGCTTCACGTCTGACAGCATCGTAATCACAGCTCCGGCCGTTGGCGAAATGAAATTTAACGTCACCGAACGCATCCCCGGATCCCGATTGGGACTGTCGGCAGAGAACTCGCCCGTGCCTTTTGCAATCAAGATTGACCTTAAGGCGCTCAGCGAGGATACTACGGAAGTCAACACGCTTATTGACGTAGAGATTCCCGCCATGCTCAAACCGCTCGTGGGAGGTAAGATGCAGGAGGCCGCCGACAAGTTCAGCGAAATGTTCGGAACTCTCTTCGCTTCCTGATTCCACCCTCTCTGATGACAACACGACTCTCTCTCCTTTCAGCCATTATCTCAGTCATAGCCACCATCGCTATGGCCGGATGCTCCTCGGTGGACACTGACAGGATTCCCCCCACCAATGTCAACGTTATATTCCCAACCGTGGGCGACTGGCAGCGTTACGGAGTGGCCGGCGCAGGGCAGTATCAGCGGTTTATACTGACGGAAGGCATTCCATCGGGATTTCCTTACAAAGACGCTGAAGCCACCGGATATGGCGGGCTGCTGCTCGTTATGGACCCCATGGGGCAGTATTTGGTCTACGACCTTGCATGTCCTTACTGCTCACCTACAATTCAGCGAATAATGTTCGACGAGGATGCCACAGAAGCGGGCATATTCCGCTGCGGCAAATGCGGAAGTGCTTACGATGTGTATTCTTACGGCACCCCATATAGCGGACCGGCAGCTGACAAAAACAACCGCTACGGACTCCAGCGCTACAAGATAACCATCAGCGGAGGCTCCCCCTACGCCGTAATTGGCCGCTGACTCCACCGACCAAAAACCGCTCCTGCTTACTTGCATATTGTAAAAATAATCACTACCTTTGCCCCGCAAAAGTCATCGTAAGACCGCCGCATGCTCGAATGGTGGAATGGTAGACACGAAGGACTTAAAATCCTTTGGCCATTGCGGCCATGCGGGTTCGAGTCCCGCTTCGAGCACCTTAAATTAAATCGTGTGCAAGCTCATGCAGTTTGCACATTTTATTTTACCCCTGCCATCATGGCGCAATTTACTGACGGTCAGATTAAAAGATGTTAAATGTTGAGGCGGGGAATTTAATTTTGATTTCGCGCGAATTCAGTAGGTTTTACGCGAGTAGTCAGGGCGCAATTTCGACTGACCCCAAATATCCAAAGAGCAGCAGCTTGGCAGGATGAAAGAGAAAGAGCTTGTTAATCGTCTTGGCGACAAGCTATGATTATTTTTAGAACAGACGATACTGATCAGGCGCTTCTTTGGCCCGTTTTTTCGCTTTTCGCCATCCAAAGAAAATCGAATATATTAAAGGTAGGGCATAGATTGTAAGCACTGCTTTAGCAATGCCATCTCCATACTCTGTGAGTATATTTATCATGAACTGGTTGAAATCATCCATCATAGCGGCTCTGATAATTAACACTGATTAATAATGCAAAAATAAAAGATTTACATCACTATAACAAATAAAAAACGGGAAAGATGGCCGGGAATAGCACTATTTCTATTGACACCCGGTATTATCGGCGGAAGGAGATGGGGACTATGCAGTAGACGGGAACGGCGTTGCCGGAAATTTTGCCGGCTTTCCATGCGGGCATGTTCTTTATTATGCGCACTGCTTCTTTGTCAATGGATTCTTCAACTCCGCGAAGCACTTCGATGTTGCTTATCGAGCCGTTGGGCATCACGATGAATGCGCAGAGCACTCGGCCCTCGATTCCTGCATCGTAGGCCTGACGGGGATAGCGCCGCTCTTTGTTGATATAGCTCATCATGGCGTTGTCGCCTCCGGGAAATTCGGGCTGCACATCCACGGCATCGGCCACGTAGGCCTCAAATGACACTGTCGATGTGGCCGTGCGTGAGTAATATGACACTTTCAGCCGCTGTCCCAGCAAGGGGAGCGCTGCCGTGGCAATGATGATTGAAAGTATTGTTATGCGATGAGCTGATGATAGTTTCATACGATTTCAAGGAAAGAGAAATGTGGGGCGCCGTTGGGCCTCACTGATTGATTTCACGGGCAAATATATTGCGAGATTGCCACTTGGCCAAATCCCGTTGGGGAAAATTGATAATGATTATTATTGTTTTAAATTTGTTGACACTTCCGGGTTGCGAGGGGCTTTTTTGGGTGCAGGATTTAACAATTGCCCTGCTCGATGGATTTTTAACAATAAGGATTGCCGTTTGTCCGTTATTAGTTCGTAACTTTGCCTACCGATGAACGTGATTCCACATAGATGCATTATGGGTGTATGGGTGCTTCTGTCCGCAGTAGTGGCTGCGGGGCGTGCAGGAGCGGAGTCGCCGTCGGCCTACAGTTATCTGAACGTTCCTGCTTCCACCCGCATTTATGGTCTCGGAGGGGTCAACATATCCACCGTCAGCGACGACATTAATCTCATTGACCAGAATCCTTCGCTGCTCGGCCCTGAGTTCGGTAATCAGTTAGGGCTCAATTATATGCGTTACATAGCCGGCTCCAATTTTGCCGGAGTGAGATTCTCGTTGCCCTCGGGCGAACATGGGGCATGGGCTGTGGGTGTGCAGTACTACGGTTATGGGCAGATGGACATGACGGAGGCTGACGGCACTGTGTCAGGCGTGTTCTCGCCGAAGGACATGAATTTCTCCGGCACGTATTCCCACGATTTCACTGACCGTCTCCGTGGTGGTGCCAATCTGAAGCTGCTCTACAGCGCCTACGGTGACTACACGGCGTTTGCTGTGGCTACGGATTTGGGTGTCAACTATTATAATCCTGACTCAGATCTGTCGCTGTCGGCTGTTGTGGCCAATCTTGGCGGCCAGATAAAGCGATTTGACAACACGTATGACCGATTGCCGGTCGACATCAGGCTTGGAGCTACGAAGTCATTCGGCGCGTTGCCGGTGAGGTTTTCCGTTACGGCGTGGAATCTCACGGAGTGGGAGCGTCCGCATGCCTCCAATCCCATGAAGCATCTTGTGTTCGGAGCTGATTTCGAGCCCTCGGAGTCGTTCCACATAGAGGTGGGCTACAATTACAAGACCCGTGCCGACATGTCGGCCTACTCGCGCTCGTCCCTGTCCGGGTTTTCTCTTGGCGCAGGGTTGAATGTCAGGTCGTTTGGCGTGGGCGTGGCTCTGGCGCAGCCTCATAATGGCGCCACAACTTTCATGTTTAATATTTCAACCAATCTCAGCGAACTCTTATGAACAGCAATTCGAAACCACTCATAACCATAGCTGTCGACGGCTATTCATCATCAGGGAAAAGCACTATGGCAAAGACTCTTGCCCGCCGCATAGGTTACAGATACATTGACTCCGGCGCTATGTATAGGGCGGTGGCTCTCTATGCGCTCCGCAATGGAATGATTGGCTCTGACGGGACGGTTGACGTGGAGGCGTTGACCGCTTCGCTGCCTGATATCAACGTGGATTTCAGGGTTGATGGAGGATTGCAGGCCACGTTGCTCAACGGCGTTGATGTTGAAAAGGCTATTCGCTCAATGGAGGTCAGTCAGGTCGTTTCGCCTGTGGCTGCCATCCCTGCCGTGCGTCATGCGTTGGTCAAGATGCAGCAGGAACTCGGAGCCTCAAAGGGCATTGTAATGGACGGCCGCGATATTGGAACAACCGTGTTTCCTGAGGCCGAGATGAAAGTATTTGTCAATGCTTCGGCTGAGACACGAGCCCGCCGTCGACTCGAAGAGCTTCGTGCAAAGGGTGAGCCGGCAACCTACGAGGAGGTTCTTGACAATGTCCGTAGCCGCGACCACCTTGACGAGACCCGCGCCGAAAGTCCGCTGCGATGTGCTGCCGATGCGCATATTCTTGACAACTCCACCATGACTCCGGCCGAGCAGAACGAATGGCTCCTCAATCTGTATAACACCACCGTTTCAGGACAATGAGTAGCTCTGGCGTGAAAATAGAGGTCGATGACCAGTCAGGGTTCTGCTTCGGGGTTACGGCGGCAATAAGCAAAGCCGAGGATGAGCTGCGCGAACATGGCACGCTCTACTGTCTTGGCGATATTGTGCATAACTCCGACGAGGTTGAGCGATTGCGCCTCAAAGGGCTGAAAACCATTACGCATGCCGACCTTGAAAACCTGCATGATGTCAACGTATTGCTCCGCGCCCATGGCGAACCGCCTTCTACATACGAGACTGCACACCGCAACAGGATTCGCATTATTGACGCCACATGCCCCGTGGTGCTTCGGTTGCAGCAGAGGATAAAGGAGTCGTTCAACTCGCCTGAGAAGCCTCAGATTGTTATATACGGCAAGGCAGGACATGCGGAGGTGAACGGACTTGTGGGACAGACTGACGGGACGGCAACCGTGATAGACGATGATTCCACTCTCGGGCAGATTGATTTCAACCGGCCGGTGGCTCTCTATTCGCAGACCACCAAGTCGCTTAACGGCTATCGTGAGATGTGCGCTCGGTTCCGGGCCCTTTCGCGGTCGGAGATTAGCTGTAATGACACTATATGCCGCCAGGTTGCAAACCGCGCCGAGCGATTGAGGGAATTTGCCTCAGCCCACAGTGTGATACTCTTTGTCAGCGGGAAAAAGAGCAGCAACGGCAAAGTGCTGTTTCATCAATGCCTCGAATCAAACCCGCGTACACACCTGATTTCCAACCCCTCGGAGCTTGATCCGAAATGGCTTGCCGATGCCGAAAGCATAGGCGTTTGCGGAGCCACTTCCACTCCGCGCTGGCTGATGGAAAGCGTCAGAGAGCGAGCAACTGAGATAGTTGGGGGCAATAATGCCGCCCAATAATGATAATCACTACAAAACTATGAAGCTTTTTCCGATATTCACCACTCTTACAATACTACTCGCCGCAACGTCATGCGGAGGCTCTGACAAATCTGACTCGGTTACATACGATGTGACGGCCTCCGTTGTGGATGCTGCTGAGGACAGCCGTCCCATAGCTGCTGCCACCCAAGGTCCTGCCGCCGATGCCGGCTCTGAGCCATATCGCCTCGGACGCGAACATGCAGCCCTCCTGCGCTCCCGTTGTCACACCACCGAGGAGATAAGCGATGAATTGCTCGACATCAACGCCCGGACTTACAGCATACGCACCCGCATAGGGGAGAAGGCCGCCGACGATTATCGCGCAGGCATCAGGGATTATCTGACGGAGTGCTCTGACACCCTCGCCTCAATCCTGTTTTGACACTTTTTCCGCCAAAAGCTTTGCATAATCAAAAAAACATTTTAAATTTGCAATCGCAAACCAAACGGTACCTTGGCCGAGCGGTTAGGCAACGGTCTGCAAAACCGTGTACAGCAGTTCGATTCTGCTAGGTACCTCTAACAGGAGCTGGGTCTCTGACTCGGCTCCTTTTTATTTTTACATATAATAGTACGTGCTATGCTTAAATCAGTGATGGTCACATTGGCCATAGTTATCGCAACAGTCGGTGGAACAGTGTCGGCAAAGGACCGCACAGTTGAAAAAATCATTGCCGAAGGTACATCCAATCCTCAGGTGGGAAATCACCTTGACATACTCACGGGCCGATTCGGAGGCCGAATGGTAGGCTCAGCCGCATTTGATGATGCCGCCAATTGGATGCTCCACAAGTACGGACAGTGGGGGATACGCGCCTACAAGGAGGAAGCCGGGCAGGTGCCCGTAGGGTTTAACCGTGATGCTTGGTTCGGACGGGCCTACGGAGTGGATGGCCTTGACCATCTGCACTTCGCCACTCCCTCGTTCACTTCAGGCACTCATGGCCGTCAGATAGGACACGTACTCCCTGAGCCTCGCTCCAAAGCTGAATTTGACCGCATGCACGGTAAGCTCAAAGGCGCATGGGTTCTTCTGACCGGAAAAAGCACCGGATTCCCGATCAACAAGACTTCTAAGGGCGACTCAATCCGTGCGGCCGCTCTCCATTACAATGATTCTGTGACGATTGTCAACCGCCGTATCATGACAAACAATCGCAATAACGGGACAGACAGTGCTTTGATTCCGCTGAAGGACGAGCCGGCTCTGTTCTACCACGAAATGTGTGATGCGGGTGTGCTCGGCTTCATACAGGCTGCTGAAACTCCAATCCGTGCGCTTTATGACCGTCCGCTTCTGAACGACTCCACAACCACATTCGACAATCTTCCCACACAGCCTGAAATAAAGCTTGACGAGCATCAGTTTGCCCTCATAGAGCGTGCTGCCCGTGAGCGCCGCGACATTCTCCTTGAGTTTGACATACGTAATCACTTCCGCCTCGGCCCGATTAAGTATCATAACGTTATTGCAGAGATAAAAGGTACGGACTATCCTGACGAATATGTGATAATTAGCGGCCACCTTGATTCCTACGATGTCGGTACGGGAGCCATTGATTGCGGCACCGGTATAGGCCCCATGCTGGAGGCGGCCCGTCTGCTTGCTGCCGCAGGAGCCAAGCCTAAGCGAACCATCCGCTTCATTGCCTTCGGAGCCGAGGAGTATGGGCTTTTCGGCGCTCAGGCCTATTGCAAGAAACACAAGAAAGAGCTTGACAAGATTTCGATTATCCTTAATCGCGATGGTGGTCCGGAGCCTCCGGTTGGTATCAGCGTGCCGGCAGCCATGATTAATGACTTTAAGAAGGTGTGTGAACCGCTGTCGGATATTGACCCCACCATACCCTTTGAGGTCACCGAAGCAGCTCCGCGTCCCCGCCCCACCAAATATGGCGGCAATGACGGAACTGTGTTTGCCGTGGAGGGAGTGCCCACTTACTATTTCCGGCTCAGCGATGTTGACGGAACAAACTTCAATTACGGTGAGATTTGGCACACTGAGAATGACATCCTCAATCGTGAAAATCCTCGGTATCAGCAGCACACGGCCATCGTAACCGCTATAGTTGCTCTCGGCATAGCCAATCTTGACCATCAGCTCTCGCGTGAAGGTATGTTTACTGACGGCGAAAAAAATTAACAAAAGATTGGACCGTACGCAAAATATCTTTAAATTTGTGACCTAAACCAGTAATTATCCTCACCATGAAGTTTGCAAAACTATTTGTATTTCTGTCTTTGGTCTTTTCGCTGAGCTGCAGCTCAGATTGGGACCAAAGCTCCCAATCTAAAGACTTGGTAATCAACGTAACGGCCCCGTGGCTGTTGGATCGCGTGCAGATGCTCCTGCCGCTATCAATGGGTATAATCTTGTCTGTATAATGCAACTGCTTGACAATGAAGGCAATACTGTCGGCACACAGGCAACTGCGGAGTATTCTGATGGCGGTTTTTCATTCACCGTCAAAGGTACAGACCGTGATAATGGCGCCACTCAAGCCATTTTCTGGGCTGAATATCAGCCTACTGCATCGGGTTCGAAGAAGGTTTATGTTACTGATGACCTGCGCTCCGTGTCCTACGCCGTGACAGACTTTGACCTTAGTGACGCCAATCAGATTGCTGCAATGGAGGTGTTCTCCGGCAAAATGGATGATATTACAGAGGGTAGTGTAGTCCTTAGACGTCCGGTTGCAAAATACTCTTTCAAGCCTACGGGAGTGGAAAATGCCAAGGATGCATCGTCGTTGGAAGTCTCATACTCGGTCTATGGCTATAACGTGTATTCGCAAGGCTCCACAGCTAAACAGGATATAACGTTGAAGAACATGGAGTTCGACTACAGTTCCACGCCATGGTTTGTTACCTATATGCTATGTCCTACGGACAAGACCTATTCTGAGCCAGTCACTGTGAAATTCCGGGAAGAGCCGGTAGTTATTCCCTCTGATAAATTGCCACTCAATGCGAATTACCAATATATTATCACTGCGGCGATTGGAATGTCGGATGTAACGATTGATGTGACCATTGATGATTCATGGAATGATGGCTCTGGAGATTCAGGCAGTGATGAGCCTGGAGGAAGTTCAGGCGAAGACCCTGTAACAGACCCCGGTGATGACTCTGACGAGGATGATGACCAATCCACACAAAGCACTGACTACCAAGTAGGCGACATGATTGATGCCAATGGCTATATCACAGCCGATGAATCCAAAGCTGTAGCCGTCTATTTTCAGGATGGAATTAAGTGGAGCGATAATATATCCAATTACCCAGATTATACCGGCAAGCAGATTAAAGGATATGCCATTGCCCTTGAGAATATTTCAGAAACCGCACTGACTGCAACAGTAAATAGTTCACATTCAATTACCTCAAATGTTTCAGGGACCATTGGAATCCTAAATACAGATAAATTGTTGGAGTGTGTGAGCGGGTCTCCGTTTGCAAATTCATTTAATGAGTGGAAGAGTAAAAATAAGATACTGAATGATAATATTACCGAATGGTATATTCCAAGTCGGGCTCAGTATGATTATCTTTATAAGGCGTGTAGTTCAACGAGTAGAATTACAGTTGAAACAGTCCTTAATGGAGCTGCAAATGCAGTATACATTTTATCAAGTATTACAGTGAGCAGTTCAATTGTGAAATTTAATTAACGTGAGTTCGATATAAGCAATCAAAATAAAGTCAACTGATTGTCGAAAAC
>CAZASF010000037.1:0-24796 GCA_964487725.1 uncultured Bacteroides sp. | reverse complement strand
GCCTTTTTAAGATAAATTTACCATGCTCTTATTTTGCCACTGCAAACTTAGAGCTATTTTTCATAATAATTATTGCCAACAAGGAGAGCCCAACGGCAAACTTAAACAGCGTTATGCGAAATCGTATGATGGGCTCAAGATTTATAAATAAATTTTGTCTTGTACTTCTTATAGTCACAGGGCTAAGTTCCTGTTCCTCAACCAAAACAATAGGTTTGACTTGTCAAGAACGTCAAATAGAGATATATGTAGATGATGAGTATCTCGGACGAGATTTAGTCTATTATACAGTTCCTAAAGGCCGAGAATATATTGAAGTCTCATGCCGTGAAAATGGCATGGAAGTATACCATAGACGGGTTAATGTAAAAGACCGCAAAGGAACATTAATAGAACTGCAGATACCTAAAAATTACAGATACTCAAGTAAACCGTATTAAACATGAAAAAGATCTTAACATTTATTATGGCTTTGACGGTCATATTCTCAGCATTAGCAGAAAAAAAAGCCAAGGTCATTAAAATATCAGTACAGCCGCAAGAAGCAGCAATCTATGTAGATAACAACCTAATCGGATATGGCTACGGAGAATTTACACGTCCTCCTAAAAAGAACCAAGTCGCAATCATTCGTGTTGAATGCAACGAGTACACTACTGTGAATTCCAAATTTTATGGGGGCGATGAGAGAAATTCACTTTCATTTAACCTAATGCAAGATGGCTTCTATCGTGGTTCAGCCGCTTCCGGTCTTGTTAACAAGTTCATGACAATAACACTTGATCCGCAGTATTATACAGTTGATTCTGAAGGTAAGGTAAATAGTGAAGCCGCTTGGAAATTGCTTCATCAAATCTTACTAAACTATTTTCCGGAAATTGAAACTACCGATTTTCATGGTGGATACATTCAGACCCCATGGAGATACAAAACATTCAACTTGTCTGAGAAGCAAATACGTAATAGGGTTACTGTAAGAGACGTGACAACCCCTGAAAGAGTAGCATTTCAGATTAAAATTTCGTCAGAAGTCGCAGGTGCAATGGCTGCCAGACATGGTGAATTTGATGAAGTTGATAGACTTCCGAAGGAATTGGAACCAATGGTTGAAGAACTTCAAACACGCATAGGAAAAGCAAATAGCATTTAATAACCATAATAAATCAACATTAACAACGAACATGAAAAAGTTTTTCATTATGATGTGCATTCTTGCGACAACAACTATCGCAACATTCGCACAGAGTTTCGTCGACACATTCGATGCAAACTCACTTGGTTGGACTGAATGTGCTTTTGAAAGCAATAAAGGTTCAGCCATTATTGACAAAGGAGTCTTGACAATTAAGTCAAAAGGAGAGAACAAGGCTGCAGGGGCATTTCTTACTGCAATGAGCGGGGTTGCCACTAAGATTGGAGAGAACACGTTTTTTGAGACACACTGTTATGCTCCGTTAGATGTCAAAAAGCCATTTGAAGTTATTGCCAATGTAAAAATTGATAAGTTGGCAAATGACCGTGTTTGTGGCTTCGTTTTTAACTACAAAGATGGTGGTAATTTTTACTGTTTCAATTTCAATGACGAAATGGTCAATTTTACACGTTATGTTGATAATCGTGTAGTAGGTAATATCACGCAAGGTATTAAATGGCCCAACAAAAAGAAACTTGATCAAGAGTGGAAACTTGTATACGATGGAGATGTACTCTCATTTTTCGTAGATGGAATGGAAATTCTCAAGGTTAAATATATGCCCTTGGATTTTTCTGGAATCGGTTTCTATACATTCGGAAAGCAAACACTTGTAGTTGAAGATATGACCTTCACTCAGAACTAAATATACCAATACACAATAATAATCAGCCCGACGAGAGATATTCTTTTCTCGCCGGGCTGAGTCGCTTTATAAGGATTTTGGCTAATGGTGTAAGCCTTTGCCTCATTACTGGCCTTCGTTTTGAGGTTAATGCGCAAGAGTGAGGAAGCGCGTTTGATTTAGCTGCATAAAAAAAGTCCGGAGAGTCTCAACGACCTTCCGGACTATTCTTATGGATTGGTTAGCTTTATTTTTTCTTACGATTACCGTAGCGGCTCATGAACTTGTCAACGCGTCCTGCGGTGTCAACGAGTTTCTGTTTACCGGTGAAGAACGGGTGAGATGAGCTGGTGATTTCAAGTTTTACCAAAGGATATGTAACGCCGTCAACTTCAATTGTTTCCTTTGCAGCAACCGTTGAGCGAGTGATGAAAATTTCATCGTTTGACATATCTTTGAACACAACTTCACGATAGTTGGAGGGATGAATATCTTTTTTCATTTTGATATTTCTTTAATCTACTGTTAATCTTGTGGTTATAAATCACGCTGGTAAGGCGGTAATCTGTAATGGCTTGCAAAATTAATCATTATCTGTCACATTACCAAATATTTTAGAGGATAATTGGCGGAATAATTTTGCATGCGAATCACTCAGAGTCTCCTGCATGTGAATATTTATGAATTCAATCAGTCGGCGAATTCAATCAGCGGGGCGTCAGTGCCCACAACATCGTCAGTCTTGGCGAATACACGTTTAACGATGCCGTCTTTGGGTGATTCCACGTCGTTTTCCATCTTCATGGCTTCGTAGACCATCAGAATCTGTCCTTTTTTGACTTCATCACCGGCTTTTACGTTGACTTCTATTACACGGCCACCCATGGGGGCTGTGATAAGTTCGCCGGTTATAGGTTCGTTGTCTTCAGGCTCGGCTTCAGCTTGAGCAGACTCTGCCTTCTCAACGGCTTGTTTTGCTTCATATTCTTCGGTGCGGCGACGACGTAGGAATCCGTTGGCCACGGACGGAAGAAGCTGGAGCAGAAGATATTCCTCGCCATTTGAAGCAAGATTTACGCCACCGAGTTCATCGAGCACGGGGTTGTCAGGCTGGCGATATTTGCTGACATCGTAGGGATGTTCTGTAGCATCGCCCGTTATTTTCTCACGGAAAGCGGGATCAACAGGAACCGGCGTGCGGCCGTATTCACCTTTTACGAGAGATATGAACTGATTGGATGCGTTGGAGTAATCGGGATTGCCTTTCTTTCTATCCATGGCGAGACTCACGGCCTGAGAGCCGACAATCTGGGATGTGGGTGTGACGAGCGGGACGAGTCCTGCATCGCGGCGCACTTTTGGAATCAGACGCATGGCATCGTCCAAGAGATCAGATGCACCAAGTGTCTTGAGCTGGGCAACCATGTTGGAATACATGCCGCCCGGCACTTCTGCGTCCTTAACAAGATCGTTGGGCTTGGGGAATCGGAAATATTCCTCTATGGCGTGGCATGCCTCGAGCATTCCTTCCTCGTCATTGGCTTTGCCGCATTCGATTGCCTTGTCAAACTGAGCCGATATGTGTTCGGGCAGAGTGTCGGTGAGCGGATTGAATTCAATGGGCAGATTGGCTGCGAGGTCAAATTGCTTAAGCTCTTTGCGTGCATTTAGCAGTTCATCGCGAATGGCTCCTACAGCCTCCATGTTGACGTCAACCTCTATGCCAAGACGGTCGGCGAAGATGTAGATGAGTTCAATTGCAGGCGCTGCTGAGCCTTCGCCGAACCACCATATATTGGTGTCAAGAATATCAACGCCATGAATCATGGCCATCACTGACGATGCGAGTCCGTAGCCTGGAGTGCAGTGGGTGTGGAAGTCAACAGGAACTTTGACACCGGCTTTTAGCTTGGATATTATGGAGGCGGCGCGAAGCGGACTTACAAGTCCGGCCATGTCCTTGAGCGTGATGATTTTGGCTCCGAGGGCTTCCATCTGCTGTGCTTTCTCCACAAAGTATTCGTCCGTGAAAATCTTTTCCGGGCTTTCTTCTTTTTTGCCACCGAAAAGACTCTTTAGTTTTGCTGCGAATCCTGTGGCCTTGGGGGCTTCTTCTTCCTTGGGATCAACAGTGTAGCAGACGGCTCCATCGGCGATGCCGCCAAGTTCGTTGATCATTTTTATGGAGTCCTTGATATTATCGATGTCATTGAGCGCGTCGAAAATACGCATCACGTTCAGCCCGTTCTTGATTGCCTCCTTGTAGAAGCCTTCGAGGACGCTGTTGGGGTAGGGTACGTATCCGAAAAGATTACGTCCGCGCGACAGGGCGGAAAGAAGGGATTTGCCTTTCATGGCCTCGCTTGCCTTACGCAGACGGTTCCACGGCGATTCATCAAGATAGCGCATCACAGAATCGGGTATAGCACCACCCCACACCTCCATGATGTAGAATCCCGCGTTCTCATAAAGCGGTAACAGACGGTCAATGGTTGACTGGCTCATGCGTGTTGCGAACAGTGACTGCTGCCCGTCGCGCATTGTCAAATCTCTGATTTTCAATTTTCGAGTTGCCATAAGCTTATTTGTATGTTGGTGAGGCTGCAAAAATAATCAATGTTGCGATATTATGGAAATTTTTCCGTAATTATTTTCAAACAGTTTCGTCCAACAGTGCATTGGCAATGACTTCCGATATGTCATTTACATAGATGAATTTGATTCCATCAATGTACTGAGGTTCGATTTCCGATATGTTCTTACGGTTTTGCTCCGACAGAATTATGGTGTCAATTCCCGCGCGTTTAGCCGCAAGAATTTTCTCCTTTATTCCGCCTACAGCCAGCACTTTGCCTCGGAGGGTTATTTCACCGGTCATGGCAAGACGCGGAGCCACGCGCCGCCGAGTGAAAGCCGATACAATTGACGTGACCATGGTTACTCCCGCCGATGGGCCGTCCTTTGGTATGGCTCCTTCAGGCACATGAATGTGGAGGCTGTACTGATCAAACATTTTCGGATCTATCCCGAACTGTGAGGCATGGGCCTTGACGAATTCGAGGGCTATCTGTGCCGATTCTTTCATCACATCTCCGAGATTGCCTGTAAGTGTCAGTTTCGGAGACTTGGAGTGAGACAGAGATGATTCAACAAACAGAATTTCGCCGCCAACAGCAGTCCAGGCCAATCCGGTTACTACACCGGCGTAGGAATTGCCTTCATATCGGTCGCGCGAGTAGGGTTCAACACCCAGGAATTCCCTTACAACGGCAGGGGTTATGGTTTTGCGGAATTTCTCGTTCGACATTTTTTTAACCAGCGTGCGGCGAATGATTTTGGCTATGTTCTTCTCAAGTTGGCGTACGCCGCTCTCTGAAGTGTAGTTCTCTATTATCTTCTGAATAGCTTCGTTGCTGAACCTAAGTCCCTTAGAAGTGAATCCATGAGCTTCGAGAAGTCGGGGGATAAGATGTCTTTTTGCAATCTCTATTTTCTCTTCAAGCAGATATCCGGGCAGGTCAATAATTTCCATGCGGTCGAGTAGCGGACGGGAAATGGTGGATAGAGTATTGGCCGTGGCAATGAAGAGAACTTTTGACAGGTCAAAGTCAACATCCACATAATTATCGTGAAAATGACAGTTCTGTTCCGGGTCAAGAACTTCGAGCAGAGCTGCTTCCGGATTACTGCGCGCATCAGCGGCGATTTTGTCAATTTCGTCAAGGAGAAGCACCGGATTTGCACTCTCGGCTCGGCGTAATGCATCTATTATGCGGCCGGGCATGGCACCGATGTATGTGCGCCTGTGTCCGCGAATCTCTGACTCATCATGCATGCCTCCGAGCGACACCCTCTGGTAGGGACGGCCAAGTGCAGCCGCTATTGATTTCCCAAGAGAGGTTTTGCCCACTCCGGGAGGGCCTACAAGACATATTATGGGATTGTTACCCTCAGGCTTATTGAGCATTACGGCAATCTGCTCGATTATTCGCTCCTTTACTTTCGTCAGCCCGAAATGATCTGAATCAAGGGTCTTGGAAGCTTTGCTGAAATCGGTTTCGGTGGGAGCAATTTTACCCCATGGTAGCGAAAGCAACAATTCGAGATATGAATATTGGACGGCATAGTCGGGTGACTGAGGGTTGAACCGTCCTAATTTGGCCAATTCGCGGTTGAAAGTTTTCCTGACCTCTTCGGGCATATCAATCTTGTCAGCTTTCTCCTGAAATTTGGCGGCGTCATCATCGTCCGTTCCGTATAGTTCCTGACGGATTGATTCCATTTGCTGTTGAAGGAATGTCTGGCGCTGTGACTCCGACAGGTTCATCTTGGTGCGCTCCGTAATGCTCTCGCGAATGTCAAGAAATTCCTGCTGCTCCCGTAGGCTGCTCAACAGCAAAGAGGCCCGCTCCAATAGCGATGGAGCCGATAGCATGTTGATTTTAGTTTTGGTGTGGATTGGAGTGTGGGTGGCCACCATATTTATAATAAGGTCAGGCCCGCTGATGTTCTCCAGATTTACTGACATCTCCGGCGGAACGCCCTCCGCTCTTCTAAAGAGCTCGAGGGCGGTTGAGCGAACCATGTCGGAAACCACCTCAAGCTCTTTCGAGTCTTCTTCGCTGTTAATGTCGGGGATAAGTTCCACCGCAACCGTGCCCTTGACGGAACCGGCTCCGGTGGCTATTACTCTCGCTCCGGAGCGGAGAATAGCCGTGTGGTGGCCGTCGGGCAGCTCGAAAATTTTAAGAACTTTGGCTATTACTCCGTAAGGATATATGTCGTCAGGCAGCTGTGGATTTTCCGTATCGGACTGCTTCTGACAGAATATTCCGATCACCGTCTGATTGCGTTCGGCTTTTTGCGCCGTGGCAAGGGAACTTTCGCGCCCAAGCATTATGGGGAATGTTACTCCCGGAAACATTACGAAATCGCGGGTAGGGAGGACGGGCAATTTCTCATCATCGAAAACCCATTCTTTTTCGGCCGAATCTGACAGTTCTATATGACCTACTGATACTATCTGTTGCTCTTTCATCAGGGATTTAGTTCTGTTTTTTGTAGACATGCGTAAAGATACATGGTTAAATCAGCACATCAGCAAAAATAATGCCAAACTATGTGCATGAGTAGAAACAATCCAATGGCGTTACAGTTGGGTGCGTTTTGCCGTTTTATGTTGTAAAACATAATTATTGATGCCCCATGTGTCGAAAATTATTACTATTTTGCGGTCGAATTTGCAACGTGGACTTATTCCGCGATGCCGGTTCTTGAACTATAAACTAAATAAAACATCTGATAGCATGAAAGTTTATCAAACCAACGAGATTAAAAACATTGCCTTGCTTGGAAGCAAAGGCTCAGGTAAAACCACACTCGCCGAGGCTATGCTCTACGAGTGTGGAGTTATAAAACGTCGCGGTTCGGTCGAGGCCAAAAACACTGTCAGCGACTATTTCCCCGTTGAAAAGGAATATGGCTACTCAGTATTTTCTACCGTTTTTTACGCTGAATTCCTTAACAAGAAGCTCAATGTGATTGACTGTCCCGGAGCTGACGATTTCGTGGGAAGCGCTATCACGGCCCTTAACGTTACGGATACAGCTGTCATCGTGATAAACTCACAATACGGAGTCGAAGTGGGAACCCAGAACGTGTTCCGCACTGTAGGGCAATTAAAGAAGCCTGTGATTTTCGCTCTCAATCAGCTTGATGGTGAAAAGGCTGATTTCGAAAACGTTGTGGATCAAATGAAAGAAATCTACGGAAACAAGGTTGTTCTCGTACAGTATCCTATCGCCACCGGTCCGTCATTCAACTCCATGATTGACGTGCTGCTAATGAAGAAATATTCATGGAAACCTGAAGGCGGTGTGCCTATAATTGAGGAAATTCCTGCTGAAGAGATGGAGCGCGCTCAGGAGCTTCATCAGATTCTTGTTGAGGCTGCGGCCGAAAATGACGAGACTCTTATGGACAAGTACTTCGAACAAGGCCATCTGTCGGAGGACGAAATGCGTGAAGGCATCCGCAAAGGTCTTGTTGACCGTTCAATTTATCCGGTGTTCTGCGTGAGCGCTGCAAAAGATATGGGCGTGCGCCGAATGATGGAATTCCTCGGCAACGTTGTGCCTTTCGTTCAGGATATGCCGGCTCCCGAAGATGCCGAGGGTCGTGAAGTTAAGCCTGACAGCAACGGCCCGCTTTCATTGTTCATGTTCAAAACCACTGTTGAACCGCACATTGGTGAAGTCAGCTACTTCAAAGTTATGTCAGGAACGTTGACTCCCGGCGTTGATCTTGACAACGTAAGCCGTGATTCCAAGGAACGTCTTGCCCAGATATTCTGCGTGTGCGGGCAGATAAAGACTCCTGTTGATAAACTGTGTGCAGGTGATATTGGCGCTACCGTCAAACTGAAGGATGCCCGCACCGGCAACACTCTTGATGCCAAGGGCTGCGACTATCGCTTTGACTTTATAAAATATCCTGCCCCGAAATATCAGCGCGCCATTCGTCCGGTGACTGAAAGTGACGCCGAGAAGCTTTCGGCTATCCTCACCCGCATGCACGAGGAGGATCCCACGTGGGAAGTGGAACAGTCTAAGGAACTTAAGCAGACCATTCTTTCAGGTCAGGGCGAATTCCATCTCCGTACACTCAAGTGGCGTGTTGAGAACAACGACAAACTTCCCATTATTTTTGAAGAGCCGAAGATTCCTTATCGCGAGACCATAACCAAGGCTGCACGTGCTGATTACCGTCATAAGAAGCAGTCGGGTGGTGCCGGTCAGTTCGGCGAAGTGCACTTGATTATCGAACCTTATACCGAAGGAATGCCCGCGCCTGACACATACCGCTTCGGCAATCAGGAATTCAAAATGAATGTCCGTGACACTCAGGAAATACCACTTCCTTGGGGCGGAAAGCTGGTTGTATGCAACTGTATTGTTGGTGGTGCCATCGATGCACGTTTCATCCCGGCTATTGTAAAGGGTCTTATGGACCGCATGGAACAAGGACCGCTTACCGGGTCTTACGCCCGTGATGTCCGCGTCTGCATATATGACGGCAAGATGCATCCGGTTGATTCAAATGAAATCTCTTTCCGCCTTGCAGCCCGTAATGCATTCTCGGAAGCGTTCCGCAACGCCAATCCAAAGGTGCTTGAGCCGGTTTACGACGTAGAGGTTGTTGCGCCGGATGAAGTGATGGGCGATGTGATGAGTGACCTTCCCGGTCGTCGTGGTCTCATCATGGGCTCGTCAAGCGAGGGCGGTTTCCAGAAAATTCAGGCCAAGGTTCCTCTGAAAGAAATGGAATCATACTCTACGGCACTTAGCTCGTTCACCGGAGGCCGTGCATCGTTCTCCATGAAGTTCGCTTCTTACGAGCTCGTTCCCGGCGATGTTCAGGATAAGCTCCTCAAAGAGTACGCTGAAAATAACACCGAAGAATAATCAACGGTAGTTTAAAGTTGATAAAAATGTTCCCGGAAAGGCACTCGCTTCTCCGGGAATATTTTATTATAGTAAAATCAATTATTTATGGGCGTTGTGGATGATGTAGTCCTTGACGTTGCGGAAGAGCTGGGTGGCAAACACGAAATCATTGAGGGCTTCATTGGTTGTCTGGTAAATTTCCTCTTTGTTGCCAACCCATTCGCGATAACCTTTGTTGATGAAAATGATGTTCTCTCCTATACCGAGCACCGAGTTCATGTCGTGGGTGTTGATGACGGTTGTCATGCCATATTCGTGGGTTATGTCGCTAAGCAGTTCATCAATGAGGATTGAAGTGCGCGGATCAAGACCGGAATTAGGCTCGTCGCAGAACAAATATTTGGGATTGAGAGCAATGGCGCGTGCAATAGCCACACGTTTCTGCATGCCACCGGATATTTCGCTCGGATACTTATCGTCAGCTCCTTTGAGATTGACGCGTTCAAGACAGAATCTGGCGCGGTCAACCATCTCAGCCTTACTCATGTTTGAGAACATGACGAGTGGGAACATTACATTGCCAAGAACGGTTTCCGAGTCAAACAAAGCAGAACCCTGAAACAGCATTCCTATTTCCTCGCGCAGGCTCTTGGTTTGACTCTCGTTCATTTTAAGGAGGTCGCGCCCGTCATATAGAATTTCACCCTCTTCCGGACGCAGGAGACCAACGAGTGATTTCATCAGAACCGTTTTTCCCGAGCCGCTCTGGCCTATAATCAGGTTGGTCTTCCCGGTGTAGAATATTGCGCTGACGTCATGAAGGATTGTCTTGCCGTCAAACGATTTGGTTATTTTCTTTACTTCAATCATTGCAGAAGTAGCTTAGTCAGTATAACGTCCATTAAAAGAATCAGAATGCTGCTCGTTACAACGGCATCCGTACTTGCCTTACCAACTTCAAGTGCGCCGCCCTTGACGTAGTAGCCGCAAAATGAAGAAACGGTTGCTATGATGAAGGCGAAGAAGAGCGACTTGATGAAACCGTACCACACGTACCATTCGTTGAAAAGCGCCTGAATTCCGTAGACGTATCTTGATATTGGGAACAGATCAGTGAAGATAGCTACGAGGAAACCGCCTAATAAAGAGGTGCCTATGCAGAAAGCAACGAGAACGGGCATGAAGAAGATGAATCCCACCACTTTAGGAAGCACCAGAAAGTTGGCTGAATTTACGCCCATAATGTCAAGTGCATCAATCTGCTCGGTGACTCTCATGGTGCCTATCTCGGATGCAATGTTTGACCCTACCTTACCGGCGAGAATCAGGCACAGGATTGAGTTGGAGAACTCTAGGAGTACGATGTCGCGAGTGGCAAGGCCAACGGAATATGAGGGAATGAGCGGCGATGATATGTTGAGCTGCATTTGGATGGCGATTACCGAACCGATGAACAGCGAAATGACTATGACCAACGGAATGGAGTCGACGCCTAATTTGGTAATCTCAAAAATAGTGCGCCGGAAGAATACACTCCATTTGTTCGGACGACGGAATGCCTGCCCAAGAAACAAGCAGTATTTGCCGAAGGTGGATATGGAATTTACGAGTAGCATCTTGTTTTGATGTAAAAGTCATGCAAAGGTAAGCAAATTTCCCGAATGAATGCCTTGCCGGACAACAATTCAGCATTTTTGGCAAGTCTGTGTCAAGGGGTGCCATAATCTGAAACATTTTGCAGAATATAAGTGTTTTGCAATAAACTTTATTGTTGAATTCTATAACCCGACAATCCGTTATGAAAAAATTATTGTTGACTCTGGCCGCATTGGTAGCCGTTGTTTCCGGCGGAAGTTTCAAATCCGATGCATGTTCGCGTATATTATATGTGGGTAGTGACAGCCTGAGAATCGTTGGACGTTCACTCGATTGGAAAACCCCTATCCCGACAAATGTCTATGTCTACCCGCGTGGAATCGCTAAGGTTGGAAGTGACCAGCCCGGTGCTGTCAAATGGGTTTCAAAATATGGTGCCGTATATGCTGTTGGTTATGACAGTGGTATTACGGAGGGCATGAATGAGAAGGGCCTCGTGGTCAATGGCCTTTTCTGCAAAGGGACGGTTTATGTCAATGCAGAAACTGATAAGCGCCCGCCTATGTCGCTGGCAATGTTCGTGGCGTGGATGCTTGATAACTTCGAAACAACGGATCAGGTTGTTGCCGAGCTGAAGAAGCAGGATTTCACCATTTCAGGTGCAACGTTTGATGGCGGTACTGTATCCACTCTCCATTGGGGAATAACTGATCCCACAGGCAAGAGCGCGATCCTTGAGTTCAATCAGGGCAATGTGATTGTCCATGAGGGGCAGGATTTTCTTGCGCTTACCAACGATCCGCAATTCGATGACATGACTGCCATCAATGATTATTGGGTGAAAGTGGGCGGTATCAACATGCTTCCTGGAACGGTAAGAAGTACTGACCGGTTCGTGCGCGGTTATTTCTTTGCCGGACACGTTAAGAAAACCGGCGACAAGGACCTCGGCTTCTCAATCATTCGTTCTATACTCAACAATGTATCAGTACCGTACCAGTATGCAATAGAGACGGAGCCTAATGTTTCGTCAACTCAGTGGCGTTCGTTTGCCAATCTACGTGATCGTCTCTATTATTTTGACCTCGTTACTAATTACGGTACATTCTACGTGGACCTTAAAAAGTGCGATCTGCGCAAAGGTGCACACATCATGAAATACGTAAGCGATAGCAATCCTCTGGCAGTAGGCGATATAACGCATAAAATGGAACGTACGGAAGGATTCACCCCTGCTTATTAAAGAAATTTTTAGTAAATTTGCATAATCTTTTAGAGATTGATTATGCGTATCAGCGGAAAGCTCTTTCTGACGATAATAATGATTGCCGTATGCACCGTGAGGCTCAGTGCCTTATCGGTGCATGCGTGTGATGTGCCAGATTTTCGTGCTGATACGGTTTTGTTAGCAGATACTTTGCATGTAGCTGATTCCGTCAGATTTAGCGAACTGCCTTGGTATAAACAACTGTCGGCAAATGGTTTCAAAATACATGATCCCCGAATTGAATATCCCCGCTTTCCGAAAATTTTACTTAACATATATGACTGGGGTGACAAGACGTTCAATTCCTACGATTCCACGTATGTTGTCGGTGTAGGTAAGAATTGGAAAATAACCGGTAAGAGCTATAATTGGATGGAGAGCTATATGATGATGTTCTCCTTGAAAGGAAGCAAGACCCTACACATGCTGTCGGATATGTACTATGATGTCGGTGCCTATCTGAGTTTCATGGCACTAAGCATCGGTTACACGGCTAAGGTCAATGACTTCCTTGCCGGAGGTAGCAAGAACCGTACAAACATTAATTTCAACTTTACATGTTCGCGGATTTATGCGAATCTTGACATAATGAAAACCAGCGGAAATGCCAAGATAACCCATTTCGGCGGGTATAAGGAGCACCTTCCTATGGATTTCAACAACGTTGACCATAAGACGCTGTCAGGAGAGGCGTTCTACATATTCAATTTCAACCGGTATTCCCATGCGGCTGCCTACTGCTATTCAAAATATCAGCTCCAGAGCGCCGGCAGCTGGCTACTTGGATTTTCGTTCAATCATCAGAATATAAAACTGGATTTTAGTAGTTTGCCTTCGGACATGAAGGCGGCTCTGCCTGACCTTGAGGATTGGTATCACTATCGTTATACGGACTACAGTGTTTGCGGCGGCATAGCCCATAATTGGGTGTTACATCCGAAGCGCTGGCTCATAAACGCCACGGTCTTTCCTGCTTTCGGCTATCGACATTCATATCATGATTCTACTGATAGCAGAAAGTCATTGTTAGCCACGAGCTTGCATGCTCGTTTTGCGGTGGTCTACAACCACCGTGCACTTTTTGCATCGTTAGGTGGCCGCGTTGATGGACACCTCTATTATAATAGCCGCTACACGTTTTTTAATTCAGTTGAATCGCTGTCGCTCGTGGTTGGCGCACGCTTCTGATTTTGTTTCCTTCAATCGGCTGTCGCCGTTAATAGAGGTGGAAAATCCTATCCATCAGTTGCCACTTTTCGTCCGAACGTTGTCCGGCAGATGCCTGCTGGTACTTAGCCACAAGTGATTCCCATTCAGCTTGGCGAGGCCCTGATGCCATGCGTGCCATAGCCGTGTCCCAGTCAAAGTCAAGTGGGGCATCTACAATCATTACCAAGCGGGTGCCATGAAGGTAAATCTCCATTTCAAGTATGCCGCAATCGCGGATGCCCTGCAGGATTTCGGGCCAAATCACGCCCCGGCTATGCAAACGGCGATATTCGGCTATGAGTTCGGGGTTGTCACGCAGCGACATTGTCTGTACGTAGCGCTTTACGGAACATCCATGGTCCTTGGACTTGAATCCACTTTTATGGTTTTCCATTTAAAAGTATGTTGTTAGTCTGAATAATGAATCAAAGATAGTGCTAAATTTTGTGGCGGGCAAAATAAAGTTGTAATTTTGCATTCAAAAGCGTTAAATGTAGATGATATCAATAAACAATCTTAGCGTAGAGTTCAGCGCAAAGTCCCTGTTTGACAACATAAATTATGTCATAAATCCTAAGGACAAGATTGCTCTGGTAGGCAAAAATGGAGCGGGAAAATCAACAATGCTTAAAATTATAGCCGGTCTCCAAAAGCCGACATCCGGCAGTGTGTCTGTGCCTCAGGGCTTGACAATCGGTTACTTGCCGCAGCAGATGCAGACGAGTGACACAATGACGGTTGTAGGGGAGGTGCGTCAGGCATTTTCGCACATTGACCGGATGCGTGAAGAGCTTAACCGCATGACTGAAGAGCTTTCAACGCGCACGGATTATGAATCGGAATCATATCAGAAGCTTATTGACCGAATGACTCAGCTGACGGACCGGTTGGCAATGGAGGATAGCGAGAATCATCAGGCGGAGATGGAGCGCACTTTGATAGGCCTCGGTTTTCTGCGTAGTGACTTTGACAGGCCTACATCGGAATTCAGTGGCGGATGGCGAATGCGAATCGAACTGGCAAAGTTATTGTTGATGCATCCTGACGTTCTTTTGCTTGACGAGCCGACAAATCATCTTGATATAGAGTCAATACAGTGGCTTGAGCAGTTTCTTGTAACGAAAGCCAAGGCCGTAATGCTCGTGAGCCATGACCGGGCGTTCATAGATAACGTTACTAACCGAACTATTGAGATTTCCCTGGGTAAAATCTACGATTATTCCGTGAAGTACAGTAAATTCGTGGAACTCCGTAAGGAGCGTGTTGAGCAGCAGATGCGTGCCTATCTCAATCAGCAGAAGCAGATTCAAGATACTGAGGATTTCATAGAACGTTTCCGCTACAAGGCCACCAAGAGTGTTCAGGTGCAGAGTCGTATAAAGCAATTAGCCAAGATTGAGCGTATAGAGGTTGACGAAGTTGACAATTCGCGCCTAAATCTGAAATTCCCGCCGGCACCCCGTTCCGGTGATTATCCGATAATAGCTGACAATGTCGGTAAACGATATGGTGACCATCAGGTTTTCGATGGGGCTACGTTTACCATAAAACGTGGAGAGAAAGTGGCGTTTGTTGGGAAAAATGGAGAAGGGAAGTCGACTCTTGTCAAGTGTATAATGAATGAGATTCCCTTTACCGGCTCCCTCAAAATAGGACACAATGTCAAGATTGGCTATTTTGCGCAGAATCAGGCATCGTTACTTGATGGAGAAATTACTGTGTTTGATACTATTGACCGAGTGGCGGTAGGTGATATCCGCACGAAAATACGCGACATTCTCGGTGCGTTCATGTTTGGAGGTGAGGCATCGGATAAGAAAGTCAAAGTGCTGTCAGGCGGCGAGAAGACACGGTTAGCGATGATCAGGCTGCTCCTTGAACCAGTCAATCTTCTGATACTCGATGAGCCGACAAATCACCTTGACATGAAGACAAAGGACATCCTCAAGCAGGCTATAAAGGACTTTAACGGTACGGTCATCGTGGTCAGTCATGACCGAGAATTTCTTGATGGCCTTGTGGAAAAGGTCTATGAGTTCGGCGGTGGAAAAGTAAAGGAATGTCTGGGAGGCATATACGAATTTCTTGAAAAGAAAAAAATAGCCACTTTAGCGGAACTGGAGCGGAACAAGGCTCCGGAACCTGCCGTAAAGGATGAGATGAAGCAGCCCGTAAAAGAAAGCAATGAGCCGAAACGCCAGCAGCCTGCGGAGGGGCGCAAACTATCGTACACAGAGCAGAAGGAGCGTGATAAAATGCTCCGAAAGGCAAAGAAAAAGGTTGAGGCTTGTGAGGCTGATATAGCCCGTCTTGAAGCGGAGGTTGCGACTATAGAGGAGAAGATGGCATCGGGCGAATATGATGAGCAACTGTTCGCACAGCACGCATCGGCCCGTAAGAACCTTGACAACGCAATGAGTATGTGGGAATTGGCTTCAATGGAACTCGAAGAGCTTTCGTGACGTGTGTGTTACAGTCAGGAAGTTTTTTGACTCCTTTGTTTGCCAATTGATAAATTAAGGCTAATTTTGTGGAAATAATAATGAAAATAGAATCAATCAGATATGGCAATGGCAGAAAAAGAAATAGAAGAAACCGTTGAAAGCAAAGGACTTAACTTTGTTGAACAATTGGTCAGCGATGACCTTAAGGCCGGAAAGAACGGCGGACGACTGAATACGCGTTTCCCGCCCGAGCCCAACGGCTACCTTCATATAGGACATGCCAAGGCTATATGCATGGATTTTGGAATAGCCGAAAAATTCAGCGGAACATGTAATTTGCGCTTCGATGACACAAATCCGGTGAAGGAGGATGTGGAATACGTTGATTCCATACGCGAGGATATTCATTGGCTTGGGTTTGACTGGGGCGACCGCGAATACTATGCAAGTGATTACTTTCCCCAGCTTTATGACCTTGCAGTTCGCATGATTAAGGAGGGTAAGGCATATGTTGATGACCAGACTTCCGAACAGATAGCGGCTCAGAAGGGCACTCCCACCGAGCCCGGACAGGAAAGCCCTTTCCGCAATAGGTCAGTAGAGGAGAATCTTGACCTGTTCGAGAGAATGAACAAAGGCGAATTCGATGAGGGCGCGCGTGTGCTCCGCGCAAAGATTGACATGTCATCGGACAACATGCATTTCCGTGACCCTATCATGTATCGAATCATCAAACATCCTCATCACCGTACAGGAACGAAATGGAATGTTTACCCGATGTATGACTTCGCTCACGGACAAAGTGATTATTTTGAAGGTGTGACACACTCGATATGCACACTGGAGTTTGTACCGCATCGTCCTCTTTACGAATACTTTGTCAAGGAACTGGCTGATGATACTTATTGTCCTCGTCAGATTGAGTTTAACCGTCTGAACCTGACATATACTGTGATGAGTAAGCGCAAGCTTCTCCAGCTGGTGAAGGAAAATCTTGTTGAGGGATGGGATGATCCTCGTATGCCCACTATTTCCGGCATGCGACGTCGTGGATTCACGCCCCGCTCTATCCGTAATTTCATGGACAGAATCGGATATACAAAGTATGAGGCTCTCAACTCCATGTCGCTTCTCGAACATGCCGTGCGTGAGGACTTAAACGCGGTTTCCACACGCGTGATGGCGGTTATGAATCCCGTAAAGGTGGTAATCACAAACTATCCTGAGGACAAGGTGGAGATTCTTTCCATGGAGAATAATCCCGAGGATTCTGAGGCAGGAACTCACGAAATGCCGTTCAGCCGTGAAATATACATCGAGCGCGAGGACTTTATGGAGAACCCTCCCAAGAAATTTTTCCGTCTTGCCCCTGACAAGGAAGTCAGATTGAAAGGCGGTTACATAATAAAATGCACCGGAGTAAAGAAGGACTCCGACGGTAACATAGAGGAGATCTACTGTACGTACGATCCTGATACCAGAAGCGGACTCCCCGGAAGCATGCGCAAAGTAAAAGGCACTTTACACTGGGTATCTGCCCGTCATGCAGTTGATGCGTCAGCCCGTCTTTACGACCGCTTGTTCAATGTTGAGAATCCTGCAGCCGAGACCGATCGTGATTTCCGAGAGATGCTCAATCCTGATTCCCTCAAGATTGTGAATGGCATAAAGATTGAGCCATACGCAGCCTCTATTGCCGAACCGGGAGTTCATTTCCAATTCCAAAGAATAGGATATTTTACTCCTGACAAGACTTCCACCCCGGAAAATCTCGTATTCAATCGCACTATTGCATTGAAGGACAGCTGGGAGAAGGAAAAGAACAAATGATTGCCCAATCTTCGCACAATAATTAGTAATAATGGCTGAGAGCTACGAAGATGAAATGGCCCTGCTATATGATGACGTGCTCGCACGACTCAATAGAGGCGAAACATTGACTGACATGGACCTTGACACTTTGGTTGAGGTCTATGATTATGCTTACGACCTGTCGGACGAGTATGTAACGGCTGAAATAATGACTAACGTGCTGTCGCGCGACGGTGATTACCAGCCTATGTTGGAACGGAAGGCGTTCAGATACAGTATGCTGTCGGAGCTGCAGGGTGCTAAGGCTATTGTTGCTAAACTTCCGGCAGATTCTTTTGTCCGCCGCCTTGTTATGAGTCAGGCGAATTGGGATGCTGATAACTGGAAAGACTCTTACGAAAAGCTTTTCGCCGGCGTTGAGCCTCATTCTCTTGACCGCTACAGCATGATGTGTCTCATCGATTTTGCGCTGTCAGTTGATGAAGTCAGTCATCTGTCGGAGCTTCTGGCGGTTATACTTCCATTGTGTGAGTGCCCGGAGGATTTTCTTGTGGACCTTTCCGGAACCCTACTTGACAATGACCATGCCGAGGCTGACGTGCCGGTGCTTCTTGAGCTAACCACCTTACAGCCCTTTTCTCTTGATTACTGGCTTCAGCTCGGCGAACTCTACATTAATCGCCTGGATAATTACGAGGAGGGCTATAGCGCCATAGATTACGCACTGGCTATTGATCCTGACTCCGGCAGGGCCATGATGCTCAAAGGCGATCTGCTGATGAAGGTCGAAGGTTATACCGAAGAGGTGCACAAGCTTGCTGACAGATTGATGCAGATGGACGATTTCAAGGAGGATGCTCTGTATCTTAAGGCCGGAGCCTACATTAAGGAAGGGAAGAATGCCGAGGCAACGGAATTTCTCAAGCGCTATACTGAGGTGTGCAATAATCCTCTTGATATATTCGTGTTGATAATGTCAATCAATGAGGGCAAGATTGACGGCGACCTGAAACGCAGGCTTGTTGAGTTTGTAAAAGATGCTGACGTTGCTGAGATTACAAGATGGATAGCGCGAGCCCGCAGTGTTTCGGATGATAAGTCCATGGCGGTTTTCATCAATGCCATAGTGGATGCTGATGTTCTTGTTTCTGACGAGGTGTTCAGCCTGGTCATAATTTATCTCTACAGATCAGCTGACTATATCAAGGTCAAGGAGCTTTACGAGGAGCGGGAACAGTCGGCCGACATGAATCCGTTTGACTCGCTCGTGTATCTTATGTGTCGTCTGCGTCTCGGCGACCCGAAGGGCGTAAGGGAGCTTCTTGGCGATAAGGGAGACGAGATTTATGAGATTGTCCGTAATGCCGGTCCGGAGGGTAAGCTACTCCATGTAGGAGCGGCCAAGCTGGTCTACGACATGCATCGCTATCTTGACTCCCACAAAGGCAAAAAGCCTGACATGAAAGCCCTTGACAAATTGGACCCGTTTATTATTTAGGCCTTAGAAAAATGGATTTGACATGCGCTCGTCGCCAATGGTGGTGATTGGGCCGTGACCCGGATATACTAATGTGTCCGGTGGCAATGTGAATAGCCTCTCGGTTATGCTTTTTATGAGTTGAGAGTGATTCCCACCCGGTAAATCCGTGCGCCCGATTCCTGAATTGAAAAGGGCATCGCCTGTGATAACAAATCCTCCCGTGGGTGAGTATAAGGCTACGGAGCCGGGGCTGTGGCCTGGAACTTCCAGCACTTCAAGGTACTCCTTGCCGATTGGCAACCGTTCTCCGTCGGTGAGCTGATTGGCTATTCCAAGAGCCGGGGCGTTGATTCCGAGTCCGAACATACGTGACTGGGCCTGGCGTTGCTCTCCGAGAAAAGCATCCGAGGCATGGGCGGAAGTGCCTACGTGATAGGTGGATTCAATATAGTCGTTGCCGAATGTGTGGTCAATGTGCAAGTGCGTGTTTATCAGATATTTCACTCTGAGCCCTGAGTGGTCAATGAAATCAGCTATCTTTCTATTGTCGGCATCGGATATCATGCCCGGGTCAATCACGGCAGCCTCAAGGGTGGCTTCGTCCCACACAACGTAGGTGTTGACCGAAAACATATTGAATGAAAACACTTTTACTTTCATAACTCCACGTATATGAGTTCTTTTGTCTTGAAGAATTCTTCAGAAAAATAATCGCTTAGAGGGACCTCTATATAGGGATGGTTAATCGCCGCCAGTTCGCCGGAGAGTTCCCCGCCCTTAAGACACAACAATCCCCCGGGCAAAGAGTTGATTTTCCGCCGGGATATGTTTTTTTGAATAATTTTCACAAGTGCATCAAGCTGCATCACGGCGCGGCTTACCACATAATCAAATTTAGTGCGGCATTCAGCGGCATCGCCATGTTGGAAGGTCACGTTGGTGAGGCCTATCGCTTCTGCAATTGATGAGGCAACCTTGATTTTCTTACCTGTGCGGTCAATGAGGTGAAACCTGCAGTCGGGCCACATAATGGCCAGCGGAATTCCCGGAAAGCCTCCTCCGGTGCCCATGTCGAGAAACGTGGTGCCGCTGACTGGTGTCATGAAGCGGGCTATGGCGAGAGAGTGGAGTATATGGTGCTCATAAAGATTGTCTATATCCTTGCGGGATATGACGTTGATTTTCTCATTCCATTCAGGATAAAGAGTCCCGAGCTGCTCGAATTGACTCCGTTGCAGCGGTGTGAGCTCAGGAAAATATTTGTCTATAATCTCCATTTCTTGGTTATTTGACGCAAAAGTAGCGAAAAATTCTTACCTTTGGAAATTATTCTGAAAACATGAAAATAGGACAATATAACAGGCTGACAGTGGCAAGGCATTCGGATTTCGGAGTCTATCTTGCGGATTCCGACGGAGAGGAAGTGCTTCTGCCGTCAAGATACGTTTCAGAGTCACTTGAAGAGGGTGACGAGATAGAGGTTTTCGTCTACAATGATTCCGAGGACCGACCGGTGGCAACTACCGAGCGACCGTATGCAACCGTTGGCGAATTTGCCTTTCTAACCGTCAAAGCCACAAACAAGATTGGCGCGTTTCTTGATTGGGGGCTAATGAAGGACCTCCTTGTACCGTACTCCAACCAGAAGGTAAGGATGAAAACCGGCAGAAGTTATCTGGTCTACGTGTATCTTGACGATGCCTCAAAACGGGTTGTAGCAACAGCCAAACTCAGCCAATATCTCGGAAACGTATATCCCGACCTTAAGCCAGGACAGGAGGTGGAGGCGCTGGTAAGCGGTCATACTGACATAGGGTATTCATGCATTGTCAACAACCTGTATAAAGGGATGATATATGATAATGAGCTGTTTCGCCCGCTGGAGCCGGGAGTCAAGGTGAAAGCCTTCGTGAAGAATGTCAGGGAGGATGGCAAAATTGACCTGACGCTCAATGACAAGGCCTCCGTGCGGTCACAATCGCTGTCGGAAAAGCTCGTGGCCTACATGGAACGTTCCGGCGGACGGCTCGACCTTGGCGACCACTCATCGCCCGACATCATACGCCTCCGCTTCCAGTGCAGCAAGAAAGACTTTAAAAAAGCCATAGGATTACTGCTGAAAGAGCGCAAAATAACCAAAGAGGGCGATGGTTATGCACTTTTAACTCATAATATGCAGAAAATGTGAAAATTTTTTACCATCTTTGCAACACATTTAAAGTAGCATATAGTAATGGAATTTACGGCTAATCAAATTGCTTCTTTGGCCAATGGCACCGTTGAAGGTGACGGCGAAGTGAAAATAAGCACAATTGCAAAGATTGAGGAAGGTCATTCAGGAGCCATATCATTCCTTGCCAATCCAAAATATACCCATTATATTTACACTACCGGCTCATCGGCAGTCCTTGTCAGCAACGACTTCGTGGCCGAGCAGCCTGTCAGCGCCACGTTAATCCGTGTAGCTGACCCGTATGCCACAGTGGCCCATTTGCTCAAGATTGTCGAGTCAATGACTGTGCCGCAGATGACGGGTGTTGAGCAGCCGGTCTATGTCGCCGAGGGAGTCGAGCTTCCTGACGATATTTACCTTGGCGCGTTTGCCTACGTGGGCAAGGGAGCCAAAATAGGACGCAATGTCAAGATATATCCTCAGGCCTACGTGGGGCAGGGTGTAGAGATTGGCGACAACACCATCCTCTATTCAGGAGTCAAGGTTTATCACGGGTGCCGCATCGGTCGCAATTGCATTCTCCACTCAGGAGCCGTGATTGGAGCCGATGGATTCGGCTTTGCCCCGACAGCCAACGGATATGACAAGATTCCGCAAATAGGCAACGTGGAGATTGCCGATGACGTGGAAATAGGAGCAAACACCACTGTTGACCGCGCCATGATGGGAAGCACCCGAATTAACCGCGGAGTGAAACTCGACAATCTGGTCCAGATAGCCCACAACTGTGTGGTGGGAGAGAACACTGCCATGGCAGCGCAGGTAGGCGTGGCCGGATCTGCCAAAATAGGCAGCAACTGTGTGATGGGCGGTCAGGTTGGTATTGCCGGCCATATAAGGGTAGGTGACGGAGTGCAGATTGCCGCACAGTCCGGACTGAAGGAAAGCGCCGATGCCGGAGCCCGTCTGTTTGGCTCGCCGGCCATAGATTTCAGGGCCTATTGCCGTCAGGCCATGTATGTGAAGGATCTTCCGGCTTTGTACAAGAAAGTCAACGATATAGCCAAATCCCAGAAACAATAAATAGAAAAAACATATATGAAACAAACAACGCTACAGGCACCATTCACGGTCAAAGGAAAAGGCCTGCATACGGGACTTGTTATAGAGGCTGAATTCCTCCCGGCAGCTGAAAATCACGGATATAAATTCCAGCGCACCGACCTGGAGGGCGAACCCGTAATTGACGCACTTGCCGAATATGTGACAAACACCCAGCGAGGCACAGTCATAGCCAAAGGCAATGTGTCAGTAAGCACCATAGAGCATGCCATGGCTGCCCTATATGCCGCAGGAATAGACAATGTGCTGATTCGCATCAACGGCCCCGAGATGCCTATCCTTGATGGCAGTGCTGCGGTTTTCTGTCAGAACATTGAGGCCGCAGGCGTTTGCGAGCAAAAGCAGGAAAAGGGCTACTACGTTGTGAAGCAGCGCATTGAAGTGCGCAACGATGAGACCGGCTCCTCAATTGTTGTTCTCCCTGACAGCACATTCTCCATTGACGTGATGGTTGACTACAAATCGCCCGTACTCAGCAACCAGTATGCAACCCTTGACAATCTTGAGGACTTCGGCAAGGAGATTTCCAAGAGCCGCACGTTCGTGTTTGTCCGTGAAATAGAGCCCCTTGTTAAGGCCAACCTCATAAAAGGCGGCGACCTTCAGAACGCCATCGTTATCTATGACAGCGCAATGGAGCAGAGCGACCTTGACAACTTGGCCGACCTCATGGGCGTTCCCCGCAAGCAGGTTACTGAATTCGGCTTCATTCAGGAAGAGCCGTTGACCAGCGCCAACGAGCCGGCCCGCCACAAACTGATGGATGTGCTTGGCGACCTTGCCCTGATTGGCCGTCCGCTGAAAGGCAAAGTCATAGCAACGCATCCCGGACACAGCATCAACACCACTCTTGCCAAGAAAATCCGTAAAGAGATAAAGCATCAGGACGTTCAGGCCCCGCTGTATGACCCTAACAAGGAGCCGCTGATGGACAACAACCGCATACGCGAGCTTCTCCCACACCGCTACCCTATGCTCCTCGTTGACAAGATAATCGAGCGCGGCGAGAATTATATAGTTGGTGTGAAGAACATCACGGCCAACGAGCCATTCTTCACCGGACACTTCCCTCAGGAACCCGTGCTCCCCGGAGTGCTTCAGATTGAAGCCATGGCGCAGACCGGTGGATTGCTCGTGCTTAGCACCGTTGACAATCCCGAGCTTTATTCAACCTATTTCATGAAGATTGATAATGTGAAATTCCGCCAGAAAGTTGTTCCGGGCGACACCCTTATTTTCCACGTCTCGTTCATGACTGAACTCCGCCGAGGCATGGCCGTTATGAAAGGCCTTGCATTCGTGGGCGAGAAAATCGTATCGGAATGTGAGTTCATGGCACAGATAATCAAAAACAAAGCTTGACAAACATGAAACAACCGTTAGCATATATACATCCCGCCGCAAAGATTCATCCGAGTGTAATTATTGACCCGTTTGTAACCATCGAACAGAACGTTGAGATAGGTGAGGGCACATGGATAGGAAGCAACGTCACGATTCTTGAAGGTGCGCGCATTGGAAAGAATTGCCGTATTTTTCCCGGTGCTGTTGTGTCCGGAATCCCTCAGGACCTGAAGTTTCAGGGCGAGGACACCGTGGCTATTATCGGTGACAACACCACCATACGCGAATGTGTGACAGTCAACCGCGGAACCGCCTCCAAAGGCAAGACCGTTATCGGCAACAACTGTCTCATCATGGCCTATTGCCATGTGGCCCATGACTGCAAGGTGGGCGACAATGTCATCATGTCAAACGCAACTCAGCTTGCCGGCGAAGTTGTGGTTGATAACTATGCCGTGATAGGCGGCGGCACACTCGTCCATCAGTTCTGTCACCTCGGCCCTCACGTGATGATTCAAGGAGGTGCCCTCATCAACAAAGACGTGCCTCCCTACGTCAAGGCTGCGCGTGAACCTATTGCTTACACCGGCATCAACTCCATAGGTTTGCGTCGTCGCGGATTCTCCAACGAGACAATTCAGCAGATACAGGAAATCTACCGGTATCTCTATCTCAGCGGCCTCAACAACTCCGATGCTGTAGAGCGCATAGAGGCAGAACTCCCTGCCACCAAGGAGCGCGATGAAATAATTCTCTTTGTGAGGAATTCGAAGCGCGGTATTATCCGTGGCTACGTCTGAAACAAGACAGACTTGTCAAAAAAAACAATGTGCTGCAAATCAAGTTTGCGGCACATTTTATGTTCGAGCCTGTCCGGCGCTACCATGCTACCAACGCTATCGCCCCAGTAACATGGTAGCATGGAAACAACGGTGTCAGTAGTCAGTCATCACAAATTGGAGGCCATCGACTTCTTGGCTTTGCTTACTTCGCGTAGACTCACGTTCATCTCCGCCGCAATAGTCCGATAGGTCTGTCCTTCGCTGAGACGGCGGCGTATCTCCTCCATTGCGTTGTTGCGGTCAAT
>CAZASF010000036.1:0-25144 GCA_964487725.1 uncultured Bacteroides sp. | reverse complement strand
TAATTAAAATATCTATTATAATGAGCTTATTAATTCTACGCTGTCGCTTCGACATGAGTCAACAATGAGTCCGGTAATTCCCATTGTAAAAGCTATAAGGATGAGGATTCCGATTTTTGAGAGTCTTTCCATAAATACTTTTATTATATGTGTAAAAATTGGGTTATTATCTAACGCAAAGATAGTTTGCTTTTCATCGGAACCCAAATAAAACGCCCTTCTTAATTTTCCACGCCCGTGCTCATATAATTCTAAACATCAACCTATTACAATCGGACAAAATTAAAAATTTTCCACACCTACTTTTTATCCTCAAAGTAGACACTCAAAGATCACTCAATTGGCCAACGGAGACAGAAATTTCCGTGCTCCATCGCCGAGAGCTTCGGTGATACGCGAAAAAAGCCGAGAGCGTTTGGTGTAGAAATACTTCAGTTTTATGCCGGTGAACAGGCAGACGGCCCTTGGAGAAAATCTTGCGTACAACAGAGCCATGAACGTCAGGTCGTCAGGTTTAAGGAATGGACATTGCTGCGAGAGACGCCCTACAATATTGTCCATATATCGGTTGACAGAGTCCACGATAAGTCCAACATTTTTTCGGCGTGCGCATCCGGTCAAGCTCCCGCTCTATGTTGCGAACTATGGACAGGCGACCATTGGCCAAGTTATCCATCTCGAAATACTCATTGCACAGAATGTTGAGTTCCGACCAGCGTTCGCGGAAAAGTGCACCTATCCTTTGCCCGGGTTTTTTCCACCTCCGCTTCTCTATGAGTAGTCTCTGCCTTAAAAGCCGTCATTTTTTCGGCCTTATTTTCAAGTTCGGAAGAAATCATGAACAGTTCAGCAATGCGCCGGACGGATTCTATCCCGCTGATTTTCATCTTGACGCGCACTACCACTATTGTTGAGGCGATAACCATAAAGAAAAGTATTCCTACCAATACAAATTTCACTCGGTAGGATTTGTTTCTTGCCAATTCATCCTTGTAAAGCGCCTCATAGTAGTCACGCTGCAACTCTACGGGCAGAGTTGAAACCTTGGCGGCCATTTCCGCTTTTTCTCTCTCGGCCTTAAGCTCCTTCTCTGTCCTACGTGCATAGGCGCTCGTCAAAGACATGACCATAATCAGAAACATAACGACAATCCGTTTCATCACAGGTCTAGTTTGCGGGGATGGTTTTTGCCGTTCAGCAATCGGCGTTTCATCTCATGCAGCCGCTTGATGGTGCGCATGAGTCGGGTCCAGTGGGCCGATGGCATAAGTTCGGCATCGGCACTGATGGCATCACCCATGGTGGGAACTGTGGCCTCCTCGCCAAACTGTTCCGGATAAATCACCATTAGATTGTTGTGGCCGAAATACTTTTGCAGGAACTCCGGAAGCGATGACATGCCGGGGTTATATGACACGGAAGTGACACGCGCACTCACAACCGCAAACAGGTCATCGTCAATTATCTTATTTGCCAGCAGCACTATATCATCCCACGAGTCCATTATTCTGTACTCATGACGAATGTTGAATCCGCGTTGTTTCAGCACTGCCTCTATGGCTCTCCGGGTTGACTTGGAGGTGAAGAACACCGTGAGGCACCCGAGTTGCAATCCTAAATTTCCTATGCATTTCACCCAACGCACGAATCCGGTTTCAAATTCAGCCTTGTCAGGAACAGCCACCACGAGCCGTCTGACGGTGTTGACAGGAATATAGAACCGCGAAATGACCACCATGCGGTAGGTCGACTTAAGGAGTCGCGTCAGTTTCTCCCCGAAAAAGGAGTCGATAACAGTGTTTCGGCGGTGAAGACCTATCACCACTTCGTTTATGTCACGCTCCTCCATGGTGTTCAGTACACCGGTCACAAAATTAAGGTCGTAACGTTCAATAGGTTGCAGTGGCACGTCAACACTCGCAGCCGTCTGTTCGGCCACATCGAGCGATCTCTGTCCCATCGACCTTGACGAGGCCGAGTTATCATTGCGCACATGGAGCGCATAGAACCGGTTGTGTCCTCCGGGCTTCACATTGTGCATCATGATTGCGAGGCTCACCAATTCAGGCGCGGTCATTGGGTTGACAATTGGAATGAGAGTGTTGACCCGTTCCTTGTCTTTTTTGAGTTGTTCGGGGTCAATGACAGGGACATTTGACATTGTCAGAAGCTTCAGTCGCTGCGCCGCACGTGCCGTTCCGATTGACGACACTGTACATGTGACGAGAATCATGACCACCGTGGCGTCAAGCACGGCCTCATTGAAAATGCCCATGCGGTAACCTATGGTGACAACCGCGAGTGCAACTGCGGTGTGGGCATTGGAAAGCTGATACATAACCGAACGCTCCACTGGAAGCATACGGAAGGTTTTCTGCGTAAAAAACGCTGCGAGCCACTTGCCGGCCATCGCCGTAATACTCATTATCAAAGCCACATACAGAGCGTCCCATCCGGCAAAAAGGGCCTTGACATTAATAAGCATCCCCACTCCGATAAGGAAATACGGGATAAACAGTGCATTGCCCACAAACTCTATTCGCCCCATCAAGGGCGAACGACCCGGGATGAAACGGTTGAGCACGATTCCTGCAAAAAACGCTCCGAAAACGCTCTCTATTCCTATCCATACTGCACTTTCGGCCGCCAGAAACACCATGGCGAGAATGTAGACAAACTGAGCTATCGAGTCGTTATAGCGCCGGAAGAACCAACGGGTCACACGCGGATAGGCATAAACACCCACAAGGCAGTATACTATCAGTCCGGCAAACAGTTTAAGTATGGTAAAAACGCTGAATTCGCCATAGCGCGCCACGCTCACCGTCCCGGCCAAAACCATAAGTGAGCCAAGCACCGTGAAAATAGTTCCGGCAATGGCTATGACAACAGCCCGGTTGGTGGTCAGTCCAAAACGCGACACTATAGGATAGGCCAATAGCGTGTGGGCAGCAAACATGGATGCCAAAAGCATTGATGTGAGGAAATCGAACTTCAGGAACAAAAGTCCCGAAGCCGCACCTATGGCAAGGGGCACTATGAACGTGAACAGTCCGAACACCACACCCCGGCGCAGGTTGCGCTTAAGGTGGTACATATCTATCTCCACGCCCGCCAGAAACATGAGGTAGAGCAGTCCCACCTGACCGAACACCTCAAAACTCATGTCGCGTGCGAGAACGTTGAACCCGTATGGGCCAAGTGCCATACCGGCTATAATCATCCCTATCACATGGGGAATCTTGACCCGGTTGAGCACCAGCGGCACAATGAGAATCACCGCCAGCACTATCAGGAAGATTAGTACCGGCGACGACACAAGCGGGTGAGTGGCAGGTATGGCGAGTGCCGCTGTCATCGGAAACTGTTATTTCTTATGGGCGAGAATATATTGGGCTATCTGTACGGCGTTGAGGGCGGCACCCTTCTTTATCTGGTCGCCGACAACCCAGAATGTCAGCCCGTTTGGATCGGCAAGGTCTTTGCGCAGACGGCCTACATAGACAGGATCGGATCCTGCGGCATGGAGCGGCATGGGATATTTCTTTTCAGCCGGATTGTCGACAACCACGAGACCCTCAGCTTTAGCGAAAGCCTCGCGGACGGCATCGAGTTCAAGCGGCTGCTCAGTCTCTACCCACACTGACTCGCTGTGGGCTCTCATTACGGGAACTCGCACGCACATGGCACTCACCTTTATATCGGGAGAATGCATGATTTTGCGCGTTTCGTTGAACATCTTCATCTCCTCTTTGGTGTAACCATTGTCCATGAATATGTCAACCTGGGGAATCACATTATAGGCGAGCTGATATGCAAACTTGTCGACTGTAACCTCTTCGCCGTTATGCAACTGAGCATGCTGGTTGACCAACTCGTCCATGGCAGCTGCGCCGGCACCACTGGCGGCCTGATACGTCGCTACATGAACTCTGCGGATAGGGCTGAGGTCATTTATCGGTTTAAGAGCCACAACCATTTGTATTGTGGTGCAGTTGGGATTTGCTATGATTCGGCGCGGGGTGTTGAAAGCATCATCGCCATTGACCTCCGGAACCACGAGAGGCACATCCTCATCCATGCGGAAGGCGCTGGAATTGTCAATCATCAAAGCCCCATGAGCGGTTATAACCGGCGCATATTCCTTTGACACTCCTGCTCCGGCAGAGGTAAACGCTATGTCGATATCTTTAAAATCATCGGCGTTGTGGGTCAATTCGTTGACCACGTAGTCCTTGCCGCGAAACTTATATGTACGGCCTGCGCTGCGTTTGGATCCGAACAGTTTCAGATTTTCGATTGGGAAGTTCTGTTCATCAAGTACGCGGAGAAATTCCTGTCCAACGGCACCGCTGGCACCAACTATGGCTATGTTCATCTGTCAAATTTTATGGAAAAACTATATAATCTGTGCAAAATTACAATTTTTCGTCCATTTGACAAACGTCCAAACAAAGAGTATCCGCGCGGATGGCTTTCCGCACGGATACTCCGTATCATTTCTCTGTCAATCGTAGCTGCCGGTTATTTGGCGTAAGCCAGAACCGTAGGGCTTTCCACATCAACGCCGAATTCCTTGGCCCGCTGCAATATAGCCTTGGCAAGCTTCGGTTTCAGGTCCTCCGGGCAATAGCGGAAGTATGACTCCGCAGCCCTGACATGAGCGGCGTCAGGCATGGGATATTCCCTGCGTTCGGGAAGTCCGAACACCGAATCGGGCAACTCTTTCTTCTCCTCGTAGGATAACCGGTCAGTCATAGCGTTGCGTCTTTAAAAATTAATGCGGCCACCTACCTGCAGCAATCCCTGTGCTCCGAATCCGAGTTCTCCGAACAATGTGAACGAGCGGGTCAGCGGACAATCCACACCTATGGGAGAAATCTGATAAGCGAAATAGCCCTTGTTGACAGTTTCGTTCTCAAACGCGATATGGGTGATGTCAACTCCGAGACCTACGTGGGCATACATAGTAACCATGCTGTTTTTATAGTAGTCATAACGACCATTGAGCATAATCACGTGGTAGTACAAATCAGTATCGCTGTGTTTGAACTGCGAGCTGGAGAACGTGTACGATGGGCCGAGCCAGAAATTGGGAAGCACTTTGAAATTGACGCCCAGATTAAGAGCACCCCAGGCTGTCTTCACATTTCCTATATCGTCATGATAGTCACATGCGTCCATAAGTGTGTAGCCTCCATAGCCAAATGTAAAATTAGCGTTCTGCGCTTTAGCAGATGCGCATAGTCCCATGACGGCGACAAGCGCGATGAGTAGTTTTTTCATAATAACAACGTAGTGTAACGGTAAAATTAATTTCAGTTTAAAAACGCAGTCATCATTACAATTGTTCCGACAAAAGAAACTATATTTGCAGTAGAATCCCTTAAATGGCTACTCTCATGGCTACTAAAACACCGAAGACCAATGCAGCGCGCCTGCTTGACAAGGCCGGAATTCCCTACCGGCTCATCCCCTACGAGGTTGACGAGAACAATCTGGCCGCATCACATGTGGCCGAATCCCTTGGCGAAGATATCCGCCGGGTGTTCAAGACACTCGTTCTTAAAGGCGACCGCAACGGCTATTTCGTCTGCGTTCTGCCCGGCAACTGTGAGGTCGACCTGAAGAAAGCGGCCAAAGCTGCCGCCGACAAGAAGGCCGACCTAATTCCCATGAAAGAGTTGCTTCCCCTGACCGGTTACATACGTGGCGGTTGTTCTCCCATAGGCATGAAGAAGCCGTTCCCCACTTTTTTTCATTCCACTGCCGCCGATTTCGATAAGATATATGTGAGCGCGGGAGTGAGAGGAATGCAATTTGAAATCAACCCACAGCAGCTGATTGACTATGTAGGGGGTAAGCTTGCCGATATAGCAACGGAATCTGACAGTCAGGAGGTGGAATCATGAACACATTCGGCAACATATATCGGCTCACCACGTTCGGCGAGTCCCATGGGCCGGCACTCGGAGGGATTATTGACGGCATGCCTGCCGAAATGGAAGTTGACCTCACGGAGGTGCAGCGCGAACTTGACCGTCGGCGTCCCGGCCAATCGGCCATTGTTACCGCTCGCAAGGAGGCTGACCAAGTGGAAATTCTCTCCGGAATCACCGAAGGGATAACCACAGGGACGCCAATCGGATTCATAATCCGCAACACCGACCAACATTCAGGCGACTACGAGGAAATGCGCCATGCTTTCCGCCCTTCCCATGCTGATTTCACATACACTGCAAAATATGGCATACGCGACCATCGCGGAGGAGGACGGGCATCGGCCCGCGAGACTGCGGCACGGGTTGTTGGCGGCGCTTTTGCCCGTCAGGCATTATTGCTCAGAGGAATAACCGTCAGAGCCTACACATCCACCGTTGGTCACATCTCAGTCCCCGTTTCCTACAATTCGCTCAATCTTGACTCGGTCTACGACAACGATGTGCGATGCCCCCACGCCCCAACGGCTACGGAAATGTCAAAATTTATAGGCAGAGTGAAATCGGCCGGCGACTCCGTCGGCGGAATAATCACGTGTGTGATAAGTGGCGTGGCCCCCGGTCTCGGCCAACCGATATTTGACAAGTTCCAGAGTCGTCTGGCCGCCGCCATGCTCTCTATTCCGGCAGCCAAGGGTTTTGACTACGGACTTGGATTCGACGGGTGCGGAGGTCTCGGAAGCGAGATGATTGATGAATTCACCACGGCCCCTGACGGGAGCATTCACACTATAACCAACCACTCAGGCGGAATCCAAGGCGGAATTTCCAACGGTGAGGATATATATTTCCGCGTGGCATTCAAACCGGTAGCCACCCTGCTGCGCGAAGTTCCCACTGTCACAGACACCGGTGAGGCCACTGTGCTGAAAGCCCGTGGTCGTCATGACCCATGTGTGCTTCCTCGGGCTGTTCCCGTTGTTGAGGCAATGGCGGCAATGACAGTGTTTGACCTTATGCTTTCCGACAGGACAACACGTCTATGAGCGGACTGCTTGGACACGATGATTTCGCGGCATTCATGGCCCGTTATTTTCCGGGCAAAATGCAGAAACTGACTGTCAACGCCGGACTATCCTGCCCTAACCGCGACGGGAAGATTGGGCGCGGAGGCTGCACCTACTGCAACAACCAGTCATTTTCACCTGCGTTTTCATCCTCACCACTCCCCGTAACCGCTCAACTTGAGCGCGGCAAGGCGTTTTTTGCAAGGAAATACCCCCGCATGCGCTACCTTGCCTATTTCCAAAGTTATACGGCGACCAACGCCTCCACTCCTGCTCTCATGACAATGTTTGACGAGGCGCTGTCAGTCGATGACATCGATGGGATTATCATAGGCACGAGGCCTGACTGCATGCCTGATGACTTACTTCAGGAACTGACCCGGCTGTCGACCCGTAGTTTCGTCATGATAGAGTTCGGAGCCGAGACAGCCAATGACGCCACGCTACGCACCGTGAACAGGTGCCATACATGGGCCGACACAGCCAATGCTGTCAGGCGTGTCCACGATGCCGGCATTCCCGTTGGGCTTCATCTTATCAACGGCTTGCCTGGTGAGACGGAGAATGACATAATGGCCACGATCGATGCCGTCAATCGGCTGCCCGTCGATATAATCAAGTGCCATCAGCTTCAGCTCATCCGGGGCACGCGTCTGGCCCAACAGGTTGAAAACGGCGAGCTCGACATACCTCGCTGGGACGCCGAGGAATATATCGCGCTCTGTTGCCGGATTATACGCAGGCTGCGGCCCGATATCGCCATCGAGCGGTTCGTGTCACAATCCCCTGATAATCTTCTGATATATCCCCGTTGGGGGCTAAAGAACTACCAGTTCATGGACCTGCTCCGCAACAGGTTGAAACAGATTTGAAAAATAATTGTTATATTTGCGGTATGAACTCAGAATCAGCATCCGACCCGGCAAAACAGGCGTCAAAAGACACCTGGCTTAAAAAGCTGCTCCGCTACGGCGTTCCGCTCGTGGTGACAGTAGGTTTGTGCTGGACTCTGTTCCGGAATCAGGATATAGGATCGATGCTCGAAACCATACGCGAGAAATGTGACTGGAAGTGGATATGGTTCACATTGGGGCTCAGCACTTTCTCCCACGTGATAAGGGCAATGCGCTGGCGCATTCAGCTTCAAGGGATAGGCATAAAGATTGGACTGTATCCTGTTGTGCTGAGCATCTTCGGATGCTACGCGGTCAATCTCGTGTTCCCCCGCCTCGGCGAGTTATGGCGCACGGGATACATTGCCCAGCGTCAGGGCGCTCCGTTTGACAAAGTGTTTGGCTCCATGGTAGCCGACCGTCTGGCCGATACTGTTACCGTGGCCACTCTGACACTCATCACTTTCATCCTGGCCGGACAGCAACTGACGGAATATCTGATGCAGAACCGCGAAAGCTATCTTGCACTTCGCGCTGTGATCACATCACCGCTGACATGGGTAGCCGTAATCCTCGTCATCGCTGCCGTATGGTTTTTCTTCGCCCGCTGCCGCAACAATCGCGTGGTCAAAGCCATCCTTAACTTCGGCAAAGGTCTTTGGGACGGGTTCGCAGCCGTGGCCACCATGCCGGGGCGCTTCCGCTGGCTTATTCTGACCGTTGCACTCTGGGGATGCTATTTCTCCCAGCTATATCTTGCTTTCTTCGCTTTCCCCGAAACAGCCCGAATGATAGAGAATCACGGCGTAATCGCAGCCCTTGTATGCTTCGTGTTTACCAGCCTCTCCATGGGAGTACCGTCCAACGGCGGCATAGGCCCTTGGCAGTGGGCTCTCATATTCGGCATAAGCCTCTTCTCCGCCGGCATTCCCGGACTGACACGCGACCTCTCCACATCATTCGCCAATCTCGTCATGGGAACACAGACTCTTCTTCTCATAGCCCTCGGTCTCTTCACATTCATATCTATCGCCATAGGACGGCGCCACAAATCAAAATCCAAACAAAATGCTTGACGACGACAGACCAGATTATTTCCTCTCCGATGAAAAACAAGACGCGCCTTCGGCTTCATCCACTCAGGACAACGGGGCAAACGTAATTGATTTCGGTGGGAACCGTGAATCATCCGATAACCGTCCGGAATCCACGCCATCACAGGAGCCGAAGAAGCATCACCACCGCGGGCGCAAAATACTTATCTGGACAATCCTGATAGGCATAATAATACTCGGCGGAGCATTTTACGTGCGCTACTTCAACCCCTACGTGGAAGATGCAACGATGAAGTGCTACATAGTCAACGTGGAAAAGCGCGGCATAATATTCAAAACCTACGAGGTTCAAGCCGTCTCGGCCGAATCAGTCGCCGACACAACTAAAATATACTCATATCCTGAAAACTTCTCCATAACATCCGATCAGCTTGCTCGCCAACTGCAGCAATATCAGGGCACAAACATCCCCGTCAATCTGAGATATGAGAAATTCTACGCCACACTCCCATGGCGCGGCTCATCTAAATATGTGATAACATCTGTAGAGCCTTAATTATTTAGCAAATGGAAAAAGTACACTATACAACGTCAGGCACATGTTCGAAACTCATTGAAATTGAATATGATCCCGCGACAATGACAATCGGCGATATCCGCTTCACAGGCGGATGTCACGGTAATCTGCAGGGCATAGCGGCATTGGTGAAAGGCATGAAAGTGGAGGATGCAAAAGAGCGTCTGCGGGGAATACGTTGCCGCGATAAAGCCACATCATGCCCCGACCAGTTGGCCCGCGCCCTTGACCAGCTCTGACCATTCCCCGACACCCATAAACTTTTTTCAGCAAAAAAATTTCGTTTTTTGTTGCAACTGCCCGTTGCCTTACGTATTGAAGATGTAACACCGCAGAGAAAGATGACACTGCCAAAGACTGACAACTCGCTGACCGACCTCTTTCAGAGGCTCTCGCCCCGCCTGATGGCGGTAGGCAGGCGTTTGCTCGGCAATCGCGACGAGGCTCTTGACGCAATGCAGGACACATTCGTAAAGCTCTGGAGCCGCCACTCGGATCCGGCCGAAGGCGTGGTCATCACCGCGATGCGCAACACTTGCATTGACGCCCTGCGATCACAGCGCGCAACGGAATCCATTGACGAGTATCAGGCTGAGTACCCTGACGATGAGCGGGAGCGAGCCATGGATCTGTATGATGATGTCAGCCGGGTAATAGACCGATGCCTCTCCCCACGCGACCGCATGATTCTCATAATGCGTGATCGCGACGGATTCGAATTCGATGCCATAGCAGCGCGCACCGGCCTCTCCGAGCCAAACATACGCCTGATTCTCAGCCGCGCCCGCCGCTCAGTAAGGCAAACGTATCTTTCCCAATTCAGAAACAGACAATGACACCATGAATATGACCGACATTAACAAAACCCACGAAGCACGCTCGCTGATAGCCCTTTATTTCGAAGGGCTCACCACTCTCGGGCAGGAGCAGCGCCTCCGCACTCTTCTGGCCGACCCTGAATTGAAGGGATCGGAGTTCGATGAGGCAAGGGCCGTGATGAGCTTCGCCGCAATATCGCCGGACACCATACCGCAACGCCGCAGCCGGCGTCCGCTATATGCCGCAATAGCATCAGTAGCAGCCTCCGCGGCTATTATCGTCGTTCTCGCTTCGCTATTTGCCAGGCCAATAGCGCAACCGGACTATCTGGCCTACGTTGACGGCCACCGAATTGACAATCAGGAAGAAGTTATGTCAATTGTCAACGCTGACCTGAGCCTTCTTGGAGAAGCATCGGCGGATATCAGTGACGATATAGACTCTGACCTTAACGCACTATCTTCAGCAATCAACGGATTATGAAACAGATACTGACTCTCATGGCTTTGATGCTGGCAGCAATCGCATCAGCCCAAACCGGATTAAACATCGACCAAATGTTTGCCGACAATTACCGCGACATGAAGGGAGCATCGGAGACAATCCTCAACAACGGACACCTCAACAAGGTGAAGATTGATCTCTACCACTCCATCACTTTCAGCGGACATCCCGAGTTAGGCGCAGTGATAGAGAGGCTTGTGGCAAAGGACGGAAGCCGTGCCGTCAGCAAGGAGGTACGCTACAAGGCAGGACACCTCTACTACGGATTCTACCGTCTGGCGCCGGTCAACTCGCGCAACCGCTACATCCTGTATCTTAACGGCAATCTGTCAGGCGACAACAAGATTATCCTGCTATATATCGAAGGCAAAGCCTCCGAAGACCAAGTGAAACAAATGATGAAATAATATATATGAAACGCCTTACTATCATTACATTTGTCGTAGCCGCAACTCTTTCCGCTTTGGCCGACGAACCTATCGCCCCCGACACAGTGGCTATCATCAACAACCCCAACAAAGTCACAGTAACAGAGACTGCGGGGAAAACCACTGTCAACGTTATCGGTACCGCCTCGGACCCGACATACCGCTTCTCTTACTCCATAACCCAAGACGACAAAGGCAGCACTACTCCTAAAATATCACTTCCTTTCACGTTTGACCAGGCTCCAAAATCAAAACCCCGACGTGAAACCACCGGAGTCACCGGAATTTACATAGGTGCAGTTATCCCCTACAACACTCCCGGTTGCATCCGCACATCCATTGAATACGGTATCAGTGAGCTATTGGGCTACCGTTACACCCCCGCCAGATCATCAGCCTCATTCGGAATGGGATTCGGTTTCGGAATCAGAAGATTTCTCATCCGCAGGGCAACCACCGTGGGTCTTGACGGCGACACCTTCACTCTTAACCACGCCCCTGAAGGAGCCGTTGACGTGAGGTCACATTTAGTGGTAGGGAATCTGCAATTCCCCATTTACTGGCGGCAGCGTATCCACAATTCATTCGGTTTCAAACTGGCAGCCTCACTCAACCTCAACGTGGCGGCAAAGGGAAAATCGGTATGGAAAGACGCTGACTCAAAGCATACAGTCAAAATAGAAGGCCTTCACCAACGCATCTTCACTCCGGAATTCACATTCGCCATAGGCGACTTCGGAGTATTCGCAGCCTATACACGATGGTCGCCCGTAAAGCTGTTCAAACATCGCTTTGGCCCCGACGTGCAATCCGTGTCCATAGGCATGATGATCGGTTTATAACAAACTAACACTCAACAACGCAATGAAACTCAATATACTTCTAATCGCAGCAATTCTTCTGTCAGGCCACGAAGCGTCGGCCGGCAACCGTCCTGACACCATATCGAATGTTCACAATGCATCCCGCCTCGTGATAACCGAAAGCCCATCCGGAGCCGCCATAAAGATTACCAGGAATGAAAATGGTGATAGCATTTCCGAACTTATATCACGCAGTTTCGATGGGCCCGTAACACTTGAGCAGCGCAAGTGGCACTCGACTATCGGCCACGAGATAAGCCCTACGAGCAACTGGGACCTATGCTTCGGTGGACCCGGTATTGGATGGATCAGCTCAGTAGGACAGCCCGACGGCACGGGATTGGAGATGGGTAAGTCGCTTGAAGTGTCGTGGCTCAACATGTTTTCGCTCAATTACACCTTGCCGTCAAAAAATTCCAAAATTTCAATTGGCTTCGGCTTTGACTGGCGCAACTACAGGATCTCCACAGGCGCAACCCGCTTCGTTACCACCGACGACGGAGGCGTAGCCATAGCCCCTTATCCCGAAGGAGTGACTGCCCACGGGTCGCGTCTTAAAGTTTTCAGTATGGGAGTCCCCGTGTTATGGGGGCAAGCGTTTCCGCTACGCACAATTGACGGCTCGAAGTTCTTCATGTCGGCAGGTGCAGTGCTCAACTATAGCTCCCACGGCAGTCTGCTTACGGAGTGGACCGATGCCGATGGTAACAAAGTGAAAATGAAGAGCAACCACATAGGCCACCGCCGTTTCTCCGTTGATTTCATAGCTCTGGCCAAAATAGGGTGGGGACTTAATCTCTACGTCCGTTACTCGCCCCAAACCGTTCTAAAAGGCGCCAACCAGCCCCACTTCCGCCCCTTCTCCACCGGCCTCATCCTCTACTACTGATAGCTCATTATTATTAATTCTTTACAGTACAACACTTTATCTGGTTTTATCACATTTTTATGGGGATAAAAATGCGGTTTTACTACATTTTTATGAGGATAAAAGTGTGGTTAGACTACATTTTTATGGGTATAAACAAATCGTCAGGGCCTGTTGCCAAGCTCTGACGACTTTATTATTCAAGGACAAAAAACTTTTCTCAAATCATTGGGCGTGGAGATTGACCTTGTAGGTCTTGCCCTTGTAGTTGGTCATGGTTCCGGTCAACGATTGCAAATCGCCGTTACTGTCCATCATCAGGTCGCACTGGTATGTTCCCGTAACTTCGCCGGCATCATTACGCTCCTCGAACTCCACATAGCCGGAATAAGTCTCACCCTCAAATTCAAGCCACGATGGAGGTGTGATCTTCTTATATCTGTAACGCCCGTAAACATTTCGCCCATCCACTACTATCTCCATAATGACGTCAGAGCCAGCTATTGTGCCGGTCAAGGTTGATGCACTCCCCATAGATGACGATTCTACACTGTAATCCGTTTCATCGGTTACATACTCATCATCCGCGTCTATTGCTTCTTCTATGGCTGCTGCTTCAATGTTATAATCATCCGTGTCAGTCTTATCACTGTGCCAAGCCGGGAAATTTATCAGATTCAAGATAAGCACTATAAGAATATATATTCCAACGATGCCTCCGACAACCCATAGGATGCCCTTTTCACTTTTTGAGAAGGATTTATCAGCGTCAGGATTCTCAATTTCGTCCTTATACTTCTTATACATCGTCCTGGCTATATAGCCGTCTCTCTTGGCAAATAAAGCCGAAGCGTTTTGAGCGGCATCAACAGTTGAACCAACAATCTCCGACGCGTCAAAATTCTGGACCGCTTCAACAACTTTTGTGGCTTTGTTGGCAATCTTCGAGAGCTTTCCCTCCTTGACTGTGCCACAATTATCCAGAATCATTGCAATGTCATCCCACTCTTTATCTTCAAGAGTGGCATTGTTCTTATGGAACTTAATCCTATTGCCTTCTGAATCCGTCAGCTGATAAAAATAGATACCCTTATTCTTGTCTGTGTTGAACTTAAATGTCAAATTCGAAAGCGGTCCGGAAATCACGTCTCCCTTGGTGTTCTCCACTGTGACACAGCCATCGGCATAGTCAAAAGACTTTATTGTTGTGCCCATGAATGAGTTAGTGCGACCAAAAAAGCGGGCCAACACCGGCTTGTCAAGTTTCTCATATCGGCGGGGAGTTGCCATATCCAGCTCTCCATTACTGTTAAGATAGATATGACCCTTACGGTTCTCGCCTCCCATATATGACGAGCCAAGAATAAGAATGAACGCAAGAAAGCCGAATCCTAGACAATATCTTATTGTGCCGAACAGATAGTCGAATTCAGCATCATACCATTTGAAACCTGTCAAAATAGCAAGGGCCAAACATAGCAGTCCTACGCCGAGTAATACATAGCGTACTTTTGATGAATTAGTGTAAGTTTCTTCCATTTTTATAATTATTTATTGTGTAGTTTTATTTGGGTAATCTGAATGTCACGGGCAAAGAATACCAGACATTGACCGGCTTTCCGTTCATCTTGCCCGGAGTAAATTTTTTATCAATCAATTTTATCACACGTACTGCCTCCGCATCAAGAAACGGATCCTTGCCACGGGCAACCTTCACCTCGCCTACATCACCATCTTTAGACACAACAAACATAATGGTAACCTTGCCTTCAATCCCGTTTTGCGCTGCAGCCGAAGGATACTGAATAAGTTTAGAAACATCAGCCATCAGAGCCGCATCTCCGCCGGGATATACGGGCATTTGCTCAACAGATGTGTAGATCTTCTCATCTGATACCGCGGTTTCGTCTTCAGCGAGTTTAGGAGTTGGAGTGTAGGCCCTCTCCTCCGATTAATCTTCGGAGGGCTTTATCGTAGAGTCAAAGAGCGACTTGGTTTCATTTAACAGTTCCAGTTTTACTGACCATTTCGCCTCAAACTTTCCGGTTGCCTTCCACGTATGCAAAAGCGCATGGGTAGGGACACCATCCTTGTCAACATAGAGATAGCGTATTGATGTGGGTGACACGCGCGTCATCTTATATGCGTGGTCAAAACGGTCATTCCAGTCTTTATCTATCTGAGCAGTCCATGCATTTGCCACAGACTCAGCCTTTGACTCGGCTGCGCTTTTTTTCCCACCGCCTGCTTTAGAGAGAGCGTTTAATGCATTAATTTGAGCATTAAAAGATTTAGTGCTTGAAGACCCGTAACGGCGCGTGGTGCGGTTAGCCCTATCTACTGCGCCAAGTGCTCCGAGAAAAGCCTTTGTCGATCTATCGGACCTCGCTTTTTCTGCCGCCGTCATCTTCTCAAGCCCCGCTGAAACCATAATCTTGTGACGCACCGCAGCTCCCTCTTTCTTGATTCCGTAGGCATCGGCATCATACATTGTCTTAATAAGCTCCCCGCGCGATGGGGCGCCCGAACGGCCACTAGCAAGTACAAATAAAAGTTCTCCGTCCTTGTTGAAAACAAGTTGACCGCTCTCCTTAACATAAAATTCAGGATGCGATTCATATATGCTTGCGTATGTAGGATAATGGGCCTCGCTTCCGTGTTCCTTATCAATCCACTCCCATCCACTGTTAACCACGGCTCTATCATGATCTTCTATTCTATAATAATCTGTGTTACGGTAGAGCCACTCCCGTCCATTCTGGTTTTCAAGCGTGTCTATCACTATCAAGTACGGCTCATCCTTTATATTGAACACTCTGGCAGACCCGATACTGTTGGCACGCTCAATAATTTTATTCCATTTTACCGCCTCTTGATAATATTTATTCGAAATCTTGGTGATTGTATTGCCCGCGGCTTTGTTGAGCTTCCCTTTCTCCAGATCAGCAGCCACTTTTTTAGCATCCTTGTCCCAGCTGCGTTGCATTTTCTGCAATATACGCGTTGCAATGGGCATGTACTCAGACGGAATCTGTTTGCCACGCAGATTCATCAGAGCATTCATGCTATCAACAACGTTTTTGCTTGTTGTCAGTTGCTCGCGGGCATGGGCAAGCGAGTCGGCCAACATGGCATCGAGCTTTGCTTTGTCAACAACTTTTCTTGACTCAAAAATGTAACAGGCTTCAAAATCAATGTCTTCAGCGGGATTGTCAGCCAATGCCGGGAAAAAGCCGGGCGATGCGAGCAGAAACATGCCCAGCACAGTTTTGATATGATTGGTCATCTTCATTTGTGTATGTTTAGTTGATTTACAGGCAAAATTATGTAATGTTCATCAATCATCCTCGTCCAAAGCGTTTCAAAATGGTTCATTATGGTTCACGAGGGTTCAAAATAAACTATTATTTGTAATTTTGTGAACCAAGAGATTGAAATGATTTATGGAGACGAATCCATCAGAAGACAAACAATATTATATAGAGTGCCTCAGACATGACATTGAGGAGCGTGTCGGGCGTCCGATTGTGACACCCTCTGACTTCAATTTCCTGTATCTTGAGATAAGCAAAGCGATGAACGAGGCGCCGAGCATTTCAACGCTCAAACGTCTGTGGGCCTACGTAACCGATACGTCTTCCCGATCATATTCCACTCTCAACACCCTCTCCCGATTTATCGGCTATACTGACTGGCGCGGCTACGTGGCCCAACTTATGCGTCTTAACCGTGTGGAGAGCGGTTTTATCAACTCCAACACTATTTTATCGTCAAATTTGATTCCGGGCGACTGCGTGGAACTGACATGGCACCCGGGTCGACGCATGGTTGCGGAGTATTTAGGCAATAACAACTACGTGGTCCGTCAGGTGGAGAGTTCAAAACTCGGTTTAGGCACCCAATTCTCGGCTCTTATTTTCACCAAGGGAATGCCCATGACTGTTACCAACGTAACGCTCAATGGGGAATCGCTCGGCCAATATTCCTCCGGGAATAAAAACGGCATACAGACCCTACGTTTCATTCCTCTGCCAAAAAAATAGTATCTTTGCCGTAAGATGATCAATGCTGAGGAGTCCGGATTCTTCAATTCGCCGGGCTCAGAAACCCCATACCAGGCCGAAGAGAGCTATCATGACTTCAGGCCAATGTACATCTCGGAGTGCGGGGTGTGCCGCGTTTTCACGGCCCGACGTCACGGCAGGACGTTCGTTATCAAGACTCTAAAGGAGGATTTTCGAGGAAACGCCACCGCAATTGCCCTTCTCCGCAAAGAATATGACATAGCAATTTCAATTGACTCGCCCTACACTGCCACTGCCTATGATTTCATCAACCTTCCGGACTTGGGCGAATCAATTGTCTATGAGTACGCTCCGGGCCAAACATTGAGAGAGTTAATGGCCGTTGGAGAAGTATTGCCTGCAACGGCCGTTGATAGTATCATTAGCAAACTGGCTGAGGGGCTGACCCATATCCATGCCCGCGGAATAGCTCATCTTGACCTCAAACCTGACAACATAATCTACGACCCCGCAACAGACCGACTTAAAATCATAGATTTCGGATTTTCTGACTCCGAACAGTACTATCTTTTTCGCCTTGCAGGCGGCACTAACAGATACGTTCCCGATGGCACCGACATTTCGCCAAATCAACGTGATTTATACGCGTTGGGAGTCATACTGTCAGAATTTCTTCCAATAGTTCCCTCTGTCAGGTGTCGACCAGTCAGGACTATGTCAGACGAGCTTACCCAAGGCAAAATCAGTAACGCCTCCGGCATATCTCGCAGATACTATACGCTGATAAGCAGGCGCAAACTATTCGTAGTAGCATGCGCCATCACAGCGGGAGTAGTAATATCAGTCGCTACAGCAGTAATCATCTCTCACCGTCACGCCTCGCTCGAGTCCGACGCCACGCCGGAATTACCCATCGAAACAGACTCCATAACTCCTATCACAGTAACTCCATTATCAACACCCTCGGAGGAAGTAGCTGTAGAGCCCGCGCAAAACAAAGTCTTGGAGGAGAAAACAAAGAATCCATCGGAACCACAACCCAACGATGAGATTATCCCGGGCATTCCCATTCCGCCGGCCGACACTATTCGCAACCGCTACGGCGTCAGTCTTGCCGAGGCTAAGTATGCAGGGATATTCTCAAGAAATGACTTTGACAAGACTGTGATAGAGACTACTGACGGAATAATCACGGGGCTGGCCCGTACATTTTCAAATGATGAGCTGCCATATTCCGTGCGTCGACAGGCTTACGCCGTTTATCGTTCGCAGGAGCGGCTGACAGACTCCGTTGAGAGGAGAATCAAGGAACTTGTTCCCGATGGGAATCAGCGCAGAGCGCGCGGCCTCGCCTCCCAACGCTGGACCATCTACAACATACAGTCCCTTCCCGACACCCTCGCCCGCAGACGCAACTAATATTCATTAAGAAGCCTCCCGCCATAGGGGTGGAACTGAAAAAAGTCCGGGCCGCGCAGATGGCGGTCCCGGACTGTATGTTTACTAATGGAGGAGGATTAGATGGCGTCCTGAAGAGCGGTTGCTTCTTCGGCTTCCTCAACGGGGATGTTGGTGTTGACGTTCTTCGAACCGATGAGGGCGTAGAAGAGGATGTAGGCGGCGCAGGCGAGAACTACCCAGTAGCTTACGAGGTAAGAACCGGTGAGGTCAGCAACCCAGCCCTGGATGGCGAGCATCACGGCGCAACCGAACACCATTGTCATGAATGCACCGGAAGCAATGGCGGTGTATTTGCCAAGTCCTTCAACAGCCATGTTGAAGATTCCGCCCCACATAACTGAGGTGCAGAGACCGATGAGGATGAATGCGAAGATGCCTACGGGAACTTCAGCCCATGCAACGCTTACGTTGGCCCAGTCGATACCGGGGATATTAACGGTCCAGGTGGTGGGAGCGAACATACCGAAAGCGGTAAGGACTACAGATGCAACAGCAACCACAGTGATCATGGCGCGTGAAGAAACTTTTCCACCAATGGAACCGCCGATGAAACGGCCAATGAGCATCATCAACCAGTAAACGGCAACTATCTGACCAACGAGGGTAGCGTCCATGCCGAGACCTGGAGTAGCAGCTGCGGGGTCGCCTGTGAGGAACTGGAGGATGTAGGTGGGAACACCAACTTCGATACCCATGTAAAGGAAGATTGCAAGGATACCGAGCTTGAAGTGACGGAAAGAGAATGCGCTGTAGGGATCTTTTTCTTTGACCACTTTCTTGGCAACGGGTTTGGAGGGCTCTTCGATGTGGGTGAAAAGGATCACGATGAAAGCAACGATGAAGATGCCGCCGGCGATGAAGAGTGCGGGGGTAGCGTCAGCCACATGAGCTTTTGCAGCGTCGCCGATGAGAGCACCCATGATGATGTAAACTGCTACTGCGGCAGCACTGTTGAACACGCCACCGATCTGAATGAGCTGATTACCTTTGTTACCGCCACCACCGAGGATGTTGAGCATAGGGTTAACAACTGTGTTGAGCATGCACATGCAGAAACCTGCGATGAACGCACCCACGAGATAAACGGCGAAAGCGCAGCCCTGCATGCTTTCCCAACCGCTCATCCACTGAACGAAAATACCGATGATACCCACTACGAGAGCGAGAAGAGCGGTTGCCTTGTAGCCGAATTTCTTAATCAGCATACCTGAGGGTATACCCATCAGCAGGTAGGCGATGAAGTTTCCGTAATTACCGATCTGGGCCTCAAGGTTAGAGGCACCGAACTGATTCTTTACGATGACGGCCATAGGTGAACAGAGGTTTGTCACGAAGGCAATCATTGCAAAAAGGGCAATCATAATGATAATGGCGCCCCACTGTTTAGAATTATTGCTCATGATTTAAAATTGGTTTATGTAAAAAAGATTATTTCAGTTGAATTAAGGTAAGAAAACTTCCTGAATCAGCAGCACGGCCGTTTTCAGGGGTTAAAGTTAGCTTTTTTTTGCGAGACGGCAATCAAAATCAACGAAAATTCGCCGCGATGAATGATTTATGGATTAATTTCGGTACCTTTGTGGTGAATATTGACATTTTGAAATTATGATGCAGACTCAAAAGTTCGAGATGGTGGCCAAGACCTTCCAGGGGCTGGAAGACGTGTTGGCCGAGGAGTTGCGCTTGCTGGGCGCGGAGAACGTGGAGCCGGGCCGGCGCATGGTCAGCTTCGAAGGAGACAAGGCCATGCTGTACAAGGCCAACATGTGTTGCCGCACAGCCCTGCGAATCCTTAAACCCATCTACAAATTCACGGCACAAAATCCCGATGAACTATACGAAAAGGTCAAGGACTATGACTGGAACACGATACTGAGTCTGGACAAGACATTTTCCATTGACACGGTGTCAAACTCCGAGGAATTCACCCATTCACGCTACGTCACTTACCGTGTCAAGGACGGAATAGTTGATTATTTCCGCGACAAATACGGGCCTGATTCACGCCCGCGAGTGCGACTGCAGGATGCTGACGTGAGAATTAACGTCCACATTCAGGGCGAACGTGTCACCGTGTCGCTTGACTCATCGGGCGAATCGCTCCACAAGCGCGGCTACCGCGTTGCGCAGACCGAGGCTCCTATCAACGAGGTTCTGGCAGCCGGCATAATACTCAAGAGCGGATGGCGCGGCGACTGTCCGTTTGTCGACCCCATGTGCGGCTCAGGCACCTTTGTTATAGAGGCCGCCATGATAGCTGCCGGTATAAATCCGGGTGTCTATCGCCGCCACTTCGCATTTGAATCGTGGGCTGACTTCAACGCTGAGCTTTTCGATGAGATATACAATGATGACTCGCGCGAACGTTCGGTCAACTTCCCTATAATAGGCTGCGACATGTCGCCCAAAGCAATAGCGATAGCCACAGAGAACGTAAAGAGCGCGGGCGTGGGCAAATACGTTGACCTCAAGGTGCGTCCGCTATCACAATGGACCGAGGCTCCGGCCAACGGCGTTCTCGTCACCAATCCGCCCTACGGGGAACGCATCAGCTCCGAGGATATGGACGGACTCTACGCCCTGATAGGGCAGAAACTCAAACAGGTGTTCACAGGTTATCACGCATGGATAATAGGCTACCGCGAGGAGTATTTCCAGAAGATAGGCCTTGCACCATCGGTGCGCGAACCCATCTATAATGGCGCCCTTGAATGCGAGCTTCGCGAATACGTCATATTCGAGGGCGATTACAAGACATTCCGCAAGGAGGGTGGCCAGTTGAAAACAGCTCCTGTGGACCATAACGTCACCGAACGCCGCAAGCGCGAGCAGAGCCGCGACCGCGACAAGCGCCCGTTCCGTAAGGGCGAGGAGAAATACCGTCCCACCAAGGGCCGCTTTGCCAAAGCCGTGGAGCGCGAGGAGGCATCGGAAAATCCATTAGCTGCCCGCCGCAACGTCCATGCTCTTAAAGCCATAATAGGCCGAAAGCCTTCGCTGTCAGAGGACAAAAGCGGAGTTACATTCCGCCCACGCCGCCGATGGAAACGTCCCGGCGACACAGACAAGACATCAGAATAACCACAACCATCATTCACACACATACAAATAAGATGAAAATTCTTTTATTAGGATCAGGAGGCCGCGAATCGGCACTCGCATGGAAAATAAGTCAGAGTCCGCTCACGGAAGCACTCTTCATAGCACCCGGCAACGGAGGCACCGGACAATACGGCACCAACGTGGCCCTTAAACCGCTTGACTTCGAGTCCGTGAAGAAATTTGCCGAAGATAACGGCATTGACATGATAGTTGTGGGCAACGAAGATCCACTCGTGGCCGGCATTCGCGACTATATGACAGAGGCACTCCCCGGAGTACTCGTAGTAGGCCCGTCAAAAGCCGGTGCCATGCTGGAGGGAAGCAAGGACTTTGCCAAGAAATTCATGACCGACATGAACATCCCCACGGCCCGCTACCGCTCGTTTACAGCCTCCACGGCCGATGAAGGTTGCGATTTCCTGTCAACGCTCAAACCTCCTTACGTGCTGAAAGCCGACGGGTTGGCCGCCGGAAAGGGCGTACTTATCATTCAGGACCTCGCCGAGGCACAGCAAAGTCTGCGCGACATGCTTTCAGGCATGTTCGGTGGTGCGAGCGCCACGGTGGTAGTGGAGGAATTTCTTTCGGGTATAGAATGCTCAGTGTTTGTGCTGACCGATGGCAACGGAGGCTACCGCATCCTGCCCGTGGCGAAGGACTACAAACGCATAGGCGAAGGGGATACCGGATTGAACACCGGCGGCATGGGAGCCGTGAGCCCCGTGAAGTTTGCCGATGAGACATTCATGGCAAAGGTGGAGGAACGCATAATCAAACCCACGATAAAGGGCCTTGCCGAAATAGGGGCCACATACCGCGGATTCATATTCCTCGGGCTTATAAACGTGGAAGGAGAACCGATGGTCATCGAATACAACGTAAGGATGGGTGACCCCGAGACGGAAGCCGTAATGCTCCGCATTGACTCCGACCTCGTAGAACTCATGAAAGCTGCCGCCGAAGGCAATCTCGGCGACCTCGAGTTGCGCCACAGCCCGTTGGCAGCCGCCACTGTGATGATGGTGAGCGGAGGCTACCCCGGCTCTTACCCCAAAGGAAAAGTCATAACGGGGCTGGATCAGGTCACGGACAGCACAGTGTTCCATGCCGGAACAGCCATTGACGCCGATGGGCAGACAGTTACATCGGGCGGGCGTGTACTCGCCGTCAGCTCTCTCGGCAAAGACCTTGCAGAAGCTCTTGCCAAGAGCTACGCATCGGTTGACAAAATAAAATTTGAAGGAGCATATTACCGCCGCGACATAGGCCGCGATGTAATGAAGCTGTAAGGAATCCTACCCTGAAACCTACTGAACGAATATTGACCAAGCTGCTCCGCAGCCGATTGGGGGCTTACATTCTTGTGAGCTTCTCAGCCTTGTTCATACTGATAGGTGGAGGCTTCGCCAACCTTCCATCGGTTGCCACAGCCCGAGGACTTGTCACGGGCATGGGAGCGGCCACTTCGGTCAGCGGCCCGATTTCACTGATCGGAGCTATTGCCTTGATAGCCGCCACGATGGCTATGATGGCGTTCATCAACAGCAACTTCAATCTGCTGCGTTCATCGTCTATCTTGTTCATAGGGGTGTTCGGCATCATGGAGGCTGCAAGTCCCATCATATCCACCCGTCTTAGCTCGGGGATGCTTGTGGCACTGGTGGTGCTCTGCGCAATGGGGCTAATGTACTCCGTGTATCAGAAACCACGGTCGGGTACCCGGCGGATTTTCATGACGTTTTTCCTGCTGTCGGCAGGCTCCATGGCCCAATATGCTTTCGTGGCCTATCTGCCGGTGTTTTTAGCCGGCTGCGCACAGATGCGTTGCTTCACGTTCCGCGCTCTGTTGGCGGCGCTTACGGGCATAGTGGTTCCGTGGTGGATTATGTGGGGCTTCGGGCTTATCAGTCTGCAAGACCTCACGTTCCCCGTTGACCTCAGCATTTTCTCCAACCTTGACATATCCGACACGGCGCAGCTCGTGGCTGTAATCGTGGTGACGGTAATAGCCGGATTCACGCTGACGCTCACCAACATGATCAAAATCTACAGCTACAACGCACGTTCGAGGTCGTTCAACGGGCTGTTGGTTACAGTAACCATAGCCACCCTGCTGCTGACAATGATTGACTTTGCCAACGTGACGGCCTACCTGACTCTGCTCAATTGCTGCGTGGCCTACCAGACAGCGCTATCCTTCAGAATCAATGCCGACAATCGAGGCTACATAGCCGTTCTTGCCTTAATAGCAATATACCTCATTCTTTTCCTATGGAGTGTCCTCACATAGTCATAGAGCGTAACGTTCCGTTTGCCCGCGGACTGTTCGACAACATGGCCCGGGTGAGCTACCTTCCCGCTTCGGAAATAACATCGGCGACGATGAAGGATGCCGATGCTCTGATAACCCGCACTCGCACACGCTGCGATGAGCATCTGCTTCGCGGTTCCCGATGCCGCATAATAGCCTCGGCCACCATAGGTCTTGACCACGTTGACTCCGACTGGTGCACGGCCAACGGCATAACTGTCAGGAACGCCCCGGGGTGCAACGCTCCGGCCGTGGCGCAGTACGTGATGGCTTCTATTATTTCCGCTTACGGGAAAAACCTCGGCGGTCTTACGATTGGCATCATAGGCGTGGGCCATGTGGGCAGCATCGTGGCGCGATGGGCCTCACAACTGGGCATGAATGTCTTAGCCGTGGATCCTCCCAGAGCCGAGGTGGAAGGGCCGGCAGGGTTTTCTACTCTTGATGAGGTGGCGGAAAGAGCCGATATAATAACCGTGCACACCCCCTACACTAAGACTGGTCCGCATGCCACACATCATCTGATGGACTACACCTTTTTCCGCGCATTGAAGCGCAAGCCTATGATTATCAACTCCGCCAGAGGGCCTATAGCTGAAACAGCTGCACTGAAGGCGGCTCTTGCCGAAGGCTCGGTTAGCAAGGCTGTAATTGACTGCTGGGAAGGTGAACCCAACATTGACCGGGAGCTTCTCGATATGGCATTCATTGCCACGCCACACATTGCCGGCTATTCGCGCGAGGGAAAAATCCGCGCAACGGCTATGGCTTCGGCCGCCGTGGCCGAAGCATTGGGCCTGCCCCGCCCGGTTATGAGCGAGGAAGTCGCTCCCGGAGCTGCCCCGTCAGTGACAGTGGAATCAATAGCCGGCAGTTACAACCCGATGGTTGACACCGAAATGCTTCGCCATGACCCGGAGGCATTCGAGCGCCTGCGCAACGAATATAATCTCCGGGCAGAGGTACGGTAGCTCCTTCTCTACTACATCTACTAAAAAAACCGGACCCGTGGAAAATCCACAGATCCGGTTGATCATTTATAGGCGTATATCAGACGCTTATTCTGCCTTTCCGTTTGAGCCAAGAACGTTCTCGATTTTGTGTTTGTAGAGACGTTCCATTTCATCACGGGCCGGGCCGAGATATTTGCGGGGGTCGAATTCACCGGGCTTGTCATGGAACACCTTGCGAACAGCTGCTGTCATGGCCAGACGGCTGTCAGAGTCGATGTT
>CAZASF010000035.1:0-25193 GCA_964487725.1 uncultured Bacteroides sp. | reverse complement strand
ATAAAAAAGTAATCCTACGGATAAATCCAAGAGATTTTAAATGAAAGAGCCGTGGTAGAATAATGGAAGTATTTTATTGTAGTTACAAAAAAATGATTATATTTGTAGCGTAAAACCCGAGGCTCTCCGGCTGAGAGCGGCCTGTGACGCCGGGGTTTGAGCTTTGATATGTGAAACGTTAACCAATCAGACATTCTATAACCGCCGGCTTCTTCGAGTTAAGGAGCCGGCTATTTTTTACAACCGCTATGGACCATAATAACCGGAGCAAGACAAAGATATACAGACACTCGGCGCCACTGAGGCTGGAGTCGGGCGCTGTGCTTGATGACTTGCAGATTGCCTATAACACATACGGCACGCTGAATGCGACGCGAAGCAACGTGGTATGGGTGTGTCATGCGCTTACGGCCAATAGCGATGTGGCTGACTGGTGGCCTCATACGGTGGAGAGCGGATGCTTTCTTGACCCGGACAGATGGTTTGTGGTGTGTGGCAACATTCTTGGCTCCCACTATGGCACCACCGGGCCATTGTCGGTCAATCCGGACACCGGAGAGCCTTATTACGGCGATTTCCCTGATTTCACCATCCGCGACATGGTAAGTGCCCACAAGATTCTTGCGGAAGCAATGGGGATCGGGCGGATTCATGCGCTCGTGGGCAGTTCGGTGGGAGGTTTTCAGGCTGTGGAATGGGCCGTGGATGAGCCTGAACGTTTTGACCGGCTTGTCTTGATAGCCACGGCTCCGGTGGCAACTCCCTGGGCCATAGCTATTGATGAGACTCAGCGCATGGCCATAGAGGCCGATGCCACTTACGGGGAGCGACGCCCTGATGCGGCCATGGCCGGACTGGCGGCGGCCCGTGCCATAGGGTTGCTGACCTATCGCGGGGGCGAGGGGTATAATCTGACCCAGCGTGAGACGGCTCCCGGCGTTCTGCTCAATCGCCATGAGCATCGCCCGTGTTCCTATCAGCAATATCAGGGCGAGAAGCTTTGCCGGCGCTACAATGCGTATTCCTACGTGAAGATTCTTGATGCATTTGACACCCACGATGTGGGCCGCGACCGTGGAGGGCTGTCGGCGGCACTTGGCCGGATATCGGCGCAGACATTGACCGTGGGGATAACCACCGACATGATTTTCCCTCCGGCGGAGATGCAACAACTATGTGATGCCATACCGGGAGCGCGATATGAGGAGATTGAATCAGACTTCGGCCACGACGGCTTCCTTGTGGAGCATGGAAGGCTCAACAACATACTGAACGATTTTTTGTAAAAAAGATGAAGAATACCATTAAGATAGGACTGTTCGGATTCGGAGTGGTGGGTCAGGGTATCTACCGGGTGATAGGGCGCGCCACAAACGCCCATGCCGAGATAAAGAAAATATGCGTGCGCGACATTGACAAACCGCGTCAGCTGGAGGTGGACCGCTCCATCATGACTGACCGTGCCGACGATATACTGCTCGATCCGGAGATAAATCTTGTTGTGGAGGTGGTTGACAACGCGGAGGCTTCCTACCGCATAGTTACTACGGCCCTGAAGCGCGGAATCCCCGTGGTGTCCGGCAACAAGGCAATGATTGCCCGTCATTTGCCGGAGCTGATTGAAATGCAGCGGGAGTTTGACACGGCGCTGCTCTACGATGCGTCATCGTGCGGCTCCATTCCGGTGATCCGCAATCTGGAGGAGTACTATGACAATGACCTGCTGCTGGAGGTGAAGGGTATTTTGAACGGGTCATCGAACTACATTCTGTCAAGGGTTTTTGACCACGATGAGGACTACGGCGATGCCTTGCGGCGGGCCCAGCAGTTAGGATTTGCCGAGAGCGACCCATCGTTTGACATAGAGGGATATGACTCGCTGTTCAAGCTCATCATCATCACGGTGCATGCCCTGGGTGCTTACGTGGCTCCGGAGCGGGTGTTCACCTACGGAATAGCGGCCATATCCGACTTCGATATCCGCTATGCGCGCGAAAAGAGAATGAAAATAAAGTTGGTGGCTCAGGTTGTAAAGGTGGCCGACGATAAGTTCACCATGTTCGTTATGCCGGAGTTCGTGAGCCCGTCAAAGTACATTTATAGCGTTGACGATGAATACAATGGAGTTGTGATACGCGGCGAATGCTATGACCGTCAGTTCATGTTCGGCAAGGGCGCCGGCAGCCTGCCCACGGCATCGTCGATTTTGAGCGATGTGATGGCGCGCCGCCACGGTTACCGCTATGAATACAAGAAAATGGCCTACGTGAACCGTCCGGCCTACACCACGGATGTCATGCTCAAAATCTACCTCCGTTACCCCGATGAGGAGTTTCTGTCAAAGATTCCCTTTGCGAGGATTTCGGAGAAGTATGTGTCGGACACGGCCCGCTATGTGAAAGGCGACATCAACCTTGCGGAACTCTTAGGAGTACGCGGACTTCTTGACACGCCGGGGGTGTTCGTGGCCAACATACCGCAGTTTTTCCTTGATCTTGACGACTGATTAATGAAGCATCAGCGAAATGTGGGTGCGCTCGGAGGGGAATCCGAGCAGGTTGCCTATGGCCGGTGAGCTGAACACCATGCGGGTCAGGACGTCGATGGTGACGTCAAAGTCCGGTCGCCTGGAGGCGGTGTCATCAATCCGGCATTCCCCATCGGAAATTGCAAATGTATGGTTGTTAGCGTCAATCAGCGGGTCGGTAACGCGGATGCGGGCCCTGTAGGAGGGATATGCTCCGGCTATGATTGAAAGACATTCGGCTGCGTTGACAATGCGGCCCATGCCGCGCGAACGTAGCCGGCGTCCGGTGTTGTCGGCAGCGGGTGCGAGGACTGTGAACTGACGGTCAGGGAACTCATTGCGCAGTGCTCTCATGGCGGCTGTGCGGGCATCATCGTCAATGCCGAGAAGCTCGTTGACCTGAATAAACGAGCCGCGGTCAAATGCCCAAGCCATTCCGGCAACCGGAGCATCAGCACGCCCCACGGCAACAAACGTGCCACCCGGGCGGAACTTCAGGTCATCTATGATGTTAAGAAAATCGCGCTTTGTGTGGAGCACGCCTCCCGGGCGCGCTTCTTCATAGCGACGGAAAGAGTCGTAAACCTCCGGTGCGTATGGGTCATCGACGGGATGATACGTCCCCTCAGTGTTGAACGGATGGAATGATGTGAAGCATTGGCGGTCCGTCAGATAAATGTCGGAGAAGCCAAACCTCTCGAAAAAGAAATAGAGCCAGTCATGGGCTGGAATCAGGGCGGCCATCATGGCTCCGCGTTGGCGGGCCGCGTCAAGTGCTTTTTAGCATCAGTCGCGACATGAGCCCGCGCCCGCGGTAACGGCGGGCTGTGGCTGCGCCGCCTATGTAGCAGAGTTTGGCGTGGCGGTCAGCGATGAGCATCTCATAGTCCGACAGCAGTAGGCTGCTGACCACCTGTCCGGCATCGTTGCGCAACTCAAGTGCGTTGTCGTCGCGGTAAATCTGAGTGAAGTACAAGTCGGCATATTCCGGCGAGTCGCCGAAACACTCAATCCACAATCTCTTTATGCTCTCCTTCTTTGACATCCGGCAGTGTGTGTTTTATAATATAACGTCTGCCGCCGCCGGTTGTTCTCGCTACCATATTGATGGCCCATTTCTTTAGCCCATTGAGTTGGACTCCCTTGCAAGCCTTTGTTCCCGCAATTTTTTGAATTGCATGCGATATTCTTCCGGCTTAAGCGGATACTTCCTCCATGAGGCTATTGATGCCTTTTTTTTCGCTATTGTGTCCAGATGGTAATTGGTCATATCCCATATCTTTATTAAGAATAACAAATGAAGGCGAGAGGAGTGTTCTCTCTCTCGCCCTTTTAGTTATAGGTGATCCGGATGCGACTCGAACGCATGACCGTCTGCTTAGAAGGCAGATGCTCTATCCAGCTGAGCTACCGGACCATCGGTCTGGCTCCCGGGCTTTCCGGGGCTTTTCCTGATGCAAAGTTACGGGTTTTGGCGCAGATTGCCAAATGTTTTCTTAGCTGAGCGACTGAAGGAACTGACGTATCTGATGGTCAGTGGCCAGTCGGGTGGGTACTAATGGCAGACGCAATTCATTGTCAATCATGCCCATGTAGTGAAGCACGGATTTTACTCCGGCAGGGTTGCCGTCGACAAACAGCAGGCGGAAAAGGTCGTTGAACCGGTAGTGGATTTCGCGGGCGCTGTCATATTCGCCTTTGAGGGCGAGGCTCACCATGTGGGAAAATTCGCGAGGGAAAGCGTTGCCAATTACTGATATCACGCCAACGGCTCCGAGGGTTATGAGCGGGAAGGTGATGGCATCATCGCCTGAGATCACCTGGAAGTCGGGGCGTTTGTGGTGGATTATGTCGTCAACCTGCTGCATATTGCCGGAGGCTTCCTTTATGGCTACTATGTTGGGGAAGTCGTTGGCGAGGCGCAGGGTGGTTTCCGCGGTCATGTTGACTCCCGTACGGCCGGGGACGTTGTAGAGTACAACGGGCAGGGGGGATGCCTCGGCTATGGCGGCATAATGGCGATAGATTCCTTCCTGCGAGGGTTTGTTGTAGTAGGGGACCACGGACAGGATGGCTGCGAAAGCCGAGAGGTCGAGCGAGCGCAGCTCACGGACCACGGCTGCGGTGTTGTTGCCTCCTACTCCGCGCACGAGCGGCACACGGCCGGCAACATGCCGGACAATGAAGTCGCTGACTTCATCGCGTTCCTCTGGCTCGAGGGCTGGATTTTCTGACGTTGTGCCGAGAACCACGAGGTAGGCAACGCCGCTCTCTATCTGGTAGTCGAGAAGACGGCCGAGAGCCTCATAGTCAATTGTCTTATCGGGGTGGAACGGAGTGATGAGGGCCACTCCCATTCCGCTGAGATCTATGGCGGGCATGGTGATAGTTCGTATGTTTCGTTTCTGCAAAATTAGTTTATTAGTGTCAAATGTGCAACTTTAGCGCGCAATTCATTGTTGTCACGTAAAGATTATCCTTTTAAACATTTATCAGATATGAACGAATTTAACGATATTATCAAGGACTCAAAGCCCACGCTGGTTGATTTCTATGCAACGTGGTGCGGCCCATGCAAAATGCAAGCTCCAATTTTGGAGGATGTAAAGAAGGCTGTGGGCGACAATGCCAATATAATTAAGGTGGATGTGGACCGCAACAATGACCTCGCAGCGCTTTACCGCGTGCAGTCCATCCCTACGCTCATAATGTTTGTCAACGGACAGCCCGCATGGCGCGCCACAGGATTGCATCAGGCCCAGCAGCTCATTGACAAAATCAATGAAGTGAAGAGCACCGCAGCTCAGGCCTGATGGCATCGGAAAGGGCAGTGAAATGTAAACAGGCCGGGGCTTTCTCAGAGAGGAAGGTTCCGGCCTGAATTCGTTTTGATATTTACGTGTTATAATTGGTGTCAGGTGAGGAAGGCGAGGACGAGGCCTTGGGCGGCGACTACGCGGAGGAACATGGTCAGCGGGTAGACCGTGGAGTAGGCCACGGCGGGAGCATCGCTTGCGGTGGAGCCTCCGGCGTAGGCAAGTGCCGGAGGATCAGTGTAGCCTCCGGAGAAGAGACCCATGATGGTGAGGAAGTTGATTTTGTAGACTCCGCGGGCAATACATCCCACCACGATGAGGGGAATGAATGTGATTATGAAGCCCCATATTACCCACCACATACCGGTTGTGTTGAACACCGTTTCGGCGAATCCTGCGCCGGAGCTGATGCCGACGGAGGCGAGGAAGAGGCATATACCGAGCTCGCGCATGAGCAGCGATGCCGATGATGAGGTGTAGGTGACGAGCTTAAATTTGTAGCCGAAGCGGCTGAGCAGGATTGCCACTACGAGCGGTCCGCCGGCCAATCCGAGCTTCATGCCGAAGCCTATGTCGATGGAGCCGAGGATTATACCGAACATGATTCCAATGAAGATGGTGATGAGGTTCGGCTCGTTAAGGCGGCGCATGGAGTTGCCGAGGCGGTCGGCGAGGCGGTTGATGTCGTTGATGTCGCCTACCACGGTTATGCGGTCGCCCATCTGAAGGCGAAGGTTGGGAGCGGCGAGGAGGTCGACGCCGGCACGGTTCACACGGGTGCAGTTGAGCTGGAAGGCCTGATGAAGTCGCAGTGAGCCGAGCGCCACGCCGTTGTATTGGGTCTTGGTGATGAGAATGCGTCGTGACACCACTTTGCTCGGGGTCACGTCTTCCCACTCCATAGCCACCTGCGGGCCAACAACGGATTCAAATCTCGGGGCATCATCCTGTGACACTACAAGATAGAGTTTGTCGCCGGCGTGAACCTGGGTTGCCGATGTGGGGATGATTATCTCATTGTTGGCTGCTGTGAGCAGTCGTGACACCACGAAGTCACATTTAATAATGTCGTGTAGCTCACGCATTGTCTTGCCTTCGATGAGGGGGTTGGTTACCTCGATTGTCTCCATGTGGGGAGCAGCGTGGGTGTTGGCGAATTCATCCTCAATAGACTTTATCTCGTCGGCAGTCTTGATTTTGAAGATTACCTTTATTAGGAGCATGGAGCCTATGATGCCACACACACCGAGCGGATATGCGGCGGCGTAGCCCATGGCCATGGTGTTGATGGCGTCAACCGAGTCAATGGTTTGCTGGGCAGCTGCGAGTCCGGGAGTGTTGGTCACGGCACCTGACATGATGCCGACGAGCGCTTCCATTGGAGCGTGCTCTATGTAGAAAATAATGAGGACTATGGCCACGTTGAGAATTATTGCCAGTACGGCCAGGCCGTTGAGGAGCACTCCTCCTTTCTTGAACGAAGAGAAGAAACCGGGGCCCACCTGCAGACCGATGGAGAATATGAACAGAATCAGGCCGAACTCGCGGACGAACTTGAGCACTTCGGCATCGACCGTGTAACCGAAATGACCCATCAGGATGCCAACGAAAAGCACGAATGTTACACCGAGCGACACACCGGCCACTTTTAGCTTACCGAGATAGACACCGGCAGCTATAACGAACGAGTACAGTACCAGAGTGCTTGCCAATGATACGTTGCCCGGCCCGATGAGGTTGATTAACCAAGAGAAATCCATTGATGATGTGAAATAATGAATCTAAAAAATGTAATTAATTGTGAATCAGATATGTATCCATGAGCGTGATTTCACGGTGCAAAGTTACTTAATTTTTGTGAAATGAGCCGTGTAAAGGCGGTAAAAAATATTCACGAGGCTGAGAAACATGCGTCATATTTTGCTAAATCCAAACAAGCGGTTAACTTTGCAATTGAAAATATGATGCGAAGAGCCGCCAAAATAATCATAACGCTGACATTCCTCGTTACAGTGTGGGGATGCAGTACGGTGCGCCATGTCCCTGACGGGAGCATGCTCCTCGATAATGTCTCTATCAAAATTACCGATACGGCAGGGGTGGAGACGGCCGAATTGTACAACTATCTGCGCCAGACACCTAACCATAAGGTGCTCGGGTTTGCCAAGCTGCAGCTCGGCACATACAACCTGTCCGGGAGCGACACCACTAAATGGTACAATCGCTGGCTCCGACGAATGGGGCAGCCTCCGGTTATTTTCAGCCCTGAGCTGACTGAGGCGTCACGCCGGCAGCTCCAGCTCGCCATGATCAACAAGGGGTACATGGGTGCTACCGTTGAGGTTGACACCATTGCGCGTCATGAAAAAAAGAAGGTTAACGTTGATTATAACATCACTCTCGGCAAGGCTCACAGGATTTCATCCTTAGCTTACGATATTGCCGACACGGCGGTCAGCAGGGTGCTGATGGCTGACTCCGCGCGATTCCTCTTGCGGCCCGGACAGCCTCTTGACCGCACGATGCTCGACGCCGAGCGCACGCAGATGGCCGAGCGGTTGCGCAATCACGGATATTTCGCTTTCACCAAGGATTATATAACCTTCATTGCTGACACTGCCGAGAACTCACTTGACGTTGACCTTACGCTGGTGGTGAATCCTCCGCGACTCGACCACGTAGCTACAACCCTTGCCGCAGCGGATTCTGCAAGGCTGCATGAACGGTATGAGATTGACAGAGTGATATTTGTGGCCGACGGGACATCGGCGGCTGCGACGCGGATAGGCGAAATGACTCCGGAATGCGACACGGTGCGCTACGGCGACATTACGGTAATGTATCCTGATGGCGACCGCTATATCAATGCGTCGACGCTCAGCGACAAATGCTTCCTCGTGCCGGGCCACATCTACAGCGCGCAGTCCGTTGACCGCACCTACGAGGCTCTGGCGCAGCTCGGTATACTAAAGAGCATCAACATAGAGCTGCAGCCGCTTCCGGAAGTTGACGGCATCCGGCGGCTCGACGCATATATCTATCTGACTCGCAACAAGAAGCAAAACGTCAGCTTTGAATTGGAGGGAACTAATTCCGAGGGCGACTTCGGGTTTGGTGTGGGGCTGAATTATCAGCATCGTGACATCGGCAACCGCAGCAATCTGCTGTCAACCAAGTTGCGCGTCAACTACGAAAGCCTGTCGGGCAATCTGTCGGACCTTATCAACGACCGCTACACGGAGTATGCCGGAGAGGTGGGGCTTACATTCCCGAAGTTTCTTTTTCCGTTTCTGTCGCGCGACTTCCGTCTCCGCCAAAAGGCCACGACTGAACTCGCCGTATCGGCCAACTATCAGGAGCGTCCGGAGTACACCCGAATCATTGCGGGCGCAGCGTGGAAATACAAGTGGAGCACACGCGACAACCGCGAGCGTCGCACGTTTGACCTCATTGACATCAACTACGTGTATCTCCCTGAAAGTACCATTGACTTTATAAATCAGATTGCACCCTCCAATCCCCTGCTGCGCTACAGTTATGAAGATCACTTCATAATGCGCACGGGCTACACATATAACCGCACTAACCGGCGCATAGTCAATCCCACTCCGGGGCGAATCAGCTTCCAACGCCGCATCTACAGTCTGCGTGCAGCGGTTGAAACAGCAGGCAACCTGCTGTATGCTCTCTCATCAATTGACGGGCAGAAGCGTGAGGACGGAGTCTATAAACTCTTTGGCATCCAGTATGCCCAGTATGCCAAGGCTGAGTTTGATTACTCCTACGCCATGAACTTCGACCTGCGCCACGGACTTGCATTCCATTTCGGCACCGGTATAGGCGTGCCCTACGGGAACTCCAGGGTTTTGCCATTTGAAAAGCGGTTCTATGCCGGAGGAGCCAACGGTGTCCGCGGATGGAGTGTGCGCACTCTCGGCCCCGGGTCGTTCGACTCGCGCAACTCGGTGACGGACTTTATCAACCAGTGTGGCGACATACGCCTTGAAATGTCAATGGAGTACCGTGCCAAGCTGTTCTGGGTCTTCGAGGGTGCGGCTTTTATTGATGCCGGTAATATCTGGACCATCCACAATTACGAAAACCAGCCCGGCGGTATGTTTCACTTCTCCACGTTCTGGAAGCAGATTGCCGCAGCCTACGGCGCCGGCCTGCGAATGGACTTCACCTACTTCATTCTCCGCTTTGACCTCGGCGTCAAAGCCTATAACCCGGCCATGAACCAGGAGCGTTGGCCGTTGCTGCATCCCCATTGGAAGCGCGACACGGCATTCCACTTCGCCGTGGGCTATCCTTTCTGACACCTTAAAAGAATAATATACGAATGCCATGATAGTTATTTTTGACCTTGACGGAACGCTACTCAACACAATCGCTGACCTTGCCGCAGCCACCAACCACGCTCTCGAGCAAGTAGGATTCCCCACTCATGCTCCGGAAGCATATCCCTATTTCGTGGGCAACGGTGTGCGCAAGCTGCTTGAACGGGTGCTTCCCGAGGACGCCCGAACTCCCGAAAACGCAGAGGAGATGATGACGCATTTCCGCGCCTATTATGACTCGCACATGACGGACCTTACGCGTCCTTATCCCGGAATAGAGGAACTGCTTCACCACCTGCGTGAGAACGAAATTTCTGTTGCCGTGGCTTCAAACAAATACCAGCTCGCCGTGGAGCGGCTCATTCACCATTTCTTCCCGTCGGTGGAGTGGGCTGCCATAGAAGGGCAGAAAGAGGGTGTTCCCGTTAAGCCTGACCCATCTATCGTGTTCGAAATCTTGTCGAAATGCCCTACGCCGAAACGCGAAGTACTGTATGTGGGCGATTCGGGTGTGGATATGGACACGGCCCATCGCGCAGGAGTCACATCCGTTGGCGTAACGTGGGGTTTCCGTCCGGTCTATGAACTGACCGAACATTTCGCTGACCACATAGCCCATAAACCCGACGGAATACTTGAACTCGCCATGGAAATTATGCGAGGCGATATGCCGCTATGACCCGTAAAATCCGTTGACCTGCGCCCTTGTTGCACTTTGATAAAAAATATGTGCAAATAAATTACGGAAATTTAATAGTATGTGAGAAATTTTGATTATTTTTGCAGCCTGTATAGACCGTAGGCATTCAAGAGCTTCGGCCGGCAGATAGTTAAATAAGCATTCTCAACATTAACTATGAAGTTACTCCAAACCAAGCTCTCAGCTTATCAGGAACCCCAGCGCGTGAAGGCAGCGGGGGTATACCCTTATTTCCGCGCTATTGAAAGTGAACAAGATTCCGAAGTGAAAATGAACGGCAAGAAGGTGCTGATGTTCGGCTCCAATTGCTATTCGGGCCTTGTCAACGACCCTCGCATACATGAGGCTGCCATTGAAGCGACCCGCAAATATGGCACCGGTTGCGCCGGCTCTCCGTTTCTCAACGGAACTCTTGACCTCCACAAGAAGCTCGAGGCAAGGATAGCCGATTATATGGGTAAGGAGGATGCCATGATCTATTCAACAGGCTTCGGTGTGAACCTCGGTGTGGTGTCAACTCTGACCGGACGCGAGGATTACATATTGTGGGATGAACAGGACCACGCATCCATTATTGAAGGTCGTCGCCTATCGTTCTCCCAATCGCTCAAGTACAAGCACAATGACATGGCTTCTCTTGAAAAACAGTTGCAGAAATGCGACCCTGACAAGGTGAAGCTGATTGTTACTGACGGTGTGTTCTCAATGGAGGGTGACGTTGCCGACGTAAAGACAATCGTGGAGCTCGCCAAGAAGTACAATGCCGCCGTGATGGTTGACGAGGCCCACGGTATCGGTGTGTTCGGGGAGGGCGGACGCGGAGTCTGCGCCGAGCAGGGTGTGTTGGGCGATGTTGACCTCGTGATGGGAACATTCTCCAAATCACTTGCATCGCTGGGCGGATTCATCGCCACTGACAAGACAATCACCAACTTCCTGCGCCATCACTCCCGCTCCTATATCTTCACTGCAAGTATCACACCTGCCTCCACGGCTGCTGCACTGAAGGCGATTGACATCCTTGAAAAGGAACCGGAGCATCAGCAGGCTCTCTGGGACGTGACCCGCTTTGCCCTTGACGGATTCCGGAAGATGGGCGTTGAAATCGGCAACACATCCACCCCGATTATCCCGCTCTTTATCCGCGACAACTACAAGACATTCGCCGTTACCCACGACCTTCTTGAAGAGGGCATCTTTGTGAATCCTGTTGTTTCGCCTGCAGTGGCTCCGCATGATACTCTGATACGCTTCAGCCTCATGGCCACACACACGAAAGATCAGGTTGCTTTCGCCCTTGAGAAGATTGAGAAGGTGTTCAAGAAGTATGGTATAATCTGAAAAGATTTCCCCTTATGATACAAAGCAAGGGTTGTGCCTACCGGTGCAACCCTTTTTCATAGCAGGAAATTCTTGTGCGGAAAGAAGGTTCAGAGAGGCAACGAAGTTGGCGAACAATCAGGAGCAGCATCGGCAATCCTCAAATAGCGGACTCAGAAAACCTGGATGAGGAGGAGGCCGGCGAGAATCGCCACTGCGGTAGCCACCAGCCCGGGCATCATGAATGAGTGGTTGAGAATCCATCGGCCAATGCGAGTGGTGCCGGTGGTGTCAAAGTTGATTGCCGCTACTATGGTGGGATAGTTGGGGATTACGAAGTAGCCGTTGACAGCCGGGAAGAGGGCTATGAGCATCATGGGGCTGATGCCGAGAGCTATGCCAAGAGGCATTATTGCCCTCACGGTTGCAGCCTGGCTGTAGAGTAGGATTGACATTACGAAGAGAGCCAGAGCAAACAGCCATGGCATCTGGGTTACAATTCCTTTGATGGAGCCGGTGAGTTCGGCGATGTTGCCGTTGATGAACGTGTCGCCCATCCATGCAATACCGAAGATTGCTATCACGGCTTGCATTCCCGCAATGAACACACTGCCTCGGGTGGGTGCTATGCCATCGGTGCGGGTGACGAGCAGGATTATTGCACAGACGGTCAGCATTATAATTTCGATAAGGGCCGGCATCTCCACGGCTTTTCCGTCAAACACCGGTCGGAGCGATGGAATGGAGCCGAAAATCACAATGGCGGCGGTTGCAGCGATAAACAGAATGACCGATGTGCGGGCTTTGGCCATGCTTTTAATGCGGTTGAACTCGTGGGAGTTTTCCTTGATGAGGCCTTCGCGAACACGGCGTTGGTACTCAGGATCGTCCAGCAGCTCGCGCCCTGTGCGACGGGAAAGGAATGCTCCGGCGAGGACTCCGAGGAGAGTGGCCGGAACCGTGATTTTCAGTATGTCAAACAGCGTCACGTCAAAGCCGGCGAGCATGCCGAGCAGAGCCACTGTTGCGGCCGAGATTGGACTTGCGGTGATGGCCTGCTGCGATGCGATGACTGCGATTCCCAACGGTCGCTCCGGGCGAATGCCTGTCTCGCGGGCCACTTCCGCAATCACCGGTAGCACGGAGTAGGCCACGTGTCCGGTGCCGGCCAGAAAGGTGAAAGCGTAGGTTACGAGCGGACTTACAATGGTGACTTGCGACGGATTGCGCCGGAGCAGCTTTTCAGCAAGTTGCACAAGATAGTCCAGCCCGCCGGCTGCCTGCATGGCGGCAGCGGCCGAGATAACGGCGGCAATCATGAGCATCACGTCAATTGGCGGGGACGTGGGCTCAAGGCCGAAGATAAACACGAGCGCCGACATGCCAACACCGCCCATAACTCCGAGGCCAATACCTCCGAGGCGGGCGCCAACTATTATGGCTGCGAGGACGAATAGTAGCTGTAGTAACATGTTCTGAAAAAGATATCGATAAATGAAACGCACCCGTCAAAAAAACAGGTGCGTTCCTTTAATGTTAGATTGTTTATTCGGAGAGCACGGTGAATTCGGCTCCTGCGGCATAGTCCGCTCCGTTCTGGCTCGAAAGGCCGGTGAAGCGGAGATAGCGTGCCTTTACGGGGGTCTTGAATATGACGCGCTTCTCTTTCTTGTCGCGGCTGAAGGTTCCGTTGTCAACCGGAGTCCATGTAGTGCCATCGGTGCTGGTTTCTACTTTCCAGTCCTTGATGTCGCCGTTGTCTCCTCTGTCCTGACGGGGCAGATAGGTGAATCCTTTGATGGTCTTGGTCTGGCCGCAGTCAAAGTCAACCCAGTGGGGATAGGGGGCAACGGTAACGCCGTAGGTGGTGTGCCAGTTGGTGTTGGTGTCGCCGTCCACGAGGCGTGTGGCTTCTTCGCCCGGCTCCTGGCTGGATGCGTAGATCACTTCAACGGGAATGCTCTCAATGCGCTGGTAGACAACGGTGGTGGGCAGTTCCGGAGTGGCGGCGTCCCACACCACGATTGTGCCGCCGTTGCTCATGTCGACGGGTGCGGTGTACTCGGTGTCCTTAACTTTCTTGGCCGATTTCTTGTCAGCGGCAGCGATGCGATACATAATTTTCGCATCAGGATTGGATGAAGTGATGGTCACTTCACCGAGACGGTTGCGTGAGATGCTGAGCGGACGCACACCGCCGGCCGATACCGATGCGGCTTTCTGCAGGTCGGAGCCGGCCTTGACCGGACGCATCATGAATCCGAATGTTTGTGAGGTAGCATATACGCGGTCCTTGGGAAGGGCTATGCCCTGACCGCAGCTGGCGCCGCCGAGACCGAGCACCTTCTTGTCAATGTGCACTGTGGTGCCTTTTGACTTGGGAAGCTCGTAGGGGTGGGCGGCGAGAGTCATCTCAAGGTCGTTGTAGGGGAGGGCTGATGCACTCATGGTTCCGTCAAGAGCCACTATCTGAAGCCCGTTGCCCTTGGAATCGGTAAGTGCGTTCCAGCGAACATCCTCGCGGTTGCCCATGCTCTGAGGCTTGGGGAAGTTGACAAACTGGTCGGCCACGGTTGACTTGTAGAGGCCCACATCCTGCGACGTTTCGCGGTCATTGAAATTGTTGAGCGGCCCGCGTCCGTAGTAGGTGTAGTTCTCCATCTCTGTCGGGGTCATGAATGAGAATCCGAGGCGCGGAAGAAGCACTGAGGGATTGTTTGAGTCAATGGCGGCCTGAAGTTCCACTGATCCGTCAGGATAAACTGTATAGACCTGATTGGTGGTGAACTTAAAGTCGTCCGGCCCAAATTCGCGGTCGGGAGTAATCTCATATTTTCCGGCCAGACCGCCGCCCTTTATTTTATATGCGCGGGGCGACTGCGATTCTATGGTGTACTGCAGCACTACCGTTCCATCGGGACGAGTGAACGCTTTGTGCTCAATCACTTTATTGTGGAGGTCGTTGAGGCCGTTGGCAAACCATTGTGCGTAGACCGGGTAGTCATTGTCCGTTGGAGCGCGGAGCGCGTTCAGCACCGGGCCGTTGCCGGGGATTATGAGCTGGTTGCCATTGCTGGTGTAGGAGTTTATGGTACCTGTGGCGTTGTCAAACACAATTTTCCATCCATCGCCGCTCACGGTGTTGTCAGCAGTGGTTTCGGTGAGTTGTGGTGTGGGGCCTTCGGCTGTCATCGGGGCAAATGCTTCCGGTGCCTTGACGGGAATCTGTTCCTCCATCTGGACATATCCGGCATTGGCCCAGGGCTTGTCGTTGTTCAGCACGAACTGCACATTGACGAAGTATTCGCCAACAGAGTCAAGCGAAGCGTAATCGTAGGGAATGGTCCACGTCTGCGATTCGCGCGGCCCGACAGCCATGCGCGGGCGGTTCACGGCATCGCCTTTGGCCACTTCCTCACCGTTGCGTGTCAGGCTCCACTTCACGTCGTAGTCGCTGAGGTCAGTGAAATAGTTCTTGTTAAAGACTTCAACCTGTCCCTTGGTCTTGTCGATGGGTTTCACGCTGACATTCTGCTGTACGCGCTTCACTTCGGCATATTGGGGTTTCGGGGTAAGATCCGGGAACATGATGCCGTTCATGCAGAACATGCCGTTGTTCGGGGTATCGCCGAAGTCGCCGCCGTAGCCAAAGTAGGCTGTTCCGTCGGGGGTGTAGTTGAGGATAGCCTGGTCAACCCAGTCCCAGATGGCACCGCCGCAGAAGAAGTTGGTTGATTCCATGGCGTTCCAGTAGTCAACGAAGTTGCCGAGAGCATTACCCATGGAGTGGGCGTATTCGCTGATGTGGAAGGGATATTTGATGTCCATCTGGCCCTTTACGGCTTCCTGAACCCAAGGTATGGAGGGATACTGGTTGGAGCCCATGTCAACGATGTTGTTGTTGCGCTCATACTGCACGGGACGTGATGTGTCGTAGTCCTTGATGGCGTTGTAGGCTTCCACAAAGTTCTGTCCGGGGCCGGCCTCGTTGCCGAGACTCCATATAACAATGGAGGGGTGGTTGACATGAGAGTGAACCATCTCCATGTTGCGGGCCACGTGGGCATCCCTCCATTCCACGGGGTGGGAGAGCGATGCCTTGCCGTAGTAGTACTGATGGCTCTCCAGGTTGGCCTCATCCTCGAGATATATTCCATACTTGTCACATAGAATATACCAGTAGGGATTGTCATTATAGTGGCAGTTGCGGACGTGGTTTATGTTGCCCTGCTTCATGAGCATTATTTCCTTCTCCATCTGCTCATGGCTCACTGCGTGACCGGTCAGAGGATTGTTCTCGTGGCGGTTGACGCCTTTGAGTTTCACCGGCCGGTTGTTGACGTAGAAGTAGCGTCCGGCCAGCCCGAATTCATCCTTGTCGGCAGGGGTGTCGCGGATTTCCACCTGACGCACACCGAAGTATGTGCTGATTGTCTCCACGGCTTTCCCTTTCTTGTCAAGGAGCTGGGCCACGAGTACGTAGCGATTGGGCGTCTCTGCGCTCCACAGGCGGGCCTGAGGAATGACGAACTCGGTGCATATCCCGGTCTCGGAGTCGGCGTCGATAGCAAAGCTTTTTGTTACCACCGGCTCAATAGCGGCTGCTTCAGTGTCGTCACTGTATAATTTGACCGGATACACTTCATATTTGAGAGTCATGTCCTTGGCGGCTTTCTTTGTGAGGTTGCGCAACTCGGCATCTATTTTCACAGTGCCGTCGATCGGTCCGAGCGGGTTGGCGTCAGCCGGGATGGTTGTGCGCACGGCCATGTCGCGGATCTGAATCTGAGGTGTTGAGGTCAGATATGTGCTGCGGAATATGCCCGGCAGGCGGAACATGTCCTGGCTTTCAAGAAACGAACCGTCGCTGTAGCGATAAACCTCCACGGCCACCACGTTGGGGCCTTTCTTGTTGAGTTTGTCGGTTATGTTGAATGAGGCCGTGTTACGTGAGTTCTTGCTGAAGCCCACGTATTTGCCGTTGATCCACAGATAGAAAAACGAGTCCACGCCGTCAAAATTAATGTAGACCTCGCGCCCGCTCCAGTCGGCGGGCACGGTGAATTCCCTTCGGTAAGAGCCCACCTCGTTGCGGTCGTTGTAGGTGGTCCAGTTTTCGGGCGGTGTGCGCATCACGCCTCCGCGCCAGTCGTCAACTTCCACCTTGTGCATGAAAGGCACAGGCTGATTCACGTAAATCGGGGTGCCATATTTTTGAGTCCCGTCCTTCTGCAGGCCCTGCACGTTCCAGTTGCCGGGAACCTGAATGTTGTCCCAACCCGAAGTGTCGTAGTCGGGTTTGAAAAAGTCGGTGGGGCGTTTGTCGGGATGGTTCACCCAGTGGAATTTCCAGGTGCCGTCAAGGCTTTCGTAGTACTTTGAGTTCTCCGGGAGAACCTTTTTGGCATTGTCAACGGATGCAAACGAGAAGTAGTAGGCCTTTGGCTGTTCCTTATTGTAGCTCAGATTCTGGCAGTTTTCCCATTCGGTACCGTCCGGAGCTGCTGCGTTGCCGTAGTTGAAGCCTGAAAGAGGCGTGGCGGCTGAAATGGCCATTGCCCCGGCCATCGTCATTGCGAGGGCTGCAAAGTGTTTCTTCATTGGCTATGTTATAATTTTAATTAGTTCAATGGTGAGGTTTTGAGTAACGCTAACAAAGATAGCTCTTTTCCCTGAAAAAACAGAGCGCGAGCCTAAAATAAATGCAAAAATAGGGCCAGTATATATCCCTGGCAGGCTTCCCCGCCCGCATGGCTCACCTCGCTCGGATGACATGGAATCAAAAAAACATTTTATTTACTTAAAAATAAAACATTTTTTGTAACTTTGCAGTTGTAATAATAAAGAAAATATTTGACCATGAGTGAAGCAGAACTTATCCGATTAAACCATGATCGAAAGTGTACTTTATATACCATTCAGTTTCTTACTGAAGATGAGGCGGAATACGAGCGTTTCTACAATCGATTCAAGGACGATGCAGTTTATAACGAGGACTTGATACGCGTTGCTGATTTGATTGAACGTATCGCGAATTTCGGTGCGTTTGAACGATTGTTCCGCCCGGAAGGTAAAATGTCTGACAGAGTTGTTGCACTTCCGATTATAAAATCGAAACTTCGTCTCTATTGCCTTCGTTTATCCGACAGTATATTGATACTTGGTAATGGTGGAGTTAAAAACACTCGTACTTATGATGAAAATGATGAATTACGTGGGTGTGTGGTGACTTTACAGAATTTCGACAAACTTATAAAACAAGGCGAAAGAGATGGAACAATAACCATCACCGAGAATACAATATAAACCGATAAAACCTTTGATATATGAAAACTGCATACGATAAATATGAGGCCATAGTTCGGTCAATACCACCACATATCAAGGCTGAAGGAGATTTGGAATTTGCTGTGTCCACTCGCATATATGAGTTGATGACGCAGAAAGGCCTGTCGAAAGCGGAGTTCGCGAGGGCTATCGGAAAACGACCCTGCGAGATAACAAAGTGGCTCAGCGGTCAGCACAACTTCACATTGGCTACCATTGGACTGCTATCAGCCTTTTTTGGCCAGCCTATAATAACTGTTGGGTAATCCTTTAAGATATAGAGTCGCCGAAGGAGGTTGCAATCTGCAATCCTCTTTCGGCGACTTCGCTACTTCCCCGCCCGCAGGTGTGCCGCCTTGCTCCTGCCCGGATGGGGACTCTATGTCCGCAGGCGGAAGGGGATAATACAACAAGCGAAAGCGGAAAAAGTTCTGCGAAAAATGTTAAAGTTTGTATAAATTCGGCGATGAAGTTGGAGGGATTGGAGGAAAAATAGTAATTTTACGCCACAATCGCTGCATGGGAGAAGCAACTGTAGCGGTTGAATACCAAATCTATAGAACTGAACCACAATGTTTGGAAACCGCAGATATAACAGAGCTGCTTTTTCGGCTTTCGCCTTCAGCCCGGCGAATGTCGGCTCTTGCTGTGTGTGTTCCGAAAGTTCAAGTGTCGACATGCTCTCCTTGTTTAATGCGTTAAATACCAGTATATTAAATTGGGGGGGTACTGCGCTCGGACCGCGGACTTAAACTCTCCCGATTTTCTAAAGATACATTTTCGGTGTTCGCAAAGCCCCATATCCCGCCGGGATGTGGAGCACGTCTCACATTGTCAATCTCGTCATAAACATGCCGAAGGCATGTCCCTACGACGGCCTCGGCTTTTTAACATCAACTGCCTATGACATTCAGGAGACTACATATTGCCGGCATATTTTCAACCCTCGCGCTGCTCACCGCCTTACCGGGCGCATCGGCGCAGGAGGGAAACCACGTTGCGGCCCGCCCTGACACCACAGTCGTTTCGGCGCAGACGGGTGCCCGGATTGACTTCAAGGTCAACCTTATAGATGTTGACAACGACTATCACGGCAACGATGCCCGACTCGAAAAAGTACTCACCGAGATTGATTCGATGGTGCTCAACCCACGCATGAAAGTGGAGCGCATCACCGTTGTAGGCACGGCATCGCCCGAGGGCCCGTATCGCAACAACGTCCGCCTCGCCACAGGTCGCGCCCGTGCTTTCATCAAGATACTGCAATCACGCTATTCATTCCCCGACAGCATCTATGCCGTATCCACCATCCCCGAAGACTGGGAGGGTATGCGCCTGATGCTCACCGAGAACAGTTCGATACCATACGCCGAGGTCGTGCTCCGTTTTCTCGACGAGACCGGGCACCTCAATCCCAACGCTCGCGAATCCCGCCTGAAGCAGTTTGACGGCGGTCGCCCCTACAGTTCGATGCTTGAAAACGTGCTGCCATACCTGCGCCGCGCATCAGTGCTTGTTGACTATGACACGGAGTGGATCCGCCTTCACAGCATTTTGCCATCAGCCGCGTTGCCTGCGTCTGACACATCGCTTCTGCCCCGAAACATTCAGCCCTCAGCAATTCAGCCAAGCCGCAAACAGCGCTTCTTCGCCCTGAAAACAAATCTTCTTGGCGACCTTGCACTCTGCGCCAATCTTGGCTTCGAGGTAGAGCTGTGGCCGCATTGGAGCCTCGACGTGCCGGTATGGTACTCCCCGTACGACATCACCGACCGTTGGCGCATACGTCTGCTCGCCGTGCAGCCCGAGGTGCGCTACTGGCTCAAAGATGCCGGAAAGGGTCACTACTTCGGTGTCCATACCACCGTTGCCGGGTTCAACGTGAGTCTCAACGGCGACTGGCGTTACCAAGACCCCAACCATGCAGCTTTCGGCTTAGGTGTGGGCTACGGCTACTCGTTTCACCTCGACAAAGCCCGTCGCTGGAGCCTCGAAGCGCAGATTGGAGCCGGTTATATCAGCTACAAATGGATCAAATACCACAACACCGGACGCAACGGCGCTGAATACTCAAGCAGCAGCGGCACATACTGGGGCATCACCCGGGCCGGACTCACACTCTCGTATAAGTTCTACTTTGACCGCAAAGGAAGGAGGTGGATGAAATGGTAAGACTGCACTACATATCAGCCATCATCGCCACGCTCATCTCTCTCCTCCTGACATCGTGCGACGCCACCATTCACTTCTACCCGGAAGCCGAGGAGGAACCTGATATGCCCAAATATGACGTTGAATTGGAATTGCAATACTTCGACCTTGACATGCCGATTCATACAATAATCGACAATATAGATAGTAGAGCTACTTCCGAACCTCAACATATTGGACGTCATATCATAAGAATTTTTGATTCGGACTTGAATGTAATAGATGAGATTATAGTAACTGATGATGCGGAAAATGCAACGAATAAGCATAGTCATCATTTCCAACTCTATCCCGGAGCATATACTGCAATCTGCTGGACTGATTACACCTTGGATGAAAACGACAATCATTACGACACCTCCGACATTTCAAATCTGGAACTTAAATATAATAAAGCAGAAGACGGATTTCTGATGCACATTGCCAACACACCTTGGCGAGATGCCTTCTGCGGACGTATTGAGTTTACAGTAACACAAGATGGAGCAAAAGAAGTCATCGAAATGCGCCGTCCGTTAGCTCGTTTTATCTTCGAAGCCACTGATTTGTCTGAGTTTATAGAAAAACAAGAAAACAACTTGCAATCAGATGATGATTTGATGGATGTTATATCCAATTATAAAATATTTTTCAGATACGATGGTTTTGTCCCATCAAAATTTAGCATCCTCAATGACGCGCCAAGCGACTCGCGTATTGGTGCATCATTCTTAGGAGAGCCGAAACCATCTTCATTTGGAGAAAAAAGAATAGAACTCGGCTCTGACTTTGTTTTTGTACACCCAACCGAAACCTTCGTCAACATTGCTATTGAAATTCGCAATGCTGCAAGTGATGAGGTTGCAGCTCGTGCAGGACCTTTCAAAATACCTCTGATTAGAAACAAACTTACGATTGTTAGAGGCAAGTTTCTCACATCGAACTCAACACTCGGTATTGAAATCAACATCGGGTTTGACGGAGATTTTAATATAGAAATACGTTAACAGACGTGTAAATAAATAACCAATCTATTTTCAGACTTTAATTTTTAACAAAATGAAAAAGTGTTTTTATGCACTGACGGCGGCGCTATTGGCGCTCACGTCATGTTCCTCACAGGAGGAACCCGTCATGGGAGCAGAAGACGGAGAGGTTACAACAGTGACGCTCTCAATTGCGCTTCCAAGTCAGCCACAATCACGTGTGACAGTTGACACGGAATATGGTAGGGCTCAGGCTATCGACCAAGTTGAGTATGCTGTCTACGATATAGACGGCAACCTCGTGTACTCGTCGAATATCAAGGACTCAGAAATGCAAGCTACGGTTGACAAGGGTGACTATGGTCACTACACGCTTAATGTTACCTTACTGACTCATCACACTTACACTGTGTACTGTTGGGCCTCAGCAGAAGGTTCTCCCTATAAGTTTAACATCCCTGAAAACATGAAGGATGGTGTAACGGTATCCGTTGATTACAGCGAAGGTATCCCGGCAAATGATGAAAAATGCGATGCGTTCTTTGGCAAAAGAACTTTCAATGTTTTGGAGACCCAAAAAGATGACAGGGACTATATGATTACGTTGTATCGTCCTTTCGCTCAGGTAAACATTCTCTGTTCGGACAAAGATCTTGCACAAGAAATATACAAATCCAAAGGAAAAGATGGTAAAAAAGTAGGCATTTCCTCTATCGAAGTTGCGATTGTAAACGGCAAAGGTGCTGGAGCTTATTCAACGCTAAATTTCGACACGTATATAGCAAGTAAAATTACGGAAAACGTTGTATACAAAGCCCAATTCAAAAATGGATGGAATAGCCTAGTTAAGGCCGGCACCGCCGCTGCGGATGATTATTATTATCTTGCAACTTGCTATCTGATGACAGGAGTAAGTGTTGATATCAGTGAAGCAAAATACGCATTGGGAGGATATGGAACCCAACAAGAAACAACCGACTTGAAAATTACAATAACATATGATAACGATGAGCAAACTATAGTGACTCGTGAGAATGTACCTGTTCGTCGTAGTTGGAGAACTAATATTTATGGAGATATCTTGACTTCTCAGGCCAACATCAACTATCGCATCAACTACGAGTGGGGACCCAATATTAATAATGGCACCATAGAGATAACGGATGAAGGTGGTTCTAATGAAAACCCAAAAACTGAAGGTGAGAATGAAGATGAACTTTAACAACTTTAAAAACCTATAAAATAAGTAGTTAAATTTCTAATAAGTCGCCGAAGGAGGTTGTACAGTTGCAATCCTCTTTCGGCGACTTCGCTATGCCTCGCCCCATTTCGATGGTGTAGCCGATGCGTATGCCCCTAACCGCTTCTGTATCTCTTTCATAGTCGATTTTATTTAGAGTGCTACCAATTTAGCATTTCGGGTTTCAGGAGGAAATCCAACAAACCAATGGTTACAATTCCCTCATCATTTCTTTTAGGCATGATGTTGTCCTTTACGATGATGATTTTTTTGAAAGAATCGTCAATTTGGCGTAGCGAAGCTGATTCCTGCCGTTCTTTAGCATCAGTCGGCATAACGAACGCAGACTGAATATAAAAGCGTTGACTGCCTTGATTAGCTACAAAATCAACTTCGTACTGCTTACGGACGGTCTTGCCATTTCTGTCGGTAGTCCTGTGTTCAACCATACCTACATCCACATTAAATCCACGAATGCGAAGTTCATTGTAGATTACATTCTCCATAATATGGTTTTCCTCTTGCTGCCGGAATTTGAGAATTGCGTTTCGTATCCCCATGTCTGAAAAGTAATATTTAGCAAGAGTATTGATGTACTTTTTCCCTTTGATGTCATAACGAATGCTTTTTTCCAGCAAGAATGCGTCTTGAAGATAGTCTAAGTATTTGCTGATTGTCATGGGTGACAAGGTCTTGCCCTTTAAGGATTTGAATGTGTTTGACAATTTTCTGGGATTAGTTGGTGAACCAATTGACGATGCTGCAATTGAAAGCAATTCATTAAATTCGCTCTTGTTGCGAATGTGCTGACGCTCAAAGATGTCGGCGGTATAAACTGTTGTGCATAGATTGTGTAGATAGTCTGCTTTCTTCTTATATGAATCCAAAGTCAGCACTAATGGCAATCCTCCATAAGTGTAATATTCTTTCCATGCCTGCTCCGTTGGCATTGTGCAAACAGACATATATTCAGAGAAAGAAAGTGGATATACATGAATTTGGTCGCCTCGTCCACGGAATTCAGTTACTACATCCGAAGAAAGAAAGCGTGAGTTGCTTCCGGTAACGTAGATGTCCAGATTCCGTTTGCGAAGCAGGCTGTTCAACACGGGTACAAAGTCATTAAGAAGTTGAACTTCATCAAACAGAATATAATAATTTTGGTCATCAACTATTATTGATGACAGATGCCGCATCAATTTATCCGGGTCGCAGTAATCGCGATAGTCCCAGTCATCAAATGCAATTTTGATAATATGGCTATCCTTAATCCCCTTGGCTTTCAAATATTCATAGAACAGTTCAAAAAGGAGAAACGACTTGCCGCATCGCCGTATTCCCGTGATTATTTTAATCAGACTATTGTTCATTCCGGCAATTATCTGATTCAGGTAATTATCTCTTTTTATTATCATTATCTCAATCTACTTAATAAATTCGACATTTATGTCATTTTTTGATAATTGCAAAGTTATCGCTTTCTCACGGACTGACCAAATTTCTATTTAATAAAATTGACAGTTATGCCAATTTTGTAAAATAGGCATAGTTAACTTAACGTTGCATAACCCCGATGATATCACGACTTACTCCGCGCCCCTCCGGGTGCTCCTTCTATGCGCCCGATGATATCACGGCTTACGCCGCACACCCTCCGGGCGCTCCTTCTATGGCGCCCGATGATATCACGACTTACACCGCACCCTCCGGGCGCTGCACGGGAGAGCCCCGACCTACTGATGGTATTCCGGCTCCTGTCCGCAGGCAGTTCGCGGAGTCTTGTTATCTGAGTTTAGCAAGTATGCTATCAGGATTCTGATGCATTTGGCTGAATGCAACAATCTTCTTGCCAAGATCCTTGATTGAGCCACCAATGAAATAAATGGTATCGTCAATGATTAGGAAACGGTCATGCACATTAGAGCAATTATGCACTTCAATAGCCGGATATTGGGCGTTATGTCGACAAAGATCATTCTTGATGTGAGAATGCCGTGGGTCGGTATAAATTGTTGCCGTTACCCCGTCAGAACGTTTGTCAAGAACTTTCAGAATCCTATCGTCAACATAATTGTCAATCAAAATTATCCTTGCCTTAGCTTTACGGACCAGGTCTGAAACCAGAGTGTATGCATCAAATATCTGACCATCAAAGAAGAATCCCTCAATGGGTTCCGATTCTTTGCTATCAAGCCGGCTCAGCACTTCGTCAATCTTTTTATCTGACTCATTGAGATGCTCATTTGTCTTGACTAACTGTTGACTCACAATAATATGATTGTGTTCCAGTGTCTCCAACCTCTGAAAAACATGTGAATTGGCATGGAGAAAACTTCGCATGGCGGTAAATGCTCGCATTATCCGAATATTTACCTCAATTGCCATTTTGGATTTTAATACACTACTCAACATCGCTACACCATTCTCCGTAAAAGCAAAGGGCATATATTTAGAATGTTGTCCACGTCCACTCTTTAAGGTCGCAATTTGCGATCTTAAAGATTCTTCTTTGGTTAATTCAAACATAAAATCTGATGGAAATCTATCAAGATTCCGTCGGACTTGTTCCTTCAATCGTTTGGTCTCTACGCCATACAAGCGAGCCAAGTCACTGTCAAGCATAACCTGCAGCCCTCTTATGACATGGATTAGATTTTCGATAGGCTGTATAATCGGCTCATTGCCACTTGCCGCCATTGACGGTATATTATTGTTGCTATAATCCATAAGAAACGCTGTTTTAGATT
>CAZASF010000034.1:0-25590 GCA_964487725.1 uncultured Bacteroides sp. | reverse complement strand
CAGAAAGCAAATGTTAACTCTGAATCTCGCTGCAAAGGTAAAAGTTACACCGAGCGGATGCGAGGTGTGACCGGAGAGTCCCCATCCCCATCCCGGCATCCGCAGGAGGCCGATTATCACAAATCCGCCATAACCAATCGGCGTCCTGACCGGACGCCGTGACTATTATATGCTCGTACCGGTCACACGTCGCATTCGCTCCGTGTGACCGGTTACTAAAAATCCATGTCCTGCGGACATCCCCACACGCATCACTCCGCCTCTGACATCCTGCCTCGTATCCTCCGCTTCTCCCGCCCCAGTGGCATCTATCATCCACGAGCCGCCCCGCTGCGCTGCCGTATCGTCCGTATGTCAGGTGGTTACATGGCCATGTTATCCACGAGCCGACGGCGGCTGTGCCGTATCGTCCGGTAGGACGATGATCTTACGTAACCGGTCACACGGAGCGAATGCGACGTGTGACCGGAGAGACCACCGCCCCATCCCGGCATCCGCAGGAGGCCGATTCAGTCAGAGATGTCTCCAAGCAGTGGGCTATCATCCGATATGCCGGCCTCGTTGAGAAGTTTTCTGTATTCTGATACGAAATCCATAGAGGCATGATGTTCACGCTGATTCATTATGTATCGGCATCTTACATCACGTAGTGATGCATCCACGGTGAAGGCACCATACCCTTCCGCCCATTTTTCCCATTTTGGAAAATTTGTGTTTACCCGCATAAATTTGCTCGTCTCGGTTTTCAGCAATTTTATGTATTCTGATAATGATAACTTGGCAGGAATGTCACAGAGAATATGTACATGGTCAGGCATGCCGCCAATGCGCCGGATATAGATTCCGCGGTCAGTGGAAAAATTGTAGATGAATTTATATAATTCGCGCTCGTGTGAGGCATCAATAGAGTGTACCCGGCGGTAGGTTCCGAATACGAGATGATATGTCAATGCAGTGTGGCTCATACGGCAAATATAAGGGATTCTTCTGACAGTGGCAATATTTTGTTCAATCGGCGTCCTGACCGGACGCCGAGCCTATTAGATGCTCATACCGGTCACACCTCGCCGCGCCTTGCATCGTCACCATTCTATAAATCCATGTCCTGCGGACATCCCTGCATCGTGCAACTGGGTTAGCGGATGAAGAGAAGCTCGCGGTATTTGGGGAGGGGCCACATTTCGTTGTCGACCATCAGCTCGAGTTTGTCGATGTGGTAGCGGATCACGTCCATACGGGGCACTACAGTGTCGTGGTAGGCTATGGCTTTCTCGCGTTCGCTGGTGATGCGGTTGGCCACGCGTCGGGCGTCGACCATTGCCTGCACTTCCTCTTTGATGGTGCGGCAGTGAGCTGAGATTTCCTCTATCATGCTCATCTCGGTGCGGCTCATCCCGTCGGCTGTCTCGGCGGGGAAGATAGCGCGGATTTTGCTTACGTTGTCAAGGAGGATAGACTGGTAGCGGATGGCTACGGGCATAACATGGTTAAGCGCAAGATCGCCGAGCACGCGGGCTTCAATCTGCACTTTCTTGGTGTACATTTCCCATTTCACCTCATTGCGAGCGCGCAACTCAACCTCGCTGAACACGCCTGCCTCGCCAAACATTCTGACTGATTCCGGGCGCAGATATGCATCGAAGATCAGGGGGACGGAGGTTTCGCAGTCAAGGCCGCGAGCAAGGGCTTCGGCCTTCCACTCATCGGAGTAGCCGTTGCCATCGAAGTGGATGGGCTTGGACGAGATTATGAGGGCGCGAATCTCCTCAAGGAGGGCATCGCGGAGCGTTTCGCCGCGCTCCACGCGGGCATCAACCTTGGCCTTGAAGTCAATGAGCTGCTCGGCCACGGCGGAGTTGAGCGCAATCATTGCCGAAGCGCAGTTGGCCGACGAGCCTACGGCACGGAATTCGAAGCGGTTGCCGGTGAAGGCGAAAGGCGATGTGCGGTTGCGGTCAGTGTTGTCGAGCATGATTTCGGGAATCTGCGACACGTTGAGGCGCAGACCCTCGCGGTTGTTGAGGTCGGATAGTTCGTTGTTGGTGGCGGTCTCTATGCGGTTGAAAATCTCGGAGAGCTGAGAGCCGGTGAAGATGGATATGATTGCCGGCGGGGCCTCGTTGGCGCCCAGACGGTGGGCATTCGTGGCGGAAGCTATGGAGGCTTTCAGGAGCCCGTTGTGGCGGTGTACGGCTGCCATCACGTTGACCACGAAGGTGATGAACTGCAGGTTCTGTTTCGGGGTCTTGCCGGGGGCGAAGAGCAGCACGCCGCGGTCAGTGCCGAGGCTCCAGTTGTTGTGTTTTCCGGAGCCGTTGATTCCGGCAAACGGCTTCTCATGGAGCAGCACGCGGAAGTGATGGCGGTTGGCCACTTCGGTTATAAGGCTCATAAGCAGGAGGTTGTGGTCGTTGGCCAGGTTGGTCTCCTCAAAGATGGGGGCAAGCTCAAACTGGTTGGGGGCCACCTCGTTGTGGCGTGTCTTGGCGGGGATGCCCAACTTGTGACACTCAATTTCGAGGTCGAGCATGAACGCCTCGACGCGCGAGGGGATGGCACCGAAGTAATGGTCCTCAAGCTGCTGGTTCTTGGCTGACTCGTGGCCCATCAGCGTGCGGCCGGTCATCATCAGATCGGGGCGCGCGCTGTAGAGCGACTCGTCAACAAGAAAATATTCCTGCTCCCAGCCAAGGTATGATTTGACGTGGCGCACCTCGGGGTCGAAGTAGCGGGCCACGGCTGTTGCGGCGCGGTCAACGCTGTTGAGGGCGCGCAGAAGGGGAGTCTTGTAGTCGAGTGACTCGCCGGTGTAGGAGATGAAAATGGTTGGGATACAGAGTGTGTTTGCCATAATGAAGGCCGGGGAGGAGATGTCCCATGCGGAGTAGCCGCGGGCCTCGAAAGTGTTGCGTATGCCGCCGTTGGGGAAGCTGGAGGCGTCAGGTTCCTGCTGTACAAGCAGTTTGCCGTTGAACTCCTCTATCACTCCGCCCTTGCCGTCGTGTTCAATGAAGCCGTCATGTTTCTCGGCGGTGGTCTCGGTCAGCGGCTGGAACCAGTGGGTGTAGTGGCGCGCACCCATATCGGTGGCCCACTGCTTCATGCCCCGGGCCACTGAATCGGCCACCTCGCGCGAAAGGGCCTCCTTGTTGTCAATTGCGTTGATGAGCGCCTTGAAGGTGTCGGCGGGTAGGTATTCAAACATTTTCTGGCGGTTGAACACATACTTGCCGTAGTACTCCTGCGGGCGTTCTGACGGAATTTTTACAGGGTCGGCCTTGCGGTTGAAAGCCTCATCTACCACTTTGAATCTTAACTGTGACATACGCTGGGTTGATTGGGGGGATTGAAAAAATATATTGATATTGGAAACTATGTGTTACAAAAGTGAGAGCCGGCGGATGGCTTCGGCCGTGGCTTCGTGGGTTGAGAACGCGGTGAGGCGCAGATAGCCTTCGCCGGAGGGGCCGAATCCGCAGCCGGGAGTGCCCACAACGTTGCATCGGGTGAGGAGCATGTTGAAAAACTCCCATGAGCCGATACCATCAGGCGTTTTGACCCAGATGTAGGGGGAGTCCACGCCGCCAAAGGTGAGCAATCCGGCTTCGGAGAGCCCTTGGCGTAGCATGCGGGCATTTTCCATGTAGTAGGCTATGGTGGAGCCAACCTGGGCTTTTCCTTCGGGGGTGTAGAGGGCTTCGGCAGCGCGCTGAATCACGTAGCTGGCGCCGTTGAACTTGGTTGACTGGCGGCGCAGCCACAGGTCGTGGAGGCTGACGCGTGAGCCGTCGGGCCCGATGCCGGTCAGTTCGCGCGGCACTATGGTGTAACCGCAGCGGAGGCCCGTGAAGCCGGCTGTCTTGGAGAAGCTACGGAACTCAATGGCGCAGCGGCGCGCTCCGGGAATCTCGTAGATGGAGCGGGGCACAGAGGGGTTGCTGACGTAAGCCTCGTAGGCAGAGTCGAAGAGCAGCAGCGCATCGTTGGCCAGCGCGTAGTCAACCCACGGTTTCAGCTGATCCCGCGTCAGTGCCGTGCCGGTGGGGTTGTTGGGGAAGCAGAGATAGATGACGTCAGGTTGCGTTTTGGGGAGCGCCGGACAGAAATCGTTTTCGGCGGTGCAGGGGAGATACTCCAACCGGCTCCATCGCCCGTCGGGCTGCAGGGTGCCTGCTCTTCCGGCCATCACGTTGGTGTCAACATACACCGGGTAGACAGGGTCGGTCACGGCCACCCGGCAGTCGGGCGAAAGGATGTCGCCGATGTTGCCGGTGTCGCTCTTGGCTCCGTCACTGATAAATATTTCATCAGGCGAAATGTCAAGGCCACGGTCGGCGTAGTCATTGCGGGCTATAGCCTCGCGCAGAAAATCGTAGCCCTGTTCGGGGCCGTAGCCGTGGAAACGGTCGGCTGTCGCCTCGTCGTCGGCCGCACGGTGTAGCGCCTGAATGGCGGCATCGCACACGGGCCGAGTCACGTCACCAATGCCCATGCGGATAACATCGGCATCCGGATGCTGACGGCGATAGTCCGACACTTTCTTTGCTATATCCGAAAAGAGGTAGGAGGGAGAGAGAAGCGTGAAATTGCCGTTGACTTTTATCATGATGGTGGGGATTTTTAGCGGGATGGGGATTTGTGTCGGATATACCTCCCGTCGAACACTGTTTCCGCGGGGCCCGTCATGGTGACGTCGGCGGTGTCAGTGACTTCGATTTCAAGGTCGCCGCCGGGGAGGCTTACTGTTACGGGCGACTTGCACCGGCCGGTGAGGATGGCTGCCGCCGCAGTGGCGCAGGCTCCGGTTCCGCAGGCCATCGTCTCGCCGGAGCCTCGTTCCCACACGCGGATTTTGACGCGGTGGGCCGACAGCACTTCGGCGAATTCTATGTTGGCCCGTTCGGGCCACATCGGGTTCATTTCGAGTTCGCGCCCGAGCCGGTGGACATCGGTTCGGTCAAGCGAGTCCACGAAAATAACCCCGTGGGGGTTGCCCATGGAGATGGCGGTGAGCCGCAAGGGGCCGGCAGAGGTGGCTACGGGAGCATCGATCATCTCATCAGCCGGGAGCACCGGGTCAACCGTCAGGGCGCGGCCCATGTCGACTGACACGCGCTCAATCATCCCGTCGGCTCCGGGGAAGAGTTCAAGATGTTTCACTCCGGAGAGTGTGTCAATGTCAAGTGAGGTCTTGGCGGTCAGGCCGCGGTCATAGACATATTTTCCAACGCACCGGATGCCGTTGCCACACATGCGGGCTTCGGAGCCATCGGCATTGAAAATGCGCATCTTAAAATCGGCCTTGTCAGAGGGCAGAATGAGAATTATGCCATCGGAGCCAACGGCGAAATGCCGCGGACTCATTAGCCGGGAGAGTTCTTCAATTTCAGAGGGGGCGTCGGTGGGGCAATGGATGTAAATGTAATCATTGCCAAGGCCATGCATCTTTGTAAACAAGATTTCTTCCATTTATTTTGGATGGCTTCGTGCCGACGTTGAGTTTTTGATGGCGCAAAATTACAACTTTTGTTGAAAACGCCAACAACTTTTCCGAAATTTTTATGTTAAAATTTCGGCCCCTCCCGCAGGGTATTCGTATGAAGAGATTAGAAGGGGTAGCCGATGGCAAGGTGGAAGGCGAAGTGGTTTTTGAATTTTTCAATGTTGAAGTAGCCTCTTTTACCGGTGTCGTAGGGCGCATGGAGGCCAATGCCGAGGTCGCCGCGCACCACGAGCATGCCTATGTCGACACGTAGACCGAATCCGGTACCGGTGGCGAGGTCGCGCAGGAATGACGAGGCTTGAAGCTGGCCGCCGGGACGGTCGGGGTCATTTTTAAGTAACCACACATTGCCGGAGTCAAAGAACACAGCTCCGTGAAGCGGACCCATCAGCGGGAACCGATATTCCACGTTGAATTCAAACTTGAAGGTACCGGTCTGATCAAAGTAGCCGTTGACCTGATCCTTCGGCACGCGGTAGGAACCGGGACCTATGGAGCGCACGGTGAAAGCTCGCACAGAGTTGGCTCCGCCGCAGTAAAACTGTTCGGAGTAGGGAACTTCTGTGGAGTTTCCGTAGGCATGTTCGGCTCCGACAGCCACACGGCTCACGAGCCAATGGTCGCCATGTCCGAGCCGGCGGTTATAGACGAGCTGTGTCTGCCCCTTGAGGAATTGGGAGAATGGGGTGTGGAACAGAGTTTTCTCCCCCTTTTTTCCGCATGCCTCATAGATGGCCCAGAATATGTTGCCCGCCTCGGTCACGGAGAATTGCCAGTTGATGCTGTTGTTGTTATTTATGTCGCGGTCATAGATGTAGCTGAACGACATCTGGGGTATGAACTGAGACCGGAAGCTCTGGGCTATTGCCTGATTGGCGTCCATAATGGAGTCAAATTCGTGGGTTGTGCGCATCAGGTTGGTATAGGTCAGTTTGAAGAGCGTCAGCGAGTTGGTGACGTGCCGTGTGGCTCGCCAATCGTAGGTAATGCCGGTGTTGAACTGCGCCATGCTGAAATAGTGGGGGCGGTTGAGCAGATCGGCGCCGAGGCTGATACGTGTCCAGTTGAGTTCGCGACGCGTGCGCGGAATGAACCGTGGTGCAAGCAGTCGCGGAAATGCGAGGGTGGATGTGATACCGGCCTCGTAGGAGTTGAACACGGAGTTTCGGCCGCGTCCGGTCTGCCACTCGTAGCTTCCAAAAAGGTCAACACTAAGTTGCTCTCCGCCTCCGAACAGGTTCTTGTTGGTCACTCGGAAGTCAAGTCCCGGGCCAAGATAGGAGTTAGACTTCGAGGTGACGTTGACTTCGACGGAAGCCTCAAGCGGCTTGTCGAAAGTACAGTCAATGTCCACATCAAGTACACCGTGGCGTGTGGAGTCAGGCACTGCGTTGATTTCGATGCCTCCGAAAATTCCGAGACGTGATAGATAGGTCTGCGTGCGGTTCATGTCGCGCACCGAGAATTGGTGGCCTGAGCGGAAGGTGATACACGAGGGTATGAGATGGTCGCGCAGGCGCATGGGTTCCATGCGGATGAGCAGGCCCCGGTTGGTGTCGAGGGTATCGGGCGTGCCGCCCCCCTGACTGCGGTGGACAGTGGTGGTTATCTTGCCTACTTTGTAGGACGTAAGAGCAAATTCAGGCACATTAGTGGCAACGGTCATGCGAATGGCAATCTTGCCCGGATTTCTCACCGAGTCAGCGAGATATTCAATGAAGTCAGGCTGGAAATAGTAATATCCACGGTTGCGGAGTGCGTTAGCGATGTCAACGCGCAATGCTGCCAGCGAGTCAGTGCAGTAGCGGCTGCCGGGAACAAAATATTTTGACTTTCCGGCAATGGAGTCGATGAAATGATAGAGCCGGCATGTGTCGGGAAGATATTCAATGGTGTCTATGGGGTATTCCGGGCCTGGATTTATTTTATAGAGAATCTTGGCCTTTTTCGGATTTTTGCCTTGCACAAGCTCGTAGGAGGCGTGACCGCTGAAGTAGCCGTTGTTGTCCAGCATCTGGTCAATCATGTGCACACGCACTTCGGGCCTTACATCGGAAATCAGCACAGGCTCAGATACGAGTTTGTTGTACAGCCAGTGGCGCAGACCGCTCTTTGGGTTTGGCCAATTGTTGTAGACCCACAGGCCGAGAGGGAATGGCCAGCGCACGTAGGGCGAGTAGAGGGCATTGTTTGGCTTAACGTTGATTACGTCAAAAATATCGGAGGTGACGCCGTCGGGCAGCGGTGTTGAATCAGGGTGTAGGTACTCAACTTTCTTCACTCCGGTGTAGAGTATGTCGTCGGCTCCGAGACGTCGTGTCGTTGAACAGGAGGCCACTGTCAGGCCAAGGCATAAAGCCACGGCGAGGAAAAGAGCTGAATGTTTAACGTGTTGTTTCGGTTTCATTGTCTTTTACGGTTGAAGTGGTTGAGGTTGTTGAGGGAGAGGCCTGCTGGGGAGCGGGGGATTTTGAACTCCGGCCGAAGCGGAACAGGTCGCGCAGGGAGTTGAGTTTGCGCTTCATCACGAAACCGACGCCGGTCTGCGTTATCTCGCCTTCGAGTATGCTTTCGTAGCCAACATGGCGGAAAATTCTGACATACATTGAGCCGCTGCGGTTGAGCATGTACTCAAACGATATGTCATTGATCAGATTCTGCGAGAAATTCTCATCGGCATTGGCATCCGTAGAGTAGTTTCCACCCACTACGATTTTGAACCGGTCGTTGAACAGCGTCTTTGACACGCGGTAACTGTAGCTCGTGGTGGTCGAGGTGGCTCCATCGGTGGTGGTGTCGTACTGGTCTATGCCGAATGATATGTCGACACCCTTTATATTGTTAGCCGCCCAGGTGTTGAGCTGCGAGGCAAGGAACGAATAGAGCGGATTGCCTGACAGATTGGCGTTGGCCTTGGTGCCGGGACCGGTGTACTGGTTGTAGAGGAGCAGATTCATGGCTTGGTTGGCACGCTGTTCCGCACTCATGGACGACAGCTCGTTCTGGATGGTAATGTCATCGTCGGTAGAGAGGTCGAATGCCACGTTGAGATTCTGCAGCGTGTTTGTTATCGATACAGTCACGTCAAAGTTTACGAGCCGGGAATTCTGTCCCGTCTGGGTCACGTTGGCCTTAAGGCGGTCTGTGGCTTTGATGTTAAGCGTGGGGTTGAGTATGTCGCCGTTGAAGGCAATGTAGCTCCCTTCGGTGAAACTGAAGTTCTTCTCTGACATGATGGCCATAGAAACGCCTCCGGTTTCGAGAGATGGAGTGTAGCGCACATATCCGGAGTTGATGGTGAATCGTCCGGTCATGCGTCCTGAACCGTTCATGGGAGTCATGTCGTAGGCAAGTGTGCCCATGCCCTGGATGGAAACCTTGTTCTTGCCATCGGTAGACAGGTCGACGTTAATCGTAGACCCTTGGGAGATGGTGAGGTCGGCGTTGAGGAACATGGACATTGATGATTCCTCCAGTGAGTCGGCAGCAGCAACGTTAGCCGTGTCGGCAAAGTTGACAAACTTAACCATGTCGCCGGTCGACTTGGAAGTTAGCGCCTGCTGGGCATCAGTCATAACGTAGGTCACGTTTGTCTCCGGAAGCACATTGAGATTGGCGTCAACCACCATGTAGTTCATGTTGCCTTTTGCTGAAGCATCAATGTTTACGAATGCCTTGCCGTAGACCTCGGCACTTCCGCGTGCACGTGTGGAATTGACAACCTGCATGTTAGAGGCTTTCATCGCGAGATCGTAGCGGATGTCGGTCAGATGTCGGGCATCAACCGTGCCGTTGATACTCAGCGGATTGTTGTTGAGGCCATAGATGGAGAAGTCCTTGAATGTAACTATGTTGCTGTCAACCGGAATCTTTACATCGGAGAACCGGTAGGATGCTCCGGTCATGCCTACAGCCACTGCCGTGGAGTCAAAGTCAATGGAGCCGTTGAAAATCGGTTCAGCAATGCTGCCCGTTATATCCATGCGCCCGTTGAGCACACCTGAAAGCTGCGCCACATCCTTGGGCAGGAACGGATTGACCACGCTTAGCGGGAACTGAATCATGGAGAAATCCAGCAGGAACGGATTGGTAGCCGTGGAGTCGTTAAGCGCACCGGTGGCGGTAATCACCTTTTTGCCATCGACCATTAGCGAAACATCGGCATGCAGGGCCTTGGTCTTGTTTTCATTGGCCACATCCACGGCAAGATTGAACGTTCCTACGCGGTCGCGCCCATAATATAGATTGTTGAGGTCAACAGTGCCGTTGCCGGTGATTTCATCCGCATCCCAGCGGAAGCGTAGGTCAGCATCAACGTCACCTTTAATTGGCGGCGCAAACGGCGATATGGAGAGCCATTCCTGAAGGTTGATGTTGGCGAGTTGCACAATCACATCCTCCTGGTAATGCGAATGGTCAGCTATGCTGTCGGGATTAGAGGCGTGTTCGGTGTAGACATGCAGATAGCTCGAGTCCGACATCACTTTGAGATTAGCATCAACGTGATGGTCAAAAAAGTTATAGGCCACGATGTTATCACTGTTGATATTCCATTTCCTATAGGCAATGGTTGGCTCGGTCGGGACAAAGCGCACAGATACGGTGGAATCGGCCACGGCAGCATTTACTCCGAAGAAGAAGCCCTGTTTTCCCTGAATGTTCGACTGGCGGAACATAGCTGAAATCTTGTCATCGGCCAGGAATCCGTTGAGCGCCACATGGGCGAAATCGTCCATAGTGCCCGGCTGGTTGTCAACCGTGGCTTTGTACACGAGATATTTTCCGTGCTGGTTGGCATCGAAATTTATGTTGTCGAGGCGGGTTTTGCCGGTCTGGAATCCGTTGACCACTGCGTGAAGCGATATAAGCGAATCGTTGGCGAATTCAAGATTGGCGGTTCTCATGCTCATGCCGGTGTTTGTTGCCAGATAAGAGGCCACAGGATTTGATTCCCCCATGGTGAGACTTAGCACCATTTCAGGTAGCGACCGCTGTAGCGAGTCGATGTTGACCTTTCGTTCGGCTATCTGATAATTCAGAATATCGGAAGCAGCTGTAAGTTTCTTGGCTATTTCCATTATTGAAGTCATGGCGGTGAGGTCAGCGTTGAAGTCGCCTGACACGAGTGATGCCGTGGTCAGTGAGTCAGTTGAATTAACCTTGGCCGTCAGCATGGGGAAGGCGAAATTAAGCGAATCCATTGTCCAGTCAACTCCGTTGAGCTCAAGTTCGGCATCGATGTTGCCCGTTTTCGGATAATATGAGCCGGTGGTGAATACGGTGCCTTTTCCGTGCATTGGAGTTTTGGAGAATCCCATTGTCTGCAGGTCAAGTTCATTGATGTCGGAAGTGAGATTCCATTGGTAGCCTTTGTCGTGGAAGGTGGCGGCCACGTCAGCGTCAAAGTCAGCAAAGCTGTTGGCCGATGCTACCGAGGCGGTAAGCCGGCAGGTGTCAAGAGCGGCCTGCAGTTTGACATTCCCGAGGGTTGAGCCGTTGATTTCAATGGATTTCAGGTCAACATCGGCTTTCATTCTTGTGGCGCGCGAGGCAGGGTTGTAGCCACGTCCGTCAATTTTCATGTCGGCGGTCACGTGGCCAATACCGAGCGTAGGCATGAAAGACGAGACCGGAAAACGGTTGGCTTTGAGGTCGGCATGATAGCCTTCGGCCTTTTGATTCCATTTGCCGTCCAGCTCCATCTGCCCTCCGGCGGTTCTTACCGTGACATCACCGTCGATATTGCCCGGAGAATACACTATAGCTCCTTTTATGGTTGAGGCGGGTATGTTGATTTGTCCGGCGGTGGCAACAGCAAGAAACGCCTTCTTCACAGAGTTCATGCCGCTTTCCAATTTTCCGTCAAGATTAATCTTGCCGCTCATTCTGTTGAAGTCAAAGGGATTGTCAACGCTTCCCGATGCGTTGAGATCCATATAACCCGGTAGGTTGAGACGGACGTGGTCAATGAGTAGGGATGCGGGGGTGCCATTGATATCGGCGTCAACCGAAAGACTTCCTGAGGCCGGAACTGAGGATATGTATTGTCCAACAGAGGGCATGAACATCCTGATATCTTGCATTGAGATGTTTCCTGATGCGAGGAGGTCAATCGGGAGATTCGGATCGGATGTAAGGTTGCCCACTCCCATTGAGGCTGTCAATTTCAGATTCGAGTTCGGAGTGTTGATATTGAAATTTTCGGCCTGCATGAGCAGTGAGTCCATTGAAAACAGCCCTGATGCCTCAAGTTGGAGGCCGCATCTTTCGCGGCCGGAGAGATGCCGGAGCGGTACACGGACTGACGTGGCGCGGTTATAGAATGAGTCCACCTTTATGTCAACATCACTGACCTGTATGTAGGAGGCATCAAATCCCGGAGCCGGGGTGACGCCGCGCGTTGCATACAAGGCATCTTGGGCTGTGAGGCTGAGATGCTGCGCCCGAATTGTCCATGGTGCCGAGGTGGATGTGGTGGTATCGCTGACCGTGTCAGATGGGTGGCTCTTAAGGTAGGCGAGCGATGGGGTGAGGTATGTGGCTGAGACGGAGTCAACCGTAAGCGATTCAACATCAACGGTCTGTCGACCCATGTCAATTGATCCGTTCATGAGTTTTGCCATTTTTATATTGGCCCCGAGAGAGTCAATCACGGGGAGCATTGACATGCGGTAGTGAACGTTACGAAGCTCAATGTCGCCTACTTTGACCACGAGTGGCTTCGACTTGGATGTGTCAGGGGGAGTTGTCACTGTGGTGTCCTTCATCACAAGACTTATATCCGCTCCGTCAAGAATCGCCTTATCAAGGCTGATGCGTGAAAAAGAAAGGGGAATCTCGGCATCGTCAGCCGTAAAGTTGTTGATGCGAGCCGTAAGGTACATGGCCGAGTCCGGAGTTCCGAGCCGGTAAAATGCGTCTTTAAGACCTACGGCATCAACCTGAATCTCTTTCCTGAACAGAGGCAAAATAGCTACACTGACTTCGGCTGAGGCCGCGGTTATCATTGTGTCGCCCGATGCTTCTATCACTGTCAGTGAGTCAACCTGAAGATATAACGGAAATTTCAACCGCAAATAGTCAATATCAATTGTCATTCCGGTTGATTCATGGACTTTCTCCACGGCTATTTTGCGGGCGAAGTCCTGAATGAAAGGAACATACAGTAGGAAAGGAATGGAGATGACAATCACTATCAGTCCGATGAGGACCCATAGTAACGCCTTACCGACTTTCTTCCACAATTTTTTATTCACGGCTATGAGGGTGGGTGTGATGAATAAAATCTGTTAAAATCTCTCAGTGAGATAAACGCTCCGGACGGGCGTAAGGTTCTACACTCATTCCATGCATTAGGCCTGAATTCCGCCGATTCGTGAAAACAGGCTGAGGATCAATACCATGTCACGCCGTTGGAAATCGATGAACGTTTGTCGTACTTGACGTCGGAGAGCAGTGAGGAGTTGACGGAAATGTGGAAGTTGTAGGACTTATATGGGCCTACGGGAACAAAACTTGCCGTCATAGTGAAGCAATGGAGGTCACGCGACAGGTTGCAGTTCATGTAGGCGAGCTTATGGGTGTCAAAGTTGTAGCTTGCCGTGAAACTGAAGTTCCAGTTTTTCGTGGGACGGATATTTCCTGACATGCTGAGATTTTGGGTAATCTTGCCGTCATACTCCATTTTCGCTTTGTTGAACGCCCCGTAGGCATAGTTGACGGAGTAGTTCATGGTCAGCGACCACGGGACCTCCCATGTCATGTATCCGTTAGGGCCGAGAAGAGTAGATTGTTCTTTTTCGTCGTCAGCCTCGGCGCCTGACCGCATCTGTGGATTACGCGGACTGTTGTTCCCGTTATCCTGTTTGTCGGGCGATGGGGTCTTGTCATCCTTCTTCTTGCGTTTGAACGTGTCGTTGTTGAACGTGTAGCTGAAAGATGTTCCTGTGCTTGACAGTCTACCGATGCCCTTTCCGGCTTGCCATCGCGGAATGTTGACACGCACGGGATTTCCTGACGAGTTGAGCTGATAGGTGTAGACGTCCCATGTAGCCGAAAGGTTAAGATTGAAATTCTTCATCAGGCGTAGCAATATTGACGTGTTGATATTGCTCCAGTTCATTGAGTCAGCGGCGAAGTTGTAGCTTTGCGAAATGTTGAAGTTCTCAATCAATGATATTTTTTTCTCATCAATACTGTCATTGTCGGTCTTTACTTTCATTTCAAGGTTGTTGGCCAATGAATAGGTCACCATACCGGTCTTTCCTTCGCCGGGCACACCGAAAAGCGAGTTGGGATAACGGCTGTACTTATTGGTTACCATTGTTCCATCGGCCCCCGGAACCTGATATGTGCCGTAGTAGCCGAAGAAGTTGGAGCTGAAGTCAGGACTTGCGCTGAATGAAACGGTTGGCGTCATAACCCATCGAATCATCTTCACCTTGTCGCCGAGGAATTTCATCGGGCGGAAGAAACCGTAGATTTTGGTGTCAAATGAAAGTGATGCGTTGAAATCCCACACGTTGTACAGGCTGTAGGTCGTGTCGCACACTTCGGCCGATGCGTTGGGGTCCCACGAGCGGCGTACCTTGGTGGTGTACATGCGGTCAGTAAGCTGCAGGTTGGGAGTGATATTGAAGTATTTCAGCACGTTGAAAGTAGCCGATATAGGAATGCTGTGGCGCATACCGTTGCGCCAGTCCTTTATGAGGCTTTTCTTGAAGAACACGTCCTGCTGGGCAGTCAGTGAGTTGTTAAACTGACCGGAGTAGGAGAGGCGTATTTTTTCATACCATTTTTCAGCACCCACGGCTTTGCGGCGCTTGAACGGGTAGACCTGCGACAGGGTTATTGTCACATTCGGGAACGACACTGCGAGAGTTGAGTCCTGGCTGCGCTGGGCCACTGAGGCATTGCCTGAGAATGACCACTTGGAGCCGGCGGGCCGATAAGTGAAGTTGACCGATGAACTTTTTGTGTTCTCAGTGAAAGCATTCGTGTAGTAGGTGTTTACGCTGTTGCGTGTGTAGCCGGAGGTGGTGAAGTTCACTGATGCCGAGAAGTTGAATATCGGGTTGGCTTTCTGGTCCTGCGTGTGACTCCAGAGTATCTGGAAGTTAGTTTGCTTCGAATAGTCAGGGAGTCCCTTGTCGCCAAGAATGGTTTTGATGAAGCTCACGTCAAATGACCCTGAATAGCGGTAGCGCTTCACGTAGGCGGAGCGAGCCTGCAGTCCCCATGAGCCTTTGGTGTAGAGTTCGCCGGTAAGAGCGAGGTCCATGTTGTCGGATAATGCGAAGTAGTAACCGCCGTTGCTGAGATAGAATCCGCGGTTATAGTCGTCGCCGAACGATGGGAAAATGATGCCGCTCGAGTAGCGCTCCGAGAACGGGAAATATCCGAACGGAACTGCGATGGGTAGCGGCAATCCGGCGAGAACCATGTAGGCCGGACCGGTTACCACATCTTTTTTCGGACGCACCTTGGCTTTTGTCAGTTGGAATCCGAAGTGGGGGTCATCGTGTTGGTCGCAAGTGGTGTAGAAGCCGTTCTGAAGGTAGAATACGCCGTCGCCCACTTTTTTTGACACGCCACCGGTAATGTAGCCTTCGCCCTGCTCGGTGATGATGTCAGTGATGAATCCTTTCTCCGACTGGAAGTTATAGCGCATGGTCTTGGACTGGTATGAGGTGCCGTTGTCAGTAAACACCGGGGTGCCGGAGAGGTCGCCGATGCTGTCCATAACACCCACGGCATAGACCGTGGAACTGTCCAGATCAAGGTCTATCCGGGCGGCATCAAGCGAAATTTTTCCGTAGGTCACCTTGCTGTCACCATAAAGGTAGGCGTTGTTCTGACCGATGAGTACCATAGAGTCCCTTGCTGAGATGTCCACAACATTGTCAAGGTCCGTCTTTACGCGCGATATGCGGGGGCCAGTGGGCTTTTGAGCCACTACCGTGTCACGTCCCACGGCTATGCGGTCCATCGCTGCGGTCGAGTCAATCGGGCGAATTTCTGAAATGGGAGTTTTCCGAAGGTCATTCTGCGCTTTTTCAGCGCGGGCCATGGAGTCAGCGCGGGCCTGAGCCCCCTGGCGGCGTGTGTTGGCGCGCTCAAGTGCGCGTCGGCGTAGAGAGTCGCGCGATGAGTTGCGGCTATGGGCTTCCGGTATATAGTCAGGAAGTGTTGCCGGCTGAAACACCGGAGCATCGAGCTGTAGGGTTGCAACGCTATCAGGCAGGGCTGGTGCAATGGCCGGTTCCCTGCTTTCAGGCTCTACGCCTGAGGCTGCTATGCCACAGACGAATAGCAAAATTACAAACGCTATAATATATAGATGAGAGTATCTCAAATTCAGTGGTGGCCGGACTTGTCGGCCGGTTTTCCTTGCAAAGATAATATATTTTCGTTATTGAATCATCAAAACGGCTATATTATGCGTTATATTTTTGAAGTTTTTCTTTCTCTCCCGCTCGTAGCGCTTCCTGCGCATTGTGCCTCGCTCAAAAGTTGAAACCGGCGCAAAAATATGACCGCGAAAATTTATTTTGTTAAATGCAAACATACTTGTATCTTTGCAATTGGTTTTTCTAAGCTGTTTCACTAAAAAGAAATCGCAAACAAAAAAATGGAAAATGATTTGAATATTGACTGGGGCAGCCTGCCGTTTGGTTATATGCCCACGGATTACAACGTTCGTTGCTACTTCCGCGATGGAAAGTGGGGCGAAATAGAGGTTTCTGATTCGGAAACAATTGAACTTCACATAGCCGCTACCTCCCTTCATTACGGACAGGAGATTTTTGAGGGGTTGAAAGCCTTCCGCGGCAAGGACGGCAAAGTAAGGGTTTTCAGAATGACAGAGAATGCCCGTCGCATAGCCGATTCGGCCCGTGGACTGTGCATGGAACCGATTCCGGAGAAGCTTTTCTGTGAAATGGTGGAGAAGGTGATTCGCCTTAACGCACGTTTCGTGCCTCCTTACGGCAGCGGTGCATCGCTCTATATCCGCCCGCTCGAAATAGGCATTACTCCCAGTGTTGGTGTACGTTCTTCAACCGAATATTGCTTCTTGATACTTGTAACCCCCGTAGGCCCCTATTTCAAGTCAGGATTCAAGCCCACCAATATTTGCATCATGCGTCAGTATGACCGCGTTGCTCCGCAAGGGACCGGCCGATTCAAGACCGGAGGCAACTACTCGGCCGGCATGCGCTCCAACGAACATGCCCATGAGCTCGGTTACTCTTCCGTTTTGTTCCTTGATCCTAAAGAGAAGAAATACCTTGATGAATGCGGTCCGGCCAACTTCTTCGCCATAAAGAATGGTGTGTATATCACCCCGGCATCCAATTCCATTCTTCCTTCGGTTACCAACAACAGCATAATGCAGCTTTGCCGCGATCTCGGAGTTGAAGTGCAGGCGCGCCACATCACGGTTGACGAACTCAACGATGTTCAGGAAGCCGGAGCATGCGGCACAGCGGCGGTGATTTCTCCCATCGGAGAGATTGATGACCTTGACACCGGTAACAAATACGTGATTGCGAAGAACGGTGAGCCGGGAGAACTCAGCACGAAACTCTACAACAAACTCCGCGCAGTCCAGCATGGTGAAGAGGAGGATGTCCACGGGTGGAACACCATTATTGAAGGAATCTGACGTGACTGACTACAAAAATATTATCAATAAATATTATCCCGCAGGAACTGCTCTGCGGGATATTTATTTGCGCCACTGCCGTCAGGTTGCCGATGAGGCACTGTCAATAGTCCGGTGCAAGAATCTGCCGCTTGACCCGGCAATGGTGGAGGGCGCGGCAATGACCCATGACGTAGGGATTTTTGCCACTGATGCTCCCGGAATAGAATGTCATGGCTCCGAGCCTTATATTACCCATGGAATTATCGGAGCACGTATACTTCGCGAGGAGGGTGCGCCCGAGGAGTGGGCCCGTGTTGCTGAGCGTCATACCGGCTCGGGCCTAACAGCGGATGAAATACGTTCGCAGTCCCTTCCGCTTCCTCCCGGTTCATACGTGCCCGAAACCCTGCTCGAAAAGCTGATATGCTACGCTGACAAGTTCTATTCCAAGAGCGGCACAATGCAGCGCAAGAGTCTCGACAAGGTTCGTCGCTCTATGGAGCGTTTCGGACCCGACAGCCTTCGCCGTTTTGATGAGTTACACGCCATATTCGGCTGACACATCGAAGCATGGGCATGCCTTGGCCGCGAATTCTCGGTGGCCGTGGACGGTGGCTTTAGGGAAGCGTTTCCGCAGATCGGCAACGAGTTCATTGAGAGCCTTTCGTTGCTCAGGAGTGCGGGTGTCACACGGATTTCCCTTTGAATCAAGTCCACCTACGTAGCACACGCCGATGGAATGAGCGTTGAAGCCCTTGCAGTGAGCTCCGGCAATGCTTTCGTTTCGGCCGTGAGCCACTGTGCCGTCAAGGTAAATTACGTAATGATAGCCTATGCAGCGGAATCCGCGCTGCCTGTGCCAGCGGTCAATTTCGTTGACCGTAACGCTGCGACCGGCCGGTGTGGCGGTGCAGTGGATGATGATTTGATTTATGTTTCTCATAGCGGAGGCAAAGTTACATTCTCCGCTCCGCTATGTTGGGCCTCGTTCTAATCTTGGACTGCGATAAATCCTTACATTAAAGTATTTCAGGAAATCCGGTGGTGGTGTGCATGTGATAACCGGATTCATCGGCTGTGACAAGAAGCGCTTCCGTGTCGGGTAGCGTCTCGATCATCTTTAACGCCGAACCAAGGGGCATGGCCATACATGCGGTGGCAAGTGCATCGGCTGTCATAGCGTCAGGGGCAATTATTGTAGCGCTTAGGGTTGACGTTTTTACCGGATATCCCGTGGATGGTGATATGGTGTGCCAGGTTTTTCCGTTGGAGGTGTTGCGGAAATTGCGGTAATTGCCTGAGGTAGCAACTCCACAGTCTGTCACAGCGATTACAGCCATACGTTTATGCACAACCGCAGTGTCGTTTTCCACCGGGGCATCTATCATGATGCGCCACGGTTCTCCCCTCGGATTCTTACCTTTTACCGATACCTCACCGCCAATCTCTACTATGTAGTCGCTGCATCCGTTGCGCTGAAGCATCTCTCCGATAAGGTCGCAGCCATAGCCTTTGGTTATTGATGAGAAGTCAAATTCGGTCAGCGGATTCTGCTTCACTATCCGATTGTCAGCTACGTAGCAATCGCTGATTCCAACCAGATGCAATGCGCTGTCAATCATGGACTGCTGCGGTTCCTGTCCGGAGGTTTTATAACCGAATCCCCACAGGTTGACCAATGGTGCCACCGTAGGGTCGTAGGCCCCGTCGCTAATTCGGTTCACTTCCTTCGATACTTCGAGAATGCGACGGAAAAGCGAGTCGGTGACATCAGTCTCATTGCGGTTAATCCGGCTCACGAGCGAACTGTCGGCAAACGGTGATAGTGACATTTCAACCGAATTCATAACGGATAGAATAGAATCGTCCAGCATGCGGTTGCTGCTGTATGTGATGTGATAGGTGGTGGCCCACACTGAGCCCTCACAATTATTGTATGTGGACGTAGGATTGCAAGATCCCAGTCCAAGAGTAACCGGAATCAGTAGAAGTGACGCCAAAAGATAAATTGCGATTTTTCTGTCCATTTGAAGAATTTCGGCTGATTTTTGCTAATTTTGTTTGTTATAATAACTGAAACGTACAAATTTACCAAATTTCTTTAAGAAATCCAATAATGTCAACAACAGGAATAGAACAGCTCATACGGGAAAACCGCCTTGCGGAGGCGGCCTCGGAGCTTGACGCGCTTATTGCGGCTGACTGTGCCGATGCCATGACTTGGTATCTGCGCGGAAAAGTCTGGTGGAAGACGGGTGACCGCGCAAAGGCTAAAAACTGCTACCTCCGTTCATTGTCACTTGACAGCGAAAGCCCGGCCCGCTATGCTCTGAACCATGCCTTTGACATTGAGCAATTTTTCAATCCCGATTTGCTTAATCCATAACGGGCTGGTGGTCAAGCTGCTCGTATTTGGAGTGCTGGCTTTTGAATTCAGGAACGAGTGATTTCATCAAGGCCACGATTGTCATGTCGTCGGCCGAAACGGCGAGCGATATTAAGTCAGATATGCGTGAGCTGACATCATCATAATCGTATTCCCTCACCTTGGCAATCTTGATTTTGTCATTGAACGCGGGCAGAGTTATCTCCTTGTCGTTAAGCACTTCCTCGTAGAGTTTCTCGCCATCGCGCAGGCCGGAATATTTAATTTCTATGTTTCGTGCACCGCTCATCTTTATCATTCGGCGTGCAAGGTCGGCAATGCGTACGGGCTGACCCATGTCAAACACGAAAATCTCGCCGCCATGTCCCATGGTCCCTGCTTCGAGAACGAGTTTGCACGCCTCCGGAATCAGCATGAAGAAGCGGATGATGTCAGGGTGTGTCACTGTTACGGGGCCTCCTGACTTAATCTGGCGTTCAAAGAGCGGAATCACCGAGCCATTTGAACCGAGCACGTTGCCAAAACGTGTGGTTATAAACGCAGTGCGTCCTTTGACTTTACCGTCCTTGATGGCCTTGTCAAGCGATTGCACGTAAATTTCGCATATACGTTTAGAACATCCCATTACGTTGGTGGGATTGACAGCCTTGTCAGTCGACACCATTACGAACTTACGTGTGCCGTATTTCACGGCAAGGTCGGCGATTACCCGAGTGCCGTAGACGTTGTTCTCAATGCTCTCGTAAGGATTGTCCTCCATCATGGGCACGTGTTTGTAGGCAGCGGCATGGAATACGTATTCGGGCTTATACTGGCTGAAAATTTCCTCCATGCGCTTTTCGTTGGCAATGTCACCAACAATTGTATGGGCCTTGATGGCAGGCCAGTTGCGGGCCATCATGAGGCGTATGTCGTGGAGCGGAGTTTCGGCCTGATCCACGAGTACGAGTTCTCCCGGTTTGAACATTGATATCTGGCGCACCATCTCCGAGCCGATGCTTCCGGCTGAACCTGTAATCAGTATGCATTTACCACGCAGCTGATTTTCCACAGCCGTCATGTCAATCTCAATCTTTTCGCGCGGCAGAAGATCCTCCACGTTTACCTCCTTCAGCTGGAAAGCGTTGAGCTCGCTCTTGCCGTCCCATTCATGTGCCTGAGGAATCATCATAATCTTTATGCCGGCCTCGATGAGGCGGTTGACCATATCCTGATTGTTGCGCAGATTGTCAGCTTTCAGCGGCGACACGAGCAGAACCTTGGCATGGCTCTTGCCCATCTCCTCAATAAGGTTTTCGTCGTTGGGATAGACCTTTATGTCCATAAGGCGTTTCCCAATCATGTCATGCCCATCGGTCACGAATCCTGTGATCACGTAGGGGGTGGAGTTTGACGAGTTGATGTTCTTGGCCAGTGCCACGCCTCCGGTGCGAACTCCGTAGATGAACACCGGTGTGTTGCGGCTGGAATGGTTGGTGGCATCGTAGAGTGTTTTCACCCATATTCTCACGGCCCACATCAGAGCGAGTGCAAGAACGGCTGACAGTATCATGTCATAGAACCTTACGGGCATGAGCCAGTCAAAATGGTTGAATCCCAGAACGCGCTGACAGAAAAGGTTGAACACGCAGCCGAACACGGTTGCGAAAGCCACTCGGCGCAGGTCAACGAATGATGAGAACCGGATTATGCCGGCGTAGGTGCGGAAAATCCTGAAGCCTATAACGTAGGGAATCAGATAGACGAGGAAAGTGCGCAGAATGGCAAAGAAATTATTTACGGTGTAGACGGTTCCGTGATTAAGTGCGTAAACCACGAATTCCGATGCCAATATGAAGCAGCTGTCAAGCATCAGTATTGTCCAGTAAGGCAATGACTGACGGGAAAAATATCTGGTAACTGCGTTCTTTATAATTGCCATGGCTAAATGTGGTCTTGGTTGATGAGATGAATTTTCGTAATAAACTCCGCAAAGTTAAGCATTATTAACTCAATTTACAAGTAAAAATCCGGCTATTTTGCGCCCTTTTCATGGGGGGGGGTAAAATACTGTGCATCAGAGTTTTAGCCGATGGGGTTCATAGCCCCGGAGCCGAGAGTTTCGATAGATCAAGTCTGACTGTTTCGGCAAGTTCGTTGAGGTAAGGGACCTGTTTCAGGCGGTGCAAGTCAGTGCCGAAACAGGTGTACATTCCTTTTTTCAGCAACTTGCGTGACTTTGCCTGAGCAGTCTTTCCATAAAATCCTGTAAGCGAAAGCACATTGAGCTGCAACTTTACGTCCATGTCCACCAGACGCCGGTAGTCATCGTCGTCCATGTAGACGTATCTTTCGGGATGGGCCAGCAGCGGGAAGTAACCTTTTTTCTTTATTTTTTCAAGTATGGAGTCGAGTCCGGCAGGGGGAGTGAAGTATGAGGTCTCCACAAGGATGTGGTCGTTGTTCTTACCTATTGTAAGGAGACGGTCGGCCTCATAGCGGCTGAGAAAAAGCTGGTCCAGCATGTTTTCAGCCGCAAGGTTAAGCTTCAGCGAGCCCTTGTAGTGGCTTTTCAGTTCTTCAAACCGATTGCGTAGGTCGGCCGGTTCGTTGGGCACGTCCTCCATAATGTGAGGCGTCAGCCAAAGCTCCTTGAATCCGAGACGTTCATATTCGTCAAGAATCCTGAGGGAATCGTCCATGGTTTTGACTCCGTCGTCAACCCCCGGCAAAATGTGAGAGTGGTAGTCAGTGGCGCCTTCAAACGGCGACACTGAGGGACGACTGCGGAATATGTCGAAAATGGACATTGTTACGTTTTTATTTCCTTATATACACAATAACATTAACACACACGCTTCCTCGGCTTATTCATCGACATTGTAGCTCTTATAGCTGCCATATCCGTATCCGTAGCCATATTTGTGGCCATAGCGTGAGTTGCCGGATGCAGTACCGTTGAGCACTACGCCCATGTTCTTGAACTTCTTCTCGGCATATAGGCGGTCAATTTCAGGTATCATGGAGCGTTCGAGCAGGCCGGCACGTGCAATGAATATGGTGCGGTCAACCACTTCCTCAATGATCTGTGCATCGGCCATCATTTCAATGGGCGGACAGTCAATGATGATGTAGTCATACTCTGTGCGCAAGTGGTCTATCATGTCAGTGAATGTCTTACTTTCAAGAAGTTCGGCCGGGTTAGGCGGGATAGTTCCTACCGGGAGTATGCTCAGGTCAGGAATATCCTCGTTGCGGACAATCACGGAGTCAATATTGTCAACCTGCCCTACGAGGTAGTTAGCTAAGCCTTTGGATGGCGCTCCCACGTACTGGGAAGTGGAGCAGTGGCGGAGGTCGCCGTCAATCACAAGCACTTTCTTGTGGCGTATGGCAAGAGCCGCACCGAGGTTGACCGTGATGAAACTCTTACCCGAACCGGGATTGAACGAGGTGATCATCAGCACACTGCAGGCACCATCGGCCTTGGTCATGAAGCCAACGTTGGTGCGGAGCACTCGGAAAGCCTCGTTGATAACATCGCGGCTGCCCTGACGCACGGATATCTGATTCTTGACGGTTTCGCCCTTCTTGGGTTTGACCAAAGGAATCTCGCCGAGGAAGGGAACCTTAAGTTTCTCAAGGTCCTTGCGGCCTCGTATTTTGGTATCCATCAGCACTCTGACGTATGTTACGCCAAAGGGTATGATAAGTCCGAGCAGGAAGGCTATGGCGAGTATCTGAAGTTTGACGGGCGAGGTGGGCACATCAAGACCGTTCGGACGGGTGATGACCTGAGTGTTGTATGAGGTGAATGCCTGCGACAGTTCGTTCTCCTCGCGCTTCTGGAGAAGGAAAAGATAGAGCGATTCTTTCACCTTTTGCTGGCGTTCCATTGACAGTAGCGAAATGGCCTGAGAAGGGCTCGATGCTATCTGCGCAGTTGCCATGCTCTTGCTCCCCTGAAGGTTACGTATCTGGGTGTCAAGAGAAGTTATTTCGTTGTCAATAGCTCCGATAAGAGCCGGACGGAGTCCTGCAATCTGGGCGTCGAGGTCCATCACAACCGGATGCGTTTCTGATGAATTGGCGGCCATCTGGTTGCGTTCGAGCATCTTGGAGTTGTATTCGCTTATACTGGCCTCGATGGTGGCATTGCCTATACCGGAGTTGACCGGAAGCACCCGGTTTTTGTTTGACTCGTTGGCAAGGTAGTTGCGCATGTAGCGCGTCATCTGGAGCTTGCTGTTGAGGTCAAGGAGTTGTTCGTCGGCCTGTTTGCTCTGCTCCATGTACATTTTTGCAGCCTCGCTCACGTCCGGTATAAGATGCTCGCTCTGATAGGATGATATGTCCTTGTCAACGTGGCCGAGTTCGTTTTCAATCACGCCGAGGCGTTCGTTGATGAATTTTGATGTGCTGACCGTAACAAGGTTGCGGTTCTCGAGCCACATTTCGTTGTAGACGCTGATCACCGTGTTGATTATATCCTCGGCGCGTTGTGTCGAGGCATCGCGCACACTGATGTTGATCGTGTTGCCCTTATCGTTCTTGTGGTCAATGCTTAGTTCTTTTTCAAATGCGGCTATGGTCTGCTTCATCGGAGTTTGGGAAAACACGATTTCATACTCCTTGCCGGGAACATAGTAGGGGGTGGCTTTTACCTCGATTAGTCCGGCCGAAGTCTTCACTGTGCCGCCGAGTTTGGCCGTGTTGCTGCCAAGCACGCGCTGGTCAACCTTCTGAGAAACCACGTCGGAAATAGTAAACGTTCCGTCTTTGTTGATTTTTATGTCGCATGACGCGCTGCCGTTTTCGGTGAGTGATGGGATGTTGACAGTTATTGGCAGCGTTGGGCCGTAGAGAATGTTGGAGCGTAGCTCGTCGGGCTCAGCGTAGCTTTTGTTGAGCGAAAGGCGTTTTACCACTTCCTGCATCACGTCGGGCGACTGGAGTTTGTTGACCTCATCCACAATGTTGTTATGGGTCTGCAGCAGTCCCATGTCGGCGAAAGCGTCCAATCCGGCTGCCGAGGCCGACTTGCCTTGCGATTCGTCCTTGATGACCACGGCTGCGGTGCGGGTGTACATGGGGGTGGCGTGAGCAAGATATAGGAGAGCCAGCCCAATGCATACGGCAAGCGACAGCAGAATCCAGGGCCAATGGCGGAGGGTAATTGAAATTACCTCTGTTATCTTTACCTGTTCTACAGCCGATTGTGCCTCGGCTTTTTCTGTATATTCTGATTCCATCTGATGATGCTGATTACTTTATGAGCAATGCTGTTATAGTGGTGAGGAGCGAGGCTACCGATATCCAGAATGTGGGAGTGAATATGGTGTTGCCCGTTGTTGTGGCCTCACGTTTCTTGGTACTGTTAGGTTCGATGTAGATTACGTCGTTCTGTTGCACGTAGTAGGCGGGCGACTGCATCAGCTGCTCCGTCTTTGTCAGGTCAACGCGGTAGGCAATGTTCTGGCCGTTCTCTTCGCGCACAAGGAGCACGTTGGTGCGCACGCCTGTAATGTTAAGGTCGCCGGCTTTGCTTATGGCCTGGAATATGGTCATGTTGTCGCGGTCAATGTCGTATTCTCCCGGTCGCGACACATCGCCGAGCACTGCCACTTTGGCGTTCATGAAGCTTACCGTAACCACAGGGTCCTTCAGCAGGCTACGGTCAGTAAGTTCCTTTTCTATAAGCTGTTCCACCTCGTGGCGTGTGAGCCCGGCCACGTGGATTTTGCCTATCACGGGGAAGTTGATGTTGCCATCGGGCGAAATTGTGTAGTCGCCGGTCTGGTAGCTCGTGTTCCCGTTCTGACCGATGCGCCCCTGATAGATGGCAAGGTTGAACACCTCGGCCAGTTTAGGGTCCTTGGCATTGACAATGATAGAAATGCGGTCGTCAGGCTCAACGGTCAGACGGCGTTCGGGAGTGACGGCCTGTGTCTGGTCGTTGTTCATTCCCTGCAGGTATGTGATGTCCTTTGGCGTGGAGCACGATGAGGTCAAGAGTGCCGCAACCGAAAGCAATGTGATGAATCCTTTGGTTATATTCATGTTTGTTATTAACAA
>CAZASF010000033.1:943-27271 GCA_964487725.1 uncultured Bacteroides sp. | reverse complement strand
CGGGGTCAGAGATTCCGCCTAGATCATCCAAATTTTAACGAACTATTGTTAATAAGCTACGCAATAAAAACACAATCACTGAAATCAGAACAACTGTTGACCGCTATACCAGTGGCCTAATAACAGCGTTAAGCAACAGTGATAATCCCTGTTTCAAGCCGGACGAAATCAATCTCATGGCGCTAATTCTCTCCGGATTGTCACCCAAGACTGTATGCTTCTTTACGGGGATGAAACTTAAGACATTCTATACAAGAAGGGCGCGCCTATTGGATAAAGTTGAACGTGGCAACACTCAATTATGCCGGCAGTTTATTCAAAGAATACGAAACGCATAGCTACTCCTATTATGTTTTTTTAACTTTTTAGGTTGTCTTCAACAGTTATATCCAGACGTATCTATCTGCGAAAGTAAATCTTTGAATAGCAATCAGATATGCGAAGCTTTGTGTTTTGAAGAATTTTTTAGAAATTCCTCAATTATATTACCCTGCGTATCAATGACATACATATTAATTGAAGAAAAAATATACCATCTGCAATTATTGACTGCTTTGCAAATTAAATTATATTTGCAACGAGACGGTTCACCCTTTAAAACAACATTATCAAATGAAATTCTTTAAATTTTTACTAATCACGTTTCTCGCATCAGTTTCCGTAACTGCTGTTGCACAATCTCCGCTTCCCGATTCATCAACAATCATTCTTGATCCGAAAGATGAAACCATAAACCCAACGAGGCACAAAGTGCCCTCAATGCAACAAATATCTTGCACGTACGAAGATGGAACGTTGATTATTCAATTCCATATTCCTGAGGGACTGTGCTGTCTCAGTGTCACGAATCTTGCCACTAATACCACCCGGCAGTATACGTTTGATTCATCAGAAGAGGCAACCATATATGTTGGAACCCTTAACCAAGCCTATATTGAAGTTGTCACCGAATCCGGCCACTCCTACGAAGGCTGGCTCGGGCAGTAAATAGCTTCAACGCAGACTCACTATATTGTTTGATGCAACAAATTCTTTTGTAACTCTTTTAAATTTTCTCTCATCATGAAAAGATTAACTACATTATTATCGTTGTTAATGCTACTTTTTTACGGCTGCTCAACGAACGAGGATCTCACCTTTTCCTCACAAACGGAGGAGATTGGCTTAATCCCCAAAATCAGTGTCCCTGACACATGCAGTAATCTAAGCCTAAATGTTGTCAAAAGAATTGGCGAAAATATCTTTTCCAAGTCTTCTTCCCGAGGGATATTCGATTTGGAGGTTATTCCACTCGAAAACGAAGATGGCTCTGTCATAGCCTATATCATTAACCGCGGAAATAATGACGGTTACGTTGTGATTTCTGCCAATAAACAGTCCTATCCCATAATTGCCATGAGTGATAATGGATCTTTAGACGTTAATTCGATACTTGATACTCCTATTAAAAATTGGATAAGCCACATGGCGTCCGTCCCAAGAAACAATAATATACCGGATTCAATTGCAGTCAATATTTCAAAAGAGTGGGATATTATTACCCGGGTTGATGAACCTTACACTAATGCAAGTCGATCGACAGGAGATTCAGATATTGATAACACAATATCGCAGGCTATAGCTATATGGAATTCGCAGGGTTATACCGTTACTTCTGTAGCCTCTGCAAATGCATCCGCTTATCCATCAACGATTGCCAATGCTATTTCCAATATTCAACAATCAGGGGGATTAATAAGTCCCAATCCGGCTCAGACTTCCTTTGTGTTAAGCAAGAGCACTGATAACACTAATAGAGTCGGACCGTACATAAAAACACAGTGGTCAATATATCCGCCATATAATGAGACGATTAAATACTTTAGAGATGTGGTTCCTCAGACGGTTATAGCCGTTGCGCAGGTAATGTATTATCATAATAAGCCGGATTCATTAGGATTAAAAGATCTTCCGCTTTCAATACAGACGGCGACATCAAAAGACCCATTGCCAATATTTATTTCTATGGTAACATTCTCTTGTGGTTTTGATGTGTCAGAAGAGGATTATAATGGGAACCTGTACTATGCGGAATTGGGATTAAGTCACTATGGATATTCGTTTGATAAGGAAGGGTTTAATGTCTCTAAAATTACTAGTAGTTTACGCAATCATGGGCCTGCAATTTTAGAATATGAAGTAGAAAGTGAGTTTTATTTTATATGGATTTGTGATGGGTTTAACACATCAACAACAACTACGTCTTATAAAGTAATGTCATATAGCGGGGATTTTGCAGATATAGATCCGACAGCTGCTTTTTCGACAATTGCCTCCGATAATGTATATTCCACCAGTCCTATGGCATTACATTTTGTATTTGGGTACAATAGTTCAATTGATGGTTATTATTTTAATAACGATTGGAGTATTCAACGGTCTGCGAACAGTATATTGAATATTTCCGGAAGCGATGTGGAAACCTTAATAAATATTAGATGAAATTATGAGAGCTTTTAAGAATAGATTGTTAGCAATTGTAATGTTAATAGTTGCGGTGGCGATACAGACTGCGGCGAATGCTCAGGAGAAGGTGAATCCTCATTTTTTCGGGGAGTTTACCGGAGGGATTGGGACCTCAATAGGGATTAAAAATGTGACCTATTATCCTGAAATTAATATAACAACCAAAACTTATACATACGGTCAATGGTCTCCTTCTTTGGGGCTGGTACTAACCGACCGATGGGCGATTGGAGCGAGGTTTGCCTTTCAAACATTTGATCGTAAGCATGTTGCTAAATATTCGATCTATACTTTGTTTGGCCAGTATTCAATACTGAATTGGAGCAGATTTCACTTTTTTGCCGAAGGAAAGGGGTCTTATTATCATAGCTCGGGATATGAGTCAAGTCTTGGCGAAATTGGCGTTTCGTTAGGTGCGAAATATAATATCACACATCACCTCAGCTTTGTCTTATACTATATTTATGCCGGAGTGGGAATTGGAGATTCTCTTCTGGATCATCCTAAGGGCTGTATAGGTGATGGTAGATATACTCTTGATTTCAGTCCGCGCCGCTTACAGATAGGTCTGAGGTACAAGTTTTAGAGATTGCGTTGTTGAAGCCCCGCGATGCGGAGCATGTCTCCTTTGTCGGATTTCCACGGGTTACGGCCTGACGGCCTCACCCGTGGCTACTATTAAAATGCGCCTACAGCGCAACCATGCGGGCGGAAACGGTAAGCTATAGGATATATGATCCTATAAACTATACAAACCACCTATAAAACTAAAACGAACTACAATCACATTAGATTTGCTAAAGCAATTTTTTCGACACAAATAACGAAATTACTCATTACGGCTGTATTATTCACTGTCTAATATGTATATACGGCAAAAATTATCAAATTTTTAATTTTTAACTAAAAATTATTTTTATGACATTGTTGTTTTTCTTTCTTTGCGTAAGACAACTTTATTTGTCTATAAAATAACCAATTATTCATCAATAAACACAAAATCACATTATAACCAATCACCAAATTTCAATCATTAAATCTATAAATACTTGACGCCTATGAAAAAGCTGAATTACTTATTTGTTGCGTTGCTGACTTTGCTGGCTCCGGCGGTTGCAGGATGCAGCGAAGATGACAACGTGAAGGTGCCTGAGATAGAGACCGGAGAGATTCAGGCAAAAAATCTGTACGTTACCATTGACGGAACTTTCATTTTCAACAGAGAGGGCTCTGCCACTCTGTCAGGAACCACAGACCCAACCGCAAGCGAGCAGCATCTTCAGCTCTCATGTGAGCCGATGTTCATCACGTATTATTCCGTAGATAAAATGGTGAAGGAAGTGCCTACGTTTGACATTGTCATAAAAACTGAAAACGGCAAAAAGACTGTTTCCGGCAGATATGATGGAGGGACATCCGTTATTGATTTGATGGGCGAACTTTCGGTCAACTACAATGGAGAAACTGACTGGCGACTCGTTTTTACTCAAGAAAAAACAGCCATTTCTGCATCAAACAATGGAAACTATCTATCGGGGAAAACTTTTGAGTTTGAATTGACGGATGACAATGTATATTGCCAGCCAATAACGTACAATCCCCTTTCGTATAACGACCCAACTATCAAAGAGATATTCAGGAATATTCTTATAGCCTATAAACAAAATTCCGGCTACACAGCCGTCAGGATCTCATTCACTGATGATTATAATTATGAAATTTCGTTCAAAGACGAATCAGGTGCGTACGTCAAGGACGGTATGAAACACAAATATATCTGCATGATAAACTCTATCGCTTTTCTTGACGAACGTGCTTTCAATAAGGAGCAATCGGAATTTCTGGATTTGAGAACCGTAGGGATCGGATATATATGCGGCGAAAATCTCATATCAAACCAAACATTAGTCCTGGAACCTAATTCAACAACTGAATATTGCGTCACATGTTTCAACAGTAAGGGTCCATATTCGGACGGCACATTATATCTAATTTTTGAACCATCAGACAAGTATTTCCTTAGAAATTGGAGAATAGTTAATGGATTGGGTACAGCCATTGAACATTCATTCTATTCCTATTCATTGATGGAGAATTCCAAAGAAATGGAAGTATGCCCCACGATTAAAGCTAACGTTGTTAATTAGATTGGTAGTAGTGTACATTTCCGTACCTAAATAAGGGGAAATTCTGTTGAAAATTAGGCGAAAAGAAGCAAATTTACTATATTTGGAAAAATAATTTTCTTATGAAACAAGTTAAGGACATATTTGGGAGATTCATTACTTCTCTTCTCTCCGGAATTCTTGGTGTTCTGGGATTCTCGTCGTGTAGCAATGAGGGCAACGAGCCGGAGCTAATGTATGGGACTCCCACCGGTTCTTTTGAAGTTAAGGGAGCGGTTACAGACAGAGATGGCAATCCCATTAGTGGCGTATACATCATTAACCGCCGAGGAAGCTCCCGCTCCGGAGGGTACTCGCTCCCGGGTGATACGGCCGAAACTGACGCCAATGGCTCCTACACTCTTAACAGCAAAGACTTCAATGCGGCATCTTTAAAGCTCGTGTGCGATCCTAACGGCAATGAGTATGAAGCCGACAGCACGAATGTGGCGCTGAACTATACCGGTGGTGATGGAAAATGGAACATAGGACATGCCGTTACATCTCAGAATTTCACTCTCAGAAAAAAGACTACCGATTGAAGTCCCTGTTATCATCAAAGAATCTTAAACTATTGCTGGCGCTTGAAGTAGAAAGAGCGCTGCGTCATAGGCGCGCTAAGGAGCATTCGCTTCGCCAGCTGTTTTGGGAGTGCACGCAGCGATGCAATCTCAAATGCCGACACTGTGGGAGTGACTGCAAGGCAAGTTCCATGGCCCCCGATATGCCATCGGCGGATTTCCTAAGGGTGGTGGACTCAATTATTCCTCATGTTGACCGTCACAGACTTAACATTGTTATTACGGGAGGAGAGCCACTCATGCGCGATGATATTGAGGCGGTAGGGCTACAGCTTTACCGCCGGGAACTACCTTGGGGTATCGTAACCAACGGTATGCTGCTCACACCAGTTAGATGGCAGCGACTTATTGCAGCCGGCATACACAACATAACCATAAGTCTTGACGGACTGGAGAAGAGCCACAACTGGATGCGCGGCAATGAACTGTCATTTAAACGTGCTATGGAAGCAATCAGGCTGGTTGCAAGGACGCCTGCGGTAAATTTTGATGTGGTTACATGCGTAAACCAACATTCACTGCATGAATTAGAATCAATAGGACGGCTATTGGATGATGCCGGTGTTAAGCGTTGGCGTCTGTTCACTATATTTCCTTCGGGACGCGCGCGAAATTATTCAGAATTCAACCTGAACCGTGATGAGTTCGTGTACTTGATGGAGTTTATACGTAATTTGCGCAGAAGCGGTGGAATTCAACCTTCCTACTGTTGCGAAGGCTTTTTAGGCCGCTACGAGGGAAAAGTCCGTGGCAGACTTTTCTATTGTGCAGCGGGAATTTCTGTGGGTTCCGTACTAATTGACGGCTCAATAAGTGCATGTCCGAGTATACGCGCCGACTACGTCCAGGGCAACATTTACCGAGATGATTTCATGGACGTATGGAACAATCGTTTTGAAAAATACCGTGAAAGAGCATGGTTGCGTACAGGTTTCTGTGCTGACTGCAAAATGTTCCGATACTGCGAAGGCAACGGTATGCATCTGCGCGAGGATGACGGAACCATAAAACATTGCTACTATCATTCAGCCCAACTATAAAAATAACTACTATCTTGTTTACATTGTCAAAACCTTAATAAATATCAGATAAAAATATGAGAGCTTCTAAGAATAGATTGTTAGCAATTGCAATGTTAATAGTTGCGGTGGCGACACAGACTGCGGCGAATGCTCAGGAGAAGATGAACCCTCATTTTTTCGGGGAGATGACAGGCGGTATTGGCACTTCATATACCAGAGATTTTATCAATGCTACCGGTGTATATCATGTTGACAAGACCACTACATACGGACAATGGTCACCGTCGGTCGGATTGGAAATAAATGACCGATGGTCAGTAGGGGCGAGAATGACATTTCAAACCGGCGATAAATATTCTCAGGCTGAAGGAACAACTTTTATAACACAAAAATATACTGTTACTACACTGTATGGCCAATATTCTTTTCTAAATTTGAACAGATGGAGCGTTTTCGTTGAAGGGAAAGGCTCATATTATCATGGTATAGAATACCATACAAACACGAGCGAAATAGGACTTTCGCTTGGGGCAAAATTTAATATCACCGGTCATCTCAGTGCCATTCTTCACTATGTATACACCGGAGTTGAGATTGGAGACCTGACTCTCAGCCATCCAGATGGATGCATTGGAGGAGGACGGTATACTCTTGATTTCAGTCCGCGCCGGTTACAGATAGGTCTGAGGTACAAGTTTTAGAGATCGCGTTGTTGAAGCCCGCGATGCGGAGCGGGGTATTTTGTTGGCTTTTCCACGGGTTACGGCCTGACGGCCTCACCCGTGGCTATCAATAAGGAGCAGCTACGCTGCTGCAATGCAAGGGCGGTGGCTATATGATAGTCGACCCTATAATCATGGGATGCAAATAGGTTGTTGAAACGGGTTATTGTCGTTTTGTAGGGTAAGTTTGTGATTGTATAATTGGGGGATATGTGTTATCTTTGTGGCGTAATCCATTCATGTCAAATCTTATCACATTATATCATGAGGAAGATAGTTTCAGTGATTGTAGGGCTGGTTATGTCGGTATCAGCAGTGTCGGCTCAGTCAATATTCAGCAGCAGTGACAACAAGGCCGGATTGGGTGTGCGCTTGTCGTACGAATTAGCTTGTCCGGGTGATGTGAAGTTGTCAAACATGCTCAAAAGCGATGTCTATGGAAACGGTTCCGGCATTAGCTTTGGAGTGGTGTATCATTTGCCGGTGATATTCAATTTTTATTTTGAACCGGGAGTGACGCTTGCCTACAACACATATTCCATAGATAAGAATTATATTTCCGATGGCCTTAGCTCAACGCTGGGTGAGGGCTACGTGGTGCGCGATAACGGTAGCGTGAGGATGTGGGATTTCCGAGTTCCAATTATCGGTGGTTATCGTTTCGACCTCCTGCCGTTTCTTGGTATCAACGTGTTCACCGGGCCGGAGCTTCAATTGGGGCTTTCCGGAAAGAACCATATTAACGTGTCGTCGCTCAACGTGGTGGAGGGTGCTTACGGCAGTGACGGACAGCTCAACCGCGCGGATGTGAAATGGCGCATAGGTGTGGGTGTCACGTTTCAGAAGCATTTATACGGTGCTATTTCCGGCGCGGTCGGACTCTGCGACCAGGCTCGGGAGAATATGGAGATGCATTCAAACCTGTTTGATATAACCGTGGGCTACAACTTCTGAAAAATAGAAGGATGGCCAAGACATTTTGTGACGTGTTGTAGATGTACTATGTTACCAAGCAGCTTGAGATAGCGGGATGTCATTCGCTCAAGCTCTCATACGAAAGTAAATGCAGCGGATTGCACGGCCATAACTGGATTGTGACGGTCCACTGCAAAAGCCGCCAGCTCAATTCTGACGGTATGGTGGTTGATTTCACCTCAATAAAGGAGCGTATTCACTCCTATCTTGACCACGGCAATTTCAATGAGCTCCTGCCGTTTAATCCGACGGCCGAGAACATAGCCCGGTGGATATGCGATCAGGTTCCGCATTGCTATCGCGTTGATGTGGAGGAAAGCCGGGCCAATATTGCCACATATATCCGTGATGAGGATTAATGAGATTTTCTATTCGCTTCAGGGTGAGGGGCATTTTGCCGGAACGCCCGTGGTTTTCGTGCGCTTTTCGGGGTGCAATATGCGTTGCCCGTTCTGCGACACAGACTTTGACGAGTACAGCGAAATGACAATCAGCGATATTGTTGCCGCGATTAAGAAATATCCTGCCGGACGAGTAGTGTTGACAGGCGGGGAACCGACGCTGCAGATGACGCGTGAACTCATTGACAGTATTCATGAGGCGGGATTCAAAATACATGTGGAGACCAATGGTACGCATCCGCTTCCGGCGCCGGTTGATTGGCTTACGTGTTCGCCCAAGGGTGGATTGATGCCTGTGGTGGAGAATATTGATGAGCTTAAGGTGGTGTTTCAGGGGGCGGATTTGGACTACGGAAAATATCTTTCGGTGGCGGCACGGGAATATTATCTGCAACCGTGTGACACGGGCGATGCGGCCTCTAACAGACGCATATTGGAATCCGCAATTGAATACGTAAAGAGCAATCCGCAGTGGTGTCTGTCACTTCAGCTCCATAAGCTCATAGGAATCCGCTGAAAGTCGGTGAGGCAGCTAAAATGGTCAGTCCTCCTGGGAGGAGGTGAGGAGGTCAATCATGGCCGGGCGGGATAGAATCCGGATTTCGCGCTGGTCGTAATCAATTAGTCCGCGCTCTTTCATGGACTCAAGAGTGCTGATGAATGAGGAACGCTGCACGCCGAACAGTGAGTAGAAGTCACGTTGTTTGCACTGGAGAGTGATGTCAGTGCTTCCGCGTTGGGTTAGAGCTATGATCCAGAATGCAATTCGTTCTTCAAGTGTGCCATGGGTAAGCGACAGGACACCCACAACTGATTTCTGAGCGTTCATTGACAGTGTGTTGAGGAAGTTAATCAGGAACACGCTGTCAGAATTAAGGATGTTGAGATAATCGTTTTTCGAGAGCTGAAGGATTGAGGTGCGGTCAATTGCAACGGCTGTGGCGGGGTAGGTGGTGAAGCGGCCGAAAAGGAAATCCGGGGCAATCACATCGGGGGCGGTAAGTGTCTGGCTGACACGCATGCGGGAGTCGCCGCTGACGGTTGTGAGCCTCGCGGCCCCTGAAATAATGAAACGGATGTGAGTGCATGGGTCGCCGGCCGATACTATGGTTTCGCCGTCAAGAAACTTCAGGAAATGAAACTTGTTTGTTCCAATAATCTCCGACATCTTGTCGAAGCCAACCCCTTTGAAAAGAGGTAAATCCATCAGTATCTCATACATGCTGTCCATGGTTGACCGTCTTAATTGTTATGTTACAACATATTTAGGCCCGTAATTGTTCGCCTGTAACCTACGGGTGTATAAAGTAATGCAAAGGTACCGAAATTATTGCCCCCAACGGGATATTACCATAGTTGTTAAATAATTTTAACAACTATGCATGTGGTTATTTATTGCCGTGTCAGTAAATTTGTAAGTTGAACCGAAGAAAGAGTTCTTTAACCGTTAAATCCAAAACATAAAATAAAATATTACACAACCATGAAACTTTCCGTTACGACTCTGATGCTGACAGCAGCCATTGCGGCTACTGCACAGCAACTGCCTGAGTGGCAGACTGTCGATGCTTACAACGTGGGACAAATACCGTCGCACGCGCTTGTTGTCCCATATCCTGACAATGACGTTCAGGCAATCCGTGATTTCAAATATGAGGAGTCGCCATATTATATGTCGCTCAATGGAAAATGGAAATTTTCGTGGGTCAAAGGCGTTGACAATCGCCCTGTGGGATTCCAGAACCCGGAATATGATGTCACATCATGGGATCTGATAAATGTGCCCGGAAACTGGGAGCGTCAAGGATATGGCACAGCCGTGTATGTCAATACCACGTATGAGTTTGACACCGAATGGGCCAAATTCAAGAAGGCTGAGCCTCTGGTGCCCACTGCTACCAATGAGGTTGGCTCTTATCGTAGGAATTTCACCATTCCCGCATCGTGGAAAGGTCGCCGCGTGGTGTTCTGCTGCGAGGGCGCAATTTCGTTCTATTATCTTTGGGTCAATGGTAAGCTGCTCGGCTGCAATATGGACTCCAAAACAGCGGCCGAATGGGACATAACCGACTATCTGAAGGATGGTGAAAACACGGTGGCTATGGAGGTTTACCGCTGGAGTGCCGGCGCATATCTCGAGTGTCAGGACTTCTGGCGCCTGAGCGGTATTGAACGCGATGTTTATCTTTACTCCACTCCCAAGACTTACATATCTGATTTCACTGTAACGTCACCTCTGGATGCCAACTATCGCAACGGACTTCTCGGCGTGGATGTCAACGTAAACGGTTTGCCTACAGCTGTCAAAGGGAAAAAATCCGCAGCCGGTATGGACGTGAATTTCCGTCTGGTTGACGCTCAGGGCACCGTGGTTGGGTCACGGACAGCACCCGCTACTGCCGATACAAGATTTGACCTGACGGTCAACAATGTAACTCCTTGGTCGGCGGAGAATCCTTATCTCTACACTCTCGTGATTAATCTTATGGATAGCAAAGGTGCAATCACTGAGACTGTTGGTTGCAACGTGGGCTTCCGCACATCAGAAGTGCGTGACTCGCTGTTCTATCTCAATGGAAAGCCTATCAAAATCAAAGGTGTGAACCGCCATGCACATTCTCAGATGGGACGTACCGTGCCCCGTGACACGGCTGAGTTGGACATCCGCATCATGAAGGAAAACAATATCAACGCCGTCCGCAACTGCCACTATCCGCAGGACCGTTACTGGTATTATCTGTGCGACAAATATGGAATCTATGTATGTGACGAGGCAAACGTTGAGGGTCATGGCTACGGCTACGGTCCTGATGCGATAGCCAAGAAGCCCCATTGGGTTGCTCCGGTCATTAACCGCGAGGAGCGCATGTGGAACAAGTCAAAAAACAATCCTTCCGTAACGTTCTATTCGCTTGGCAATGAGACGGGCAACGGAATCGTGTTTGAGGAAGCTTACAAATTCATGAAAGCCCGCGAAAAGAATCGCCCCGTGCAGTATGAACGCGCGCTCAACGACTGGAACAGCGATATTTACGCTGAAATGTACATGCCCGTGTGGTTTGCTGAATCATACGCAAAGGACCCGAAGAAGACCCGTCCCTACATCCAGTGTGAGTATGCTCACTCTATGGGCAACTCTGTTGGTGGCCTGAAAGATTATTGGGATTTATTCTACAAATATCCGCAGCTTCAGGGTGGTTTCATCTGGGATTTCGTGGATCAAGGTTTGAAGAAATTCACAGCCGATGGACGTCCTTATTGGGCTTACGGAGGTGACTTCGGCCCGGAGAATGTGCCTTCTGACAACTCGTTCCTCTGCAATGGACTTATTGCTGCTGACCGCACACCGCATCCGCAGATGGCCGAGGTGAAGAAAGTATATCAGAACATCGTAGCCTCTCTTGTCAATCCCTCCACACTTACCGTGAAGGTTACAAACCGCTTTGACTTCACTAACCTTGACCAGTACGAACTGACATGGAAGGTGACTACGCCGAGCGGAAAGACCATTAATAGCGGGGTGCGCACCGTGGCTCTTGCTCCCGGGGAGTCAACCGAAGTTTCGCTTGGCTCTTACACCGCTACCGATGAACCGGAAGCTTATCTTGATTTGAGCTGGGCTCCTAAGAAGGACGCACCTATTATAAAGAAGGGCTACGAAGTGGCCTATGATCAGTTTGTGCTTCCTGGCACTTCTGCCCCTGCCGTTGACAACACGGCTGCCAAGCTGAAACGCAAAAAAGACACGTTCACATTCCAAAGCAAAGAGGGCAATGTTGAATTCAACGTTGACATGACTACGGGAGCCATATCCTCGCTGTCCATCAATGGCACGCAGATGCTCGCTACGCCTATCACATTGTCGCTCTATCGCCCTGCAACAGAGAATGACCTTTCGTGGGATGGCCGTAACAGCCAATGGGTAAAAGAAGGAATTGACTCGATTTCGCAACGCCTAACTGACCTCAGTTTCAAAAACAACCGCGTGACTGCTACCACCGAGATTCTCGGTCGCGAGGGCAACGTGGTGGCAAAGGCTGATTTCTGCTATTTCGTAAATGCCGAGGGCGTGCTTGGCGTTGAATGCGAATTCCTTCCTGACACCGCTATAATCAAAAACATTCCCCGTCTCGGACTGACGTTCAATGTCCCCGCGAGCGTGGCCTCTACCGTTACATATCTCGGACGCAGCGGCGAAACATACGTTGACCGCATGTCGGCCGGACGTATTGGTAAATACACCGTCAAGCCGGTTGATGACTTTTACGTTTACAACAAGCCCGGTTCAGCAGGCAACCACACCCAGGTTCGTTGGATGGAACTTGATGGCGGCAAGCTGAAAATCAGTTCCGGTAAGCTCTTCCAGTTCTCGGCCTACCCCTACAGCGATGCTGACCTGATAAAGGCGCAGCACCAGACGGACATCACGCCGGGCAATTTTGTTACCGTGCATCTTGATGCCGAGCAGACAGGTGTGGGCACTGCCACATGTGGTCCTGACGTGTATCCGTGGTATTTCATACCTGTGGAACCGACAAAGTTCACTTTCTATTTCAAATGACATTACTCCAACGCAAGGATTTCGAAATAATGGCGCCGGTGGGGAGCTATGAATCGCTCCACGCTGCAATCAATGCCGGTGCCGACGCCATTTATTTCGGGGTTGAGGGGCTCAATATGCGGGCCCGTTCATCCGTCAATTTCACCCTTGACGATCTCAGAAACATCGCTTCAATATGCGATGAGGCAGGGGTTAAATCATACCTGACGGTCAACACCGTAATATACGATGAGGATATTCCCACGCTCCACAACGTAATTGACGCTGTGGAGCGTTCGGGTATCTCAGCCATAATTGCCTCGGATCTGGCCGCGATAACCTACGCCCGCTCAAAGGGAGTGGAGGTGCACATTTCAACGCAGTGTAACATTTCCAACCGGGAGGCAGTCAGGTTTTATTCGCAGTGGGCCGATGTTGTGGTGCTTGCACGCGAACTGAATCTTGATCAGGTCAGTGCTATCCATCGGTTCATAGAGGACGATGGAATAACCGGTCCGGCCGGAAAGCCCGTCAGGATAGAGATGTTCTGTCACGGTGCCTTGTGCATGGCCGTCAGCGGTAAGTGCTATCTGAGTCTTCACCAGATGAATTCAAGTGCCAACCGCGGGGCGTGTACGCAGATATGTCGTCGTGGATATACGGTGAAAGACCGTGAAACCGGCGATGAGCTTGATATTGAGAACAAATACATAATGTCGCCCAAGGACCTATGCACCATTCATTTCATCAACAAGATGATTGATGCCGGGGTCAGAGTGTTCAAGATTGAGGGACGTGCTCGTGGGCCGGAATATGTCAGTGTTGCGGTAAAGGCTTATTCGGAAGCGATTAATGCAGTTTGCAACGGCACTTACACAGATCAAAAAATCAAAGAATGGGAGTCGGAGCTGCGTAAGATATTCAATCGCGGTTTCTGGAACGGATATTATCTTGGACAGCGACTCGGCGAATGGTCAGCCAAATATGGCTCCAGTGCTGAGCGCGTAAAGCGATATGCAGCCAAAGGCGTCAGGTATTTCTCCAACATAGGAGTTGCTGAGTTCTTCGTGGAAGCCGGTGAAGTGGCTGTCGGCGACGAGGTTGTGATAACAGGGCCGACGACCGGAGCCATAATCATGACTCTTGATGAGATAAGAGTTGACCTCAAACCTGTACAGCGGGCCGTGAAGGGCGAAAGTTTTTCTATCCGTGTACCATCAAAAATAAGACCATCGGACCGCCTGTACGTTTGGGATAAAACCCATATAGCTAACAAGGACTGCTAATGGCGAAGCATAACGAACTCGGACAGTGGGGCGAACAGCTTGCCCGCGAGTATCTTATCTCCAAAGGCTACACCGTTGTTGACGAGAATCTACATGTTGGCCATAAGGAACTTGACATTGTGGCTACGAAGGGTAACCGCATGGTGTTCGTTGAGGTAAAGACGCGCAGCCGAAATCTTGATGATGCTCTTGATTCGGTTGATTCGCGAAAAATAATGCGCATAGTGCGGGCTGCTGATTCATTCATGGGCCGCTTCACGGTACCTTACGAATACCGCTTTGACATCATAGCAATAATAGGCACGCCTGAATCAGGGCATACCCTGCATCATTATCCTGATGCATTTATGCCGCCGCTCATGACATATTAAGAGCCTGTCCGGAAATAGACAGGCTCTTCGTTCAATTATATAGTCCTTTTGTTCAGTTGGCCGGTATAAGATTGTTGGCCTTCATGTAGGCTTTCAGTTCTTCAAGTTGCTGGTCGCTGGGGCCGGCAAAGAATGAAATCCCCGAGGCGCCATTGGTATAAGCGGCTTCAAGAGCTTTTTTAAAATCATCGCCCTTAAGGTCGGGACACATCATGCCGGCATAAAGGTCTGCGCGTCCTCCGAGAGCTTGCACTCCTTCTTTTACCGAGCGTCCAATCCATTCCGGCCCTTCGTAGTAGAAGCCGTTGTAAATCATGGGGAAGTAAGCGTCAAGGCTCCAGTTGCCCCAATCCTGACGGACCATGCTCTTGGCCATAGATGGGCCGGGGAACACGGCTCCGGAGAGGAATTTGCCGTCGGCATGAACCTTGTCGGAGATTTTCTTCACCACGTTAGTAATGGCATCAAGTCGGAAATTGACCCATGACTGGTCCTGCATGGGGTATTGCAGTTCAAGTGGGTCTTTGCCGGTCAATTCCTTGAATTTGGCCCGGCACAGGTCGCAGTAGCAATAATCATATTCAGGATGTTCGCTGGTTTGCTCGATGCCGTAGTTTTTCCATAGGCTCACGGGAAGAATTACGTCGGGGAAGCGCACGTAGTCAAGATGCACTCCGTCAACGTACGGCTTGTTTGCTTCCTTAAGATAGTCTTCGGCCAGATACTCTGCAACTTCGGGATGTGAGGGGCATAGGAACCGGTAATATTCAACGTATGCAGGCTTGTCGTAGCTTGACTCTCCCTTTTTGTTGACGGCGTAGAATTCCGGATGCGATTCCATGAAATCGCGGCGGTTCATGGTCCATTTCCAATAATGAGCTTCAAGTCCGGATTCCTTGCACAGTTTGTAGACCTCAGGATCATAGCCTTCGAAAAGCACCGCGCTGATTCCGGCATCATGGATTTTCTTGAAATACTCGCGGTATTGTTCCGGTGTCCAATCCTTGTGAAGTCCGGTCCATGTCCAGTTTTTTACCGTGCGGGGTGCAATCTTGTTGATTACGAACTTTCCGTCCTGGTTCACGGAATATATTTCGCTGCGGGATGGGACTGAAACGGTTATGTCGAAAGCCGAGCGACTTGCATCAACGGTAATCTCTCCTCCGGCCGGCAGTAGGGCCATGTCCTTGGCAGTCAGCAAGAAGTCCTCTGTGCGGTGAATATAGCGATGGTTCTTGGATTGATAGTCCTGCTGGGCATAGAATAGAGTCCAGAGGAGCTTATAGGCATCCATGTCAAGATTGTAATCCTTGTTTGCCGTTGCTGAACCTACGGGTGCATTGACGAAGTGGAGAAATCCCCATCGTTCGGGCATGTGCATGTCAACCTTGCCCGTGGGGCTCCACACCCAGTTCTCTTCCGGCTGACCGGGAACGAGCCACTGGACGCGCGAGAAGTTGATTCGCCACGTGGTCAAGCTTTTGGGGTCAGTGAAGTCGCGGCGGAGTGATTCAAATGGGATCGCCATTTCCACGAACCATGCGCGGTCCTTGTCGGTTGGCTTGTTCAGCGTGCCGTCGTACGAAACTGCCAGTTGGATTCCTTCGCAGTTCCAAGGGATGAAGAAACTGCCTCCCGAACGGTACGGCTTGTCAAGAAGAAGATCGAAAAGTACGCCTTTTGCATTGGTCTCGAATTCAAAATAGTTCTGAGCGTCACCGTCAGGGTCAATGAACACTTCAAAGTCATTGTCATGGTAAATGATGGTGTCGCGCTGCGAAAGCTTTGCTATGATGTTGTCCTCCTGAAGGCGTGCGCCAATGTAGAGATATGTGTCATCCCACATCATTTTGACGTAAGTGTCCTTCACCGGGTCAGGGTATCCGGCCCCGCGTATGTCGGTAAATGGTTCCGATTCACGGGCTTTTGTCCAGTCGCCCTCGTTGAGCTTTCCGTCCACTTTTATATTACCGGTGGTGCGGAAAGCCTCATACATGCGTGGGGTGGTGAGACGTGGCGCATATTTTTCCGTAAGGACTTCGGCAAAACAAGTGCCGGCCGCAATGGCGGCCGACAGTATAGCTATGGTTATTCGTTTCATTCGTTCTGAAATGGTGGTGAATGAGTGTTATTTCTTTTTCAATTCCTCTGATTCCATGTCATTGAAAGTCATGACCTGACCGGCTCCGCTGTAGAGTTTCACCGGCTCCTCGAGTTCAAGGGCTATCACGGTCATGTCAGGATCGCACACATCGGCAGGAACGTCAATATAGTAGCAGCCTGCGGCCACGCCCCATGACACATCGTTGTAGAGTTTCCATGTCAGTTCCTTGTCGGTGCCAACCACGCGGGCCTTCTTAATGTAGCTCTTAAGGCCTTTGAGCTCAACAGATTCGTTGGGTACGTAGGGGATGAACAGATACAGGATGTCGCCGGTTTTGTTTAAAGAGGTGTAGGCCTGTACGTGACCGGCGGGAATGCCGGCGCGGGTTCCGTAGATTGCTTCGGCGTGTTTTGAAGTCCAGCGGCCGAGATCCTTAAGAATCTGCACCTGCTGCTCGGGGATTGAGCCATCGGCTCTCGGACCTATGTCAAGGAGAAGGTTGCCGCCGAGGTTTATGCAGTCGGCCAGCATCTTTATGATGGTCTTGGATGATTTGAAGTTAGTGTCGGTAATGCGGTAGCCCCATGAGTCGTTGGAAGTCATGCAGGTCTCCCACCACTGAGCATCCGGACGGCTCACCGGCACACCAAGTTCGGGCGTTTCGTAGTCGCCATATCCCTGGATGCGTGAATTGACAATCACATTGGGGTTATACTTGTGGAGCATGCGTATGATTTCAGGCGCTTTCCACTCTTCGGCAGAGTGTTCCCAGTCGCCGTCAAACCAGTAGAGGTCAGGGTTGAACTGGGTTGACAGCTCAGTCATCTGAGCATTGTTGAAGTCAAGGAAGTGCTGCCATTTTTCGGGCTCCGCCTTGATGTCATATTTAGGAGCCTTGTCACGGTATATTTCGGGATAGTCCTGACGGGGCCAATCTATAAGCGAGTAGTAGAATCCGAGCTTGAGGCCTTCATCGCGCACAGCCTGGGCGAACGGAGCTATCACATCGCGCTTTGCAGGCGATGACTTGACGGCACTCACATCGCCGGCCTTGGTGTCCCACAGCGCAAATCCATCATGGTGTTTGGTGGTGATAACAGTGTACTTAGCGCCGCTCTCCTTGATGAGCTTGGCCCATTCCTTGGGATCGTAGTTGGCAGCCGTGAAAGCTTCGGCCTGCTTCATATAGTCATCAAGTGAAATGTACCCGTTGTGGAAAGCCCAGCTTTCAGAGGTTTCGCCTTTGGAGTAGGGGCCCCAGTGGATGAAAATACCGAGTTTGGCATCGCCAAACCATTCCATTCTCTTGGCTTTCTGTTCGGGAGTTTCGTCAAGTGCATTTGCCGCCGATGCAGAAGGGAGTGCGGCAAGAGCTATCACAGACGATAGGATAATAGTTTTAAGGTTCATCTATTTTGATTGTTTTTGAATTGGTTAATCGGTTTTCAGTTGGTATTGACAAAGATACTAATAAAAAATTGAAAAAAAGTATGATTAACCGTTTTTGCGGAAAATTTATTAATAATTGGTTATTATTCGTTGCTGTCAGGAGTGGGATGCGTTGATTGATTGCATTTCCACGAGGCGCGTGTATGTGCCATTGAGAGCAATGAGCTCGTCGTGAGTGCCGCGTTCAACTATGCGTCCTTCGTGGAGCACACATATCTGAGTGGCGTTTTTGATGGTTGACAGGCGGTGGGCAATCACAAGTGTGGTCCTGTCCTTCATCAGACGCTCAAGAGCCTGCTGCACAAGCAACTCGCTCTCTGAGTCAAGAGCGGAAGTGGCTTCGTCGAGGATGAGGATTGGCGGGTTCTTAAGGATGGCTCTGGCTATGGAAATGCGTTGGCGCTGTCCTCCCGACAGGCGGCAGCCGCGGTCGCCTATGTTGGTCTGGTAACCATCGTCAGTGGCCATTATGAAGTCATGTGCGTTGGCAATGCGAGCAGCGCGTTCCACATCGGCCTGAGTGGCATCTTTTACTCCGAACGCTATGTTGTTGAAGAACGTGTCATTGAACAGGATTGCTTCCTGATTGACATTTCCCATCAGGGCACGCAAGTCATGGACTTTCATGTCGCGTATGTCAACGCCGTCAATTGTGATGGTGCCGGAGTCAACATCGTAGAAGCGGGGCAGGAGATCGGCCACGGTCGATTTTCCGCTACCACTCTGTCCAACAAGAGCAAGCGTTTCGCCGGGCTTTATGGTAAACGACACGTTGCGTGCCACCGGAGTCTGCTTATCGTAGCTGAAATCCACGTCGGTGTATTTCACTTCGCCTTTGAAGTTAGCGATTGCTTTAGGCGATTCCGGGTCGGCGATGGGGTTGACCGCGTCAAGGATTTTGTCGACACGCACAAGTGAAGCAAGGCCCTTCTGGATGGTGTACATGGCTTTTGACAAATCTTTGGCCGGATTGATGATGGAGTAGAAAATCACCATGTAGTAGATGAACGACGCGGCATTGATTGACGAATGGCCTGAAAGGATGAGTGTGCCTCCGAACCATAGCACAATGGCTATGGTGAATGTGCCCAGAAATTCGCTCATGGGATGAGCGAGATTCTGCCGTCGGGCCACTCTGTTGGACATGCGGAAAAATTCCTGAGTCTCGCGGTGGAAGCGGCGTTTCACCTTGCTTTCAGCATTGAATGCCTTTACAATACGCAATCCGCCAAGGGTTTCCTCTATGTTGCTCATGAGCACTCCCCATTGGTTCTGCAGCTCAAGAGAGGTGCGTTTAAGGCGCCGTCCAACGCGTCCCATGCAAAGTCCGGCGAGGGGCAGGAGGATAAGCACAAATATTGTCAGTTGCCAGCTGATGGCAATCATCATGCCGAGACACACGATGATCATTACCGGGTTTTTGAACAGCATGTCAAGCGAGGACATAACGGAATTTTCCAACTCGGTCACATCACCGCTCATTCGGGCCATCACATCGCCCTTGCGCTCGGTGGAGAAGAACCCTATGGGGAGCGCAACTATTTTGTCATACAGCTGGTTGCGTATGTCGCGCACAATTCCCGAACGCAGCGGAATTATGAAATAGCTGCTCAGGTAGCTCGCTCCTGTCTTGAATGCCGTCATAACAACGAGAGCCGCAGCCAGAAGTGCAAGTGTGGCCGATTGGCCCCACTCTTTGATAGCTTCCTGCGTGTAATAGTAGAAGTTGTTGAACGCTACGTCTTTGAGCGATGCATCGCCTATGGCCATATACTCGTAGGTCCCCTCCTTGATCTGGAAAAGCATTTCGAGAATAGGTATGATGAGGGCGAAAGAGAAGAGAGTCAACACCGCGGCAAGAATATTGAAAACGATGTTGAGTATGAGGTATTTCTTATAGGGAGGAACAAACCTCCGCAACAGAATCATGAATGAATTCATCCAAACATAACTTTAAAGTTCATGCAAAAGTAATAAAATCCCGCGTCACTGCAAAATATGAACATCCAACCGGCCTTATTCGCATCCACCTCTTTCAGTACCGCCCTCAAAATCGTGCCGCAGGCTTTTAAGTCCACTTGGGCCCTATTGAGGAATGCGCTATGATAATTTAAAAAAAAATTACTTATTTTTGCAGGAGCAATAATAATTCTAAAAATTTATACCAATGAAAAAGTCATTCTTACTTATCTGCTCAGTGTTAGTGGCGGTTATGATGTGTGCAACAACCGTAGATGCATCAGCTGCAACACCAAAAAAGAGAACCGGGACAACAAAAACTGCAGTGAAGCCGGTTAATCTTGAGGGTGAAACGTATGTGGGTGAAGGCAACGGTGGCGGCATGGCTATATGGACTTCTATTGATTTCATGAGCAATGGAAAATGCGTGTGCACGTCGAATTTCCATGATGGAACCGATGTTCAACCCTATAAAGTTGACTGCACTTATAAAGTGTCAGGACGCACAGTCACTGTAACCATTCCCCGCGAAGGCGAGGATGAGCCACTCGTGTGGAAATTCAAATTGTCGGCCAATGGAGAGGAGATGAGTTATAACAATTCTGATTACAACATGGGAAGCATGGGCCTGGATTATCAGACTCTTGGGCTTGAACATTAACGGCTTTCTCCCTCATGCGCGGCCATAAGGCGTAATGCATAAATTGGCGTGCAGGTTGAATTTTTAGGCGATATTAATCATTGGATTATAGGTCGTCAGGTATAGGATGCATTCGTGTTAACAATAATTAACTCGGGGGGGGTAGTATGTCGCAACTTCTCTGTAAATTTGCAGCCCGAATCCAAAAAACAATAATCAAATGAGAAAATTCCTAAAATTCATTCCTGTGGCAGTTTTTGCTACTATGGCAATGATAGTGTCATCCTGCAGCAATGATAACGATGAGCCTGCTTCAGGTGAAGAAACCATAAAGGTTGATCCCAAAACCGTGTTTACTCAGGGCGTTCCTAAAAAGGTTGGAGATATGGTAATAACCACAGACGCTAATGGCCTTGTCACAAAAATTGTTGATGGCGATGAGGTTACCACATTCAGCTACGAAGGAGCCGGCAGTCGAGCTAACGTTAGCATCCCCACAAACTATGATATGAGTTTTGCCGTTAAATCAACTGACCCTAATGATGACGACGAAACTTACACATTCTACGTCAATCTCAACGAACAGGGCTTTATAAAATATGCATACGAAGTCAATACCGAAACCGGACAAAGCCCTGAAGTTGAAGAATGGTGGTTTGAATACAATGACCTCGGCCAAATGACGAAGATGAAGCGAACCGAAGGCGACAATGAAGTGACAACTATTACGTATGATGCCAATGGCGATATCACTAAGGTAACAGTCATCGACGATACCAATTATACGATGACATGCACTATAGGCTATGGCTCAAGCTTAACTCCTAACAAGAGCGGAATCATGCTGTATGACATGGTATACCGTATAGACATGGATGAAATGGCTGTTGCCTATTTTGCCGGCCTGCTTGGCAAAGGCACCACCAACCTTCCTGCCTCAGCCGTAGAGGTCAGCCCGTACGAGACCCGTAATTTCACCTATACCTGGGCGTTAAACAGCAACCAGATGCCCACTAAGTGTACAAGAACCGAAGGGTCTTACAGCAAATCCGTTGATCTGGAATGGTAAAATAGAATCTACCAATAACAAACCGAGTCCATAACTTTGTGGCAATCACTCCACAAGTTGTGGGCTCTTCTTATTTTAATGAAATACGGAGTAGGCTTTCATCTAAGACGTCCGCGCAGGTGATACCCGCATAGCCCATTCATCATTCAGCAATCGCCCGCCGAAAATATGGGAGATGGAAATTTAACTTTTGGATTTCGTCTTTTTTCATTATCTTTCGTCTTATTGATGAACAGAATTTAAAACAGACATCAAAATTTGACTGCAAGATATGCTTAACAGGCTGCGAAATATGGTGATGGATAAGGTTATTGAGGATAACCTGGACTATTTGGTTCGCTTCGCGTTCTACCGATTGGAGGACATGGACGAAGCGGAAGATTTAGTCCATGATGCCATACTGAAATTCCTTGAGTTGGATTCAAAAAGGATAAAGCCATCCGGACTGAGGATGTATTTATTCCGGATTACTTACAATCTATGTCAGGATGCCCTCCGCAACAGAAACAAGAGGCCTATTTCTCTTGAAGATATAGAAATTTCAGAACCTACAGAAGATGAAGTTCTTGACACGGAAGAGGCCGAGCGATTGAATCAGATACTTGGAAAGCTCCCGGATAGGGAAGCGGAGGTCATTCGGATGAATGTCATTGATGAACTCTCGTTTGTGGAGATAAGCCTCATCCTTTCAATACCGGCCTCTACGGCCAAGTCACGCTTCAAATCAGGAATGGATAAAATCAGGAAACAATTTCTCTCAAAAAAATAAATGGACATGGAAGACTACAAGGATATAAAAGAATTGCTGACACCACGACGTGACATTAAGGCTTCGTTGGAGTTAAGAGCCCGTGTCAAAAACGCTATTGACAAAAAGAGACGATATGAGATACGCCGTAACTGGGTGTTGGGAGGTATCAGCGTGGGAATGGTTGCTGCCGTACTGCTGTTGGTCCTGATGCCGGCCGGTGCTTCGGCAATGTCTCCGAAGGAGATATTGACCGCTACGCTGAACACACTTATAGGAGTGGATTTCTTTGAAATGGATGTTGAAGTCCGCACCATGCCAAACGATAACTTCAGCTACATAAATCCTGACTGTGATTTCGTTGAGCATCATGTCAGCGTTGCTGACGTTGATTCGGTGATCAGCTGGCGCGTTGACAAAGGCAGTCGAGTGGCCATGCATAGCAGCGATGGCACATATATGTGGATTGATGCCGTCAAGTCCGGTTGGAGTTCGCAGAATCCGGATTGGGATGTATTAGGTTATCTGTCAGTATTCCTTCACCCCACTAAAACAATAGAGACAGAGTTATACCAATGTGCCAATGATCCTGCGGCGGAATATACCATGGATAAAGATGGGGATAGCATATACCTTACCGTGCATAGTATGCCGAAAGGGGATTTCGCGAACCCGTATATGCTCAACACATCTATAGCTGAGTCGGAGTGCTACAGAAAATACGTGATTGATGCCAATACAAATAGATTGGTGTCGGCATCAGTGAGCATAATTGTGGATGGTAATGAGGTTGAAATGATTCGGCTCAACGACATAAAATATGGCTCTAAAAATACTGACATAGATAATTTGCCGTCCGATATTGATTTCATTGATATTGACAAACCGGCGTGGATTGAGGGTTTGTCCGGCCTAAATGCAAAGGAGGCCGCATCAGTAATTCTCAACTCATTTAAAAACTGGAATACCGACATTTTAGGCAAGGTGTTTGACAGATCTATCCTTTCAGTTTATCAACGGATATATACCGGAGCCGAACTGATTGATTTGGGCGAACCGTTCAAATCAGGTAAAGAAAGGAACATCACGTTCATTCCATGCACGCTAAAACTTAGCAACGGAGAGATAAAGCATTTAAATCTCTCACTGCTCATGACTCCGGGCAATAGCTGGATCGTAGGCGGAGGTCTCTAATAATAAATCTCAGATATTAACTTTTGCATGATAGGATTTCTGTCCTGTCAGCACCCCTAACACTCATAAATAATGAAAAGACAATACCTTCCCGTTATCATTATGTTTGCAATGTCCGGATCTGCTTTTGGTCAGGAGCCAACTGATACTGTCAAGACTGTGGAACTAAGCGAGGTCGTTGTAACTGCCGCTAAGGAGTTGACGCGAATTGATGGCGATGGAATGACCACTACGGTTCAGGGTTCAGTCCTGCAAAACATCGGAAGTGCAACGGACCTGCTTGGATATATACCGGGCGTTATCAACAACAATGGCACGATAGAAGTCTTCGGTAAGGGGACGCCTGTTTTCTACATCAATGGCCGACGTGTGAAAAACTCTCTTGAACTTGAACAGCTGAAATCATATCAGATTAAAGATGTCAAGGTTATCAGCAATCCCGGAGCCAGATATGATTCCGCAACAAATGCAGTGATCCGGATTACTACGGTGAGGAATGTTGGCGAAGGTTTTGCGTTGGACACAAAAACCGTAGCCGGTTACCGCGATAACCTATACGCCAACGAGCAGATAAACATGAATTATCGTGCAGGAGGACTGGACGTTTTCGGCATACTGCACTATGATTACTCAAAAAGCAAGGGGACGAACACAAATATTCAGAACACTTGGACAAAGACACCTGTAACGTCTGTTCTGAACATGACATCGGTAGCCCGACCGCAAATCTATGACGGTCAGATAGGATTCAATTATGCAACACCCTCCGGACACTCGTTCGGAGCTTATTATCAGGGAATGGGAAAACCATCGCACGGTAATAATCATTCTGAATCCACATTTTCTATGGACGGTTCGGGGACTCAAGGCAGTGACCTTAACACTGCTAAGAAAGATAACTATTTTCAGCATTTAATTGACGGATATTATTCCGGAGCATGGGGTAAATGGTCGGCCGAAATTACATTCGACTATCTCTGGCGAAGCGCGGAAGATTCTCAAAACGTAGTTGAGCATACGCTTGACAACTATCAGAAAGATTATGGTTTCTTTGACAACAGCAAAGGCCGTATGCTTGCAGGGGAGTTTAATCTGTCTCGCCCCTTTTGGAGGGGAGCTCTGAATATTGGCGCATCTTACACCAATACCCAAAGAGACGATGATTTCACCAATCCTGAGGGGCTGATAGAAGACAACAGCAACAAGATTAAGGAAGACAATCTTGGCATATACGCTGAAACATCACAACGGATTGGGAATATGATGCTTCAGTTGGGTCTCCGATATGAGCATATTGACAATAGATACTTTGAGAATGGCGTCAGGATGGGCGAGCAGAGTAAAAGCTATAATGAAATTTTACCTTCAGCTACACTTGTGATTCCATTCCGGAAAACAATGTTCCAACTTGGATATTCCCGGAAATATTCCAGACCGCTCTACTCTCAATTGAGCAGCTCTGTGCTGTATGTGAACGAGTATCTTTATGAGACGGGAAATCCAGCGCTTAAAAGTTCCTATTCCGATGTGGTTTCCCTTAACTTCAAGTACAAATGGCTGATGATAATGGCAAGCTACAAGCATCAGACAGACCGTGTAATAGGCGTGGCAGAAGAGTATAACGGTGATCCGGATATAACATTGCTGAGGAAAATCAATTCTCCTAAAGGTATCGACAATCTCGAACTTATGGTCTCGATTGCTCCCGGTTTTATTGGCAAATTCTATTATCCCATGTTGATGGGCGGCATGGCATCTCAATTCTATGATATAGAGTATCGCGGCTCCACTATGAATATGAATCGCCCGATGGGAATCGCCCGATTCAATAACATATTCAGGCTGCCGAATAATTACATGATATCTGCCAACCTAAGCTGGCGAGGCAAGGGCGACAGCGAAAACATACGTATGGGTCAATCATGGCAATTCGATATTGCCGCATCCAAGACAATCAATAGCCATTGGGACGTCAAACTGTCTCTGAATGACATATTCAATACGGCAAAGACTACAAGTTTTACAATGTTCAGCGGCCTTAGGGATATGAGCATGGACAAACGATTATGTAAACGCTCCATAGAACTCTCCGTGGGTTACCGCTTCAATGTAACCAAGTCAAAATACAAAGGTAAAGGCGCTGGCAACGACGAAAAAGACCGCCTCTGAATTTGTTTTATTTCAGAATGCCGGAGTTGACGCCTGATTGCTGAGATGCTTCGTTTCCGCGTTCAACTTTCTTACCGAATCCGAATGTGTATGTTACAGTCAATCGTGCCAAAGCATGGTCGTTGATTGAATAAGTCTGTTCTGTTTTGTCATAATATTGACTGTGCATCACGCTTTTGTCGCTTCGCCAGTTCCATCTGGCGAAGTTCGCAAGTTGTAGCTGGAAGTTCCAAGTTGAGTTTGACCACCCGGCTTGAAGTCTGTAAAAGGCTTTTGTTTTCATCCATGTGCCGACCATGCACCCATCGGGATAACCCTGGGGTGAGTAATATAAGCCGGAGAAAGTCCAATTTCCGAGAAAATAGTTTGCCTGAAACGCATAGACCAAATGCGTCTTATTCAGATTATATGGCTCGCCATTATGCACT
>CAZASF010000033.1:0-904 GCA_964487725.1 uncultured Bacteroides sp. | reverse complement strand
ACCGTAATTCCATTGCGAGTATGACCCGCCCGGTTGTTTGATGGTTCGCAATATACTTGTTGACGATGGGATATAATCATAAACATATCGGTTATCGACAATCCATGTAGTGGCAAATGCCGAGAGGCTGAATCGGTTGTTGGGTACGAATGAATAATTTGCTCCGGCGTCATAACTGCTGTATGAGACCAAGTTAGGATTACCGGTGTAGCTCATCAGCGGATTGCTTTGAATGACAGCGGCAGAGCGGTAATTTGACGATGGTATTGATTTTGTATGGTGAAACTCTCCACGGATTGAGTGGCGGTCATTTGGAGAGTATTGCAATGAAAAGTCAATCCAAGGAGCCGCTGAGTTGTCCTTGTAGTCCAGATACTCCTGTCTGTCCCAGTGATAACCGAACCCCACCATGCCATATACTTTCCCTTTCGTAAGGCTATACTGCAAACCGGGACCTACGCGATAAGTATGGGCGTCATCGCTTGTATTGGCAGTGCCGGAATAAACGGTGTTGTTTGTGGTGATTATTGTCTGAAGCATTGCATTAAGACTGCCCCATTTTCCGAATGAGTGTCGATAGGTCAGATCTGCCTTGAACTGGTGTGAATCATCTTTCGCCGCATTATTATATTCACCTATCCCATCCTCCACATATCGACTGCCTGAATTTGTGTGCGAAAAGGAATATGCCGGCGAAAAGGTTATGGAGTTTTTCTCATTGAGAATGAAGCTCCAATAACCATTGTATGAAATAGAATTTACGCGATTGGTCGAGTTGTTATAATAATCCGCGCGTCGCGACACCTCCGGAGAATAGAGGATATACCCGGATTGTTCATTTACCGGCGACTGGTTGAAGTCCGCGCCTATCACATTCTGGATGGTGACTTTGTCCGATGAATAG
>CAZASF010000032.1:0-27803 GCA_964487725.1 uncultured Bacteroides sp. | reverse complement strand
TCTTGATGAAATTTTAACACTTTTCGCTTGCGCAGGTCCTAGATTTCCGGTTACGTAAGATCATCGTCCTATCGGACGATACGGCAGCACAGCCAGACCGGGAGGCAGCAGGCGATGCGGTAGCAGCGCAGCAGGCGATGCGGTAGCAGCGCAGCAGGCGATGCGGTAGCAGCGCGGGGGGCGATGCGGCAGCAGCGCGGGAGGCGATGCGGTAGCAGCGCGGAGGCGATGCGGTAGCAGCGCGGGAGGCGATGCGGTAGCAGCGCGGGAGGCGGTAGCAGCGCGGGGGGCGGTGCGGTGGCAGCGCAGCAGGCGATGCGGTAGCAGCGCGGGAGGCGATGCGGGGGGGGGGGGGGGGGGGCGCGGGGGGGGGGGGGGAGGCGGGGGGGGGGGGGGGGGGGGGGGGGGGGGGGGGGGGGGGGGGCGGGGAGTTATTCGTCGAGGACGAGTTTGATGGGGACGGCGTCGCCGCCGTGGGTGTCAGCATTGGCACCATAGCCGGCGTAACTCATAGCGTAGTCGTAGGCGTTGAAGTTCTGATCAAAATAGTTCATATCCCATCCAAGATAATCATTATCTGGAGCACTGAGCCAATATATAGCTCCCGTTGCACCAAGCATGTTAAACGGAATCGGCCTATACTCGTTCACACCATTATTATACTCCTGTGTCAAATTGTATGTAACCGAACTATAACGAAGTTCTCCGTACTTAGCCAACTCAGTTGCAGCTGAGGTACTGCTAAACCCTTGTATGGTTCTTCGTCCCATTCCTCGGTATCCGATAGGGAAAAATATCTGGTTGGCATTTGATGGATTATAAACCAATATACCACGCATGCCCACGTTTTTAGAGTCTTTTTGGTTATCATCAACGCCATCATTGTTTGCATCAAAGAACCCGTAAGCATCTGCTATATTGGATGCAGTTTCATTGGCAGCGTCTCCGTACATAATTCCCACTCCGAAATCACATCCGGTCATCAGTGCATTATAATCATCATACGTAGGCACCCTGTAATGACGCGTCTGCCCATTTTCCGTAACCGAGAAGCGGCCCCATGCATACGTTCGTTGAATTGTACCGGCACTATATTTCCCTGAGAAATTCTTTCCGTAAGGATAGCCCTGAATATCAGCCCATGCCTGCCACACACCATCCGACTCCGCCTCACTATCAATCTTTGAGATATCGGAGTCTGACATTTTGAATTTTGTAGACCCGGGATATTGATTTACACCCAATCCTGTACGGGAGTTATTCCACACGAGAATGCCATTGTAATTACCACGTCGGAACAGCGTTCCCAACGAAAGAGGACTAACAGTTAATTGCGCAGGTATATAGTTCTTCGTATTTTCATTCCATGTCGTTCCGAACGTCACCGGGCTATTGGTCTTGAACAGGCTGAAACTGCTCCATTTGGCTCCACCGGACGATATGGCAAGCGGTTCGTTGTAGCCCTGACGCACGAATATAGTGTGATGGCAGGTCAAGCCATTATATTCTATTTCTATAACGGCGCACATAGATTTTGTCTGGCTGCCCATGCCGTTAAACCGGATGTAGAAATCAACCGGAGTGTCCGTATCGCCGTAGATATACCCAGCGGAAGCTCCGGCATTACCTCCGGTAAGGGTTATGAACCTATCATCACCCGCAGACCATGTAGAGACATGGGCACGCCAAGCTCCCTGCGATTCAAACGCAGTAAAGGAGGAAGAGGTAGCTCCATTGCGCTGCATAAGCTGGACATGGAATGACTCATTGTTGTTCCACTGACGCCACACTGCTTTTGGATTGACAATTCTTCGGGCCTGATATACCGGGCGGAAACGGGTAATGGTACGGCCATTGCTGTAGGTCGCCGTAATCCTGACCATAGCCTTGCGCTGATAGGTATCGTAGGGATTATTCCCTGAAAAGCCTGAGATGCCAAGCATAGACTTCGGACGAGTCCACATTGGAAGATTAACGGTTATAGATCCATCCTCAGCCTTTGTGACCTCGCATGCATTATTTCCTGAGCCATCCGTTTTAGTCATACCATTGGTCAAATTCATTGACTTTATATCTATTGACCGATAATTCTGCTGCTTACCAAATCCCCCACTAATGTTATAGAAATAGTTTTTTAGATTTACATATTGCGTTGAATAACTAGATCCAGATAACAAGATGGCTTCGAGATTATCCGGTACCTGTAGAGCAAGGAATCCGGCCCATATAGCGGTTACTTTATCAGGGGCGCCTATGCTGCGGTAATAATCGGAGTAGCCGCTGGTGAGCTGCGAAGTACCGGCAGTATTCCAAGGATTCTTGAGCCCATAATAGTAATTGTTGCCATCGTTATTGATATAAACTGTGCGGTTCCATGCAAAATCAGGTTCACCAGTTACTGCAGAAGCTATGGTAGCAGCCGGGACGTTATATGTACTTGTGGAGTCGTAGGGGGCCCAGTTGTTTTCCACTATTTCCACCTCGAGTTTGGTCACGTCACCGATAAGGCGAATGGGGAAAAATGCCTGAGTGTTGTATTTGTAAGAAACGTAGTAGGTGGGATTGGTGAAAATTGTGTTTTCCGGCTCAATGTAGGCGATATGCCAGTCAGGCTGATTGGCCCATCCTTTGAATCCGAGCGTCACCTTGTAATGGTGATTACGATAGGCGTTGTAGTCATAATCCACGTCCTGGCCGAGCATAAAGCGATAGATGATTCGACCCTCGGAAAGCTCCTCGGGATTCTGTGACAGATAGTAGGCCTCAACCTCAATGTAGGTTCCGTAAGGAACATTGTCTTTGTAGTCGTCCTCGCCGGCCTTCGGCATGGTTCCTATCTTTTCTTTATCCTGATGCTTCAAATATTTGGAGTCCCCATCGTAGTTTCCCTGGAGGTTCTCGTAGAAATAGAGGGCATCGTCATACTCCGAATGAGTCACGGTCTGGCCGGAAGCATCGGTTGACACAGCACCTTTGATTCCGGAACCATTGGAGATAGAGAGCCATTTGGTGTAATCATTACCGGGGTCAGATGCCGTTACGCCGGCAGAGTTGTAGTAGAGGACTCCACCTAAAGCAATGAGCGAGTCGCCGCGCTGGGAATCGTCACTGTGCAGCGAGGGGTCGCCGCCGCCGGCCACGGTCTTAACCCAGTTTTCCTGGCCGATGTGGCAATATTTCGGAATGTCACGGATGCGCACATCCTTAATGTAGATCCAAATATCATCATGAAGCCCCGAGCCATCGAAAGCAACGGTTACCTTTGAGGCGCAGCGCTTTACCCACGCATGCAGGCTCACCATCTTGCTGTCAATAGCCACCGGAGCGGCATCAAGACCATTGTCGTCCTCGGTACCCTCGTTGCAGAAGTAGCCAAACATCTGGTCGTTGGCCGAAATGTCGTCCTCATTCCATTCAACGGTGTATTTTCTCAGATTTTCCACGCGCTCAAATTTCGTGAGCATGTCATCATCGGTCATTCCGGTAAACGGGATGTTGGCGGTCACATACATATAGTAGGTGCCGTAAGGCAGACCTTTGAGCGAGAAAGAGGCAGTTGCGGTTGTTTCCTCGGCTTTCTCTCCGGCCGCGGAAGGCATGTCGGTATTGGCGCCGGTCTGGTCCTTTGCAGTGGTTTTGAGGTCAATGAGATCATCGCCGCTGTAGATGTTGACCAATTTGGCATTTGAAACAGAATATACAAAAACCTTAATGTCATCAAGGTCGCTCAGAGCATTACCGGCAGCGCGACTCGCGGTGCTGACATCAGTAGCCACGAGCGGATGAAAGTGGATGTTGGCCGAAACAATGGCCTCTCCCTCCCCTATCTGACCGGGATCAAGAAGGAGGTCGTCGGCACAAGAAGAGAGAGCCAAGCAGGCGATGATAAGGCTAAAAAATATATTGATGTGTTTCTTTATCATGAGGAACATAGCGTATTTTCAGAAAAAAGTCACGTATCATTCAGGATCCCAGGGGTCGGACGTACCGCCGATGCTCAACCACGGGGGAACCTCGCCGACTTCCACGGGCCTCGGCAGGAGTTCGTCGAAGCCGAAGGTGGGGTCGAGGGTTACGGAGGTGTAGGGCTGGACGTCGACGGTGCATTTCATTGCGCCGGGGGTGAGCAGGATGTTGACAATCACGTGAGTGTTTCGTGGAAGAGAGGGCAGATTGGGGAGAGTGACGGGTTCGAAGAGAGTGGTAGGCTGGCCGGTGGTTTTGTCGACAGCATTGATAACGCAGGTGAACCGGCCGTCGCCGCCGGGAGTTTCGGGGAAATAGACGGGCAGATTGTAGAGCACGGAGTTGCCGGGCTTGATGCCGTCCACGTCGCAGGGGGTTGCCAGCGCGTAGGTATAAGGCTGGGGAGAATTACCGGCAGGCACATCGAACGATTCAATGTAGCGTCCGCCGTAGGGATTGGAGCTGTTGAGGCTCTTTGCGGGAGAGTAGACGGTGTTTGTGGGCATAAGGTATTGGTTCATACCTATGCCGGTGATTGTGAATCCGGTGATGCGATGGTTGGATAGGCTGACGAAGTCAGCCTCAGTCACTCCATCGTTGGACTTGGTGATGGTGAAGGAGAATTTGCTGACGGCGCGCGTGATGAACAGCCTTACATGCTGGCGGCGATCGTCCTCGCTCTCAGGCTCGGCCACAACAATGTCGGGCCAGTACTCGCTCATGGGCACGGCCTTGGTGCCGTGGTAGGACTGGTAGTCCATGCCGTCAAGGTAAGTGCCGCGCCAGTCGTAGAGCGCGGAGCCGTCGGCGCGTGTCTGCACCGTGGCGTAGGCGTCAGTGCGGGTAAACTTAGTGCCGGGTGTAGCGCTCTCCAGCGTGGTACGGAGGTCGGAGGGCATGCTCATCTCGTTGCCGTAGAGGGCAATGTCCTTTGTTCCGGGTTTGATTTTGAAGGTCAGGTTGTCGTTGAGAATAGTGGCTCCATCGGTGTCGAACTTCACGAGGCGGTTAGCCTCCACCTCTCCATCGGAAATGATGATGACGCGGAGTGTGCGGAGCTTCTCGCAAATCAGGTCAGGCAGCTCAAAGTAGGTCAGGTCGCCATCGGCACGGGAATCGGCGGCACGGGAGTCAGTGCCGTCAGAGGTTTCGGCCACGGCCACTTCCACGGTGAGATAGACATCCGTGTTGTCGGCAGGGTCATCGAAAGAATCGCCTCCGCCGGTGCATGACCAAGCCACCACTGCCAGCAACATTGCGAGGCAGAGGGCCGGGAACCTGAATATGTGTCTCTTAGAAGCCATCTATGTTGTTGATTCTTACAACCCAATCATTAATCACAATCCTGGTTGACAGCCAATCGCCCTCCTGAAGGAAGAAAATCACGTTCCAGCGGCTTTCGCGGTCAAGGAATTCCTGATTGCCCATGTAGGCAAATTCCTGGCTGCGGAGCAGGAGCAGATAAGTTACGAGGGGAATGGAAATCACGGGCTTGTTGTCGAGCTTGCGGGTGATGATGAGTCGAGCCCCGGCATCGGCCATGAGGCGCGAGGTGCTGAACTCGGCGTAGGCGAGGATTGACTGCTGTTCGTCGTCGGTCACGCCACCCTCAACTTCACCGTGAGCCCAGGGAAGATAGGTGAAAGTGCCGTTGGCAATGGGGTTGTTGTCCCATGCAAGGAGAGTGTTGTCGTCAGTTATGGCGAAGTTGTAGTCGGCCTCGTTGACCGGCTGACCGTCAACGTTCTGCAGGAGGATGCGGATGTTGTTGGTGTCCTTCATCATCTCCACGGTGTAGTCCTGATAGGCCATAGCCGAGGCGTTGACCTCCACGTCGAGGGCGCCGTAGAACAGATGATGCAGCTGAGTGCCTGTAGAGGCCTGCATTATGGAGCTGTTGAGGGCCACCTCCACGCCCTGCATCGAAGTTCCTGCGGCGGGAGTGGTTACGAAGTGGAACGAGGCTTCGGAGCAAGCCATGCCGCCGTAGGCGAGCAGGCGGTATTTGCCCTCGGGAAGATCCACGTCCATGCGCCAGTTCTCGTCGGAAAGCAGCTCGGTGTCAGTTACGGTGCGCGTCTCAAGGTATTTGCCCTCAGAGTCGTAGATGAGCACCGTGAGGCAGCTCACCTGCGAGGGGAACGCGTTGGCAAACTCCATGTTGTAGTCGTAGACAAACCTCAGCCGCAATCCCTCGGGACAGGGGTCGAGGTCATCATTGATCAGTCCGCTGCATGACGACAACGCGGCCAGCGCCGGCGCAATCGCGAAGATTGCGCCAAGCAGCCGGTTGCGGATATTTCTGTTGAAGAATTTCATTTAGAGCGTTGGTGTTACTCCATTTTTTATTGGGTGGGAGGATATGCCTCCCGGAATTAGAATTCTATGTTGTTGACACGTACAACCCAGGGGAGAACCTCGCAAGTCACAGTGATGTAGATGTCAGTTGACTCGTCGGGGGTGTCAGGAGTGGGGCTGTCGGGGTCGTTCTCGGGAGTGCGGGGGTGTCCGAGCTGGCTTATGCCGGTAACGGCGAGCTTGTAGACGTTGTTGCGCACAACTGCAAATTCCATAGGATTGGTAGTGCCAAGGTCATTATTGTCATTATGACGGTTCCAGTAGAAATAGTAGCAGTAGTATCCCTTACCGAAATCAGTATCGGTACTTGACTGATAGAGGGTTATACCTGCGCCTGTCATAGCCTGACGCATATTGGCAAGAGCTGAGCTTATAGTACTTGAGTTAGCTATCACAGCTGCGTTCCATATCTCCCACTTGTTGTTGGGTGAATTAGGGTCAACTTCCAGGCCATCGGGATCAGAGTACTTATTTTCTGATTCACCCCAAGTAAATTCGGGCAGACCACCATTGCCGAACACGGCGAGATAGAGTGAGTTGGAGCGGTTTACGGTAATCTTACCCTCGCTGTCAACTACAGGAACGTCATTTTTCATTTCAACCGATGCCTTGATAGCTGCCTTGAACATCTCGTTCCAAGTGAAGTAGAGTGAGCCGTTGAAGCTATAGAGAATCGGGTCAACATTCTGGTTGCCCTGAATGGCCTCACCATTAAGAGCTGCGTAGAGGGCAGAGTTAGATTCTTTCAGTGCATCGGTACCAATCATTTTACCCTTGAACACAACGCCGGTAGAGATACCATTTTGCTGACGTGAAGGTAAGGCGGGAATAACGTTCTCAGCAGCATAGTGCCAAATAACATATTCTTTCGCTCCGTAGTTGTCAGAAGCGCCTCCGAGAACATCAGAAATCTTTGCAAAATTCTGCCATTTGCTGTAATCCATGCGACCGGTTTGTGTAAAGAAGGACTGCCAGAAATAGTTGGAGAAATCGAAACTGTATTGTTCTGACGTTTCGTTATAGCCGAAATTGTTGTTAGTGGCAGCAACGAAAGCAGCAGCGTTGGGACCAACAACATAATTAGAGCTTGTTTCAGCGTCACCAATTACTGCCCCTGCATCTTGACCATTAGTTGACACACGGCGGAAATTGTACATTGATTTCGAGAGGTTAACAAGCGACATTTTCTGAAGCGCAATCTGGATGAGGACGTTTCCATCGGTGTCCTTTATAACATCGTAGGTGTTGGCATCAGTATTATCGGGAGAGCCATCCTTGAAGTCGAAACGGGAAGCCATACGCTCAACCTTAATGGCTCCGCGGGGATTAGATTTGTTTTCAGCTGAGTTGTCAACCTCCACGTCCTGACCGGCCTGGTTAATTCCTGAAAGATCGAATGCGGTAGCTTCAGTCTTGTAGTAGTTCCAGTCAGCAACAGAGTTGGGCAGCTGACGGGTAGCCACAGATGCGTTTGTCATCACAAAACGACCGGAACCGGTTTTACTTGCAATTTCAGAAGCATCTTCTGATACATCAGTAACAGTGTTAATCCAATCACTATCACCGAAATCAGCAGCATTGATAGCTTCACGCTGCTGGGTGGTAGGGTTACAGATAACCCAGATATTAACGGTGCATGAAGTATTAATAGTGGGTTGGATTGAAGTGTTGTAGTAATCCGAAAGTTCGGACAGCTCTACCTTAGCCACAGACTTGTAAGCGTTCTCGTTGGGAACAGCGGTAAGTTTGTTGGAAGCAACCGTACCACTGGTAACATATCCGTTGGTAGTAGGATCGGCAATTACGATAATAACATCGCTCACGGTGTTTTCGTAGTCCTGACCCTCTTCATTGCCATCATCGCTCTGACCGTTGTCAGTTGTGGTGCTTCGGCTGCCGGTAGCTGAGGGCATCTTGATTGTGAGTCCCATGTAAACACCATCACCGGTTGAGGAGCTGCCGCCGCTATTGGGGTCGTCGACAAGAAGCTCGTCGGTGCCGCATGATGCGAGCATCGCAAAGGATGCTAATGCAAATAAACTTCTTCTTAGAAATTTCATAAAAAAATGGTTTAATAATTTATGGTTTAATATTTTGTTTGATATTTCGGGCGGTTGCTACAAGGTAGCAACCTTACATTCAGTCAATTATTTCGAGGCGTCCGTCGGCGTAGAGTTTCATTTCGGCCATTGAGGCGAGGGCCGCTTTGGCCTGCGGATAGCCGAGGGCTTCGGCTTTGCCAAACCACTGCTCGGCGCCAGTATAATCTTTCTGCAGGGCAGCGAGAACACCGCGGGCATAGTCAACCTCAGCACCGGTGCCTGCCTTGTCGAGATAGCGGGCGGCGCGGGCGTACTCGCCACGGCGCATGGCCGTGTTGGCGGCGTTGAGATTAGCGGCCTTGTCGTCGGGATACATGCGCACGGCGGTTTCGAACACCTCGTTGTACTCCTCGCTCCCCTCCTCCATTGACTGGGCGGCGCGGTAGAACTCGTCGACCGAGAGTTTCTGCGGGGCTGCGTGGAGCACCTGGAGAATCTCTTCGAGCGAGGTGTATTTCCTGACGGTGTAGCTTATCACGTAGTCAGAGTGACGCAGCGAGGGGTAGACGTTGCGCAGCAGGAACTCGTAGTCGTCGGGATAGGTCTTTTCGAGGCGGGCGTTCTTGGCATCAGGCTCCAGATCAGAGTTGATGATGTCAAGGATACCGGCCCGGTTGCGCAGGGCGGAGCTTTCAACGTAGGCTTTCAGTCCGGGCCAGTCCTCGGGGAGGTAGTCGGTGCGGATGAAGCCGGGGGCGAAGCTGTAGAGGCGCTCCACATACTGTTTCAGCGTGGCGGTACGTCCTTTGGCGAGGCGCACGTTGTTGTTGTAGGGGCCTTCGGGCGAAGCGAAACCCTTGATGAATATGGAGGTTATGGTTATGTCCTTGTCGGAGCGCACGGAGTCGATGGTACCGATAATCTTGCGCAGCTCGGCAGGGTTTGTCATGTAGTCGGGGTAAAGCTCCGTGCGGTTGACGGGGAAGTTGATGAAGGCAGAGCCTTCGATTTCAAACTCCTTGACATCGGTGGCCACGGGGGTCACATAGCCGAACACGGGCTCGTAGGTGACACGGCGGCGGCGGGCTATGGGGTCGGAATAGTCGGCGAGGATGCCGTTGCAGCAACCGCACTTGGAGGAGTTGAGCTTGAGGGTGGCGTTTGACATCCAGGGCTGACGCTCCACTGACTGCGAGTAGGCTATGACGGCGTTCTTTCCTCCGCGCACCATAGTGGCGTCGTCGAGGTCATTGTTGCGCAGGTGGCCGTAGTAGAGGTTGCGCCCGGCCACTATTACCGGGGTAAATTCCACGGAGTCAATGCCGTTTTCGGCCACGAGGACGGGTGTGATGCGGTATTCGCGGTCAAGAGGGGTGCTGAGGCCCGTGGCATCGAGGGTCATCGAGAGGCGCATCTCAGGACCCACTGGGTCGAGCTTGAGATTGCTGACGGGAAGAGTCTTGTTTATGGCGCGCTGAGCGCAGACGGGAGCTGCGGCGAGCGATAGCAGACATATTGTGGCAAAAATCTTTTTCATCATAATGAACGGTCTTGGCGGTTGGCGAAATCAGAAGAGATAGACCACGTTGAGAGCCGCCTTTGTGGGGCCCACGTAGTTGTGGGATTTGTTTGACTCAAGTTTGTTGCCGCAGTGGGCGCATGGGTAGCGGTCGTAGCGGGTGTAGGAGTAGCCGATGCCAATCTCGGCCTCGAAGTTCCAGTGCTTTCCGAGAATCCAGGCGTAGCCGTAGCTGATGCCGCCGCCCGCGAACCAGCCCTGATAGCGGGAGTCCTTGAGCTTACGGGCATCGGTGCCGAGCATGTTGTACTTGCCGTCGAAGCCGCCTATGTTGTACTGTCCACCATGGGCGTGGACGCCAACGAAGTGTCCGGCAAAACGGTTACAGAACCAATAACGGGCACCGGGCTGCACCATCCAGTGCTTCCAGCGGCGATCATGGCTGAGGGTCCATGCGTTGAGACTCGCCGGGACATCAAGGGTCCAGCGGGGTGCAAGGCCAATCTCCACGCCTGCATTGACGTTGAGCAGGGCATCGCCCACAAGATTGTTCTTAAGAGCCACTTCCTGCCCCATTGCGGCAGGAGCCATCGCCAAAGCGAGGCATAGCATCAGATATTTAAAAAACTCCATTGCGTTGCAAGGTCGGCTTAATATATTGTTACAAAACGGTTAATAATTCGTTACAAAAATACACCCCTGAGAACCAACATTTTAGAATATAGCGCACGCACGTTGGTCCCAATGGCATACGGAATGCAAAATTAGCGAACAAAAATAGTAATTTTACCCCCCCCCATTTGCTAAATTACGTTAATACTTAGTTAATAATCATTAACACGCAATTAAAGCCCGTTATTTGAGCTTAGCTATTAGCGCTAATTTAGATAAGATAGCCTACATTTTACCCCTACTTCGGGTCGGCGAAACCTTTTTAGGGGAATCGGTTGTTAGATATATTGTAGTGGGCAGTCCACTACGCCGTGACACACTATTTTACAGGAACACACCTTATATTATTTGTATATTTATTATTTATGCGACCGTTTTCAACTGTTTTATTCCTGATTTTATGCGCCGCTGCGGCTCGCGTGAGCGCAGCCGAACCCGCTTACGTTGACATGGCCGACTCGGTGCCTGACCGCTGGCAATATATCAGCGAGAACATGCAGACTCTGCCCGTTGACGACCGCTGGTGGCAGTCGCTCGGCGACCCTACGCTCGACTCGCTGATTGCCTTAGGCGTGGAGCGCAATTTCAACGTTCTGGCAGCTATTCACCGCATTGAAGCATCGCGCCAGGCCATACGGCAAGCCCGCGCCGGATATTACCCAACCATCGGAGTGTCAGGCGGATGGATAAAAAGCCGCACGTCGGGTGACCTGACGGGAACGGGCTATCCGTCGACGGTTGACTACTGGTCGGCCGGAGCCAGTGTGAGCTGGGAAATCGACGTGTTTGGCCGCGTCAAAGCCAAGGCTGCCAAGGCGAAAGCGGAATATCGCGCCAGCCGCGCCGAATATGCGGCCACAATGGTGACACTCTGCAGCGAGATAGCCCGCAACTACGCCGCACTGCGCACCTCGCAGATGCAGCTGGCTGTGGCTCAGGCTCATATAGAGTCGCAGGACAGTGTGCTCCACATTGCCGAGGCCCGCTTCGAGGCTGAATTAGCTTCGAAACTCGATGTGGAACAGGCGAGCACCATCTACTATTCCACCATTGCAACCATACCGTCGATTGAAGCCTCAATCAACTCATCAATCAACGCAATAGCCACACTTATAGGCGAATATCCCGAGCGAGTGGCTGCGCGGCTGCTTGTCCCCGCCCCGCTGCCTGACTACCGGCAAATTGTGGCCGTGGGGATGCCGCTGGAGCTGATCCGCCGCCGACCTGACGTGATAGAGGCCGAGGCCAACATGGCCGTAGCCGCGCAGAACATAGGTGTGGCAAAGAAGGATTTCCTGCCGACACTTACGCTCGATGGAAGCGTAGGCACATCGGCCCACGCAGCAAAAGACCTGTTCAGCAACCGCAGCTTCACCTACTCCATAGCCCCGACGCTGAGCTGGACCGTGTTCGACGGATTTGCCCGCAAAGCTGCCCTTGCTTCGGCCCGCGAGGAGATGAAAGCGAGCGTCGATGCCTACAATCTGGCCGTGCTAACCGCCGTTCAGGAGGCTGACAACGCCATGAGCTCCTACACGTCGGCCGTAAGGGAAGCTGAGCTGCTGGAAGACGTGCTTATCCATGCGCAGCGCTCCTTTGAACTCTCGCTGGAGCTCTACCGCAGCGGATTGTCATCGTTTACGAACCTTGCCGACGCGCAGATATCGTTTCTGCAGTATGCCGACAATCTGGCAGCGGCCAGAGGCAACGCCCTTACGGCTCTCGTGGCCCTCTACGAAGCCCTCGGAGGCGGATGGACTGAATCAATTAAGTAAACCTATATTTTCCCCCATACAGCCATGAACAAGAAATTAGCTATCATAACCGCAGCCGCCGCAATAGTAACGGCCATGGGGCTCGGCTCCTGCGGCAAGAAGGACACCAAGCAGGACTCCGAAGGGGCAACGCCGGTCGACGTGGCCCGTGCCACCACTGACTCCGTGACACTCTACCGCGAGATTCCCGGCATTATCCATTCGATGAACTCGGTTGACATAGTGGCCCGCGTGAGCGGATATCTGCGCAGCGTCAACTATAAGAGCGGCCAGATTGTGCAGAAAGGGCAACTGCTCTTTACAATCGAGGACACCCGCTACCGCGATGCCGTGAACCAGGCTCAGGCTCAGCTGGCGAGCGCGCGGAGCTCCTACGAGTATGCCAAGAGCCACTACGAGGCTATGCAGAAGGCCATGAAGAGCAACGCCGTGTCGCAGATGGAGCTGAAACAGGCCAAAAGCACCATGGAACAGGCCCAGGCTTCGATCAACGATGCCAGCGCGGCCCTGCAGACGGCCTCTACGCAGCTGGGCTACTGCCGGATAGTGGCTCCCTTTACTGGACGCATCACCGCCTCGACCCCGAGTGTGGGCGCGTTTATCAACGGCGAGTCCTCGCCGGAAACTCTCGCCACTATTTACGATGATTCAAAGGTGCAGGCCTACTTCAATATAGAGGACGCGGCATTCCTCAAAAACTTTGTCAATAACAACAGCAGCATCAAGGTTGACTACGACTCGATACCACTCTCATTCTCCGAATCCCTCCCCCACGCCTACAACGGTTCTCTGCAATATTTAGCCCCCGACATTGACCCCAACACGGGTCAGCTGCAGCTGCGCATTGACGTCAACAACCCTTACGGGGAGTTGCGCGACGGCATGTATGTGACCGTCAAACTCCCCACGGCTGTTGACCCGCAGGCAGTGATTGTCAAGGATGCCGCCCTGTCCACTGATCAGCTCGGCAAGTATCTCTACACGGTCAATGACTCCAACAAGATTGTATACACCCACGTGGAGACGGGCCAACTCGCCAACGACACGATGCGAATCATCACGTCAGGAATCAAGGCCGGTACGCCTTACGTGACCAAAGCATTGCTGAAAGTGCGCCCGGGCATTGAAGTAAAACCGGTCTACAAACCGTAATTTCCCCTCAGCCATGTTCTCTAAATTTTTCATTGACCGACCCATATTCGCCATTGTCATAGCCATAATTATGATATTGGCCGGACTGATCACCGTCAAGACATTGCCGGTGGCACAGTACCCTGACATTACGCCTCCCACGGTGATGGTATCGGCCTCATATCCGGGTGCCGACGCCGCAACCGTGGCCGAAGCCATAGGCGTGCCCATAGAGCAGCAGGTCAACGGCGTGGAAGGCATGATGTACATGAGCTCATCATCAGGCTCGGACGGCAGCTACATGCTGACAATCACGTTTGAAAACGGAACGGACCCTGACATGGCCGCCGTGAAGGTGCAGAACCTTGTGTCGCAGGCCGAGACAACGCTCCCCACATCGGTTCGCCAACAGGGCATCCAGGTGATGTCACGCTCATCCAACATCATTCTGTTCGTGGCCCTCGAAAGCGACAATCCGGAGACCGCTAACGCGCTGTATCTGACCAACTACGCGCAGCTCAACATTGTTGACGAGCTGTCGCGCGTCGATGGTGTGGGACAGGTGGGTGCCTTCGGTGGCGGCGACTACAGTATGCGCATCTGGCTCGACCCCGACGCCATGCGTGCCCGCAACATAACCTCGTCGGAGGTGCGCGATATGATTTCGTCGCAAAACATGCAGGTGAGCGCCGGTAGCGTAGGTCAGGCCCCAAATGAGGGCGACTCCCAGTTTGAATACTCACTGACTGCTCAGGGTCGACTCACCACACCCGAGGAGTTCGGCAACATGGTTCTGCGTACCGATGCCGATGGCGGCATTCTGCGACTAAGGGATGTGGCCCGCGTTGACCTCGGAAGTGACTCCTATAGCAACATTGCCCGCGTTTCCGGCAATCAAGCCGGTTTGCTCGGCATCTATCAACTGCCGGGTGCCAACGCTCTGTCCGTGGCCAAGAAAGTAAAGGCCCGCCTTGACGAGCTGTCGGAATATTTTCCTGAAGGGGTGCATTACCGCATAATTCTGGACACCTCGGAATTCGTCACCGCCTCCATTGATGAGGTGTTGGTCACCTTTGTGGAGACTACCCTTATTGTGATGCTCGTCATAATGCTCTTCCTGCAGAGCTGGCGCGCCGTGATAATCCCTATGATTACCATTCCGGTGGCCCTAATAGCCACATTCGCCGTGATGAAACTGCTCGGCTTCACCATCAACACTCTGACGCTCTTCGGTCTTGTGCTGGCAATAGCCATTGTGGTCGATGATGCCATAGTGGTGGTGGAGGACTGCGCCCGAATTGTGCAGGAGGGAAAGCTGACGCCAAGGAAAGCCACTGAGAAAGCCATGTCAGAGCTGCAAGGCCCCGTAATCGGCGAGGTTCTCGTGCTGCTATCGGTGTTCATCCCCACAGCGTTTGTCAGCGGTATCACCGGCGAGCTCTACAAACAGTTTGCACTGACAATCGCCGTATCAACCGCTTTCTCCGGCCTGTCGGCCCTTACACTGACCCCGGCACTCTGCGCCCTGTTCCTGCGCTCCAAGAAAGTTTCAGGCAAGTTCTTCATTTTCCGTTGGTTCAACAAGGGCTTCGGCGCCACGCTTTCGGGCTATATGAAAATAGTGGGCATGTTCCTGCGCCGTCCGCTCGTGGCCATTGCTGCCTACTTCATTATATGCGCCATCGCATTCTGGGGCTTCCTCAAGATGCCATCATCCTACATTCCCGAAGAGGATATGGGCTATTTCATGGGCTCGGTGGAACTCCCTACAGGGGCATCGCTGCAGCGCACTGAAAAGATTCTTGACGAAGTGTCGGCCAAGCTTCAGGCCATGCCGGAGGTTGACGATGTTATCTCCATTGCCGGATTCTCATTCCTTGGAGGCGGCTCCAGCAGCAACATGGGCGCGCTGACCGTGATATTGAAGCCGTGGAAGGATCGCAAAGGCAAGAGCCACAGCGTTGAATCCGTGATAAAACGCATGGAGGAAGAGTGCGCCGACATTCAGGAAGCCGTGATATTCGGCCTCAATCCGCCGGCAATTCCCGGACTTGGACTATCGTCAGGTGTGGAGATGCAGCTTCTTGACATAAACAACCACGGGTCTGACCAGATGAAACAGGCTCTCGAACTCGTGACCGAAGCGGCCGACAAGGATCCACGCATCGAAACCGTAACTTCGCTCTACGAAGGCACAGTACCGCAGTACAAGCTCAATATTGACCGCGACAAGGTGAAACTCGAGGGCATAACCCTCTCCGACATATATTCCACCCTCGCCTCTTTCACCGGCAGCGACTACGTCAACGACTTCAACGAATTCGGACGAGCCTACGAGGTTCTCGTGTCGGGCGACATCATGTCGCGTGGAAACGTGGAGGATGTTCTGCGACTGTCAGTGCGCAACAGCAACGGCGACCTCGTGCCATTCGCCTCATTCATGACAATAAATCCGGTAATGGGTGACCCGACCGTAAGCCGCTACAACATGTATCGCACCGCTTCGCTGACGGCTACTCCTTCGCATGGCACCAGCTCCGGCGATGCCATCAAGGCTATGGAGGAGATTGTCACCGAACAGCTCGGAGATCAATACTCCTACGCATGGACCGGCGAAGCTTATCAGGAGACTCAGGGCGGAACCACAATCACGATGGTAATGATTTTCGCCGTAGTCATAACGCTCCTTGTTCTCGCGGCCCAGTATGAGAGCATAACCGACCCAATTGCGGTTGTCATTTCAATGCCAACGGCCATCCTCGGAACAGTAATTGGCTGTCTGATAATGGGTCAGAGCATCAGCATCTACACTCAGATCGGTATCATCCTCCTGCTTGGGTTATCGGCGAAAAACGCCATCCTTATAGTGGAGTATGCCATGGACTTCCGCAAAGCCGGCAACGACATTCGCACATCGGCCCTCGATGCCGGACAGATACGTTTCCGTCCCATCATGATGACTGCTTTCGCGTTTGTGTTCGGCGTGATGCCTATGCTGTTTGCCACAGGCGCCGGTGCGGCAAGCCGCATTGCGCTCGGAGCGGCCGTGGTGTTCGGTATGGCAATCAACGCCATCGTAGGAACCCTGTTCGTGCCCAACTTCTGGGAACTACTCGAACGCTTCCGCGAAAAGCACCTCGCCAAGTTCTTTGCCGATGATCCTTCGGCCCAGATAACGCAACCCTCATCGGACTCCGACACCCCCGGCCCCGACTCCGTATAAAGGGCCCGGATATAATATTAAAGAGACTGCCTGACAATCTTAGGCAGCCTCTTTTTTTTTGTTGTGAATTTGTTGGCGTGTTGGATATCAGAACCAGTGGATGCGCTTCAACCAGATTAGCACACCAAAGGTGAGGGCAAGCGAAATCAAGATAATCAGCGGGAAAGCATAATGAAGACCAACGAACCCCACCTCCACGTTCATCCCGTAGAAACTGGCTATTAGCGTTGGCACCATGAGGCTGATTGACAGCGCTGTCATGCGCTTCATCACTCCGTTAAGATTATTTGATATGACGGATCCGAGCGCGTCCATGGTGCTTTCAAGAATTTCCGTGTAGATGGTCACTGTGGAAATGGCCTGTTTTATTTCAATATCCACATCATCAAGAAGTTCCGGATCATATTCGCCGGCAAAGAGATGCTGCATGCGCCCAACCATCATATCATCGCCCTGAAGCGACGTGCTGAAATAGACGAGTGTCTTCTGCATACGCATCAGGCGCACCAGCTCTTCGTTCCTTACGCTCTTTGACATGGTGCGCTCCACCGACGACACATCGCGGCTGATATTCTGGAGATACTTCAGATACAACGTTGCCGAACGGTAAATGACATGAAGTATGAAATCCGGACGGGTAGTAATAGCCAACCGTCGCTGCCTGCTGTAGCTGACAAGTTCGTCCATCACCTCGTTTTCGAAAAAACAGAGCGTTATGACGAGATTGTCATGATAAATCACGCCTATCGGAACAGTCTCATAGGGAATGTCGCGCTGGTGACTGCGGATGGGAATACGCAGGATTATGATGGTCCAGTTGCCATCACGGTCAACACGCGGCCTCTCATCGGGGTCACTCACATAGTCAATGAACGCGGGCGGCATGCCTAGGTTGTCCACAAGATTGTGCATCTCCTCGTTGTCAGGGCAGCACACATTGAGCCACCCCTCGCTGTGGGGCAAGGACGTTTCAAAGAATCCGTTCTCACTGCTGGCGTAGTGCTGCATGACAAAAAAGCATGTTACAATAACATGTCATTTGAAAAACTTTCGGCGGTCACCATTTGTTCAAAAGGTTTTTTGTATTTTTGCAGCGTAATAACTGTGACACTGCATGACGACAGCCAACATTATCCGTTTCAGTTGCATCGCAATCCTTTGGCTTGCGCTGTGTTACCTCGTGGCAATGAGTCGCACGCTCCCATTTATGAAGGTTTTCGTCATCATAGCGTCGGGAATAGTGGTGTTTGTGCCTCTTTATAAAAAATACGTGAAGAAATGACAACCATCCTTTCCGCTCCTTCCAATGAATCGGTTCACCCGATTGACAGCACGAAATATCCCATTCTCGCGCAGATTGGCTCTCCGGCTGACTTGCGCACGCTCACAACTGAACAGTTACAGGCTCTATGCGGCGAAATCCGCAGGTTCCTCATCAGCGAACTGAGCCACAATCCCGGACATTTCGGCTCCTCTATGGGCGCTGTGGAGCTTACCGTGGCGCTTCACTACGTGTTCAACACCCCCTACGACCGCATAGTGTGGGACGTGGGCCATCAGGCTTACGGCCACAAATTGCTTACAGGCCGTGCGGACAAGTTCCACACCAACCGCACACTCGGGGGGCTCAGCGGATTCCCCTCCCCGGCCGAAAGCGAATATGACACTTTCGCAGCCGGTCACGCATCCAACTCCATTTCAGCCGCCCTCGGAATGGCCGTGGCCTCGGCCCTAAAAGGCGAAACGCCCAAGCGGCAGGTTGTTGCCGTGATAGGCGATGCATCCATTTCCGGCGGACTCGCGTTTGAAGGGCTCAACAACGCGGCCAACGCAAAGGCCAACGTGCTTATAATCCTGAACGACAACGACATGTCAATCGACCACAACGTTGGTTCCCTGAACTCATATCTGGCCCACATCAACACATCGAAAGGATATAACGCACTGCGCTACAAGACCTACAATTTCCTGCGCGATGCCCACCTCATATCCGAGAAGAACCGCGGACGCATCCTAAGGTTCAACAATTCGGTGAAATCCCTCATAACCCGGGAACAGAACATATTCGAAGGCCTTGACATAAGATACTTCGGCCCGTTTGACGGACATGACCTGCCGAGAATAATCCGCGTGCTTAACGACATCAAAGATATGGACGGTCCTCGCATCCTGCATCTTCGTACACGCAAAGGCAATGGCTATATACCGGCCGAAGCGGATCCGGCCACATGGCATGCCCCGGGGAAATTTGACCCTGCCACCGGACATCGCTCGGCCGAGGACATTAAGCCTGACACTCCGGCCAAATATCAGGATGTGTTTGGAGAAACGCTTGTGGAGCTGGCCCGTAATAACCCGAAAATAGTGGGCATCACCGCCGCTATGCCTTCCGGGACCTCTATGTCAAAGCTTCGCGATGCCATGCCGGAGCGTACTTTTGATGTAGGAATTTCGGAAGGGCATGCCGTAACATTTGCCGGGGGCCTCGCAAAGGATGGCATGATACCGTTTGTGGCAATCTACTCCTCGTTCCTCCAGCGCGCCTACGACCATATAATCCATGACGTGGCCCTGATGGAACTGCCGGTTGTGTTTGCCATTGACCGTGCCGGAATCGTCGGAGAAGATGGAGCTACCCATCACGGACTTTTCGATCTCTCCTACCTGTCGGACGTTCCGGGCATGACCATCGCATCGCCACGCAACGAAATTTATCTCCGCCACTTGCTCTACACCTCGCAACTTCCCGGGCGCAAAGGCCCGATGGCCATACGGTATCCGCGCGGCAGCGGCTCCATAACCGACTGGCGTGTGGAAATGAAAGAGCTACCGATAGGACGCGGCGAAAAGCTTACCGACGGAACAGATGTTGCCGTGCTTTCGCTCGGCCCAATAGCATCAGAAGCGACGAAAGCCGTGGAAATGGCCCGCGACAGCGGAATTTCAGCCGCTCACTACGACATGATATTCCTCAACCCCATCGATGAAAACATCCTGAAAGAGATTGCTGACCGGAAAATGCCGGTTGTGACCGTGGAGGATGCCTCGGTGAAAGGTGGGCTCGGCTCGGCTGTGATTGAATGGATGGCCGACCACGGAGTCTCACTCCCGATAAAAAGGATTGGTGTTGCCGAACGCCACTTTGTGACCCACGGTAAAGTCAGCGAACTCTACGAACTATGCTCAATGGACGCCAACTCCATTTTTGAAGCAATCAAAATTGTCAGCAAATGAAAATTGTCATAGCCGGAGCCGGCGAAGTTGGCTCACATCTCGCGCAGCTTCTCTCAAGAGAGAATCAGGACATTATCATAATTGACGATGACCAGCGCCGCATTGAGCGCCTTGACTCGTCGTGCAACCTGCTCGCCTACGTCGGGCAACCCACTTCAATAAGCACTCTCCATAACGCCATAGGAGGCTCATGCGACCTCTTCATAGCTGTCACCCCACAGGAGAACACCAACATAATCGCCTGCACCCTCGCAAAAAGCATCGGCGCAAAGAGGACAGTGGCCCGCATTGACAACTTCGAGTTCATGAGGGCCGAAAGCGCCAATCTGTTTCTTTCCCACGGCATCGATGCGATGATTTATCCGGAATATCTTGCCGCCAAGGAGATTCTGAAATCTCTCGAACGCAACTGGGTGCGCAACTGGTTTGAACTCCATGACGGTGAGCTAATTGTGCTCGGCATCAAAATCCGCGAAAACGCCCGGATTGCCGGCCAGAGCCTACGACAGATTTCAAGTGAGAACCACTACTACCACGTTTCGGCGATCAAACGCAATCAGGAAACAATCATTCCGCGAGGCGATGACTTCGTGAAGCCAAACGACATTGTTTATTTCACCACCACACGCGATCATATAGAAAGTCTGCGTCAACTCTGCGGAAAATCCAAGACGGATATTCACAAGGTGCTGATAATGGGCGGTTCACGCATTGCCGTGCGGTTGGTTGACATGGCCGGCGACCGTTTCCGCTTCCGCATCATTGAGATGGACCGCAACCGATGTGAGCAATTGGCCGAACGATGCCCTGAAGCCCGCATCACACACGGCGATGCCCGTAACGTGGAGCTGCTTATGGAGGAAGGCATCACTGAGATGGACGCCTTTGTGGCACTGACCGACTCGTCGGAGACAAATATCCTCACATCCCTCACCGCCAAGGAGTACGGCGTGAAGAAAACAGTGGCCGAAGTAGAAAATATCCAATTTATCTCACAGGCCGAGAATCTCAACATAGGCACCATCATCAACAAGAAACTTCTGGCATCCGGCAAAATATTCCAGATGCTTCTTGACGCTGACGTGGAATCCTCAAAATTCATGGCTCTGGCGGATGCCGATGTGGCGGAAATAGAAGTGAAACCCGGAGCAAAAGTGACCCGCGATGCCGTAAAGGCCCTCAATCTGTCGCGCGACATGACCATTGCCGGTCTAATCCGCAACGGCCACGGAATGCTCGTTAGCGGTGACACCCGGATAATACCCGGCGACCAAGTGCTCATTTTCTGCCTTGCCAACACGATTCACAAGATTGAACGGCTCTTCAATTAACACACTGATTTACAATGGCTCACCAGATACGTCATCTCAACTATGCTATGCTGCTGCGGGTTCTCGGCTGGCTCCTGCTGATTGAAAGCATGTTCCTGCTCGTGCCTGTTATAACAGCCATGATATATGAGGAAGATGACCTGACGGCGTTCCTGTTCACGTCAGTGGTTACGCTGGCCATCGGCATCGGTCTCACCACGTTCCTTAAGCCTCAACGCCCGGAAATGGGCCGGCAGGAAGGCTTTCTGCTTACGGCATCGGTCTGGATTGTGTTCTCAGCCTTCGGAATGATTCCTTTCATCCTCGGGTCATCGCCTCACAACGTCAGCGATGCGTTTTTCGAGGCCATGTCAGGCTTCACCACCACAGGCTGCACCGTTCTCACTTCCGTGGAAAGCATGTCACATTCACTCACCATCTGGCGTGCCCTTATGCAATGGATCGGAGGCATGGGAATCATCATGTTCACGCTCGCTGTGCTTCCTATGCTCAACTATTCCGGCGGCATGCAGATGTTCAATGCTGAGGTAACGGGGATTGTACATGAGAAATTGCGCCCACGCATCAGTTCCACGGCAAAACTACTGTGGGGAATCTACGTCGGACTATCCGTTGTGCTCATTCTGCTACTATGGCTCGGACCAATGGACTTGTTTGACAGCATTTGCCACTCTTTTTCCACTATGTCAACGGGCGGATTCTCCACCCGCGATGACAGCCTGGCATACTATCATTCGGACTACATCAATGTAGTAGTGATGATTTTCATGTTCCTTGGCGGCACGAGCTTCGCCCTGCTGTACAAGTTGGCTACAGGCAACCCTAAAGCTCTATGGCAGAACGATGTGTTCAAAGCATATATTTTCATCATCGGAGTTTTCTACTTGGCATTCCTATGCAGCCTCGTGCTTAACGGAACTGTCAACGACTGGCGCACACTGACAATCTACCCCTTGTTCCAGATAGTGTCAACCATCACGTCAACCGGCCTGTCGGTCTGCGACTTCGAGTTATGGGGCCCGTTTATTCTTGCTCTGATATTCGTGCTCATGTTCACAGGCGCATGCGCCGGCTCCACATCAGGCGGAGCAAAGATTGACCGAATGCTGTTTCTGGTAAAGAACACCCACAACGAAATTTACCGCTGCGTCCACCCCAACGCTGTTACCAACGTCCGTATCAACGGTAAGGCGGTTCCCCCTACCCTCGTGTCAAAGGTCATCGCGTTCCTTTGCATATACATAATGGTTATTGCTGTGGGAGGAATTGTTCTGACCGCTCTCGGGATGCCGCTCATCGACTCCTTTTTCTCAGCATTCTCCTGTGTGAGCAACACCGGGTTCGGATCGGGCGTCACGGGTGCCGGCTCAGGCTTTGAGATTGTGCCGGAAGCGGGGAAATGGGTTCTCTCATCGCTTATGCTAATCGGACGTCTGGAACTGTTCACAGTGCTCGTGCTGCTCTCCCCCGACTTCTGGATTAAATGATCATTCCGTCAGATCGCCTGCGGGATTGATGAAAATAAGCCGCTCTGTGGCGCGGGTAACCGCTGTATAGAGCCATCTGTAGAAGTCAAGAGTGGTATAAGCATCGGCAGGGATATAACCCACATCCACAAACACGTTACTCCACTGTCCGCCCTGAGCTTTGTGACATGTCACCGCATAGCCGTATTTCACCTGAAGCGCATTTACGTAGGGGTCGCTGCGAAGTATCTTCATGCGGGTTCGCACGGGTGTTGACGGAGTGAACAGTTCCGTGTCCTCCATTGCAGCCATGTATAGTGCCTGAAAACGCTCGGGCTCCAGCGATGCAGTGTCACTGACAAGGGTGTCAAGCAATATTTTGCAGTCAAATGAAAGGTCACGGTCAGGCAACCGGAGGTTAACATCGGCAAAGCGGAACCCGTACTTTTCTTCCGTCCCGTAGATGGCATCGACTATGGCGGCGTCACCATTAGCCACGAAGTCAAGACCCTTCACCTTGGCACTCCACAGATAATTGTTCTTGGCCACAAGCAGTAGCTCTCCACGGCTCAACTCCTCTTCACGGAAAAGAATATTGGCGCGTATGGCAAGGTTAAACTGAGTGGCGCGCCGGTTCGAGCGCGTTACCAACAGTGTATCCGTCAACCCGCAGCGGGTTATGCTGGCCGAAATCTCATCCTCGAGTTCATCGCCGCTAACACTCACCACGTCGGTGAACCGGTCAATCACCAGCTTTGGCTCCGGCAGCGGGTTCTTCGACATGTTTCGGCGAAGCATCGTGGCATTGAACAGAATTCCCGAGCGGCTCCCCTGACGCACCACTTTAGTCATCACCGCGCGTGTAACATGAAGTCCGAACCCCTTCAGCACATCTATGCTCATGGCCGGACTTTCTGTGCATCCCACCGGTGGGAGCTGCGCGGTGTCGCCTAAAAGTATCATTCGGCAACCCTCGCCTGAGTAAACATAGTGAATGAGATCCTCCAACAAGCTTCTCCCACCAGTCTCGGGCCCGGTGTTATTTCCTATCATTGAAGCCTCGTCAACTATAAACACGGCGTTGGTCAGAGTGTTATCAGCCACATCGGCCGAAAACGCCATCAGCCCGCCTTCCGTCCCGCGGTAAATGCGGCGATGGATTGTTGATGCCTGATAGCCGGCAAACCGGCCGAACACCTTGGCCGCTCTTCCTGTGGGAGCAAGTAACACAACCGGCACTTCAGCTTCCCTGAGAGCCTTCACCAACGCTCCTGTAAGGGATGTCTTTCCGGTGCCGGCATAGCCATTGAGAAGAAACGCCGCATAGCCGGGCATGGTGGGCGAGCAGAACCGAGCAAGGGCCGCTATGAGCTGAATCTGCTGGTCATTGGGATCGTAAGGCAGATTGAGAAAAATTCGTTCGGCAAACTCGTTTATATCCATTGTCAACGCCGGGAGACAGCTGCCGTGCTGTCAGTAAGAGTTATCAACCTCTCGAGATCCGAGGGCGTGAAAGAAATGTCAAACGAGTCTGCACGGTCGGAACTGATATAGCGGTTACGGTAACCAAGTCGGGCCTTAGAAATTTCCATGAGGGAGCTACGGGTTACAGAATCGGCCAACTGATAGTGCAGAGCCTCCACCACTGCCGCATTGACGGAATCGCGGTTCTGCTTCATGACCAGAAAATCAAGCTTTTCAACGTCAATCTCGGTGTGGAACGTCACATAACGATCCTGCACAGTCATGGCCAACATTGTCACGCCATCCTCAAGTTCATACGGACAATAGGCATTGTCGGAAATTACGCGGTTATAGACCTTCACCTCATCGCATTCCCGTTCCGAGGGCGCATCTGTTGACATTGAACGCAGCCTGTCGGCAGCAATGCCAAACGTAACCACATCAGGACGCATCGGAGTTGACACATCAATTATAAGATTGACTGGGACTCCGCGCGAAAGCGTCAGTATGCGCTTCGCGGCTCCATTCAGCAGCATCAGTCGGTACAAAAAATCCTGACGGGAAGCATCGGAGGCTGTGACGGCTGAGTCGACATAGTCATCGGCAACAGTCAATCTGACGGTCAACGTGGTGTCAGCTTCGTCAAGAGTCATCGCGTTTATCTCTCCGTCAGCACCAATGGCTATGGGCCACGTGGCGGAATCAATGGCCGAGACCAATAGGCGAAGCGTGTCCGAGGCACCGGCACCGGCGCCGTCATTACCTTTTCCGCATCCCGCTGCAAGGGCGAGAATAGCTACCGCTATGACCAACAATAATTTCTTCATGGAGGGATAACAAATTCGTTCGTTATTTTGTTACGGCATTGCGCAGCGTACGCCACAATATTCGCATATCCAATTCGAATGACCAGTTGCGTACGTACCACAAGTCATGGCGCACCCGTTCTTGCATCTTCCACAGTTCATCGGTAGGCCCGCGGAAACCATTGACCTGCGCCCATCCGGTGATTCCCGGCTTAACCTCGTGGCGGTCAATATATGAGTCTACGACTCCTGAATATTGATTTGTGTGAAGCAGCATGTGGGGCCGAGGTCCGACAACGGACATGTCGCCGAGCCACACGTTGAGCAACTGCGGCAACTCGTCAATGGAGGTCCGGCGCAGATACCGGCCCACAGTAGTTATCCTGGGGTCATCGTCATACGCCTGCAGTGTGTCGGCCTCGTCATTGACGTGCATGGTGCGAAATTTGTAGCATTTGAATTGACTGCCATCAATCCCGGTCCGCTTCTGCACAAAGAACACGGGCCCCCGCGATGTGAGTTTTATAGCCAGGGCCACAGGAATAATGACCAGCGGCGAAAGCAGCAGGGACACACTCGAGAATACCAGGTCAAAACTCCGCTTGAGCAACCGGTTTCGGCGGAAGCTCAGCGGATTATGTCCCGATGCGTGGGTCATTATGCGAGTTTTGAGTCTATAACCCTGATTTTGTCTTCAAGATCCTTTATCGAAGCCTTCAGGCGTTCAATGTTGCGCTCTATCTCACCAAGCATGGACGCTCCGGAGCGTGAACGGGCCGAAAGGAACGACAAATTGTTTTCATACGTTGCGAGCTCCGACCGGCGGCCTTCGTAAGTGCGCATCAGGCGGTCACGTTCGCGAAGTAGACGTGTGCGGTCAGCACCGATTGCGTCAATGGAGTTCTGGAACGAATCCATGCGCTGACGCTTCTCGTGAATGTCATATTTGTCAAAAAGCTGACGCACCACTTCGCGGTAAGTGTCATGAAGTTTGTCCTTCTCGCGGTAAGGTATATGACCGGTGTTCTGCCATTTCTCACGCAGTTCGTTGATTTTATCAATTGCAGCCTTGCGCTCCACGTCGGCTTCCGGGCTGTTGAGCGCCGTAAGTTCAGCCACTATGGCTTTCTTTGTCTTCAGGTTGGCCTGTTCGGTGCGTCGAGTGTCAGATGTGGCCTGCTTTTTCTTGTCAAAGAATGAGTTGCAAGCCGTCATGAACCGCTGCCAAATTGCATCGCTCTGCTTTTTCGGCACGGCTCCAATGGTGCGCCATTTCTTTTGCAATTCCACCAGTTGGTCGGAGGTCTTACGCCAATCAGTGCTGACGGCCAGAGCCTCTGCCTGTTCGCAGAGTGCCGTTTTGGCAGCTAGATTATCGGCAAGATTATTCTTCATGGTCTTGAAGAATTCACCCTTGGCGGCAAAGAAGGCATCACAAGTGGCACGGAAACGGCTGAAAAGCTGATTATTGGCCTTACGCGAGGCATATCCGAGCTCTTTCCATTCCTTCTGCGCACCCATTATAATATCCGTAGCCTGATTCCATGCTGAATAGGATGTAAGAGTGTCAGGAGTGATGGCTTCGATGCGCTCACACAGGGCTGTTTTAGCGGCCTCGTTCTCCTGCTCACGCTGTTTGCGCTCCTCGAAAAACGCTTGATAGCGCTTGTTTATCTCAGCCGATGCGTCCTTGAACTCCTGCCATATATCCTCGCGCAGTTCCTTTGCCACGGGGCCGGTCTGACGCCATTTTTCATGCAGATCCTGCAGCCTGCGGAACGCCGTCACAACATCCTCCTCAGTTGTCAGTGTCTTGGCTTCATCAATAAGCAACTGCTTTTCAGAAAGGTTTTTCTTGAAGTCATAGTCGCGCAACTCCTTGTTGACCTTCCACTGGTCATAGAAGTGCTCCACAGCCTCCTGAAAAGCTTTCCACACCTGAGTGGTGTTCTGCTGGGGGACATCGCCTATCTCTTTGAACTCAGCCTGAAGCTCCTTAGCCCGGGGATAGTGACGGTTCACGTTATCAGTGTCCTCAGCCATCTTGCCAAGTTCCTCTATTATGGCGTTCTTACGTTCGAGATTACGCAGCTGCTCAGCCTCCACACGTTCACGATAACGGGCCTTTACCTCCTTAACTGTAGCCATCAGTTCCTTGAATTCAGGTTCTTCGGCCACGGGAACAGGATTGAACGTCTCAGGGTCGTTTCCGGCCGCTACGAATTCATCGCGCTGAACGGCCATCGCCTCATTGACAAGGGAATAGAACTGTTGTTTCAGCTTGCCCACCTCGTCACTGGTGATAATTTCGCCATCGCTGGCGGCGAGCTCACGCAAACGGCCAATAATATCAGCCATCTTTACAGGCTCTTCCTGCTGATCAACTGTGTCTTCTACTACGGTCACCTCTTCGGCCACGGGAGCGGCCTCCGGTGTTAGGGTCTGGTCAATCACCTGATCTTCAGGGGCGTTGACTTTTTCAAGGGATTCCATTGTCAAGAGTTTTTGGTATTTGTTATCAATGATGAGAAGCCGCTGGCATTGAGGGCCATCGGCTAATCGGTTTCAAAAATAACCATAATTTTGCAAATGTCCAACTTCTGACCGATTTTTTCAACTTTTCCCACTTTCTATGTCAGTAGAAATTTACGGTTGGTAGGAGCGGTGGAACCGGGGGGTGAAGCGAACGTTGGTTCAATCGGCCTCCTGCGGATGCCGGGGTGGAGGAGTGGATGGCCTGGCACACGTCGCTTTCGCTCCGCGTAACCGGAAATCTAGGACCTGCGCAAGCGAAAAGTGTTAAAATTTCATCAAGA
>CAZASF010000031.1:0-27917 GCA_964487725.1 uncultured Bacteroides sp. | reverse complement strand
AGCGACTACGCCATATTCTAACCCGCGTTGACGATAGGATTCTGCTACCCATCGGACTTCTGATTGTGGCTCTGATCGCAGCCATGCTTTCAGGCTGCGATGTCCACGAGTTCCCCGGCGAGCCCGACGCTCCCGAACCTGAACCGGAGCCTACGAGAGTGTTCCGCCTTACATTACATCACGCCGAAGACTTACCTCTGTTAGGAGAATACGATTATGCCGGAGGCTCTGTAAGTAACAGTGCATCCCGCGCTATAGGCCCTGATGAAGAAGCTCGACCTCACTGGATTCGCTACACCATCAACGCCTATGAGAGTTCTCGCGGTGAGGCATCACGTGCTCCGCAAAAAACATTCGTTTTCACCCGCTTTGAAGAGGACGGTCTTGACACCACCGTAGAAATAGACCTGCCCAAGGGTGACTACCGCCTGATTGTATGGACAGATTATGTGGATCAAAACAACACAGCCGACAAATACTACGATACATCGGACTTTGCTGAAATAATACTTGCCACTAAGGGTACGCACTATGGGTCAAACCGTTACCGCGACTCGTTTTATGGCTCAGTGGAAACAACTGTAAGCCGCACGGACGATGATGCGCTATCGGAAATAGACCTGATAGGCGAGGCCACAATAGAAATGATTCGTCCTATGGCCCGCTACACCTTCGTGTCAACCGACCTGCAACGCTTTTTGGAAACCGAATCAAAGGCCGGTCAGAGTGACAGCAAAAGTTCGCCTGGCTTGGATGACTACCGAGTGCGCTTCGTCTATACCCGTTACATGCCATGCTCTTTCAACGTGTTCACTGACCGGCCGGCCGATTCATGGACCGGAGTGGAGTTTGAATCAAGAATAGTACAGCTCTCCGAAGAAGAAGCGCAGATAGGATTTGACTATGTTTTCGTCAACGGCGATCGCACGGCAGCCACCGTGGGGCTTGAGGTAATGGACAGCGATGGAAACGTGTTAGCGAGGATTCCCTCATTTGACGTGCCTCTTGAACGTTCCCGCCACACCATTGTAAAAGGCGAGTTCCTGACCACAAAGTCGGGAGGCTCAATGGGGATTGACCCTGATTTTGACGGCGACTTCAACATAGAAATCAAATAACTGACCACGAAATAAAAATCAATTAATATATCAACAATTCTCACTAATCAAAACCAAAACTTTATGAAGAAAACTCTGTTTGCAATGTTTGCAGCCGCGCTGATGATGACCGGCTGTAGCAGTGACCTGGAGCCGGAAATGAAGGATGGCGGCAACGTACTCTTCACCGTACAGCTCCCCGACGGACTTAACTCACGCGCATACGCTGACGGCACCACTGCCACTAAGCTCACCTATGCGCTCTACAATGAGGACGGTACGTACATTCCCAACTCGAAAAATGACAATGTGACGTTCAGCAATCTCACCGCTACAGTTGAGATGAATCTTGTCACCGGAAAAACCTACAACATTGTTTTCTGGGCACACGCCGATAACGCTCCCTACACATTCAACGAAAACGATGCAACCATTACCGTTACTACCACGGGCGATGCCAACGATGAGAACCGCGATGCATTTTTCGCATGTAAAACGGTGGTTGTCAACGGCCCCATTTCCGAGACCGTAACCCTGACCCGTCCGTTTGCTCAAATCAACATAGGCACGAGCGACCTTGACGATTTCAAGGCCAACGCCGGCTCAATAACCACTTCCGGTCTTAAGGTAAAAGCTGCCAACGTGTTGAATCTTATCAGCGGCGAAGCCACAGGCGATGTTGAATACACATTTAACGACGCAACGCTTCCAACCCAGTCACTTACCGTGAAAAACGGTGAAGAGGAGACCACTCTGGACTACATAACCATGAACTACATCCTGATGGGTACTGACAAAGCAACCGTTGACGTAACCTGGACAAGTGACAACACCGCAAAGCCTGAAGTTACTTTCAACTCTGTTCCCGTACAGCGTAACTACCGCACAAACATCTACGGTGCCCTGCTTACCAACCCGGCCAACTTCAACGTTGAGATTAAGCCCGGTATGGCCGGCGATGACACTAATGAGGAATACGACGGCGAAGGATTCCGCGTGGCTCACTCTACCACAGAAGCTCAGGCTCTTCTTGATGCCGGTTACGCAAAAGTTTCTGTTGACGGTAAGGAATTCTCCTCAACAGCCTCCACAGCCTCAGTTATGTCACTCTCCCGCGCAGGTAACATGGTGGAATTCTACATCAATAAAGCTGTTGAACATCAGATTCTTAAAATCACCGGCACGGCTACTGCCGACATAAAGGTATCATATAAAGACGCCACTGCTGCTGCCAAACAGACATTCACACTCATTGTTACCGAAAAAGTAAATAATGTTACAGTGAATCTCCCCGGAGCCGACGTGGAAATCAACAGTGGCGCCGAGAACGGCAAAACCGCCTCAACCGGCACCATAACAATTGAAAGCGCAGCAACCGCAACAGTTGACAGCTCAGTATCTGCTGATAATGTTGAAGCCGGTGACGATTTTGACGGCGATTTTGAAGTAGGTGTTGAGACTGTATATGGATTCCTCAACGCCATAGCATCAAAGGGAGTTAATATCATTGAAGTAAAAAGTAACTTGGACCTAACATCTGCCTCAATTGAAGACCTGACTATTGTAGGTGAAAAAGTTATTGATGTTGCAAATACCGCTACCATAAAACTTCCAGGAGCTGCATATTTAACAGCAAATACAGACCTCACTTTAAAAGGAGGTGGAACAATCACTAATGAAGGAACTCCTCGTGTGACTGGAGAAGCCAAGATATTATTAAATGCAACAGATGGTAATCTTGTTTTAGATAATATTACCATGATAAATGACATGGATCACCATTACCATGGTAGTAATGAAAATAGTACAGCAATTGTATACCGCAATGCAACGAACGTAACAATTAAGAATTCAGTTATAAAATCAGGAGAATTTGCAATATGTGCAATTCCCAAAAACACATCCAGCGGAACCATTATCCTTGAAGATAGCTATTTTGAGTCTACCTCATCAAGTAAACATAATGATGTCAATTGGTCATACTGCGTTCGTTTGTCCGGAACAACGGCAACGCTGACTAACTGTGAAATCAAGGGCGTACAGGGCGGACTTTCTACTGACTCCCCTCTGCTGACATGTACTGTCAAAAGCGGCAAATACTACACAGTTAATTCTGAATTAAAGGAAGACGCATTCTATCCGGTATATGTAACCAATGGATCCACTGTTATCATAGAAGGTGGTGAATTCTCAGGAGCAAGAAGCCTAAGTAACCTTGCAGAAGGCACAAGTTGCGTTGTTTCTGGAGACAATGACACGAATAAGCCAGTAGGCAGTGTTACAATAACTGGAGGTAAGTTCTCGGGAAAAGCATACAATCATGTTACCAATACTGTATATCAGCCTGATAACTGGGTGGGATTAGAAAATGAACTTCCGTACATATGGACTGTAAAATAAATAACATTACATACTCACATTAAGAAATGCCGGGGCGATGTGCTCCGGCATTTTTTTGCATGTACGGAACGCATCCTATCCCCGGTCATTATAGAGGAGACGGCCTGAGAAGCAAAAGATGCAGAATGCCACCCTGTTTATAATACGAAGGTACAAATAATAACAAATCTGCATCATATTATCGATATCAACAAAATTAGTATGGTTTAAGCCAGCGGCCGTAAGTCAGCATGCGCCAGATCCATTCGAGAGGCCCGAATCGGAACACTGATAGCCATGCCCGGCTGAATATAATCTGAAACGCGAACACTCCCAATGCCACAAGTTCGGTTGCCCCAAGCCCTATGGACGCTCCAAGCCCTAATCCTATTCCGTAGAACAGAAACATTCCTATAACCGATTGACTGATGTAGTTGGTCAGCGCCATGCGCCCCGGAGCAGCAAATATTTTCCAAATTATAAGATTGCGATGGCGGATGCAGAATAGGGCCAGTAACGCTGCGTAGGCAAATCCGAGCGGATAGACACTGACGGCATATAGCAGGGAATGAACCGCGCTCCCAAGCGGATGGGAGTTGAAGCAGCTCAGCGCATACAGAACTGACATGGGTAGCCCTATTAGCCCGCCGCCGATGGCAACTTTCCGAAGTAGGGTCTTGTGGGCGTCAAGGTCAGCATAGATCTTGCTGCGGCCAATGGCGAAGCCTATAAGGAACAGCCCCATAACCTTGAAATATCGGTTGCCGTCAACAAATTCATACATCCTCTCCCACGCTCCCTGCATCAGAAATGCTGACACATCGCCGTAGCTGTGTGAATCGCGGAGCCAGGTGCCGAAATTCTCTTCCGTAATTCCGAAAAGGCCGGCTGTTTGCCACCACTGATCGTAGGGGTATTTCGCCATGAATATTCCGGCTGTCTCGCATACGGTGTCAATAACAACTGGTAGGAAAAGCAATACGGCTGCTACGGACAGGATTTTCCTGTCCGACATGTTGCGGAACAGCGGCAGAAGCATGCCCAGCAGGGCATAGAGCAGCAGAATGTCGCCGCTCCATATCAGCATCAGATGGCTACAGCCAATCAGGGCAAGGATTATCATTCGGCGATAAAAAATGCTGAATCCGTTTGCGCCACGTTCAGCCGCGTGCGATATTATTATTGAGAACCCGATGCCGAAAAGCAGCGAGAACAGAGTGTAGAACTTTCCATCAATGAAAAGATACTGCAGGAACTTTACAACGCGGTCAACCCCGGCGCTCGTCATGGATTCAGCCACGGCTTCGGGCTGAAAGGTATAGAGCGAGAATTCCGGATAATTGGCGAGACAAACACCCAGAAGGGCGAATCCACGCAAGGCATCCAGAAAGATGTGTCGCCGAGAAGAGGCGGTTGGCATTATGTGATTTTTTTCAGTCCCGGTGCTCATCTTGGGTTGTTCATGATAAATCGTTGCGCAAAGATACGGTTTTCTGGCAACAGTCTATGATACAAATCACCGATAATGCTACCAAAATCGAAGATTATTTTGTCAACTTAATTCATCCGCTTAAATTTGCATAAGCAAAAATTCGGGTATTTATTCCTTAAAAAACCGTATACTTGAGAGACTATGAATATCAAACCAATCTTTCTGGCTATTATTGCGTCAGCCATTACAGTGACATCTGTTAGCGGTCAGCCCACTGGTGAGTTGACGAATGAACGTGATAGTGTGCTTCGGCTCGATGAAGTAGTTGTCACCGGCTCCAACTCGCCCGTGCAAAGGAATTTGTTGCCGTACACGGTTTCGGTCGTAGGGCATGACCGTCTTGAATCAACCGGTGAAACACAGGTCCTGTCAGCAATATCGGGTCTTGTTCCAAGCCTTTTCGTCACTGAACGCAGTATTTTCGGTTTCGGAGTGAGCAATGGCGGCTCCGGCGGAATCAAACTTCGTGGTGTGGGGAGCAATGGAACGGTGCTGATGATGGTTGACGGACAGCCGCAGTTTGCGGGTATTTATTCTCACCACATAGCCGACTTTTATGGCAAAGAATATGTGGAGCGAGTGGAAGTCCTTCGCGGTCCCGGCTCAGTCCTATATGGTTCAAATGCCATGGGTGGGACAATAAATGTCATTACCAAAAATCCGCAGGAAAATGGTGTACGGACCACTGTCTCATCTCAATACGGTTCGTATAACACTTGGCTCTCATCATTGACCAATACAACCCGATTCAGGAAGTTTTCCTCGTTAGTGTCGGCTTCCTACAACCGCACTGACGGGACCGTGGACAACTTTGATTTCAAGCAGGTTGACGCCTACGCCAAGGTGGGTTATGGCTTTTCCCAACAGTGGAAAGCTACAGCCGATTACACTTTTATGAATTTCACAGGCGATGACCCTATTTATCCAACTCTGTCAAATCCCGAGTCAACAGACATTTATCATCAGAACATAATCCGGGGAGAAGCATCATTAAGTGCTGCTAATAACTACGGTTCCTCTTCCGGTCTTGCAAGGGTGTACTATAGCTATGGCAACCATTTTATTGACGACCCAAACCATTTCCATAGCGATGATAACCGCCTTGGGATCATGATATATCAGAATTTCATTCCATGGACGGGCGGCTCGGCCACTGTAGGGTTTGATTTTGACTCTTATTCCGGCAAGATTCCTGTGTCGGGAGGTAAGCCGGTGTCCGAGTCAAATTTGGGGGCAATGGCGCGAAAGTCCATTGTGGAATACTCCCCATACGTAACGCTGTCACAATCGCTGGCCGCTGACTTGCTCAGTCTTAACGCCGGGCTGCGCATGGCCAACAGCGATGCATTTGACACACAGTGGATTCCTCAGTTCGGATTCGCATTAAATCCCGGTGGCGGTTTCAATGTGAAAGGAAATCTCGCCATGGGCTATCGCAACCCATCGTTCCGCGAGTTGTATCTGTATCGCATGGCCAATCCCGATCTTAATCCGGAGAAGATGATGAACTATGAACTGTCAGTCGGAAAGCATTTCTCCCGATTGCTGTCAGTTGACCTTACGGCTTATTACAGTCGTGGCCGCGACATGATACAGGTCGTAGACCAAAAGAATGTCAACACCGGGAGGTTCATCAATAAAGGGGTTGAAATTACTGCCAACAGCCATCCGGTTGACAACCTCCGGCTCTATGCCTCCTACAGTTATCTTCACACTTCGCTAAGTGACCTCGTTGGAGCTCCCGCGAACCAATATTATCTCGGAGCGGATCTGACGCTATGGAAAAGACTCAACATCGCTGCAGATCTGAAAGGCGTGGGCGGTCTTTACGTCGCCGACGGAATCAAGAACCAGAACTATGCGTTGCTGAACGTGAAACTGAACTATGAATTGTGCAGTCAAGTGGCGATATTCACGCGACTTGAAAACATCACCAATGCCCGCTACGTCATAAATCGTGGTTACGACATGCCCGGATTCACCGCAATGGGTGGACTAAAGGTCAGCTTCTGAAACTGATGATTCCCGCTCTTATTTGAAAGTTTGGGCAAGCCATATAGCCACATAGTCAAATAGGGTCTTGACAGTATCGCCGTAGTCGGTATTGTTATATTTTTCTGCATTTTTGTCGGCGGTAAACATGTGTCCTGCTCCCTCTACAAAGGCAATTGTCTTATCTTTCGCCGGAGAGTTGTCAAATAGGTATTCGGCAGTGATGTATTCGTAGCTTCCGGTCATACCCATAAATAAGGATGGCACACGAATGCCTTCGATGTTTCCGATTGGCGATGAGAGGTTACTGTTGAAGTGTATTCCCTTGAAGCCGGTAGGCGTAATCTCGTAGTCATCGTCAACGGTAATGGCATATATACTCAAAAAATTACGAACTGTCAGCTGTTGGGCTGCAGAAAGCCGTTCCGACTGGTCTGTCGGTTGGAATGGAGCACGTACTGAATGGATAATTTCATTCGTTATGCTGCCGCCAGCGTGTAAAAGCGGGTGGGCATTCCGGGTGTGGTTTAGAAGATTCGTGTCGGAACTGTAAAGTTTGTTGTAGAATCGCATGCTTTGTGCTCCGGGAATCACCATTGGTTCATCGTCAGCAAATAGACCGCTGCCGGCATTGATTGAGTCAAGGCGTTCCAATGCGAAATCCACGAGAGCGGAGTAACGTTCCTGTTGTCCTGACATATATCCCTTCTCATCGGAATAATCATAATTCTTGTTATTGACAAACCCTGTGGATTCATCAGTTATGTTGGGATCTATTGAGTTAAGTGTAACGGTGGAGATTCCCGGATTGGCGTCCAAAAGCATTATTCCATCGGCTTTCGGCAGATTGTCAATGGCTGATGAATAATCCTTATATAGTTTGCTTTTCAGGCCCTCGCGCCCATTTTCGGCAAGATATTGGTATGCTGTCATTACAGTTGCGCCTCCCGAATGCCCGAGAAGCACGACTGACTCTATATCATTGCGATTAAGTAAATAATCAACGCATTTCTTGATGGCGAGCAATTTCGGCTCCATGTTGTCCTCGGCCGGTGCAGGTGTGGCTATTACCGTGTAGCCTCTTTTTGCAAGTTCGGAATTGGCGATGAAATTCATGTAGTCTTGATGGGAATGCATCACAACAATGCCTGTTTTTGAGTTTTGCAATGGTTCGACCGGCTGATACAATGCCGCTGATTGATAACCGAGATCAATGTAAGTTGCCGTGTAGTCTGCAGCGTGCATTGGAGTTGAAACATAACTCAGAACAATTAACGCTACAATTATATATTTTAGCCTTTTCATCGTTTTACCATTATTTTTTCAATCGCTCCGATATACATTGAATGCAGAGGTTTGTCCTTGTAATATTCCTTGGCATAATCACCAAATCCATCAGGATTTAATGGTGCGTCATAAATCTTTTTGCAGACAAACATCAGATTGCCCTCCTCGAAATAAGGGGTACCCTGATCGGTGAATTTCACGGTTAATCCGGAGCCTTTCATCTTGTCTTCGTCACTTCCGGATGCGCTTCCCAGATATTTCAAGGCCTTGTCATAATCCGATGGGAAACTCTCGACAACGAAGTAGTCGTTATCCTCCATGAACTGATGTGTAAAGCGGTCTTTACGTACGTAGACGGTTATTACCGGTCGGTCACGCCCCCAAAGCACGCCCAGTCCTCCCCAACCGATAGTCATGGCATTCATTTTACCTTTATTGCCTACAGAAAGCGAAAGTGCTCCGCTGAAGAGGTTGAATGGATTCTCCCGGAATTCCTTGGCGTTTACTTCCTCCCAGCCTTTAGTTTTGACATTTTCTGTTAGTTTTATGTTTGGAGTAGCTCCGGCCCAGGTTTCGTAGTGAATCTCTTCGGGATTCCATTTGTCTTTTGGTGTAGGAGTCTCTGCCGGATAACCTATGGGGACTACGTTGAGCGGGATAATATCATCCGGAATTTCGAGCATTTCTTTCAGCAGAGCCACTCGCTCCTTCATTGGATAGATGCCGCACCACACAGCGCCGAGACCAAGCGAGTGAGCTGCCAACAACAGATTCTCAGTGGCAGCTGACGCATCCTCTACCCAATAGTCTACACCATCGCCGGGAAAAGTAGCATTCATGTCCCCGCACACCACTATTGCCAGAGGCGCTTTCTCGGCCATTTTTATGGTGTGGAAATTCTCCGAAATTGCTTTGAGCGTTGTTTTGTCTTTTATGACAATGAACCGCCACGGCTGTTTGTTGCCGGCGGTTGGAGCCGCCATTGCAGCACGCAGAATTTGTTCGATTTTCTCATCCTCAACCAGCTTGTCCTGATAGTCGCGGACACTTGTACGGGTTAGTATATATTCCATTATAGGATTAACCGAATCGGCCGGATCTTCGGTTTTGGACGAACTGTTATTTCTCACAAGTTTTACTGATAATATGACGAGAGCTGCTGCTAAAAGAATAATTAGTAACTGCGACGTTTTCATTTTGGTTATAGCGTAGGGCTGTTTTGTTGTCAGAGGCTTTGGCGGAGAATGTCAACTATCTCATCGTGGGATAGGGTTTTGTAGCCGGAGTCAAGGATTATGGTGGAATCTGCAATGCCATTGAGCATATTCTCGGTAACTCCGAGCGAAGTGATTTCGCTTGCCGCACCAATTTCTTTTATCCATGCGCCAAGAGCATCAATTCCGGCCGCGGCAAGTTGTTCGTCGGTCTTGCCTTCGGGGGATATTTCCCAAACAACGCGTGCGAAACGTGCAAAGCGACTGATGGCATATTTCATGATGAAGCGGTAATAGGACACGGATATGCCGGAAAGAGTCATTCCGTGGGTGGCATCGGTGTATGCACCTATTGCCTGACCAATCATGTGGACCATCCAATCCTGCGATTTGCCCTCTCCTATGAATGTGTTGAGTGCCCATGTCGCCGACCACATGATGTTGGAGCGAGCCTCGTAATTCTCCGGATTCTTGACCGCAACGCGGCTTGATGATATGACTGAACGCATCAATCCTTCAGCCAGATAATCCGAGGTAGAGTCATCGTCGCCGGAGAAGTACTGTTCCATGATGTGGCTCATAATGTCGAATATACCGGCAACCATTTGGCGTTGCGGCACTGTGAATGTATAGCGAGGATTCAGGATGGCAAAGCGAGGCATAACGCGATCGCCGAACACTTTGCCGATTTTTAGTTTTGCGGCATGGTTAGTGATAACAGAGCCTCCATTCATTTCCGATCCTGTTCCGGCCATAGTCAGAACTGCGCCAACGGGAATCACACGTTCATTATCGCGAGGATCATCCTGTTTGATCCAGAAGCGTTCCCATGCATCACCATCGTACCAGGCTGATACGGCAACGGCCTTTGCATAATCAACCGTTGAACCACCACCTACGGCCAGAATAAGGTCAACATTGTTCCGGCGTGCCACCTCTTGGCCTTCGTTCAGTTTTTCAACAGTAGGGTTGGGCATTACTCCCGGCAGTTCTATAATTTCCTTGCCTGAAGCTTTCAGAGCAGATATGACATCATCGTAAATGCCGTTGCGTTTGATTGAGCCGCCACCGTAGGTGAGCATCACTTTCGGGCCGAAACCTTTCAATGCTTCGGCAAGATTTTTCTGAGCCTCGTCGCCAAAATAGAGTTTGGTGGGATTTGAGTATATAAAATTTCCTAACATGATTATTTCAAGTTGTTATATTCGTCATCTGTGACCGGCTCGAGCCATTCGTTGGAGGTGTTTTCGCCGTCAAGTTCAAATGCGAGGTGGGCAAACCAACTGTCTTTCTGTGCGCCATGCCAGTGTTTTACGTTTGCGGGGATGTGGATAACGGTTCCGGGGAGAATTTCCACAGCGGGCTTACCCTCTTCCTGATACCAACCGCGACCACCAACACCCACGAGCATCTGACCTCCGCCTTTTGTGGCGCGGTGTATGTGCCAGTTGTTGCGGCAGCCCGGTTCAAAGGTCACGTTGGCAATTTTCACTTGTTCCATGGAAACGGGTGCCAGATAGCTGTTGCCTATGAAGTATTTTGCGTAAGCGGTGTTTGGTTCGCCTATGGGAAATATCATCTCCTGCTCGAATTTCTCTTTTGCAGAAGTGGCTTCAGTTTCGTCTTTCCACACCTCTACGGCCTGACGGAATGCGCCCCATGCCTTGGGCCATCCGGCATAGAAAGCAATCTGGGTGAGGATTTCGGCTATCTCGGTGCGCGTAACACCGTTTTTCTTCGCTTCCTGAAGATGGAAAGTCAGAGAGCTGTCAATAATACCGGAGCTCACAAGAGCTGTAACGGTGACTATGCTGCGGTCGCGCTTCGAAAGTTTGTTGGTGCGGCTCCAAACTTGCCCGAACAGAACATCGTCGTTGAGTTCTGCGAATTTTGGTGCGAAGTCGCCAAGTTGCGCGCGTCCGGCAGTCTGATTGGGATTGACTTCTGTGGCGGTCAAATTGGTTGGGTTTTGTGAATATGTCATAGCGGTCGATGAAAAAGCTAATGCAAAAATAGTAACAATTTTTCGAGTCATGAAGTTAAATTTAGTCGTTAGTTTTATTTTGGTGGAGTCACTGATTATGTTGTCGAAAGTATTCATTTCAGCTTTGCACCTGTTTCTGTTGCTCGGCATTATAGCGGTCGCCAACAATTGGGATGGCCGCTACGCGTTGTTCCAAATCCTCCCATTCGCTGTCGGCCAACGCAAAATCAAATGTATGGAGGTTTTCCTCAAGGTGGGCTATCTTTGTGGTGCCGGGTATTGGTACAATCCACGGTTCTTTATGGAGCAACCATCCAAGGGCCAATTGAGCCGATGTCATACCACGAGTGCGCCCAAAGTCCTGAAGTTCGTTGACAATGCGGTAGTTCTGACGCATTGCCTCCGGCTGAAAGCGGGGTAGGGTATGGCGGTTGTCATTATTGATGTCAAAAACGGTGTATTCGTTGATGCAACCGCCGAGAAATCCGCGGTTAATAGGACTGTAGGGTACAAATCCAATACCGAGTTCACGACAGGTGTCAAGAACTCCGTTTTCTTCAACAAGACGGTGCATCAGGTGATATTCACTCTGAATTGCGGTGACGGGGGTTATTGCATGCGCCTTACGAATTGTTTCCGGACTGACCTCACACAGCCCCCATCGCTGAACCTTGCCCTCTTTGATAAGGTCGCCTATGCAACCGGCAACATCCTCAATCGGAGTATTCGCATCAAAACGGTGCTGATAGAACAAAGGAATAGTCTCAACCCCGAGCCTGCGGAGCGAGTCTTCGCAATATTGGCGGACTACTTCTGGTCTGCTGTTCTGACGTCCGGTAGCCTTTCCGTCAATTACTTCGTGGCCGAATTTGGTTGTTATGTTCACTCTGTGTTTATAGGGAGCAAGTGCTTCTCCGGCAAAAATCTCATTGGTCAAAGGCCCGTATATGATGCCTGTGTCAAATAAATTCACACCACGTTCAACGGCTTCGGCTAATACTCGCTGGCGCAGTTTCTTGTCCGGATATTGGCTTCGGTTGTAGGTCATTCCCATAACGCCGAATCCGAGAGCGGAAACCTCCATTGCGGCACTTCCGGAGCCAAGTGTGCGGTATGGCATATCCGTATTTTTCTCAAGGCTGTTCCCGGTGATGATGCGTTCCGCAGCCTGAACTTTATTCAGTGTCGGTTCTATGGCAAACGCCGCGCCAACGGCAGCAGCTGCTTTCAGAAATCCTCTGCGGCTCAAACCCTTAGTCTCTTTCATTACTCCACTTCAATTTTCTTAATGATTCTGGCGGGATTGCCTGCGACTATGGTCATTGGAGGCACATCGTGGGTGACAACGCTTTGTGCGCCAACAATAGCTCCATAGCCTATTTTCACACCTGGAAGTATTGTGGAGTTAATGCCTATCCATACCTTATCTTCAATCACGATCGGACGACCGTATGTGGCACTGCGGTTGTCGGGATTGACATCATGATTGATTGTAATTAGATTACATTTAGGGCCGATGAACACCTCATTGCCGATAGTGATTCCGCCACGGCCAAAGAATGTGCAGCACTGCTGAATGAAGCAACCTTCCCCTATTGAAACCGGTTTACCATAGTCAATGTAGAATGGCGGCAAAACTGTGGTGCTTTCAGGAAGAGGCTTGCCAAGAATTTTTCCCATATATTCATGCACTTCCTCAGGAGTCTTATAGCCTGTGTTCAGTTCTGTTGCTGTCTTCATTGTGTCGAAAATGTCAGCAATGAGAACCTCATAACCCGGCTCATTTGGCGAAACCATCTCGCCGCTGAGATCTTTTTCAAATATATCTTTCATGCTGTATGTTTAGTTTGATGTTTATGGTGCAAAAATATAAATAGAACCGCATAGAGGTTTTGCTGTGCGGCTCAAAAAACTATGCCGGGAGGCTCAATTTGCCAAAGTCGGAGCTGCTCCGTAGGTATTCTTGTAGGTCTTGGAAAAGTGCGACAAATTTTTGAACCCAACGTCAAAACAAATATCGGAAATCTTGCGGCCTCCTTTGCGAATAAGCTCGTGGGCCGCCTGAAGACGACGTTGTATCAGCCATTTCTGAGGTGTGAGATGGCTATATTTTTTGAAGTCCCGTTTGAATGTTGATAGGCTGCGCCCCGTGTAATAGGCGATCTCTTCCATTGACAGATCATTCATGTAGTTTTTCTCCATGAATTCCATTATGTTGATTTTCCATGGCTCTACAAAGTCAAACAACGATGCATAGAGATTGAAATCAGTGTTGAGGATGACGTGTATTCCTTCCTCCATTTTCAACTTCATAACATCGTCAGAAGGTTTTATGCCTGCGTCAAAGTATGGAATGACGGATTCAAACAAGCTTTTCACATCAAGTCGTTGCGAGGGTATGATGTGCAGGCTTCGGCGGTCTCTTCTGGCGTCTTCAGGAATGTCGTGTTTGTTCAATGTTTTATAGAATTCATGTAGAAGGTCCTTTGAAAATTTAAGAACTATGGAGCGGTATGGCACTCCTTCCTTAACGCGTTTCTGGAGCCACATCATGTTGTCGCGGCGCATGAAAGCGCATTCTCCGGCGTGAAGAATTGTCTTCCGGTTGCAGTCAGTAATTTCCAGCTCACCGGAGTGTATGTAGATCAGTGTGTGCTCGCGGCAGCAGTGGGCACATCCACGGTCATCGGTAAAGTAGCTCCCTATAAAAATGTTGGAGCAATCGAATACTTCAAGTTGTTCCATGCCATTATAGTTTGTTCAGCACAAATATACTGCTAATTTTCATAATTGTTTTGTTCTCCGGCCCAAATTCCCCATCGGTTTGTTATTATGATATACGCCAATTCCGAATTTACTGCAAATTTTATGTAAATTCGGAATTGAGGGCGCGGTTTACATGCCGGATTTTCGTCCGGATTGGTTAGATGGTGGATTAAAGGGAGAACGTGACGTCAGTATCTCCGGTTGTCTTAAATGTTTCCACTCCGGAATCAATCTTACCAAGCAGTTGCATGTCAAAATGCTCGCCATTTTGGGCATACATGATTACGAAGCTGTGCATAGGAGGCCAGTAGACGATTTCTCCCACTTTGTAACCGCGATTCTTGACGTTGTCCGTGGGGAGTGCGTCAGTGAATCTGTAGCACATTTCTCGATCATACAAATCCAACATGGGAAGAGTAAGGGGGAGTTTTGCCACAAATGCTCTCGAAGTGGCATTGTTCTGCAAAGTTGCTGTTAATTCTTTGTTGCCCACCTTGATTTTGATGTTGAAATTTTCTTGTTTCATGTCAGTATCGTTATCTTCATCGTTATCTTTATCTTCATCATTAATTTCAGATTGTTCCTGATCTGTCTGGAATTCAGTAAGGTATGGCTCTTCATTTCCACAGGCCGATAATGACAGCGCCAGTGCCAGTGTAAAGAGTAATGATATGATTCTTTTCATGACAGGTGTTTAGCTTATTTGTAACTATATTGAAAATCAGTTGCGTAGTTTGCGTTTTGCGAAAAACTGTTGTGTGAAGAACATCAGCAGCAACACTCCTGCTATTTGGGACGCGGCGGTAAACCAGAATGTAGCTGAATAGTCAACGTATTCCATGAGCATTCCACCGACAAGGATTCCCAGACCCATGCCAAGATCCCATGACGTAAGCATGGTTGAATTGGCGGTGCCCCGCTGATCCTTGCGCCCCATATTGATAAACATGTTGAGAAATGCCGGATACATCTTGCCATTTCCTAATCCTAACAGGAACGGCGACAGGTAATATGCCCACATTCCCGGCGACCACGCAAATAAGGTCAAACCTACGGCTGTCAGGACAGCTCCTAATAAAGCGTTTTCGGTCAGCTTGCCTGCTCTCAGTGATTTTGCTCCGGTGAGACGCGATATGAAAAGGCCGGCAGAAACAATGGCGAAAAATAGTCCTGCACCATCAGTTATTCCTAATTTCTCCTTGCTGTAAAGAGCAACGTAATTGCTCATCACACCCCAACACAAACCAAAAAGAACAGTGTTGACTGCCAAAAGCCACCCTTTGCCAAGGAAGAAATGATCCATGCTTAGTTTGGGCTTATTGGCAACCTTTTCCCGTGGTTTTGTATGGATTGACGACACGGCAAGAACCCCGAGAAATGCCACTCCGAGCGACAGCCAAAACAGTAACTTGAAATTGTTTGTCGCCGAATAGACAAATATTCCTATAGTAGGCGCTATCGCCATAGCAAGATTGTTGCTCAATCCGTAGTATCCCATGCCTTCATTTCTTCTTGATGAGGGGAGGACATCAACGGCAACAGTGCTGTTGGCAACTGTTGTTGCGCCAAATGGCAGGCCATGAATGGTTCTAATCAGTGCGAACATCAAAATTGATGCTGCCCCTATATAGCCGGTAAAACAGATGAAGAAAGCAAAGAAGCAAATCAGCAATACCTTCTTCCTGTCGAAACTGTCAACAAAAAAACCTGTGAACGGACGAACCAGGATTGCGGCCACTACGTAACCTGACAGGACAAAGCCTATCATATCCTTATCGGCAGCAAATTCAGAGTCAAGATATATCGGAAGTATGGGAGTAATCAGGTAGAAAGAGAAGAACAGAAGGAAATTTCCAACCATCACCTTGCAATACTCCTTGTTCCAGAGTCGCTCCAGCTTATTTATCTCATTATTCATGTAGTCTTGATTTTTCTGATTTCACGAGCCGGGACACCCGCAACGATTGTATCGGGAGCGACATCTTTCGTTACCACGGCCCCGGCTGCTACGATAGCATTTTCGCCGATGGTTACACCTCCGAGTATTGTCACATTGGCACCAATCCAGACATTGCGACAAACATGAATAGGCGCAGGTGACATATCGCCACGGTGATCAGGACGCTCATCATGATTGAGGGTTGCCATCACACAGTTATGACCGATAAGAGCGTGATCATCTATGTATATTCCCCCGTGGTCCTGGAATTTGCATCCGGCGTTGACATAGATGTTCTTGCCGAAATGGATGTTTTTCCCAAAATCAGCCTGAAATGGAGACATCACTTTTACCGAAGGATGAACCTTATTTCCGGTGAGTCGCGACAGCAGTTCGGTCACCTCATCTTGCGTGTGTGACGATGAATTGAGTTCTCCTGTTATTCGCTGTGACTCATCGTATGCACGGTGCATTACCTTGTGAGCCGGACTTCCGGCAACAATCGGCTCACGCCTATCCATCATCTGTAAATATTCCTGCAACGTCATTTCTGTTATTCGTCAAGATTTACGATTACATAATCGGTTGTTCCAAGTCCGATAGCTTCCGCATGATCAATGGTGTGCAGACCGTGTCGACTGCTGATACGCTCCTTCAGTGGACTTCCGGGGAAAAGCATATTTATCCAACCAACGAGTTTATTCTTATACAGCGCGGTAACGAGTTATCTTATATGGCGATTATAGAAATCAATCATCTTGTCCAAAACTTGTTCAATGTATTTGGGATTGTCATAGAGATCGAAATGTCCGGCGCCTTCTACGATGAACAGTTCTTTTGGCCCCTTTGACAGATCATAACCGAGTTTTGTTTGCCAAAGCGAACCGGCCTCACTGCCGCCAACAGCCAATAGTGGACGTGTAAGATAATACGGAATCTGTGCATAGGCATCAAATGCCATACGGTATGCCAATCCAGTGAATCTGAACCTGTTGGGGGAATTGGGGTGCCCTGCACGAGGAGTGCGGTAATAATCGCTCGCCTCAATCATATCAGGATAAGTGTCTTCATTAATTTCGTCAGCCTCCGGCACAAAGTGGCCATAGCGGACAGGAGCGCCATTTTCTGTTAAGATTTTGCAGTAAAATCCACATTTCCGATACCATCACAGGCTCCGGCCGTGTTATAGTTTGTTGTATTCCTCGTCAGTGACCGGCTCGAGCCATTCGTTGGAAGTGTTTTCACCTTCGATTTCATAGGCGAGATGTGACATCCAGCTGTCTTTGGCTGCTCCGTGCCAGTGTTTTACATTGGCGGGGATGTGAACAACAGTGCCGGGGAGAAGTTCTACGGCAGGTTTACCCTCCTCCTGATACCATCCTCGACCGGCAACGCACACGAGCATCTGGCCTCCGCCCTTTGTAGCGTGATGTATGTGCCAGTTGTTGCGGCATCCGGGTTCGAATGTCACGTTGTTGAATTTAACCTGTTCAGTGGAGATTGGAGCAATATAGCTGTTGCCTATGAAATATTTGGCGTATGCAGTATTGGGATTGCCTATTGGGAAAATAATTTCCTGCTCGAATTTCTCTTTTGCAGAGGTGGCTTCGGTTTCGTCTTTCCACACTTCCACAGCCTGACGGAATGCGCCCCATGCCTTGGGCCATCCGGCGTAGAAAGCCACCTGGGTCAGTATCTCTGCTATTTCCGTGCGGGTAACGCCATTCTTTTTTGCTTCCTGAAGATGAAACGTCAGTGATGAGTCAATAATGCCCGTTGACACGAGGGCTGTTACGGTTACGATACTGCGGTCGCGAAGCGAGAGTTTGTCAGTGCGGCTCCAAACTTGCCCGAACAGTACATCGTCGTTGAGTTCTGCGAATTTTGGTGCGAAGTCGCCAAGTTGCGCGCGTCCGGCAGTCTGTTTGATTTCCGAAGGGCCGGCTGTGAGTTTTGTGGGGTTTGCTGAATGTGCCATATTTATTGAAATTAAAGTTATAGCCAGAACGCTGATTATCTTGTTCATATCGGTGTTGAGGTTATCGTGGTTATTATTATTTGTATGATTCTTTGAAAATATTTATGCAGTCGTCAATGCTGAGCTGGCTGCGATCGTTTTCGAACAGACGCCCCATAGTGTCGAATGCGTTGCATGAAAGGGTTTTGAACTCATCGGGCGTAATACCGTAGTCCGACATCTTAAGGTCTGCTACGTTGCACTCCTCCTGCAATAGGGTGAGAGCCTTGATAAAGTCCATCGGATCTGATGCGTCATTGATTCCCATAGCCTGGGCCATGCGGATAAAGCGGTCGTCGCATACGTGTTTGTTGACGAAGTGAGTGTAGTAAGCCTTGCTGATCATTATAAGACCCGCGCCGTGGGGGAGATTCTGATGGAAGGCCGACATTGCATGCTCAAGAGAGTGCTCGCTCGTACAGCCACTCAGCGTCATTACCACGCCTGAAAGAGTGTTGGCGAGGGCCATGCGGGTGCGGGCATCTACGTCGGTACCGTTGTTTACCGCGGTGGACAGACTTGCGGCAACGTTCTCTATGGCTGTAAGAGCATACATGTCGCTCATCAGATTGGCTTTACGCGAAATGTAGCATTCAACACTATGGAACAGTGCGTCAAACCCTTGATAAGCCGTAAACTTCGGCGGAACGGACAGCATAAGCTCCGGATCAACTATTGAAATGACAGGAAACAGATCGGGCGTTCCGAAGCCAACTTTCATATTCAACTCCGGATTTGAAATAACGGCAAATGGATCAACCTCAGAGCCTGTGCCGGCGGTAGTGGTAATGGCAATGATAGGAAGCGGCTTATTATCAACGCTGCGGGTCTTTTGCACATAGTCCCAATAATCTCCTTCGTTGGTGGCCATTACGGCTATGGCTTTTGACGCATCCATCACGCTTCCTCCTCCGAGTGCGATGATGAAATCACAATTGTGTTTGCGAGCATCTGTACCTCCATCCATCACGGTTGATTTCAGCGGATTGGCTTCAACTTTGTCAAAGATTGCATACTCCGCTCCGGCGAGGTTCAATTCATTTTCAACACGTGCAAGATAGCCGTTGGCTTTGGTTGACTTGCCGTTGCTTATCACAATCAGTGCCTTTTTGCCGGGCATCGGTTGCTCATGCAGGCGGTTCAATTCGCCCGGACCAAAAATTATGTTGGTCGGTACGAACATGTTGAAATTTCGATTGGATTTTATCATATTTTTCCGTTTTAGTTTTCGTTTAACATAAAAGAAACCTCGATGGATTCTTCCGTATGGATAGGTGCGAGATTGCCAATAACTTTGCCTATCCCTACAAGGTCGGACGAGTACCCGTCATCGCGATAGAAAATTGACAGGCATCCGCAGGGTTCATAGTACGCAATGTCGCCTTGCACCGGGTCATAGCCTCGTATGTCGTCAGTAATGGGCAGTGCATCGGTCAGGTCGCCGCATTTCTCTGTCTCTTCATAGTCGCTTAATGTAAGAGTCAGTGGAAGCAGGGAAGCAAATGCTCGGCCGGCTTCATTGTCGAAAAGCACACCGTCGACAACGGAGCTGCCTATTCTGACGGATATTTTTGTTTCCTTATTCATCATTACCGTTTTTACTGCTACAAAATTAGTTCCGGAACAGTCATGATTTTGTATCCAAATGATTGAATTTCTAACCATTTTCACTGATTGCGAAATTTTGCTATATTTGTGCCATGAAAGAGCTTCTTGAAATTCCAACCATCAAGGAATATAATGATTATATGGGCGTGGAGACAATCCATCCCCTGATTTCTATTATTGACTTTTCTGAAGTCAGGAGTCTGCACCGTTACCGCACCATGCTGGGCTTCTATGCCATGTTTTTCAAAGATAAGACATGTGGCGACATGCGCTATGGGCGCGGTAGGTATGACTACACTGCCGGCGCAGTGATCACTATGGGGCCTAAGCAGGTATTTAATTTCGATGCCAAAGGAGAGGAATTCCAGCCCGAAGGAGTGGGGCTACTCTTTCATCCCGACCTGATTCGCGGCACGGAACTTGCAAAAAACATCAGGCAATACTCATTTTTCTCCTACGAGATGAACGAAGCCCTGCACCTGTCACCGGCAGAGCGCGCCGTGATTGATGACTGCATAGAAAAAATAAAGATAGAATTGAATCGTCCGCTTGACCGATTCACCAAGAAGCTGGTGGTCAGCAACCTTGAAATGATGCTCGATTATTGTCTGCGGTTCTTCGACCGCCAGTTCAACACACGGAAAACAGTCAATAAGGACATACTTACCAAGTTTGAGGACTACATAAATGACTATCTTCGTTCGGGTAAGGCCGAGGCAGAGGGGATGCCGAATGTCACCGTGTGTGCTGATGCCATGCACTTGTCACCCAATTATTTCAGCGATCTTGTCAAGAAAGAGACCGGCAGATCGGCTCTTGACTTCATTCATGCCATGGTTACTACTACGGCTAAGGAGATGATCTATGATGACTCGTTGTCGCTTAGCGAGATAGCCTATCGCCTTGGTTTCAAATATCCGCAGCACTTCAGCCGCTTCTTCAAGAAAAACACCGGCATGACCCCCAACCAGTATCGCGACTCCATCACGGCATAAAGAAACCCCGCAGTTTTGCTGCGAGGTTTCCGACTTCATTGCTTACTTCATGTACTCGGTGTAGAATGCGGCTATCTCATCAAAGGGAATGATGTCAAGTTGATCATACAGGTCGCAGTGGCTTGCGCCTTTAACGGTCAGCATCTGCTTGTTGTCCCCTTTAAGTTTTGCAAAGGTGTCCTTCCCGAAATAGTAGGAGTGGGCTGCGTCACCGTGAACAATCATCACTGCATTTTCAAGTTCATCGGCATATTCAAAGAATTTGAAATTGACGAACGGCAGGTTGGAAGTGGTGTTCCATCCATCGGTTGAGTTACCTGAGCGGGAGTGGAATCCACGTGGTGTCTTGTAATAGTCGTAATAATCTTTCACAAACTGCGGTGCGTCATCGGGCAGGGGATCAACAACTCCGCCACCCCTTTGATACGAGCCATTTTTGTAATCCACGGTGCGTTGTGCTGCCATGGATGCGCGTTTAGCATTACGCTGTTCGGGGGTGTTCTCGCTGTCGAAATAGCCATTGGCGTTAACTCTGGTCATATCATACATTGTTGAGGCCACTGTTGCCTTGATGCGCGGATCATTGATGGCCGCTTCTATTGCAATGCCACCCCACCCGCAGATGCCAAGAATACCCACGCGGTCAGCATCAACATTCGGCTGAACCATAAGGAAATCAACAGCGGCTGAAAAGTCCTCGGTATTGATATCAGGCGAAGCCACGCGGCGAGGCATGCCGCCGCTTTCACCGGTGTACGATGGGTCAAAGGCTATTGTCAGAAATCCGCGCTCGGCAAGTTGCTGTGCGTAGAGCCCGCTCGATTGTTCCTTGACAGCGCCGAAAGGCCCACTGACGGCTATTGCCGGAAGCTTACCGGTTGCTCCTTTAGGGGTGTACATATCAGCGGCAAGTGTTATGCCATAGCGGTTCACGAAAGTAACCTTGCGATGTTCAACCTTGTCACTCTTTGGGAAAACCTTGTCCCATTCCTGAGTCAACTCCAGCGTCTGCACCGGAGCCATAGAAGTGTTAGTATTAGGGTTAATCATATTTTGAGATGTTACTGTTAAAGCGCTGAATAAAAGCGTTACTGTTATATATGCTATTTTCATAGTTGCAAAATAACATTGAATTCCGCATATATTTCTGACCAATTTTCAAGATTTTCCTACCAAATTCCATTGCCTCAAGCAATGATATCGTCAGCTGAGGCTCTTAAACGCTTAAAATAGATTCCAGTTTTTTCATGACTATAGTCATATCCTCTGTGAAAGCGCCTGACATTCATAAGTGCGCGGAGCAGATTTCGTTTGTCGGTTATTGACCGAGGAATCTCCATATTGGAATACTCCGGACTCTCCCGAAGAAGAGCCCGGAGTAACGTGTCTAATCTTTCATTTTCGGAAATCATAATCGCAACGGTACGATTAGTAGCCGATAGTAAAACGCTCCTGGTGATGGGCCGGTTCTGCAAGCTCGTCAACCATTGCCTTGGCATAATCCTCTACTGATATGAAGCTGTTGCCATCCTTGTCGAAAATCATGTCGTCTTTGCCAAGGCGGTAAACGCCGGTGCGCTTGCCCGGGCCTTTGGCTCCCATATCCCCGAGGTTGCCTGCAGGGGAGAAGAACACCCAGTCAATATCCTTTTCAGGGATAAGTGTGTTGAGATAGAACTCGCCGAGCGATTTCACTCCGGGAAGCCACTCTGCCGGAAGTGTTTCTGTGTCAATAAGACGCACTCCGGGTTTTACAAATAAAGTTCCGGCGCCGCCCACGATAAGCAGTCGCTTAACACCGGCTTTCTTGGCGGCCTTAAGAATTTTGGGGTAGTTTTCAAGAGTCTCCTCATAGATGTTGGGATTGGCCCATCCGGGGTTATAAGCGCTTATCACGTTGTCGTAACCCTTTAACTCACTTTCAAGAGCTTTTTCATCTGCCACATCGATTTTCTTGACAGTCAAAGCCGTATTTTCCACTTTCAGCTTTGAAGGATTATGCACCAGTGCTTCCACCTGATAGCCGCGGTTGAGAAGCTCGTTGAGAATGGCGGAGCCTACAAAACCGCTCGCGCCTATTAACGCTACTTTCTTATCCATAATTCTGTTTATATAATATTGTTTATCAGTAATACTACATTTTATATACCACAAAAATAGGACAAAAGTTCAATGAAAAAAACAGGTGAAACCTATGGCTATAACTATCATGAATGTTACTATTGTTGGAAATCAACAACAATATTTTTTACGCGAATCAAACATTTATAATTTTTAACTACTATACAATATGAAGGTAGTTATATATAAGATACAATTATTGTTGGATAGGATGTTGAGAGTTGTTGGGTTGGCTGAAAAGTGTTAATTTTGTATCCGTTATGGAAAGGAACATCAACAAGAACGAACTGCATCCGGATTGTCCGATACGCAATGTCCTCAACCGCATAAGCGATAAATGGTCGCTTTTGGTGCTCTACACGCTTAGCAGTCGTGAGTCGGTACGCTATGTGGAACTGAAACACGAGTTGCCTGACATATCGCCCAAAATGCTGTCACTGACATTGAAGACATTAGAGGCCGACGGTTATTTAACCAGAACCGTCTATGCCGAGGTGCCCCCGCGTGTTGAATATCAACTCACCGAACGGGCCCATTCTCTGCTTCCGATAATCAATCAGCTAATCCAATGGGCAAAAGACCACATAGATGAAATACTTCTTGATCGTACAAAAGCACTGACAAGGTCAAGCTAAAAAAGTCCGAAAACGGCTCGGTACAAGCGCTTGTTTTCGGACTCATGAATATCATTTGCTTTGTTGGAAAAGCCAGTCACGCACGGCTGATATCTTATAGGCATAGTCAAATGAATACATGTGGTCCATGCCATTTGTCATACCTTCCGGCAAAACTGATCCGGTTTCAAACTCGAAGATGTTGACAGGCTCGCCTTTGGCAAGCATTGTGGCTGCAAGTTCATTCTGCGTTTCTTCAGGAAGCTTGGCGTTCCATTCTGCAAACGTGTAGCTTATACCCTCTTTTTCAGCGGCTTCTTCAAGCGGCTTTAATTTGGGATAAGCCTTTCCGCCATCTCCGGCAATGAACCATACGAATTTATGCTTCACGAGTTCAGTGAATGTTGATTCAGCCCAGTGGCTGTCAACGAATATTGATGCTGCAAACAGATCAGGATATGCCACGTCGTAGTACATAGCCATCATGCCTCCCATTGACTGCCCTGTGGAATAAAGCCGGTTATTGTCAACGGGATAATTCTCGGCAATCTGTTTCACCAGTCCGATAAGCTGATCCACTTGCTCCGAATGATTGTAGGAATCATCTGTGGCTCCACGTGACATTTGAGGCACAAGCACAAAGCAGGGATTCTTTGCCTGAGATTCATCGGTTGCCCATACCAGTGCGCCATAACCCTGAGTCAATGGCACAGTCACTTCTTTGTCAACTGTTGAGGCATCAGCAACGAATAACACCAATGGATATGTCTTGCCGGCCTCTATGTTAGCCGGTATATAGAGATTGTATGCAATGGTGTCATTGCTGTCGGGAACGTTATACACGTATTGATGAAACTTAGGAACAACATTTTTTATCATGGCTTGAAGCGTGGAATCACCGGATTTATCCATATTGAATCCACCGAAACCACCGCCGAACCCGCCTCGTGGAGGTCGCATGCCTTTCACTTTATTTTGTGGCGTCGCCATTGGCGCTTTCTCATTATTACGTGGCTCATCGGCCGATGAGCCTAAGGCGCAAATAGCTATAGCTATTGCTAAAAATATTGTCCTTTTCATTTATTTAGTTGAATTTGAATTTTCTGAAATAACGTGAGTCCAACCCTAAATGTTCCGCTCCGCATCGCGGAGCTTTATTCGTTCAACCCACATCTTCTGAAGATTAACATTGCGTTGTCATTAGCCCTGGCCGTAATCAGGCGTTCATCAGCGGTAGGGCAGCGAGCATTGATTTCAGCCGTATTGCCAGACGTGGCATAGCTTCTGCCACAGTCAGTGCTACGAGCTCTTTTCCCTTGGCTATATCGTTAATCAGGCGAACAACCTCGTTTAGTTTCATTCCGCCATCCGGGCCATCGGCTACGGCAGCGAGTATGTCGGTCGGATCCATAACGTCCATGTCGAAGTGAATCATCACTTTCGACTTGCCGGTGGCATTCAGCCAATCAACAACGGGCTTACTCGTTTCTGCCAAATCATTTGGAGAATAGTGGATGACACCCAAGTCCTCTATGCGTTTTGCGATATACGGAAATTCGGTGTCACGGAGACCGGCCAGACAAACGCTTTTTGGTGAAATTTTCCCCGGAAGCAGCCCAACAATCTTTGAGTCGCCCATCCCCATGCATGCAGTCAGTGCCATAGCATGATAGCCGTTATAATCATCGCCGGGAAGCGTTATGTCGGGGTGTGCATCAATCCACACAATTGCCACATCATCATCATATTTATTGGCAAGATAGGTGAACACCGGAGCGCTCACCGAACAGTCGCCACCGAGAGTGACAACCTTGTCGGAGTTGGCAATGTCCAGAATATCAAGAGCTGCCTTCGTCTGATTGGCAATTATATCGCGGTCGAGCACGCCGTCGGTTTCCTCACGTTTTGATATGTCTGTTGAGACCGGCACTGTATAAGTCTCGGTATCCGTTTTTGGTGCGAGAAATTCAAGGAGTTTAGCTCCAAGATAATAACCTCTTGAAGAATCCTCAGCGGGTATGTTCGGAATCCAACGGGCAATATTACCACCTTGCCACTGCGGATATATCAGTCTAATCGTTTTCATTTGCTACTGTATTTTATCACTACTGTATTTATCAAGGTATTAACACTTTCATAAACGGATTTGTTTGGTTCGCTCATGTACAACGGATTTGTATGCCGAAATGTCAACCAATCGACCAGCTTTTCTGTTTTTATGATAGATGGATTGCCAAAAGAATGATTGATGATTGGTGTTGAAAATGGTTGTTAAACGCTGATCATCGCTCCTTTAGGCTTAATTGTTGAATAAAAATAATTAATTATGAATTACACAGAAGAAATCAATTCGGCACCGGTTGTTTTAGTGGAGTTTTACGCCACATGGTGTCCTCACTGCAGAAATATGATGCCCATCGTTGACGATATCAAGGCCCTCCTTGCCGATAACCTGAAAATTCTTCAGTTTGATATTGATAAAAATGAAGACCTTGCAAATCAACAAGATGTCCAGTCTCTCCCCACGTTCCTTCTTTATGACGATGGTAAAGAAGTGATGCGCGAAACGGGCGAGATGCCCGGAGAAGTCTTGCTGCAGAAGATTCAGGCTGCAATACAATGAAAGCGCGTTGACCCATGGACAAATCTGACAAACCCGGTTCGAAGCTAAAACTCATTTTAAATCGCCCGATGCCTCATTGTTGGGCGATTGGCTGACTCTGCTTGGGGTAGGGCACACGCATGATTATACTCTTGGACGGGAGAAGTCGATGCCGTTCAAAACATGGTTTGGCCTGTCGCGGGCCCTTGAAGAATATGGCGTGGAATCAGCGGCTTACTTCATTGCTGACAAAAGCGAAATCAAGGAGTTGCAACCGCCGTTTATTGTTCATACCGCTGGGGCCGAAGGTGGCAACATTATAGTCACGGCAATTGATGGCGATAACGTGGACTACATTAGCCTCGGACAGCCGAAACGGACCACATTGGTGAGTTTGCAGAAAGCCTGGGACGGCAATGTGTTTGTTTCGAGCGCAACCCCTAACGCCGCTGAGCCGGAGTTAGGATTGCATCGCAGACTTGAATTTTTCAAGCGTTCAAAAAAATGGGTGCTTCTGTTCTGCATGGCAGCTCTCGCCGTGTACGCGTTTGTCTGTAACGGATTGTATGAAAAGGTATCAGCATATTTCATTGCGGCCATAGATCTATGGGGCCTCTATGTTACATATCTTCTGGTGCAGAAATCCCTTAAAATCTACAACCCGAAGGCCGACCGCTTCTGTGGTGTGTTGCAGGCCGGTGGATGTGATGATGTTCTCGCCACATCCGCCTCGAAATTTTTCGGCCTCTTTGGTTGGAGCGAAGTGGGATTTTCATATTTCTTTGTGAGTCTGCTTGCGCTGCTGATGTTCCCGGCATCGATTCCATCACTCGCCTTGTGCAATCTCTGTTGCCTGCCATTTACCGCGTGGAGCATCTGGTATCAGCGGTTCAGAGCTAAAAGATGGTGCACTCTGTGCGTGACTGTGCAAAGCTCATTATGGCTTCTCTTCTTCGCGTATCTGGCAGGAGGATGGATTAAAAAGTGTCTACCGTTGAGTATTGATTTCTTTGTATTGGCTGTGGCATACTTAGGCGTAATGCTGCTGATTAATGCCTTGATGCCATTGATAGAAAGAAAAAAAGACAACTAAAAACCGCACACAAATATGAGCACTACAAATATCAAAATCCCTGACGGAGCAAAGGTGCTAACCCCGTTGGAAATGAACAAACTCGCCATCTTAAAGGCGCATACAGTGATAACATTCTCAGACCCGGCCCCAACGCTCCGGCCCCAACGCAGCGGTGTAGCTGCCTCATAATACCATGCACATCGTAGGATCACCTGTCCTATAGCAACCGTCCCTCACCCGTATGGCTCTTCGCTAACAACTGGATAGCTCACGTGGGGAGGATTAGCGTATATGTAGAGGCGCGTAGCGCCTTGATAACTCATGCCTAATGGGACAGCTGTGGGGATCTGTACTCCGTAATGGGTAAGAAGAAATGTCCCACCCCCGCATGGTCGCGCTGTAAGCGCATTTTAATAGTAGCCATGGGTGAGGCCAAAGGCCGTAACCCGTGGAAAAGCCAATAAAATGAATCGCTCCGCATCGCGGGGCTTTATCCAACCAATCCGCACGACTGTTGTCCATCCGGACAACGATTTCTCGTAACCGGTTACGCCGAGCCATGGCGAGGTGTGACCGGCCAACCGACTCCAACCACCCCCGGCATCCGCAGGAGGCCGATTGATTCCAACGCCCTCTATTCCATACCTCCTTATTTGCGACCGCCCGCCCACAGCGTTTTATCACGGCTCTTTCATTTAAAAAATATATAATCGCATAATACCCTTACCCGGTTCA
>CAZASF010000030.1:0-28271 GCA_964487725.1 uncultured Bacteroides sp. | reverse complement strand
TACCCCAATAGAAAAAATCCCAAAAATGCTTGGAATTTAACATAGAATACGTGAATGAATCCGTACCACCGTTACTGAGGCTCGCCAAAGCCATTGATAAGGATAGCAGTCATCTTCACGCTGTTGGTTATCTTAATTCCGTTCCCGTGGCGGGATGGAATGTAAGTAGCACCGTAGCATGAGCGAATCGTGACTGCCTTGTCCGCTTATCAGTGAATATTTGGCGATTTCAGTAACCGGGACAAAGCGTGATCGCTTTTTATGTCATTAGCAAAGGTACTGATAATTCCGCACATAAAAAAACCGTGCATCGGGAAATGCACGGTTTCTATGGTAGAGCGGATTATTTTTCAATGATTATTCAGCGATGCGGGCCTTGATGGCTGCCGACTCTTTTTCGTAGCCGGGTTTGTCAAGGAGGGCAAACATGTTGCGCTTGTAGTCCTCCACTCCGGGTTGGTTGAAGGGGTTGACTCCGAGCAGATAGCCGGAAATTCCGCATGCCTTCTCAAAGAAGTAGATGAGCTGGCCGAGAGGATATTCCTTGAGTTCGGGGATTGTGATGAGCAGGTTAGGCACGCCGCCGTCAATGTGGGCTATGCGGGTGCCGAGTTCGGCCATTTTGTTGACCTCGTCAATGCGCTTTCCTGCGAGGAAGTTGAGGCCGTCAAGGTTGTCCTTGTCATTGGGAATGACAGTTGTGTGGGCGGGGTTGCTGACGGAGATAACCGTTTCGAAAATGGTACGCTCCCCATCCTGAATCCACTGACCCATTGAGTGCAGGTCAGTTGAATCATCGACAGCTGCCGGGAATATTCCCTTTCCGTCCTTGCCTTCGCTTTCGCCATAGAGTTGCTTCCACCATTCGCCTATGTAATGAAGTTTGGGGTTGAAGTTGACAAGAATCTCTATTTTCTTGCCGGCGCGGTAGAGGGCGTTGCGTGTTGCGGCATACAGCAGAGCCGGGTTAGAGGCATAATCGGTGGAGCGGGTAATCTCTTCCATGGATTTTGCTCCGTCAATGAGGGCCTGTATGTCGTAGCCGGCCACGGCGATGGGAAGAAGTCCCACGGGGGTCAGAACGGAGAAGCGGCCGCCTACATTGTCGGCTATGACAAATGTCTTGTATCCTTCCTCGTCCGACATCTGGCGGAGAGCGCCGCGGTGGGCATCGGTCACGGCCACAATGCGCTCCGATGCGGCTTTCTTGCCGATGCGGGCTTCAAGTTTGTCTTTGAGCAGACGGAATGCTATGGCCGGTTCAGTGGTTGTCCCGGATTTGGAGATGACAATGATACCGTATTCCTTGTTGTCAAGGTAATCCATGAGCTCATAAATATAGTCCTCGCCTATGTTCTGGCCGGCGAAAACCACCTTGGTGGTGTCCGGGTCATTGCGGTAAGCGGCGAAAGTGTCGCCGAGGGCCTCTATCACGGCTTTGGCTCCGAGATACGAGCCGCCGATACCTATGCAGACAACCACCTCGCATTTTTCCTGAAGACGGCGGGCGGTTTCATTGATGTCGGCTATAAGCGATGCCGGGATATCGGTGGGAAGGTTTACCCATCCGAGGAAATCATTTCCCGCGCCGGTGCCGTTAGCGACTTTCTCGAGTGCCTGACGCGATTCGCCGAGCATGGCCTCGATCTGCTGGTTGCTGACCACCAGAGCATTGGCGTTTGAAAATTCTAAATTGTTCATGGGGTGTGTTTGTTTGTTTTGTTTTGAATCTGGTTATTTGAAAGTGTCGGCCATGCGTTCAATGGCTGCCGAAGGTTTAACCTTGCGATATAGGATATCATAGACGCCCTCCATGATTGGCATGTTGATGCCGTGGGCGAGATTGATTTCGTGGAGACATTTGGCCGCAAAATAGCCTTCGGCTGTCTGCACCATTTCCATTTTGGCGGCGTTGATGGAGTAGCCGCGCCCAATCATTACTCCGAAGTTGTGGTTGCGGCTGAAGCGCGAGTAGGAGGTTACGAGTAGGTCGCCGAGGTACACCGAGTCACAGATGTTACGTTCCTGGGGAGCCAGTACGCTGACAAAGCGGTCCATTTCGCGGATTGCATTGCTGACGAGCATCGCCTCGAAGTTGTCGCCGGAGCGGAGGCCGTGGAGAATGCCGGCACAGATGGCATAGACGTTCTTGAGCACTGCGGCATATTCTATTCCGTTGACGTCAGATGATAGAACTGTGGTCAGGGCTTTGCCTGAGATGGCTGAGGCAAAGTCTTCGGCGAGTTGCATGTCGGAGCATCCTACTGTCAAGTAGCTGCGGCGTCCAAGCGCCACCTCCTCGGCATGACATGGCCCGGACACCACGAGGTTGCGCTCGGGAGCAATTCCGTAGCGCTTCTCCATATAGTCTGATATGGTCATGTTGTCGTCAGGCACTATGCCTTTTATGGCTGAAACGATTGTCTTGCCGGAAATGTCCACGGTCAGTGGCTCCATCTGCCCCTTGAAATAGGGCGAAGGCAGGGCCAACAGAAGGGTGTCGGATTCGTTGGCGGCTTCGTTTATGTCAGTTGTGAAGCTGATTCGGCGCAGGTCGAAAAGGACGTCGGTGAGGTAAGCCGGGTTGTGTCCGAGGCTGAGGAATTCCTCTATGCGGTCATCGCGGTGCATGACCCATGTTATTGACGGGCAGTTGCCCAGCAGGAGTTTGGCGAGAGCAGTTGCCCAGCTGCCTCCGCCAATCACCGCTATTTTTCCCGGATAGCTCATTGCTGCTCTTCGGCTGCGGCCATCCAGCCCTTCACTTCGTCAATGGTGGGGTTGGTAAGCTCAAGTTTGAATTTCTTGTTGAGTCCGCAGAGTTCCTGCTGTAGTTTCCCGGCTGAACCGTAGGACGGTAGCTGGCTCACAGTGAGGATGCCGAGCTTGTGAAGTGCGGGCACCCATTCCTCGGCAACACCTACGGTGGCAAATTCTTTTGCCCCGTCGCGACGGGCCTTCTTCTCGGGGCGCATCTGCGGGAAGAAAAGCACTTCCTGAATTGTGGTCTGGCCTGTCATGAGCATTACAAGACGGTCCATGCCTATGCCCATTCCCGATGTGGGGGGCATTCCGTATTCGAGGGCGCGGATAAAGTCTCCGTCAATGATCATGGCCTCATCATCGCCTTTCTCGGCAAGTCGCATCTGCTCCACGAAACGTTCATACTGGTCAATCGGGTCGTTGAGCTCCGAGTAGGCGTTGGCCAACTCTTTGCCGTTGACCATCAACTCAAATCGCTCGGTCAGCTCTGGATTGTCGCGATGGCGCTTGGTGAGGGGCGACATTTCAATCGGGTAGTCAGTGATGAACGTTGGCTGAATATAGTTGCCTTCGCATTTCTCACCGAATATCTCGTCAATAAGTTTTCCTTTGCCAAGCGAAGGATCCACCTCTATGTCAAGGCGGCTGCAAACTTCGCGCAGCTCCTCTTCGCCCATGCCGGTTATGTCAATGCCGGTGTGTTCCTTGATGGCCTCAATCATGGTTACGCGGCGGAACGGGGCTTTGAATGAAATCACGTTGTCGCCGACTTTTACCTCAGTGGTGCCGTTGACATCAAGGCAAATCTTTTCGAGCATTTGCTCCGTGAAGTTCATCATCCAGTTATAGTCCTTGTAGGAAACGTATATCTCCATGCAAGTGAACTCCGGATTATGGGTGCGGTCCATTCCCTCGTTGCGGAAATTCTTTGAGAACTCATAGACGCCCTCGAAACCACCAACAATCAGGCGTTTGAGATACAATTCATCGGCAATTCGCAGATAAAGTGGAATGTCAAGGGCATTATGGTGGGTTATGAACGGACGGGCGGCGGCTCCTCCGGGGATTGATTGCAGGATGGGAGTTTCCACCTCCATGTAGCCATGGCTGTTGAAGAACTCGCGCATGGAGTTATAGACCTTGGTCCGTTTCATGAAGATTTCTTTCACTCCATCGTTGACAACGAGGTCAACATAGCGGCGACGGTAGCGTAGCTCCGGGTCATCGAACGCATCGTACTTTACGCCGTCCTTCATCTTCACTATGGGGAGCGGACGGAGCGACTTGGCCAATACGGTTATCTTCTCGGCATGGACGGTGATCTCGCCCATCTGAGTGCGGAAAACGTAGCCTTCCACGCCAATGAAATCGCCTATGTCAAGCAGCTTTTTGAGCACTACGTTGTAGGCGTCCTTGTCTTCACCGGGGCAAAGGTCATCGCGGCTCACGTAGACCTGAATCCTGCCCTCTGAATCCTGAAGTTCAAGGAAGGATGCCTTTCCCATGATGCGACGGCTCATGATGCGGCCGGCAATGCTCACCTCACGGCGGGGAGCGTCATCGCTAAATGTTTCCTTAATTTCTTTTGTGTGGCCCGTTACCGGAAATTCGGCAGCAGGATATGGATCGATGCCGCGTCGGCGCATTTCATCAAGACTGCCGCGGCGCACTATTTCTTGTTCGCTGAGTTCTAATATGTTCGTAGCCATATAATGTTATGCAACGGGTTAGTTCATTCGGCAAAGTTAAGAAAAAATCCCGTAATAAGAACTTCCTTTGTGGATTATTGGCTTTTTGCACGGATTTTGACGTTTTGTGTATTCGTCACCTCGGGGTGTTCGCGCATATAGTTGAGCAGGGCTATGCGGCTCGGGGTGGAGGGATGGCCGGGATAACCTGCGTAGGCAGAGTCGTTGTTGGCACCGAGCAACTTCAGCCCCTCTATGTAGGAGTTGCCTTTCCCCATTGTTTCCATAAGCCGGAAAGCCACCATATCAGATTCATAAACCTGTTTGTTCCCAAAAATCAGCGCGTAGAGATTGTCGGCCGTGTCAGGCATTGACGGGGATTCCACTATGTTCACGTTGTTGTTGACAATGGTGATGCTGTTGTCCGTATATCCCCAAGGGTTATGGGTGTAGTTAAAGTCATCCAATGCCACTTCCAAGGCTGCGGTTCCCACAAACAGGGTGGTGGCTACCAAAGGGGCCAGCCATGCATCGCGGCGACGTTCGCGGGCCGCCTGATAAAGGTTGCGCAGCTGATATTGAAGCACACTGTTGGCATATCCGTATGCCAACATTCCCATGAGCATGTCGCGGTTTAGACCCGGATTGTTAAGAAGCCCGCTGGTGATGCAGATGCCAACGCCCTTTTCAAGCATTATGTTGAACACGGCCGGTTTGGGGTCGAATATCACATAGAGCGCGCAGCTGTCGGCCACAGGAGTGACTCCCATCTGGCGCATAAGCGAGTCGCAGTAAGGTTGCATGCCTTTGTCAACTATGCGGCTGTAACGTGGGTAGAATCGGGGTATTTTGCTGAAATTGTTAAGCGCTTCCTTCTCTGCACCTTTGTTTTTCAATATATCCTTCTGAAACTTGCACAAAGGTTCGTTGAAGATTGTCATTGCATACCAGTAGGTGGATGGGGTGGGGGATTCAAGAGAGAGTACCTCTGTGGCAACATCATGGTCCTCAATCAGTTTTTTGTAATACTTCTGAGGGTTTGCGGCGTAACAGCCCATTGTGACCGCGGCAATGGTGATTATCAGCAAAAGTCGTTTCATATCCGTGTGGTTTTTACTTTGTTAGCAAATATAGTAAAAATTGCGGAAGAAATCAAGACCAATTAATGTTCCAAAAGGGCAGAATAGTGGAGAATTTCGGGACGAAACTCAAAGTGCATGGTGTCAAAATGGTACCACGCCCCGCCCCAGATGAATCCATGGCGCTCAAACACTTCCACAAGTTTGCGCGGAATTCTATTGGAATAGGTGATCCGGTCGGTCTCGTGAGCACCGGGATTTTTCCATAGCCAGTAGTCGGAGTATGGCACGGCTATGTCAAAAGCAATTCCGTAGGAATGAGCGCTAAGACGTTTGGCACCACGCACAGATCGCCAGTAGAAAGTACCTGAGGAGTCAAGATATTTTCTCAGCTCGGGCATGGTGGACAATTCTTCTGCCACTTGGCGCAGCGAGTCGGCCGCACCGTTTACTCGGGTGAAGTCCACGGTTTTGCCCATCCAATTGACTTTCACAAGGTTGCTGCGCACGGCGTTGGCCGACGCGCCGTACATTTTTTTGAACAGTGCCTCAGAGCGGGAGCGGCCTGCGTCATGGAGGTATTCAGGCGGGGATGTGCGCGAGTCATATCGGACAAAAAACATATCCTCTATATCGCTGTCGTCAAGCATTGTGTCGAAGTCTTTTTCGCGTTTGTCGTCATACTCCATCCTTGACCCATCGCGAAAAAATACAGTATTGTCCTCAATCCGTTCTATGAAGTCGGGATAGGCTGCAAGGAGAGCTTGTTCGGCCGGCGATGCCGGTGGCGCGGTGGTTACCGGAGCTAAAGGGATTGTGTCGGTCGAAGCCGAAGTAGCTTCGTCCGTGGAGCTATCGGACGAATTGCCTCCGGCCGATGAGCATGAAATCATTATAGCCCCGGCCAAAACCACTATGCGCAGGAGGCGTGTCATTATCTGTGTGACTCGAATTTCTGTATATTGGTCAGGTTCTCCTGCTCAATTTCGGAGAAACTATTGATTGGCACATCATCGTAGAGTGGTTCATACCATGGCATGGAAAGAAAATACTCGCGGAGCTTTTGGTCGCGGAATTTGCGCCCATGAATGGCGAAAATGGTGTTGCGGAGGATTCTCAGTTCTTCGGCCGAAAGGTTCATGAGTTCGCTGTAGGACAGGACCCGATGAGATACAATGTAGGAGTAGTCGTGGTCATAGTCAACCGATGTGACTTCTGCTTCATTGAACCTCTTGTCCGGTTGCTCGTCAGCAATCTGAGGAGCAATGTAGCCGTCGCCACTCTTTTCAATAAAATCTTGACTTTCTTTCTCGCTGGATTTTCCAAACATGCCTCCGGCGATGAAGCCGATGGCTATGAGCAGGCATGCACCAAGAGCAATCGCCACTATCAGAGTGGTGTTTGTCTTCTTCTCCGGGCGCTCCAATGTGACATTGGTGTTTTCGTACTGCGGTGTGTGCGGAATCGGCGCAGGTTCAGGTTCCGGCGCGGGTTCGGACTGATTGTGGTTTTCTGCAGGAGGCGTTGTGGGGGCGGAGGTTGTCAGGCGGGCATAACAGCACGCGCAGTGTTCAGTGCCTTCCGGGTTAAAGGTGCCACATTCTGGACATATCATGGTCAGGAATTTTTTAGATTGGTTTTGAAAATTAATACTGAGGCTAAGGCAGCAATGCCTTCGCGGCGGCCAGTGAAGCCTAGGTGTTCGGTGGTGGTGGCTTTGACACTCACTCGTTCCGGGCCGATTCCAAGGTCATCAGCCGCATTTATGCGCATCTGCTCTATGTAGGGCATAAGTTTCGGAGCTTGGGCAATGATGGTTATGTCGGCGTTGGAAATGGCGAAGCCTTTGACATTCAGAAGCCCAACCACATTGCGAAGCAGCAGCCGGGAGTCAATGCCTTTGTAGCGGGGATCTGTGTCAGGAAAATGTTGTCCGATATCGCCGAGGGCAGCTGCTCCGAGAAGCGCATCGCAGAGCGCATGGAGCGCCACATCGGCATCGCTGTGACCTAATAATCCCATTGTTGCCGGCACATCGACTCCGCAAAGAATCAGCTTCCGGTCAGGAGCAAATGCGTGAACGTCGAATCCGTTGCCGGTGCGTATGTCGGGTATGTTCATTTCAGTATTTCTTTAAGTCCGTCAATGTCAAGTGTCAGAGTGAATCGGAGTGTCTGGTCGAGAGGTGAGGTCTGGGCGGCGGCCACCATATAGGATACATCCAGTCTCACAGGCTTCAGTGCAAAACCGGCTCCCATTGCGAAGTGGCTCAGATTGCCTTTCATGGCATTCTGATAGCAGTAGCCCGCCCGTAGGAAGAATTGCTGATTGTAGGAGTACTCGGCACCTAACGACCATGTTATCTCTTTCATTTCCTCCGATAATCCACCGGGGGCATCGGAGAAGGATTTGAAAATGCCGGTGATCGGCGACATGTCCTGCCACTCTTCGAGGGCCCGTGCATATTCACGCTCGGCTTCTATCTCCGATTTGTCATCGGACTCAAAATCCTTAAGCCTCGGGCGCGTGGGGACGAGCAACTTGTTGGCGTCAAGGGCGAATGTCAGATTGTGATAGTCCGCAAGGGGGAATGTGAATGCTGTGCCGAGTCGCAGATTGGTGGGAAGAAATGCGGGATCTTCGCCATGGTTGTAGGAAATCTTGGTTCCTATGTTGGAAATGTTCCAGCCCCATGACCATTGACACTCGTTGCGCCCTATTATAGGGTAGGTGGTGTAGTAACCGGCAATGTCGGCCGAGAATGCCGATGCTCCGGTTGATTGGTCGCCGGCGTAGCTGTCAGTGAATCCGAGGTCAGAATAGATGTAGCGGAACACTATTCCCATGGAATATTTTTCGGAGAGTTTGCGTGAGTAGCCCAGATCAACCGACAATTCGTAGGGATTGATTGTCTGGGAGGCTTCTATTGCTCCCGGATAGCTTGTGGTCACCTCGCCCAGCGAGAAGTATCGCAGAGAAGCCGACACGGCCTGATTGTCACCGGAGCCGATTTTCCAATAACCGGCAATGTCAGCCAGAAAAATATCGTTGACGAGTTTGTGGAGCCAGGGTGTATAGTTCACCGCAAGTTCCGCACGATTGAATCCGAAAGCATATTTCGAAGGGTTCCAATATTGGGAGTTTGCGTCAGGGTCAGTGGCCGCGCCTATGTCACCCAGGCCGGCTCCTCGGGCGTCCGGAGCTATATTGAGCGAGTTCGTGCCGGTTTGAACCGGATTGAAGTCATCCTTGTCCTGGCTGTGGACGGTCAGGGAGGCGGCAACTGCGGCAAATACGAATATAAATCTGAAAATAGTCATATTGATATATAACTCCAAACGCTTCAAAATATTGTGCCACCCGGTCACTAATGCGGCCGGGTGGCATATGGTTTGCTCATTGCGGTTACAGAGCGAGCTTGTAGATTTCGGTTATCTGGGGAGCGCGCAGAGGATAATATCCGCCGAGTACCTCACCCTTGTTCTCATGAAGTTTCCTGACAAGAAGGTCAATGTCAGGGTTCTCCACTCCGAGCTCCTTGAAAGTCAGAGGCAGCCCTATAGATTTGAAGAATTGACGGAGGCGAGCTATGCCCTCAAGGGCCGCTTTCTCATCATCGGATTCTGTAACGCCAAACACTCTGCGGGCAAACTGTGCGCCTTTAGTGGGGGCGTGATGAGCCATGAATGTCATGAAGGCCGGCATGATAACGGCAAGTCCGGTGCCATGGGTCACGCCATAGACCGCGCTAACCTCATGCTCCATTGCATGAGAAGTCCAGTCCTCCTTGCGTCCTGTGCCGCAGATTCCGTTGTGGGCCAGCGTCCCGCTCCACATTATGTTGGCTCTCGCCTGATAGTCCTCGGGATTGGCCATAACTTTAGGTGCTTCCTCTATAATGGCCATAAGCACTCCTTCCGCCACCCGGTCGGTGATTTCCACCTCCTCTGTGGGAGAGAAATAGCGCTCAAGTATGTGGGCCATCATGTCTGCTATTCCGGCAGCTGTCTGTGCGGGGGGGGGTGTGAATGTCAGCTCCGGATTCAGCAGGGCGAACTTCGGACGAAGCCAATAGTCCGTGCGCAGGCTTATCTTGTGCAGCCCGTCAAGGAGCGTTATGACGGAATTACCCGAACCTTCGCTGCCTGCGGCGGGAATGGTCAGAACCACCCCTACGGGGAGAGCGTTGGTTATGACTGACTTTCCTGCCCAGAAGTCCCAGAAATCACCATCGTAGGGCACTCCGGCGGCAATGGCCTTGGCTGTGTCGATGACTGAGCCGCCACCAACAGCGAGAAGCCCTTCAAGATTCTCCTCGCGGCATACGGTTATGCCCTCACGCACTTTCGGATCAGTGGGATTAGGCTGGATTCCACCGAGTTCGCAGTGGTATATTCCGGCTGCGTCAAGAGTGTCAATGACGCGCTTGAGCAGACCGCTACGCACCACGGAACCTCCGCCGTAGACCACTAACACGCGCTTCAGCCCGATGTTGTTGAGTTCTTCGGCCACGTGGCTTTCGGCTCCTCGGCCAAACACGTATTTCGTGGGGGTGCAATAGGTAAAGTTATCCATTGTCCGGCAGTGTTATTTGTAGAGGTCGGGCTGACAAAGATCAGCTATTACCTGAGCGAAATCCTGGGCGCAAACTTCGGCGAAGCGGGCTCCCTTTTCGGCTGTGGCCAGAGCGGGGTCGCCAATGCCGGTGTCGGTTGATATGCGGCTCCAGTTGCGGGGCACCCATGCCACTCCGCGTGAGAGCGCGGCGCCGATGAATCCTCCGTCTCCTCCGTGACCGGCCTCGGAGAGGTTGACAAGTTCCGGATGATAGTACATCATAACGGAGGTTTCCAGTTCATCGGCATGATCGCCGGGGTTGTCAAAATAGTCCTTTGCCGGACGGGTGCGATACCATTCTCCCGCTGCAATAAGCATGTCGGGCATGTCGACGGCGAGGTCGCGAATCATGTTTTTGAATGAGTTGCCGCCATGTCCGTTGATAATCAGCAAGCGCTTCATGCCTTGATGACGCAGTGACGACACGATGTCGGTCAGCACGGCGCGCTGGGTGTCGTAGCGGTAGTGGATGCAGAAGGGAAGTTCGCGCTGTCCGGGGTTCTGTGCTCCGAGAGGCATTGCCGGCAGGACCATAGCATTGATGCCGAATTTGTCGCGGGCAATGGTAGCGGCATCCACGGCCACGTCATGACTCAGGATTGCGTCGGTCATGTAAGGGAGATGGAGATTATGAGGCTCCGTAGCTCCCCAAGGGAGAATCGCTATGTCGTACGAGCGTCCGCGTACTGTGCCGTAATTGCTTACGCTAAGGTCAATTGTCTTGTCCATGATTTTACGGTTTGATGTTCAGCGTGCGTGGAGTGCGGATGCGGGGCTTGAGTTCTCCGCCGAAGAGGTAGAAATCATTGTTGTCACCGGCAATCATGTTTGCACCGGCACGGGCATTCATCGGATCGGGCTGACCAACTGTCCACGCTCCGGTTTTGGGATCAAATACAAGGATGCGGGGATTGAAGTTGTACCATGCGATGGGGTGGAGCAGATAGTCGGGAGCCTGATTGATGAGGGCAGCGAGGAACACGTCCTTGTTTACACCGCCGGCCACAGCAATGCGTCCGTCAGTCAGGGTTGTAGCGGCAGCCCCGCCGGTGGCTATCTTAACGCCTTCTGTAGTGGCCGGGCCTTCAACTTCGCTCCATTTGTTTTTAGCGGGGTCGTAGACAAGACCGTCAAGCTCAAGAGTGGGTTCATGTCCGTCATGACGGCCTGCGAAGCCTCCCCAAAGGTAGAGCTTGCCGTCAGAAGCAGCCATAACGGGCTGTACACGGGGATTGCCCGGCATGGAGCGGAGTTTCTTCCAACCTTTGGAAGTGTCCGCCAGGTCAAGGGCATAGAGCTCGTTGGAGGGCTTGCCGTCAAGGTTACCGCCGGCCACGTAAACAGTGTTGCCTATTGCTGCGGCAGCCATGTTGTCGATGCTCTTGGGGAGAGCGGGAAGAGCCTCTGTGGTCATGTCGGGTTTGAGCAGACAGCAGTCGGTCAGGTTGCCTGATTCGGCTGTTCCTCCGATGAGAACTATGCCTGTGGGAACGGTCACGGCAGCACCGTAGGCCGATGCAACGGGCAGAGAGCCTATGCGGGTAAGATCAAATGTTGTTGGGTTGACGCTGTAGATGCCTTTGTAGAATTTTTTCTGCGCTCCGGCAGCCAAAGGATCATCGCAGGGGAAGTTGCAACCGCCGGCGACGATGATTGTGCCGTCGGGCATGCGGCCGGCGTAGGCAGCTGATACACCACGCTCGTAGCCGGTTTCTATTTCGTAAAGTTCGTTCATGTTGTCAATGGGGATTTTGAATGTTGTTGCCGGCAGGCTGTCGGCGTTGATGAGGTTGGAAGTAGAGTATGGTTGCCATCCATAGCGTACATAGTGCGGCTTGGATACTTTGTCGGAGGTCAGCACCACTGTGTTGCCGTCAATCACGGCTACGGCAGGGAAGTAGACACCTTCAGTCTCGGCGGTTTCGAACAGCACGGGCTCTTTGCCATCGGAGGTGGTAAGGCCGCCGGCATTGTCGAAGCTTACGGTTACTTTTCCGTTGCGGTCAGCTACGGCTTTGACAGGGACCGGTCCGGCAGGGACAAGCGAGTCATAACCATACACATTGTGGAGCGCTTGCAGAGCAACACGGTGCCCAATCGGGCGTTTGTTGCGCGGGTGCACATCGGTGGGGTTTCCCTGGTCGGAGCTTACGGCCATGTAGACGCCGTCAAGTTCGTTGGCCAAGATGCGTTGGCGGTCGCGGAATGTTGGCCATGACGGACGGTTGATGCTGCTGAGCTGCACGAAGCAGAATGGCAGCTCGGGCTGACGGAATTCACGGCGCCAGCTGTCGACCAACATGGGGAATAGCTTTGCCCATATATCGGTGTTGTGGGCGTTTGATTCGCCCTGATACCAGATTACACCGGCAATGTCGGGGCTGCCGAGCGGACGGATTCCGGCTGAGAAAAGGTAGCTCGGCTCGTAGGGATGGCGGTGGGGAGCGGGTGCGTTTTTGTCGGCGCGACCCTGAGCCCACGGCTGTATGTAGTCGTTGCGGCGCCAGTTTATAAGGTCTTCCGGCATTTCGGCCTCGAGGGTGTTGACATCAATCCATGATTCGGTGGTTGAGCCGCCCACTGCGTTGCTGATGATACCTACGGGCACCTTGAGAGAGTCGCGAAGCTCCTTGCCGAAGAAGTATGCCACGGCTGAAAGCTTTCCGGCATTTTCGGGCGACACAATGGCCCATGTGGCCGGTACGTAGTGGCCGAGGGTATCTATGGCGCGTAGCTGCTCGGGTGTCCATTCCACGTTGTCAGTGCGTGCTATGGGGCGCATGTCGTAGAAGCGGAGCAGCGGATCGGTTGATGATGCAATTACGTCTGCTGAACCCACGGCTGATGCCAATGGAAATTCCATGTTGCTCTGTCCGGAGGCAATCCACACTTCGCCGGCAAGTATGTCGGTTAGAGTTATGGTTTTTTTGCCGTCGGTAACGGTCATGGTGTATGAGCCATCGGCTAAGGGTGCGGTGGTCACCTGCCAGTCTCCGGCAATGTCAGCGGTGGCAGGATATGTGATTCCGTCAAGCGTAAGCTCCACTTTTGAGCCGGTGTCAGCCTTACCGCGTATGGTCAGCGGACGGTGGCGCTGGAGCACCATGCCGCTCTGATAGTAATTGGGAAGCTGCAACCCTCCGTGGAGACCTGTGATGGCACCGTAGACGGTCTTGGCCAGTATGTCATAGCCTTCGGCATTGGGGTGTATGCCATCGTAGAGGAGGTCCTGACGGTCGCGCAGAGGTACGTTGAAGTCAATGAGCTCCACGTTGTTGACGCGGGCTATGTCCTCAATGGCTTTCTGCTCCAGAAGGCGCCAGTCGCGGGTGCCGGTGCGGAAGCGCGGATGGGTGGCCTTAAGAGGGGTCAGACGGGCAATCATGATGCGGCGGTCGGCGCGTCCGGCGCGTAGGCTGTCGATGAGCATGCTGTAGTCATGCACGAACTCATCGCCGTATTCGGGCCAGTCGCGGGGGTCTGTGTCGTTGACTCCCAGGTGGATTACCACAATGTCGGCATCCATCTCAATGGCATTCTTGTACTCGGGAAGTTTGTTGTAAGGGCGATGTCCCTTACGCAGCAAGGTGGCTCCGGAGTGGCCGAAATTGCCAACTTCGTAGTCATCGCCAAGCATAGCCTGAAGACGTGACGGATAGCTTGTGGTGCCTCTCACGGAGTCGGCTTGCCCGTAACCGTAAGTTATGCTGTTGCCCACGCATGCCACCTTTATTTTAGCATGCAGGCTCCCCCCCAAAAGGAGGAGAGCCGCAATTATCATATACCGGATGTTCATGTTGCGATATGTGTCAGTAATCCGGGTGTTTAGAGCTTGTTGCAACGGCAGAAGAAGTCAATTGCGTCAAGTTCGGCACGCATTGCCTCTTCTTCCTCGTCGGTCATGTTCTGGAACGGAACGCGGTTCGGGCCGAGATCAAGGCCGATGAGTTTCATGATGCGCTTTCCGCCCACGATGTTGCCGCGGTAGTGGCATATTACGTTGATAACTTCCTGAGAGTAGTTCTGGTGTTCGCGAGCGCCTTCAAGGTCGCCGTTGTTCCAGCATTCGATGATGGCGTTGAGTTCGCGGCCGTTGTAGTTGGTGGTTCCGCCGATACCGCCCTGAGCGCCGCCCATTGCGAGCGAGGGAAGGATGGTTTCGTCCTGGCCGTGGAGCATGTCGAACTTGCCGTTCTTGTAGAGACGGCACTGGTTGTATTCGTATATGCTTTCGTAGGTGTACTTGATGCCTGCGAAGTTGGGAACGCGACCGTCAACAGCTTCGAGCAGTTTGATCATGGGGAGGAATGCACCGTTGAATGCGGGGATGTGGTAGTAGTAGAAGGGAAGCTCGGGTGCGCCTGCGGCGATATATTCAATATATTTCACAAGTTCTTCCACGCGGTTGATTTTCGGGAAGGGAGGAGCCATGGCACCAATTCCCCAAGCTCCGATTTCAGCTGCATGGCGGGCAAGTTCGCGGCTTTCACGGGCGCAGCAGCTACCAACGTGAACAATCACCTTGAATCCTTCGGGAGCGGCTTTAACCCATGCTTCGGCAATAGCTTTGCGTTCGTCGGGGGTCAGCATGTAGCCTTCGCCTGATGAACCGTTGATGAATACGCCTTTCATGCCGTTTTTCACGAGCATGTCGCAGTATTGGGGTATAGGATCGGTGTTTATGTCACCATTTTCATGAAACGGAGTGAACGGGGCGTCAATGAGGCCTTTGATTTTTTCAAATTCCATAATTGTATTGTTTGGTTAAGATTAAACGTGAGTTTGGTTTTATACGGTAGCGTGAGTTTGGTTTTATACGGTAGCGGTTTCGGCAGCTGCGTTATCGGCTGATTCAGCTTCCAGTTCCATGTCCTTGTCATCATATTTCGGACGGAGGAGTGTGAGCTGGAGCACAAGTGCCACGAGCAGGATACCACCCATGATTGCGAAGCAGAGGCCAAGGCCTACTGATGCGGCGAGTGAGCCGAGAAGCTGGGTGGTGATTGCACCCATGATCACGCCGAGTGAGTTCATGAAGCCGTAGGCCATTGCGCGTTGACGCGATGAAACGAACTGGCAGAGGATAGGCATGTTGTTGGCATCAAACATTCCGTAGCCCACTCCGAAGAACAGACCGGCAAGGATTGACAGCCATGCGTTGTGAGCCAATCCGATGAACACTAATGCGGGTATCATCATGGCAAGACCGATTGCGCTTGTGAAGATGCGTCCGCGAACGTTTTTCTTTACCCAACGGTCGCTGATGGGGCCGCCCACCATAACGCCGATGAAGCTTGACACGGCGATGGTCAATGTTGCCATCGGGCCGGCCCATTCCATGCTCAGATTGAGGTTGTCATGGAACAGTGTCGGGAGCCAGTTCTTTGTGGCCCAACCGGGAATTGAGCTTGATGCGAAGAAGAAGAGGATTACCCAGAATGCCATGGTGGAGAACACCACTGCAAACGAGCGGATAACCGATTCTTTATTCGGCTTACGCGCGTCAGTGTTGCCGGCCGGTGCCTTTACGGCTCCGTGGCCGCTCTTTTCGTGGAGGAGGAACATGAGCAGTATCGCATAGCCCACACCAATTATACCGAACCAATGGAAAGTTGATTGCCATGACCATGTTGTGGCCACCAATGAGCCGAATCCGCCCAATGCCTGACCGCAGTACAGGCCGGTCATGTGCAGACCAATGGCCAACGAACGGCCTTTGCCCGTGAAGTAGTCAGCTATGAGCGACAGTGCCGATGGGATGTAAAGGGCTTCGGAAATACCCATGATTCCACGGAGCCACATAAGCTCGTGGAAGTCATTGCAGTAGCCCATGGCGTAGGTAACGCCGGACCATACGCCGAGCGAGCCTACAATAAGCCATTTGCGGCTAATGCGGTCAGCAACGGCTCCGGAGAAGGGACTCGAAATACCGTAGACCCATAGGAATATGGCCATGAGCGCGCCGAAAGCCTCAGCGTTGCGGAGGGCCGGGATGTCCATGGCTATGTTACTTTGCATTGTGGAGAGCATCTGGCGGTCCATATAGTTGAGGAGCGCCACAACCCACAGGAGTCCAACGACAACCCAGGGGTAGAATTTGCTTTGGTTCGATGTTTTTGTCATGATATGATCAGAAGTAAGTATGAACGATGCAAATATAATAAAATTCGGGATAAAGACAATCCGTTATGTTGCTTTTTTTGCAACAGATTGTCCAAAGAGTCTTTATGACCCAAGTTTTTCTGTGAGATCGGTTAATGACGGGTCGCGCAAAATCACTTTTTTCTGCCCGTCAAGAAGATATATCCCGGGCATTTCCGGTATGTCATATAGCTCGTTGTCGAGAATGCCGGAGTCATCTATCCCTATGGTCCAGCCGGATGGCATTGATGTTTTGGTCTTGTTCCATAGTTCCCTGTCGCCTTCCACGCATACGGCCAGAACTATGAGCTTGCCATTGCTTACAAGAGAGTTTATTGTGGCGTTGTCGCGGAGCTGTCCAATGGTTTCCATGCAGTGGTCGCAGTCCGGGTCGTATAGGAGCATGAGAGTAGGCGTAGCCGGCTGCTTGTAGAGGCTTGTAGTTGCGCCGGATGCCGTGGTGAATCGGAAGTCGGCGGCATTGGTTCCGGGCCTGTTTCGCAAGGCTGCCGCGAGGCGATATTCCGGTTCAATCATTTCATATCGGTCAATCCCCGGCATGCTGACCCATCGGCGCAGGAACTCGATGTAGACATCATCAGAGTGCACGGGAGAATCCTGCTCTGCAAGATATGTGTTGATAAGGTCGTAGACAATCCCTCTTGATTGTGGGTCATGGCCAATCTTCTTCAGAAATTTCTCCGTAGGGACTTTCCATTGCGAGGAATCGGTGTGCTGATACAGATTTACGAAATTCACAAAGTTCTGTTCCATGAATTTGCTGTTGCGAATCATGGTGGTATCCATGCCGTCAAGCGCATCCCAGAAATGCTCCATTACGTAGGCGGCTCTTTCAGCCGGTTGGCGTAAGGTGGAGGGGATTTCGGGCAACGGAAGTTCGTAGGTTGATGTTGTGTCGACGGCCTGTGAGTCGGCTGTCGGTTGGGTACCTGCATTGGCGGTACATGCGCTCAAGAGCAGAAGAAGAGTGATGAATGTGGGTGCGTTCATGGCATATTGGCCTTGATGTAGTCCATTATAGTGAAATCTTTCCGGTATTCTCCGCGGTTGGGAATCGTTACTGTTGTCCAAGCAAATTCTTTGCGGCCGCCTGTCAGCACGTGGTTGAGAAATCCCGCAATGTCATAGAGATTTTCCGTCATGGGTGTCAGCGCCATCTCGTGGCCCGCTCCGAGCACGGTAAGGAATGCTCCGCTGCCTCCGCCGTCCTTTATGGCTGTGGCAAGATATTCCGAGCCGTAGAGTCCGATGGGGCCGAGCACGAGTTTGTTATACGGCACCTGCATGTCGGCATCGCCCTGAAACATCATGATGGGACACAGATTGTCAGTCACCTGTGGCGCTCCCTGCGAGAGAAGTGCTCCGGCAAAGGTTACTGCTGCCGCGTAGTTGAATCCCTGGGGGAAAGCTTCCGGGCGGTCGGTTACGAGGGTATATTCGGCCTGCAGGGCTGTAATGGCACCTGCGCTGGAGCCGGAGGCTATGATTTTTGACGGGTCAATTCCCCATTGAGCGCTATTAGCTAAGACATATCCGGTTGCGGTAAGAAAGTCGGAGGTTGCTGTGCGGATAGCTCCAACAAGGGCTTCTCCGAAACGGTTCATAGTGTCGGTTCCTGTCTGGTTGAAATTTGCAAGGGTGGTGCGGTAGTCAATTGAGATAACCACGTAACCCTCCCGCGCCATGAAATTGAAATAGTCAATATAGCGGGCGTCATCGCGAGCTCCGTGGGAAAATCCGCCACCGAACGCAAATATAATGGCCGGCCGCGATTTGGATGTGTCCTCCACCTCGTATCTGTCAAGTTTAAGCTCGGGAGCGGTGCTGTAGGTAAAGGTGGTCTTGGTGACGGTCGAGGCATGGAGCGATATTACTGCCAGTAACCCTGCCACTGCCATTAAAAGCCGCCTTACGATGTTGATACTCATTGTTATTGGGTTTGAATGTCAGTCTTCGGTTTGTGATTCCAAATCATCATATTTTTGGAATAGGAAGTCATTATAGGGGAAGCGGGTCAGATGGATTTCCTTGGCCTTGTCATAGAGAATCTGCTTTAACCGGTCTATGCCTATGCCCTTTTTGGCCGATATGAACACGGCGTTGTCTCCGAGTCGGCTCATCCATGAACGCTCCAGCTCTTCAAGAGGAATGTTCTCGCGGGTAGCCGGAGTCAGGTCATCTTCATCCTTCGGCTTATAGGTGAACGCATCAATTTTGTTGAACACCATTATCATAGGTTTGTCGGCCCCGTCACACACTTCGGCGAGTGTGCGGTTGACAACCTCTATCTGCTCTTCGAAATTAGGATGTGAAATGTCAACAACATGGACAAGGACGTCAGCCTCGCGTACTTCATCGAGCGTGGACTTGAACGATTCCACAAGGTGGGTGGGGAGTTTGCGTATGAATCCCACGGTGTCGCTCAGGAGGAAAGGCAGATTGTCAATGACAACCTTTCTGACCGTGGTGTCAAGAGTGGCAAACAGTTTGTTTTCCGCAAATACATCGCTCTTGCTCAGCAGGTTCATGAGCGTGGATTTGCCCACGTTGGTGTATCCCACGAGTGCCACTCTGGTGAGTTTGCCGCGGTTCTTGCGCTGCACGGCTTTCTGTTTGTCAATGTCGCGGAGTTCGGCTTTGAGCCGGGCTATCTTGTCAAGGATTATTCGGCGGTCAGTCTCTATCTGGGTTTCACCGGGTCCACGCATTCCTATACCGCCTCGCTGTCGTTCAAGGTGAGTCCACATGCGGGTGAGCCGCGGAAGCAGATATTGGTATTGTGCCAGTTCCACCTGGGTCTTGGCATTAGCCGTCTGTGCGCGTTTGGCAAAAATGTCGAGGATGAGGCTCGTGCGGTCAAGAATCTTGACTTTCAGCTCCTTCTCTATGTTGGCCACCTGTTTGGCGGTCAGATCGTCGTCGAAAATGGCCATTCCTATGTCATTGTCTTCAACGTATTGGCGAATCTCCTCCAGCTTTCCTTTTCCAACAAACGTGCGTGAATCAGCCTGATTCATACGCTGCAGAAACCGGCGCTCGGTGACGGCTCCGGCTGTGTCGGCAAGAAAAGCCAGCTCGTCAAGGTATTCGTTGGCTTTCTCCTCGCTTTGCTGAGGGGTTATGAGTCCTACCAACACGGCACGCTCGGAGGTGCCGTTCTCTATAATCATATCTTTCATTCCTGACATTTTGGTTTTACATGCAAAGATAGCGGATGATGCCCATAGTTGCAAATCATCGTTCTACTTTGCCTATTACCGCGGCCTGTGCTCCGGCCGGATACCGACGCACGGCCTCAAGCACTTTTTCTGTGTCCGCAGGGTTGACAACCAGCAACATGGCATCGGATGTCATGATGTTGAGCGGGTTCAGTCCAAGAGTGGAACATGCGGCCAATACTGCATCATCAACCGGAACGGCTGCCGGATGGATGTCGGCTTCTATTCCTGCTGCCTCAAGAGCCTTTTCTATCCCTTCGATGGGGAAAATCACGGCTGAAAGATCAGGAGTGTGGGCATACACCGCTCTCATAACGTCAGTCAATACCGCGCCATCGCTTTGGGTCAGCAACTCCACGTTCTCCTCGGATGCTTTGATGGCAGCCCCAGTTGCTCCTGCCGGGCCGGTAATTATTATGTCGTCGCCGGCTTTTGGCGTACGGAATTCGGCTGTGGCTGAGGCCATACGCTGTCCTACTCCGAAAGCTGAGATGGCAATGCCGGTCGAAGGCCCGGTAGCTATGGCCTTTGCTTCTACTGCGGCCCACTCCATCTCGGCGTCAACGGCCGCATCCCTCATGCCGAGCGTCACAGCTTCTATGATTTCTTTTGCAGTGTCGTCGTCAATTGTCACCGTTGCGCTGACGTAGCGCGGATCAGCTCCGGCGGCAAGAAGTCTGTTGGCCACCGTATTTATAATCAGTCGCCCTATATTGCCGCTCCCGAAAGTGGCCGGAATGCCAGTAATCAATGCTGTTGCCATCACAGGACTGTCAGTCAGGTCCGGCATCGTAACAGCCTTGCAGGAGTCAGATGCCTCAAGAGTTTTGTTGATGTTTGTTATTTCGCTCATCTTATGTCAGTAAATTAGGTCCTTAATTCTAAACGAGTTGGTGGCTGATGCGGTTCACGTGGCAATGTCCGTGAATATTTATGCCTGAAATATTTGGCTGTTTTCTGTTAATGGACTAATTTTGTAAGCGGTGGCGGATCGCCCGAATATGTAATTTCTAACCAATCCCAAATATATCATCATGAAAAACTTTTCCTGGTTTTGGCTGTGGCACTGGCTGTGATTATGCCGGCTAAGGCCGAACAGTTCGTGAATCTGACTCCGGCCCCGGCTAATATGACTGTAGGTACGGGAGTGTTTAAGATTCCACAAGGAATGAAAGTGGCCTCCGAAGGTCTTACTCCCGCTATGCAAACCGAAGTGGCCAACTTTATAACTGCTCTCAATAAGGCAACAGGCCTTTCCGTGGCTGAAGCTAAAAAAGGTCAGATGACAGTGAAGCTCAATAGCGCCATCGCTCCGGAGGGCTATAATCTTGAAGTGACAGCCAAGGGCATAACCCTTGAGGCGTCAACTCCCGCCGGCCTTTTCTACGGGCTCCAGACTATAAAGAAAATTCTTCCCGCCAATGTGATGGCCGGAACAACCTATCCGCGCCAAAAGAGCTATGAACTGCCACTGCTCTCCATTCAGGACGAGCCGGCCTACGGTTATCGCGGATTCATGCTCGATGTGAGCCGCCACTTCTTCACGGCCGATGAAATCAAGCGCATGCTCGACATTATGAGCTACTACAAGCTTAATCGCTTCCACTGGCATCTTACCGATGACCAGGGGTGGCGTCTGCCAATGGATAACTATCCTAAACTCACCACTGTGGGCGCCACCGCACCTGACGTGACCATAACCGACCGATTCGCAAAGAAGCAGACTAAGGCTGGTAAACCTTACGGACCCTACAGCTACACAGAGGCCGAGATAAAGGACATTGTGGACTACGCCGGTAAACTTCATATAGAGGTTGTCCCCGAAGTCGACATGCCTGGCCATTTCGTGGCACCTCTCGTGGCATATCCCGAGTTCAGCTGCGACCCCTCGGCCAGCCGTCAGCTTTGGGATCATCCCGGAGTGTCGCGCGACGTGCTCAATGTAGCCAATCCGGCAGCTGTCAGGTTTGCTGAGGACGTGATTGACCGCCTTGCCGAACTTTTCCCTTATCCCTACATCCACATAGGTGGCGACGAGTGCCCCACCGAGGCATGGGAAAAGAATGCTGATTGCCAGGCCCTCATGCAGAAAGAAGGAATGACCAGCCCCCGTCAGCTTCAGAGTCGTTTCATCAAACAGATGGCTGACCGCGCGGCCAAAAACGGCAAGAAACTCTATCTCTGGAACGAAGCCCTTACCGAAAAGGGTGCTGATACCGCTATGCTGAAAGATATTGATGCCACTATCTTCTGTTGGGTGGGTGTTCCGCAGGCCGTGAAGAAGGCCACAGCCAATAATCTGCCGGCAGTGTTCACTCCCATTGGCCCGTACTACATCAACCGCCGCCAGGGCCCGGATGCAGCTCCCGGTGCCGGCCCCGGAAACGATGACGTGAAGCGCACTTACAACACAGTGCCGTTTACCACCGCCGTTGGCTCTAAGGACAATTGTCTTGGTGTTCAAGGTACATTCTGGACTGAACATGTAAGCGATGCCGATTATCTGGAATATCTCGCGTTGCCCCGCCTGATAGCCATTGCCGAAGCCGGATGGACTCCTCAGAACAAGAAAGATTTTGCTGACTTCCAGAAACGTATGACCGCTGATGCCCAGCTTCTTGACCTTGGCGGTTACAAGTACACTAAGCTCTACATGCTTCAGCCTGTAGGCTCCTCCACCGGCCCTGACTCTCCCGGTCGTGAGTGAGTTGAGACTGAGCTGAATACGAAACAATGACATAAGTTCACCTCCGCCGCAGCGCGGGGGTGAACTTTTTATAATCCTGTGTGTTTAACTTAGACTCATAAACCAAAAAAACATCAATATTATGGCAACAAAAAGTATCAAAGGCACACAGACAGAAAAGCTTCTCGTGGCTTCTTACATAGCCGAGTCAACGGCTTACACACGTTACATGTTCTATGCCCAGCAGGCTAAAAAAGAAAACTATTTCCCCGTACAGCAGATTTTTGAAGAAACGGCCGACAATGAGATGCACCACGGCAAAGTATTCTTCAAGATGCTTCAGGGTGGTAAGGTCGATGTCAGCGGCTCGTATGACGCCGGCGTGATTGGCACCACTCTTGAGAATCTGAAAACAGCTGCCGAAGAAGAGAAGAGCGAAGGCTATGAATTCTACATTAAGGCTGCTGATGTAGCCGACAGTGAAGGATTCCCCGAAATTGCCTCGCATTTCCGCTCGATAGCTGAAATTGAACGTCACCACCGCGCCCGCTTCGAACGTTACATCCATCAAATCGAAACCGGCACCGTTTGGAAACGTGAAAAACCCATTAAATGGAAATGCCTCGTATGCGGTTACATCTACGAAGGTACCACTCCTCCCAATGTATGTCCCGCCTGTGACCATCCCTATCAGCACTACATGGCCCTTGACATCTACGATGATTAATCATCGACGGGTAAAAAAAGAAATCAGCGCTTCTGCCATTCGGTGGCGGAAGCGCTGAACTTATGTGGATGTTTTTGAAAGCTTGAATATCAGATTTTAGGGGATGAGCTGAAAAGGATTTGTTATTTTACAGCATCGTTAAGTTCGGCTCCGGCTTTGAATTTAACCGTTTTGCGTGCAGGAATCTCGATAACCTCTTTTGTGCGGGGATTGATACCTTTACGGGCTGTTTTTTCAGCAACACCGAAAGTGCCGAAACCAATGAGGGCCACTTTGTCGCCTTTGGTAAGCTGTTCGCTGATGGTGTTGATTGTTGCGTCAAGGGCAGCCTTGGCCTGAACCTTGGTGAGGTTTGCTTTTTCAGCAATCGAGTTGATAAGCTCTGTCTTGTTCATAATAAAGTAAATAAGGGATTGAGTATTGCCACAAATATAGACATAAAAATTCTAAGTGACACAATAAAAATTAAAAAAAATGACAAAATTTTAAACTTACCCACTACATTGCTGTAAAATTGCCATGTTTTATTACTTTTTTGTACCTTTGTGTCCATTGATTCATGCTTTTATCAAACCAATAGCACGCTATGAGCCAATTTCAGAACATAATCAAATCGTTGCCTCCGGTGACGAAAAATCTTATAATTATTAATTTCCTTATTTGGCTGGCCATGATGCTGATTGGGCGGCGAGTGGATTCGTCAGTGCTTTCGCTTGGCGCGTTGCACTACGTTGAGGCTCCGGATTTCAATCTGCTGCAACCGTTTACCTACATGTTCATGCACTCTACCCAATCGTTTACCCACATTCTGTTCAATATGTTCACCCTCTTTATGTTCGGTGTTATTCTTGAGCATGTGTTGGGCTCGAAGAGATTCTTGCTATTCTACATAACTTGCGGTCTGGGTGCGGCTGTCATTCAGGAAGGAGTGTGGGCTTTGACGTTGCCAGATATGATTGTCAGCGAGCTTGCGCGTATGAATCAAGTGTCGGCTGAAGATATCAGCCGGTGGGTTTCCGCTGAGCCGCAGATTCTGACGCAGAATTACAATGTGTTCACAACCGTCGGAGCTTCAGGCGCAGTCTACGGAATTCTTATCGCATTCGGCATGATATTCCCCAACCGCCCGATGTATCTGATGTTCATTCCTGTCCCGGTGAAAGCTAAGTGGATGGTCACGGGATTTGTTGTCATAGAACTCCTGATAGGGTTGAGTTCTGCAACTGATGGGGTGGCTCATTTTGCCCATCTTGGTGGGATGCTCGTTGGGTTCCTGATAATTCTATATTGGAAAAAGAAGGGTATTATCAATGGCTTCTACTATTGAGACTAACCGCTACGCATCGGCTTTCACCCGCCGGACTGTCCTGACATGGCTTCTTGCCGCCAATGGAATAGTCTTTTTGGCGCTTCGCATCGTGGCGGCTATTGGTGTGCTGACGGGCCATGGTGGATGGGGCGATGCTGCGATCAGTGCGGTGAGCCTTCCCTCATTGCCTGCCGAGCTGCTTTCCCATCCCTGGACTTTACTGACCTATATGGTTTCACAATATGATCCACTGCATCTGATGTTCAACATGCTTTGGCTGGCGTGGTTCGGTATCCTCGTCCAGCTGACTCTTGGCAACAGGCGGCTGCTCGCGTTTTATTGCGCGGGAGGTCTTGCCGGTGCTGCGGCTTATATGTTGTGGACCGTGTTTGCTGCCGGAACGGCGACTTCCGCCGGGCTGGCCGGGTCATCGGCTGCAGTCATATCTGTGGCAGTAGCCATAGCGGTAATTGAGCCGGATCACAGAGTGGGCTTGTTGTTCATAGGCCCAGTAAAATTGAAATGGGTTACAGTCATTATGATTGCCATATCCGCACTATTGTTCTCGGGCTATAGCGGCGGGACGGATGCCGCCCACATAGGAGGGGCTGTTGCCGGTGCGGTGTGTGGTGTGCTATGCAGAGTCCGTCGCCGCAACCGATTCGTGGCGCGGCCTTTTATTCCGCGGGTTCCGGAGCCGGCTCCTTCATCAACTCCGGTAAGGCCCACAGATACCGAGGCTCTTGACTTTCTACTTGACAAAATACGCCGTTCGGGATTCAATTCCCTCTCGGCAACAGAGAAAACAACGCTCTTTGACCTGAGCGCCAAGTTGAAGGATAAACAATCGCAGACAACCCGATGAAGAAGCTCCGTCAGATACAGAACAGATATGTGCAGCTTGCGGTCCTGTTGCTGAGCGCGGCACTTGGCGTGGCGTTCGTGTTCTCGGCCTACGGTGGCATGATGAATCCGCTCAAAAGCTCTGTTGGAGCGTTGGCGGCTATGACGTTCCCTATTTTGCTGATTCTCCAGATTATTGTTCTCGTCATAAATCTGATATGGTTCAGGATTGCAGCAGTTGTTACGGCCCTTAGCCTTATTGTTTCCGCAGGCCCCATATTCACGTTTTGCCCGGTGCATCCGTTTCGCCCATCGGTAAAAGCGATAGAAAGCAGTCAGGAAAAGGTGGTGAAAATCATGACTTACAACATGCTGAACCTCGACGATTTTTCAAAAGGGTTCTGCTCAGTCAGCGAGGGGAACCCAACCGTGAGTTATGTGCTTAGTGAAGCTCCTGACATATTGTTCTGCCAGGAAGGCAATCCGATACTTTCAGAGAATCAGAAAAACATATCGGCCGAGCAGCACAAAGAACTGTTAAGCCGCTATCCTTACAATCATGTCAATCCGCGTGGCATGGGGTTGCTTTCCCGCTATCCGTTCAAAATGATAACGGTGAAACATCCTGACCAATGGCTCTATGATATTTACCGCTATGAGATAGACGTGGATGGCGATACAATAGTGGCCTTTAACGTGCACCTGCAATCGCTAGGCCTTACGGCGGATGACAAGGCTCTGTATCATGACCTTACAAACGCAGACCCGCCGGAGAGTCTGCGTAAGATCCGCACATCGCTCATCGGGAAGCTGACCTCCGCTTTCCGTAGTCGTGCGCGTCAGGCCAAATTTATCCGTGAAATCATCAATAGTGTTGATGGCAATATTTTGGTGTGCGGTGACTTCAATGACATTCCGGGATGTTATGCGCAGCGGGTAATTCAAGGTGATGACCTGAGAGATGCTTACCGCGACGCCGGTTCCGGACCTGCCATAACATATCACGCAGACCGGTTCTTTTTCCGCATTGACCACATTCTCTATAGTGGAAAGTTGCGACCATTGCGAGTGTGGGCCGGCCATAACGCATCGAGTGATCACTATCCGCTTATAGCTTACTTTGAAATAAAGAAATAAATTATAAAATCAATAAACACAGTACATCATGTTCAAACCAATCCTAACTCTCGCCGCCTGTGTGGTTCTCCCCGTGGCTGTCCATGCAGCATCGGCAGCGACCAGAACAAACCCGTTTCTGGAGCCCTACAACACTCCCTATAATATCCCTCCTTTCGAGAAAATCCAGTATGGCGATTATCTTCCCGCCATGGAGCAGGGCATAAAGGAGTATAAGAAAGAAATAGATGCAATTGTCAACAATCCGGCCACGCCTGATTTCAACAACACCATACTTGCTATGGAGAAATCCGGTGACTTACTCAACAGGGTAATGACCGTGTTCTCGGCTCTTGATGAAACGGAGTCGTGTCCCGAAATGGTGGAGATTTCCGAGAAGGCCTATCCCATGTATTCTCAGTGCACCGATGAGGTGATGATGAATCCCAAGCTGTTTCAGCGCGTGAAATCGGTCTATGACCGTCGAAATAGTCTCGGACTGACCGCCCCTCAGCTTCGTGCTGTTGAACAGCTTTACAAGCAGTTCACCCGCTCCGGTGCTCTCCTGTCCGATGCTGACAAGGATAAACTGATGGCCATCAACACTGAGTTGACCGATCTTTACCTGAAGTTCAACAAGAATCTTCTTGATGACACCAACGCATTTCAGCTGTTTGTGACCGATGCATCGCAGCTTGCCGGACTTCCGGAAGCCAATATAGCTCAGGCTGCTGATGCTGCCAAAGCCGCCGGTAAAGAGGGTCAGTGGCTATTCACTCTCCACGCTCCGAGCCGTTTGCCGCTGCTCCAGTATGCATCCAACCGTGAACTTCGCAAAAAGATGTATGAAGGCTACATCAACCTTGCGTCTTCAGGAAAGAATGACAACCGTCCTGTAATCAACCGAATCCTCCAGGCTCGTGCGCAAAAGGCAAAGCTGCTTGGATTCAAGGATTTTGCATCATATTCCACTGACAATGTGATGGCAAAGACCACCGAAGCTGCCGAGGATCTGCTCCTTGAGATATGGACCCCTGCTGTGAACCGTGTGGCCGATGAGGTTAAGGAGATGCAGGCTCTTGCTGACAAGAATGGTGACAACATTAAAATTGAACCGTGGGACTACTACTATTATGCCGAGAAAGTGCGTCAGGACAAATACAACCTTGACGAAGGTGAAGTCCGTGCCTACTTCTCGCTTGACAATGTCCGCAAAGGAATCTTCTCAATGGCTGAGCGTCTCTACGGCGTGAAGTTCACCGAAATGCCTGACGCTCCCAAGTATAATCCGGAGGTTACCGTCTATGACGTGACCGATCTCGAAGGTAATCATGTGGCGGTGTTCATGACTGACTATTTCCCGCGCGCATCGAAGCGTCAGGGCGCATGGATGAGCGAATTTCAGGGCGCATACGTTGACCCGGATGGAAAATCACAGCGCCCGATAGTGTTCAACGTGGGTAACTTCTCCAAGCCGTCGGGCGACACCCCCGCGCTGCTCACCCTTGATGAGGTTGAGACAATGTTCCACGAGTTTGGTCACGGCCTCCACGGAATGCTGACGCGCGCTGAGCTCCGCAGCCAGGCCGGTACTAACGTTGACCGCGACTTCGTTGAACTCCCGTCACAAATTCACGAGCATTGGGCTCTCGAGCCGGAACTGCTCAAGACTTACGCCCGTCACTACAAGACCGGCGAGGTTATTCCTGATGACCTCGTTAAGAAACTTGAAGAATCGTCAACCCATAATCAGGGCTTTACCACGACCGAGCTTGTGGGTGCCGCCCTTCTTGACCTGCAGTATGGTAAATTGAATCCTGAAGGTGACATCGATGTGTCGGCATTTGAAGCTAACGTGGCCAAAACTCTCGGAATGCCTGAGACTGTGCAGTTCCGCTACCGCAGTCCCTACTTCCGTCATATCTTTGGATCCGATGGTTATTCCTCCGGGTACTATACTTATCTCTGGGCTGAAGTCCTTGACACAGACGGCTTCGAGCTGTTTAAGCTATAAAACCCCACAGAAAAGCGTAATATTCAGAGCCGATAGCCAAAATTTGACC
>CAZASF010000029.1:0-28955 GCA_964487725.1 uncultured Bacteroides sp. | reverse complement strand
CTCGCAGCACTCGCACCTGAAACGAGCGCGTCTACCATTCCGCCACCTGGGCTTTTGCTGTGCAAAGTTATGGGTCTTTGGTGAGTTATGCAAGTGTTTTAACGATTTTTTTGCGGCTGTGGAGCAAGCTGACTATTTTCATGAGAGTAAACGTGGAATATTTCTATGGACGGGTGTCGGCAGGGATGGCCAGTGTGTCGTATGCGGTGTAGGGGTAGGTTATGTCCCAGAGGAAGAGGGCCTGGGGGGGCATGGAGGTGCCGGCGGAGCATCGGTTTCGTGCCTGGATTATGTTGCGGAAGTCGGTGATGGTGAGTTTGCCTCGGCCTACATCAATGAGGGTGCCGACAACGGCGCGCACCATGTTGCGGAGGAAGCGGTCGGCCGTGATGATGAACACGTGTGCATCGGGCTCTGATGCAAGTATGGCTCCGGGGATGTCGGCGGCGCGGTGCCAATGGGCATGGGTTACGTGGCAAATGTTTGTCCGCGTGTCGGTGTGCAGTTTGGAGAAAGATGTGAAATCCTCGGTGGTGAGCAGGAGCTCGGCGGCACGGTTCATGGCTTCGTAGTCAAGGCGAGGCGAGGCTTTCCAGCAGAGGGGGTATAGGAAGGGCGTTTTGACGGGGAGTGCGTAGTAATGATATGTGCGTGAGGTAGCATCAAAGCGTGCGTGAGCTTCAGGATGCACTTCGGTAAGCGATTGTATAGCTATGTCGTGGCCCACGAGGGTGTTGAGTGAGCGTATGAAGGTCTGCCTGTCGGATATAGGGGCCGTGGCATCAAAGTGGGCTATCATCATGCGGGCGTTGACTCCGGTGTCGGTGCGTCCGGCTCCAACTATGGGCGTATCGTGGCGGAGAATTGTTGACAAGGCCTCTTCAACGGTTTGCTGGACAGATATGGCATCAGGCTGGCGCTGCCATCCGTGGAATGGCGCGCCTCGGTAGGCGAGTCTGATGAAGTAGCGTTGCATTCCGGATTGGGCTCAGTTTTTTTCAAGATATGTGTAGCCGTAGAGTCCGGAGCGATATGTGCCGAGGAATTCGCGGCCTTCCTCGGGGGTGATGTGCCCTGCTTTCATTGAGGATGTTACCCATTTTTCCACGTTGCGTACGAGTTTCTTGGCATCATATTGCACATAGTCGAGCACTTCGGCCACGGTCTCGCCATCGATAACGCGGTCAATTTCATAGCGGTCCTTGTAGACGCTGATGTGCACGGCGTTGGTGTCGCCGAAAAGGTTGTGCATGTCGCCGAGTATTTCCTGATATGCACCCACGAGGAACACGCCGAGGTAGTAAGGTTCACCCGGTTTTACGCTGTGGACTGGCAGTGAGTTTGAAATTCCTTGCGCCGACACAAAGTTGGCAATCTTGCCATCGCTGTCGCATGTGATGTCCTGGATTGTGCATGTGCGGTTGGGGCGTTCGTCGTGACGGCTAAGGGGCACAATGGGGAAAATTTGGTCAATAGCCCATGAGTCAGTCAGCGACTGGAAGAGAGAGAAGTTGCAGAAGTATTTGTCGGGCAACATGCGTGTCACTTTCTTAAGCTCCTCCGGGGCATGCTTGAGCGATGAGGCGATTTCGCCCACTTCGCGTGCTATGGACCAAAAAAGTTTCTCTATGTTGGCCCTCGCTTTCAGGTCGAGGAGTCCGAGGTTGAACAGGTCAAGGGCTTCCTCGCGAATCTGCAAGGCATCATGCCAGCTCTCGAAGAGCCGTGGTTGATTCAGCTTGTCCCATATCTCAAACAGTTCACGTTCAAGTTCGTGGGCGTCCGGACTAACTTCGGCCTCATCGTCCCAGCGGGGAAGACTTGCTGTTTCGAGAGCTTCGAACACAAGCACCGAATGGTGTGCCGCCAGAGAGCGTCCGCTTTCGGTGATGATGTTCGGCTGCCGGAGTCCGTTTTTGTTGCATGCGTCAACGAGCTGCGACACGGCATCATTGGCATACTCCTGAATTGAGTAGTTCATCGAACTTTCTGACGATGAGTTTCTTGTGCCATCGTAGTCAACGCCAAGTCCACCGCCGATGTCAACGAACTCAATGTTGAACCCGAGCTTTGACAGCTGCACGAAATACTGCGAGGCTTCGCGGAGCGCATTTTTTATGTGACGTATCTTGGTCACCTGGCTGCCAATGTGGAAGTGGATCAGTTTCAGCGAGTCCACCATGTCATGTTCACGAAGGAAATTGAATGCTTCAAGCAATTCGCTGGAATTGAGCCCGAATTTGGAGCGGTCGCCTCCCGATTCCTCCCATTTTCCGGAGCCTGATGACGATAGCTTGATTCTTATTCCAACGTTGGGCGTAATTCCAAGCCGTTTGGCAACCGATGCGATGAGTCTAAGCTCGTTGAGCTTTTCCACAACAAGATAGATTCTGCGCCCCATCTTTTGCGCCAGAAGCGCGAGCTCCACGAAGTTCTGATCCTTATATCCGTTGCAGATAATCAATGCGTTGTCAGCAATGTTCGTGGCCAAAACGGCATGCAGTTCCGGCTTCGAACCGGCTTCAAGGCCAATGTTGAACTTGCGCCCGTGTGAGACGAGCTCCTCCACAACCGGACGCATCTGGTTGACCTTGATAGGGTATATGAGATAGTTCTCGGCCGTGTAATCGTATTCTTTCGCTGCTTTTTTGAAGCAGTTGGAAATCTTTTCAATTCGGTTGTCAAGAATGTCGGGAAACCTGAGCAGTAATGGCGCGCTTACGTCTCTAACCTGCAGCTCGTCCATCACCTCCTTCAAATCCACTGAGGCATACCCTTCACGAGGCGTAACGGCAATGTGCCCTTTGTCATTGATGGTGAAATATTTACGCCCCCATCCGGCTATGTTGTAGAGCTCCCGGCTGTCCTCAATGCGCCATTTTCTCATTTCTGTTCAGTCTTATTCGTTGAGATTCATAAAGTTTTCTGCCGGCAAATTTACGGAAAAAATCAATTTTTCTACTATCTTTATTGATTAATATTCCCCGTTTATCCAGAATTGTTCTCGGTGAGGAGGGTAATAGTTAGTAAATCGATGAGAATAAGAAGAAAGGTCTTGACCTCGATGTTTTCAATCGGCGTCCTGAGCGGACGCCGGGAGTGGTGGGGCGGTTGGCCGGTCACACCTCGCAGAGGCTCGGTGTTCCGGTTACGAAAGATCGTTGTCCTTGTGGACAACCGAGCCGATCCGGCTTTGTGGCGGTTTTCCACGGGTTACGGCCTGACGGCCTCACCTGTGGCTACCATTAAAATGCGCCTACAGCGCAACCATGCGGGGGGGGATAAAGGTAGCGGGACTGGCCCAATGGGCCGGTCCCGCTACGTATGGGGTTGTTATGAAAAAATTCGGTAGGGTAGGGGTTTTATTTGAGGATTTCTTTAACGGCGTCGTTGGGCACCATTTGTTCCTGGAATGTATATGCACCGGTCTTGGGCGATTTTACCACTTTGATAACCTTGCTGTAGGTGCGGCCTTCACCTTTCTGAAGCGATGCGACGGTTTTCTTTGCCATGTCTCAGAGTTATTTTATTTCTTTGTGAACGGTTACTTTCTTAAGGATAGGATTGTATTTCTTCAGCTCAAGACGCTCGGTTGTGTTCTTACGGTTCTTAGTGGTGATATAACGAGAAGTACCGGGCATACCGCTGGCTTTGTGTTCGGTGCATTCAAGGATGACCTGCACGCGATTTCCTTTAGCTTTCTTTGCCATCTTCTTAGAATTCTAAATATTTGATTTCAGTTAAATAACCCTTCTTAACGGCTTCCTTGATTGCTGCATCAAGACCATTCTTGTTGATGGTGCGCAGGCCGTTGGCTGAAATTGTAAGGGAAATCCAGCAATCTTCTTCAACCCAGTAGAACTTCTTGGTGAAGAGGTTGACGTTGAATTTACGCTTTGTACGACGCTTGGAGTGGCTTACGTTATTGCCAACCATAGCTTTCTTGCCGGTGATTTGACAAATCTTTGACATGGCTGTTTTGTTACTTAGCTCTATTAAACTTTTTTGTTACTTCTTTTCAGACTCGTTCCGTGGCCGCCATCTCAGTCTCATATCACTGCTAAGCGCATCATTTTTAACAGCTTTACAGGATGAGCCACAAAACAGAGTGCAAAGTAACAACTTTTTCGCGTAATTGCCAAACTTTTCAGTTCTTTTTAAGCGAATTTGTTCATTTTGTTGTTCCTGCGAGGTCGCCGAGGGTCTTTGCAGCATCAATCTGCGGATTGATTCTCAGTTCCATCATTGACGCTACGGTTTCTTCGATGCCCTCGGGTTCAACTCCCGACACTTCCATGCTTTTTTTCATTGAAGTTTCGAGGAAGCGTTTCATGGAATCCTTGAGAATTTGGCGGTCTTCATCGGTCAGTTTGTAGCCGGATTCGTCCTTGAGAATCTCATCCATCTGTCGGCCTACTTCGTCGTTGGCCTGTTCGATGATTTGAAGCGACTTGGCATCAGATGTGGCTTGCTCTATGCGTGTTGAGAGGGTGTTGAATCCTTCGGCTATTTTCAGTGCCGGTGACTCGCCGGACGAGCATGCAGCAAGGCTGATGATTGCCGTCAGCGCGATGCAGAGAAGCGGTTTTTTGTACAATTTCATAAATATGTGGTTATTTTGGCGTAAATTTACTGATTTCCGTGATAATTTGAGTAATTTTGCGCTCAAAAAAGGGAAGATTATATTATAATTTAGGTATGAAATTAAGTTTAAGCTATGCCGCACTGGTCGTTATGCTCGGTGCATTCATCACATCATGTTCCGACAACGATTTTGAGGAAACAGATAAGTATGTGATGGTAACGTTTGAGAATACCGGAGCCATACTTGCCGGCCCAACATCGTATGGTGCCAATCTTTATTACGGATACGACGGAAGCCAGTACTCCGGCGCTACTATTCAGATTACTGACGATGTGGCCATGCAGTTTGGCCTTAACGTCAGTTCGTGGACTGGTGAGAGAGATTTCTACGGAGGAGGCCTGATTCTTTCCAATTGGAATTACCGGTCGGATTTGCCCGCCGGCAGCCAGGACGGATGGTGGTACTCCTATTTGAATCAATGCTCCGTCTACAACACAGCGTCGACTGATGGTGCCAACATGGGAGCCGGTGCAGATGGGTCAAACACGTTTGCCATAGCGTTTGGTTACGATGGGCCTCAGTCGTCAAACGGGGCTGCACGGTTTAACTTCACCGGGAAAGCGGAATTTTTACTCAGTTCCATTCAGGTGTGCAACACGAGTTACACCTACGGAGTGATGGCCAACGGTAATCCGTTTGGCAACAATCCGAACCTTAACCTTATAGAGGCCGGAGGATGGTTTAAGGTTGAATTCTATGGCTTTGATGCCAATGGAAATGCAACTAATGGCGGACAACCGGTGGAATTGTATCTTGCTGACGGCCGCGAAGCAACTGCCACACTTTCCAATATCATATCCCGGTGGACAACATGTGACCTTACGCCGCTGGGCCGTGTGAATTCAGTAAAGATAAGCTTCAGCGGGTCTGACACGGGTGAGTGGGGCCTGAACACGCCAACTTACGTGGCTCTTGACAATCTGATCATAAACGTTGGATCGTAGGCTATTTGTGAACAATGGCCCGTTCATGATGGTTTTTTATTGAAATTCAACTTGGATTGAGATGAAAAGCACAAGACTGATATTATCCGCCATGGCTGTGTGTGCCGTCACCGCTGCATCCGCAGTGGTGGAGCCTATTAAGTATGGTGATTTCAACAGTTGGGTTACCCGTCACCTCAAGGAATCGGGCGTTATCGGTGGCAATCAGAAGACGGTCTATGAGATAGGCCCGAACCAAACTATAGACGGCAACAAGGCCTACGTGCCTCTCGGCGGCTCGCCTTGGGCTACGAGCAACGTGTATGCCAAGGTAAAGGGTGTGGAGAAATGTTCCAATGCCGTGTATCCTGCCATAAGGGGCTCGGAATCTAATAAATGTGCAAAACTGAGTTCGCAACTCGAGACTGTCTCGGTGCTTGGAATCCTTGACATGAAGGTGATGGTTGCCGGCTCGATATTCCTCGGCCGTATGTATGAGCCTATAACGAGCACATCAAATCCGTATAGCAAGATGGAGATGGGCATACCGTACACCAAGAGGCCCAAAAATCTTGTGTTCGATTACAGAGTGGAGATGCCGAATGTCAACACCCGCACTAAGGCATCGGGCTTCGGATCGCCCAAGAAGTTGTCCGGGCGCGATGCGGCGGTGGCCTTTGTCATGCTTCAGCATCGCTGGGAGGATGCCAACGGGAACATACATGCCACACGTGTGGCCACCGGAGGCGAGCGATTCACCAAGGCATCCAACTGGGTTAACGGACACAGGATGCCGCTTGTCTATGGCGACTGTTCGCAGAATGCCGCATATAGCTGGCTTGGACTACGCGGTAAGAAAGATGCCTACTATGCGCGTAACTCAAAGGGGAAAATGGTGCCGGTGATAGAAGAGGGCTGGGATGCCAATGCCACTCCAACGCACGTGATTGTGGAGCTGAGCGCCGGCAGCGGCGAACCTTATGTGGGAACGGAAGGGCTTACGTTCTACGTTGACAATGTGGGCTTCGAAATTTAAAACACCTCAGACTGCTGTTACTTTGAAAATAACCGGGCGGGTTCCGTCGGGACAGCTGACAATGGCCTGATTGTCCGTCAAGGCAGGAGCGCATTCTTCTGTGGGGTTGGGCGACAAGGCCGCCATGACGTACGGTTCGAGTGCTCTCCATGCCTGTGGACATATTTTGCCCGATGACACCATTGAGCGGACGTTTTCAGGCGTTATCTCAATCCGGTCGCCTACATGGAATCGGGCGCAGGGCCCTGCTTCGGGGTCGTCAAGGTAGCGGCATTGCAGATCCGTAAAGCACTGACAGCGGATTACGTCAATTGAACAACGTCCGGATAACCTTACTTTTGTTCCCGGCGAGGCGAATAGCTTCTCCGGAATGACGGTCATTGCGAAAGCGGCAAGAGCTGATAGTTTGCAAAATCTGCGGCGTGTGATGTCCATATCGCTGCAAAATTAACACAAAGAACTGAATTGAAAAACACACAATGCGTTAAACTTTTCGCTCCCTGATATGTTTTGCTATAAAGAAAGAGTGCTCCGGAGGGTATTCCTCCGGCAACATATATGAATACTAACCTATTATAATTTATCTAATTATGAATACAGCTCCTCTTCAAGGCATTAAAGTGGTTGACTTTACAGAAGTACAGTCAGGCCCTTCTTGTACACAGATGTTGGCATGGCTCGGTGCCGATGTTATCAAAATCGAACGTCCGGGGGTGGGTGATGCAACCCGTAAGGAACTTCAGTTCAATCCCGATCTCCCATCCTATTATTATCTTCAGCTAAATTCTGATAAAAAATCACTGACACTTAACGCAAAAACTCCTGATGGAAAGGAAATTCTGACCAAGCTAATCAAGGAGTGTGATATTTTCGTTGAAAACCTCCACCCCGGAGCTATGGATAAGCTTGGATTCGGTTGGGACGCAGTTCATGCGCTGAACCCTAAATGTATCTACGGTACAATCAAGGGTTTCCCTGAATCCTCGAAGTACAAAGATCTTAAGGCCTACGAGCCTATTGCTCAGGTAACTGCAGGCGCAGCTTCTACTACCGGCTGGTTTGACGGCGACTACAACATCCCTACTCAGTCAGGCGCTGCCCTCGGTGACTCCAACACCGGTATGCACCTCCTTATCGGTCTTCTTGCCGCGCTGCAGCAGCGTAACAAGACGGGAGAGGGCGTATATGTCTATCAGTCAATGCACAATGCATGTCTTAACCTCTGCCGTATCAAGACCCGTGACCAGCTTACTCTTGATAAGATCGGTTATCTTACCCAGTTCCCGCAGTATCCTAATGGTAAATTCGGCGATTGCGTTCCGCGTTCCGGTAACACCGAGGGCGGAGGCGTGTTAGGTTGGACATACAAGTGTAAACCTTCAGGCCCGATTGATTCCGAACTTGATGCCAATAACTACGTGTACATCGTGCTTCAGCGTGGTGCCAAGGACTTCGAACTTTTCTGCCAGGCTACAGGATTCTCAGATTGGCTTACCAATCCTGATTTCAACACCGCAGATGCCCGTGACCGCCACAAACAGGAAATTTACCAGCGTGTTGGCCAGTGGACTGCTGACAAGACCAAATATGAGGTGACTGATATTCTCGGCAAGGCAGGCGTTCCTGTAGGTCCTGTTCTTTCAACCAAGGAAATCATGACCGATGAAAGCCTTTACGATGGAAATACTCTCGTGAAGATCAATCAGGGCGGTGAAGTCGGTGAGTTTGTAACCGTTGGATGCCCGTTCACCCTTTCAAATTACACACCTACCTATGGCCCGGCTCCTGAACTTGGTGCAGACACGAATGCAGTGCTTACCTCTCTGGGTTACACTCAGGATCAGATTGCATCGTTTGCCGCCAACGGAACTACTGAACCGCTGCCAAAACCTGCTGCAAAATAAGGGCTGACACAGTTCATTATTGATAACCAAAATGATTAACCTATAAAATTCAAGTATATGTCAACAACAGCAACAACCCCCGCAACTCCTGCAAAAGGACCTCAGTTCCCGGAGCAGGTAACGGGTATGTATATATTGGCGGAATCGCTTCGCCGACTTGGGTTGATGGATGTGTATGGCCTTGTGGGTATTCCTGTTACGGAAGCTGCATATGCCATGCAGAAAGTTGGCCTTAACTACTACGGATTCCGCTTTGAGCAGCAGGCCGGTATGGCCGCCGCCACCCACGGATATCTGACAAAGAAGCCGGGTGTGCTCCTGACAGTGTCGTCGCTCGGATTCCTTAACGGCTTGACAGCAACCATCAACGCAACGGTCAATTGCTATCCTATGATTCAGATTTCCGGTGCATCGGACCCCACAATGGTGGACATGGACATGGGTACATACGAGCAGCTTGACCAGCTCAATGCCGCCCGTCCCTACGTGAAAGCCGCTTTCAGATGCTCATCGGCCAAGGATATTCCGCAGGCGTTGGCCCGCGCATATCGTATTGCCGTCAGCGGACGTCCCGGTGGTGTTTACATTGATATGGCAACTCCGGCACTCGGCGAAATAATGAACGCTGCTGATGTGGAGAAACTTTATTATGAACCGGTTGACGTTACCTCCACTGTGGCTCCTACACAGGCGGCTGTTGACCGTGCCGTAGAGCTTCTTACTTCAGCAAAACAACCGGCAATCCTTCTCGGAAAGGGTGCTGCATACGCACAGGTCGATGATAAGATCAAGACTCTTATCGAAACCTACAAGATTCCTTATCTGTCAATGTCAATGGCCAAGGGACTTATGCCTGATAACGGGGAATACAGCGCTCTCAGCTGCCGTTCCACTATAATGGAGAAGGCCGATGTTGTAATGGTTATCGGTGCCCGAATCAACTGGATGGTTTCGTTTGGCCGTGGAAAGTGGAATCCCGAAGGTAAATTCATCCAGCTCGACGTAGAGCCTAAGGAGATAGACCGCAACGTGCCTATCGCAGCTCCTGTGGTTGGCGATCTGGGCGAATCTCTTGACATGATTCTTGCCGGCCTTAAGGGTAAGACAATGAGTGCTGATCCGCAGTGGGTTGCATCATTACAGGCTGAATCAAAGGCCAAGAATGCCAAGTTCGCCACAAGATTGACCGACAATGCTAACGTGATGCCGATGAATCATTGGAGCGCATTATCAGTTGTCAAACCAATTCTTGAGGCAAATCCTGACGTAATTCTTATCAACGAAGGTGCCAATACGCTCGATGATACACGTGATGCCGTGGATATGTCATTGCCTCGCCACCGTGTTGACTGTGCATCATGGTCAATCATGGGTATGGGCCTTGGTTCATGTATCGGTGCCGCGGTGTCAACAGGCAAGAGTGTTGTTGCCGTTATGGGCGACTCAGCGTTTGGTTTCTCCGGAATGGATTTCGCAACCGTATGCCGATACAAACTTCCTGTAACCGTTGTCATCTTCAACAATGGCGGTATCTACAATGGTATAGGTGAGGATCCGAGCGGCAAGGGAGCTCCTGCGCCCACAACCCTTGACATCAACGCCAAGTACAATTGCATAGCCGAAGCATTCGGCGCTGACAACTACCGGGTTGACAACACGGCTGACCTCAAGAGCGCGCTCGAAGCTGCTATAGCAGCCAAGAAACCGTGCATTATTGACGTTCAGCTTGATCCGGCAGCCGGTAAGGAATCAGGTCATATCGGTTACCTGAACCCTGCTCCGCTGATTGACTACACCGTCTGACTCTAACATGTCCGGTGGGCCGGCATGGCGAAAAGACTCAGCTTGCTCACCGGACTTTTATTATCAATACGCAGCCCTTTACGGACCGTTTTTACTAACCAAACTTTCTCTTAATTATGGAACATGTCTTACTATATGCGATAGTCCCTATCGTTGTTGTCATGCTGGCAGGTTTTATAGCCGGCAAAAAGGGCGCGTTTACCGGAGATGACTCAAAGAAATTCAACAAGGTTGTCCTTGACTTCGCATTGCCGGCAGCATTGTTCGTATCGATAGTCCAGTCAACGCGCGAAATGCTCTATCATGACCTGAAGTTATCCCTTGTGTCGTTGATCGGTATCATGGGGTGTTTTATGCTGGTCTACTTCGTGTTCAGAATGTTCAAGTCCAATACCGGCGCTGATGCCGCCATATCGGCTTTGATCAGTGGTTCGCCTACAATCGGCTTCCTCGGATTTGCCGTGCTCGAACCTATATTCGGCACAACTCCTGCAGTGGCTCTTGTTGTTGCCATCGTAGGTATCGTGGTTAATGCCGTTGGTATTCCGGTTGGCCTTTCGCTGATGAACGCATCTCTTGAAAAAGAGAGCCCCGGAAGCGGCAAGAAGGAGAGTGCATGGGTCCCTGTGATCAATGCGTTGAAACAACCTGTGGCATGGGCTCCTATTCTCGCTGTGATATGGGTTCTCGTTGGAATTCCATGGCCGAAAGAACTCAGCCCGTCATTTGACCTTATCGCCAAGGCAAATGCCTCAATGGCCGTGTTCTCAGCCGGTATCACCCTTTCTTCAATCAAGGTTTCAATCAACTGGCAGGTTATCCTCGGCTCAATCATGAAGATGATTATTATGCCGGCGGTTGTCCTGATCCTGGGCCTTGTTTGCCACATGGAGCCTGAAAATCTTAGAATGCTCGTTGTTGCATGTGCACTTCCCCCGGCATTCTCAGGTATAATCATTGCCGACGAATATGGGCGGTACGTAGCTACCGGAACCTCGTCGCTTACGCTTAGTGTAATCCTGTTTGTAGGGTTCTGTCCTCTTTGGATATGGATTACGGACATGTGTATTAGAGCATTTGCTTGATGATGCATAAACTTATAAATGTTGTTGATTAAATCAATCCGTCCTGCTTCCGGTCATATTGTGATTCCCTCTATGCCGGGAGCGGGATTTTGTAACTGAAAAGAATATGGAAGAGGCTCCTACACGGGTGAATATGGACGGTTGTACTGCCGCCGCATACGTTGCATACGCTCTAAGTGAGATAGCCACCGTCTATCCCATTACGCCTATCGCATCTATGGGCGAAACTGCCGACAAGTGGGCCATCGCAGGCAGGAAGAACCTCCTGGGCTCCACAATGGAAGTTCGTGAGATGGAAAGTGAACTTGGGGCTGCGGGTGCCACACATGGCGCCTTGTCAGGCGGTGCGTTGGCAACCACGTTCACTTCTTCACAGGGGCTTATGCTGATGATTCCCAATATGTACAAGATTGCGGGCGAGTTGCTGCCGGGCGTTTTCCACGTGGGGTGCAGGTCACTTGCCTCGCATGCGTTGAGCATTTTCGGCGACCATCAGGACGTGATGGCCTGCCGGGCCACCGGATTCGTGATGCTTTCTTCATCTTCTGTTCAGGAAACAATGGATTTGGCCCTTGTTTCTCACCTTGCTGCCATTGAGGGTTCTCTTCCGGTATTGCATTTCTTTGACGGATGGCGCACGTCCAATGAGGTATCAACCGTAGAGACTATTCCTTACGAATCAATGCGGCCTCTGGTCAACTGGGAGAAAGTCAAGCAGTTCAGGGAACGGGCTTTGAATCCAGAGCATCCTTCGCTTAAAGGAACATCCCAGGATGCATACGTGTATTTTCAGGCACGTGAGGCGTGCAATCCCTACTATGATGCAATGACGGGCATCGTAAAGGACTACATGAAAAAGGTGTCGGCGCTGACCGGCCGTCAGCTTTCCGTTGCCGATTATTATGGAGCGGCTGATGCCGATCGTGTAATAGTGGCCATGGGCTCATCAACAGAGGTGATAAAGGAAACGGTTGAATGGCTTAATGCCCATGGCTATAAAGTGGGAGTGATAAGCGTTCATCTGTACAGGCCATTCCCGGCTGAGGATATACTGTCGCTCATCCCGGAGTCGGCGGTGACGGTGGCTGTGCTTGACCGCACAAAGGAACCGGGGGCATACGGCGAACCGTTGTTTGTCGATATAGCATCTGCTGTTCTGGAATCAGATCGTCGGTTGAAGGTCATAGGCGGTCGCTACGGATTGTCAAGTAAGGAGTTTAATCCCGTGATGGTTAAGGCGGTGTATGATGAAATGGGCCGTACGCAGCCTAAAAAACGGTTCACTGTCGGCATTGACGACGATGTCACCGGGTTATCTCTTGCTGTTGACACAGTCCATTTTATCGATACAGCTCCGAATCTTCATCAGGCTGTGTTCTACGGAATGGGCTCGGACGGCACAGTTGGTGCAACGCGCCAGTTAGCCGACATAATTACGCAGACCAGCGGCGGATATTCTCAGGCCTATTTCAAATATTCGGCCAAGAAATCAGGCGGGTACACCATATCGCAACTGCGTTATGGCCCGGATCCTATACGTTCGGAATATTCCATTGTCAATGCTGACTATGTGGGCTGCAATAAGGATGTCTATGTCAATCGTTTTGATATGCTTGACCAGCTCAAGGAGGGCGGTATATTTGTTATGAACTCTTCTTGGACATCCGAGCAGATGGAGTCAAAGATTCCGGCACGACTCAAACGGGCTATAGCCTCTAAAAAAGCCCGGTTCTACAATATTGATGCAATAGCCATTGCAACGGCAAATAATCTCGGCGTGAGAGTCAATACCATAATGTCAACTGTGTTCCTGCATCTCATGTCTGACCATTTGCCCTACGATTCAGCTATAGAACAACTTAAGGAACAAGTAAAGACCGCCTACATGCATGAGGGCGGCGATGTGGTGCAGCGTAATCTTGCGGCAATTGATGCTGCGGTTGCTGCTGTCAAAGAAATAACCTACGCTTCTTCGTGGGCTGAGGCACAAGATTCTCAACCTTCAGCGAATGCAAACGCTCCGGAATTTATTAAGGATGTGGTAGAGCCATGTCTTAAATTGTTGGGTAATAATCTTCCGGTGTCGAAGTTTGCTGCTGATGGGTTGCTGCCTATGGGAACCTCGGCCTACGAGAAGCGTAGGATTGCTATAACCATTCCCGTGTGGAATGATGAAAAATGCATCCAGTGTACGGAATGTTCGCTCGTGTGTCCGCATGCGGCGATCAGACCGTTCCTGTTGGATGACAAAGAGTCCGCTGCCGCGCCGCAGGATTTGGCGGTGGCGGATGCTCATTCTCCTGCGCTCAAAGGACTTAAGTACAGGATTCAGGCCTATCCGGCTGATTGCCTTGGCTGCGGATCATGTGCCACTGTTTGCCCCGGACACGCTTTGACTATGACGCCGATTGACAGCGTGTTCGATTATGAGTCACGGATGCTCGATTATCTCACGGCCAATGTATCCGTTAAGGATAATCTTGTACGTAGAAACACTCTGCAAGGGTCTCAGTTCCAGCAGCCTTTGTTTGAGTTCTCCGGAGCATGTGCCGGTTGCGGCGAGACACCATACGTTAAACTGGTGACTCAACTTTTCGGTGAAAGGTTGATTATAGCCAATGCCACAGGATGCTCGTCCATTTATGGCGCTACTTTCCCGAGCAATCCATATTGCAAGAGATACGATGGGAAGGGACCGGCATGGGCCAACTCCCTGTTTGAGGACAATGCGGAGTATGGCTACGGAATGGCATGTGCAGTAGAGTATCGTCGTTTGGCTCTCAAGAGCGATGTAGAGGCGCTAATGGCCGATAAAACCACACCGCCTGCCGTAACTGACGCCGCCCGCAAATGGATAGCAGCTTTCGATTCTGCGGCGGATTCTTCCGCTGCCGGCAATGCGTTGGTAAATGCCATTAAGTCCTCTAACCCGGATGGAAATGAGTTGACCGATAGAATACTTGCGGCTGCTGACATGATGGGAAAGAAGTCGGTTTGGGCAATCGGTGGCGATGGTTGGGCATACGACATTGGTTTCGCCGGTCTTGACCATGTGCTGGCACAGAACATCAATATCAACGTCCTTATCCTTGACACCGAGTGTTACTCCAACACGGGAGGACAAATGTCAAAAGCTACTCCTATCAGTGCCACGGTAAAATACGCTGCCGATGGGAAGCGGACATATAAAAAAGACCTCGGGCGCATGATGATGACCTACGGTAACATATATGTGGCATCCATAGCTCTTGGCGGAAACTTCCAGCAGGCTATAGACGCTCTGACTGAGGCTGAGGCATATCCCGGCCCATCTGTAGTTATTGCCTATTGCCCTTGCATAAACCACGGTATTCGCAGCGGTATGGGGCATTCGATAGTGGAAGAGAAACTTGCGGTACGTGCAGGCTACTGGCCACTCTACAGGTATAACCCTGCTAACACAGAGCCCCTTACTGTTGATGCTCCCGCTCCCGATGGTTCGCTCATAACGTTTATCAACGGTGAGGATCGTTATGCCGACCTGAAAATGACTGATCCGAAGGAAGCTTCGATTCTCCAGCCAGACCTGAAGACAAGAAGCGAACATATCTACAACATACTTCAATCTCTCAAAAAATTATGATTATATGACACATCAGAATAGAATGTCGACGCAACTGTGGATGCCTGAGGATGAATCAGGCCACGGTTATGACATGATGATATTTGACGGAGGCGATGACTACTCCGGTAAGGTTAAATGCAATATTTTACGTAAGAACGCACCCGGAGAATCGGACAAAGGAGTTCTGTATGTCCACAGCGTTACGGACACTCCATTTCAGAAGGAGATGGCATTGGAGTTCAACCGTCATGGGTTTAATTTCTACGCCGTTGATCTACGAGGCAACCAACGCAAGATACATCCCGGAGAAGCACGAACGGAGCAGCGTGAACTGCGTGATTACTTTGACTTTATACGTGCCGGAATAGATACCATGAAGCGTGACGGTATAACGGAAATCGTACTCTTTGGTCACTGTACGGGGGCACTGAGCGTAGCGCTTTTCATGGAAGCATACGCCGGCGAAGATGTAGGGATCAATGCCATAGTGCTCAACAGTCCGTTCCTTTCCTATAACAAGATTTTCGAAAATGATGGTGGCGCATGGCAGAAAGCCGTAGATATAGCCACGAAAGCTCTGACAAAGGGCAGTATTGGGGTGCCAACACTTGTTATGCAATCTGACAAGGCGGCCCCTATCAGCGGGAAACCGGGAGCTAAGGTAACGTTCTTTACCGTATACGATGGAGAAGTGGACATTCCACTTACTGAACCGGATGTGAAGGCCATTGCATATACCGAAATTTTTTCATGGCTTGACTCGCAGAAACTATGAAAAATCGGCTTGGTAAGCATTGATAAATCAAATAAATAACGTAAATTTGCACTCGAATACGGCTTGCAGCCATTGGCGGCAAGTCGTATTGATGCGCTAATTTACTGAATATCAATGATAAATATTACATTTCCCGACAAATCGGTAAAACAATTTGAAAGCGGAGTCACTCCTCTTGAAATAGCCGGCAGCATTAGTCCCCGGCTTGCACAGGATGTTCTCGCAGCCTCTGTCAACGGACAGGAATGGGATCTAACCCGCCCTATAGCGGAAGATGCCGAAATCAAACTTTTCAAATGGGATGATCCGGAAGGCAAACACGCTTTCTGGCATAGCTCGGCCCATCTTCTCGCCGAAGCACTGCAGGAACTTTATCCCGGAGTGAAATTTGGTATTGGCCCGGCTGTTGAAAACGGATTCTATTATGACATAGATCCGGGCGACAATGTTATTACTGCCGCGGATTTTCCCAAAATAGAGAAGAAAATGCTCGAGCTGGCCCGTCAAAAGCAGGATATTGTGCGTAAGGATATATCCAAGGCCGATGCCCTCAAACTTTTCGGCGACCGTGACGAGGTGTACAAATGTGAGCTGATCAGCGAACTTGAGGATGGTCATATAACCACGTATACCCAGGGCAATTTCACTGACCTTTGCCGCGGCCCGCACATCCCAACCACTGCCCCCATCAAGGCTGTGAAGGTAATGTCGCTTGCCGGAGCTTATTGGCGCGGTGATGAGAAGCGTAATCAGCTTGTCAGAGTGTATGGTATCACGTTCCCCAAGCAGAAGATGCTTGATGAGTATCTGACTCTGTTGGAAGAAGCCAAGAAGCGTGACCACCGTAAACTCGGTAAAGAGATGGAGCTTTTCGCATTCTCTCAGAATGTTGGTGCCGGTCTGCCTCTATGGCTCCCCAAAGGAGCAGCCCTTCGCGACCGTCTGGAGCAATTCCTCCGCAAGATTCAGAAACAATACGGTTATCAGCAGGTAATCACTCCCCATATAGGCAACAAGATGCTCTATGTTACGTCAGGCCATTATGCAAAATACGGTAAGGATTCATTCCAGCCCATACACACTCCTGAGGAAGGCGAAGAGTATCTGTTGAAGCCCATGAATTGCCCGCATCACTGCGAGATATTCCGTGCGTTGCCCCGCAGTTACCGCGATCTTCCCCTCCGCCTGGCTGAGTTCGGTACAGTGTACCGTTATGAACAGAGCGGTGAGCTTCACGGACTTACACGAGTAAGAGGATTCACGCAGGATGACGCCCATATCTACTGCGCTCCTGACCAGATAAAAGATGAATTCCTGAAAGTAATGGACATCATCTTCTACATTTTCAAGGCTCTCAAATTTGAAAATTTTGAGGCGCAGATTTCGCTCCGTGACCCCAAGAATAAAGAAAAGTACATAGGAAGCGATGAGAATTGGCATCTTGCTGAACAAGCCATCATAGAGGCGTGTGAGGAGAAAGGCCTTAAAGCCCGCAAAGAGCTTGGCGAAGCTGCTTTCTATGGTCCTAAACTTGACTTTATGGTCAAGGACGCTCTCGGTCGTCGTTGGCAGCTCGGAACAATCCAGGTTGACTACAATCTTCCTGAACGTTTCCAGCTCGAATACACCGGTTCGGACAACCAGAAACATCGTCCGGTCATGATTCACCGTGCGCCTTTCGGCTCTCTGGAACGTTTTGTGGCTGTGCTTCTTGAGCATACAGCCGGCAAGTTCCCGCTGTGGTTGGCTCCCGATCAGGCTGTTGTGCTTCCGATTTCCGAAAAGTACAATGACTATGCCCATGAAGTGGCCCGTCAGCTCAACGTGGCCGATGTCAGGACAATCGTTGATGACCGCAACGAGAAAATCGGAAAGAAAATCCGCGACAACGAGCTCAAACGCATACCCTATCTTCTCATTGTTGGAGAAAAAGAGGCCAATAATGGAGAAATTTCTGTAAGAAAACAGGGCGAAGGTGATAAAGGTACGATGAAAATTACTACCTTTGCAGAAAATTTGACTCGTGAAGTCGAAGAAATGATTAATAATTAGTAACTCACTGAATGCAGAAAAAGCCATTTAATCCCGCCGGGCCCCGTCGCCCGAACCCCGTACGCAATCCTCAGCAGCGACGTGGTCCTGCCACCGCTAAGGATCAGTATGCTACCAACGAACACATCCGTGCACGTGAGGTGCGTCTGGTCGGTGACAATGTCACCCCCGGGATATACTCCATTCGTGAGGCACTTGAAATCGCCGAGGAACAGGGCCTTGACCTGATTGAAATCTCGCCCACGGCCGAGCCTCCGGTGTGCAAGGTTCTTGACTATCAGAAGTTCCTCTATCAGCAGAAAAAGCATCAGAAGGAGCAGAAGGCCAAGGCCACAAAGGTTGTGGTTAAGGAAATCCGCTTCGGACCCCAGACCGATGACCATGACTACAACTTCAAGTTGAAGCATGCCATAGGATTCCTTCAGGAAGGTGCCAAGGTGAAAGCCTACGTGTTTTTCCGTGGTCGTTCAATCCTCTTCAAGGAGCAAGGTGAGGTTCTCCTTCTCCGCTTTGCCAACGATTTGGAAGAATACGGAAAGGTAGAGCAAATGCCCGTCCTTGAGGGGAAACGGATGATTCTGATGATTTCACCCAAAAAGAAATAAAAAGAGTTCAACTCGAATAAATATTTTTAATAACAATTCATTTTACAATGCCTAAGATTAAGACTAATTCCGGTGCCAAAAAGAGGTTCGCCCTTACCGGATCAGGAAAGATCAAGAGAAAACACGCTTACAAGAGCCACATTCTCACAAAGAAGACCAAAAAGCAGAAACGTAACCTTACTCACTTCACGATTGTTGACGAAACAAACAACAAGTCCGTAAGGGAATTGCTTGGCCTCAAGTAAGAGAAAATTTCTCCGGAAAGCAATTGTTTAATCCGTGTGTTTTATTACTCACTTTTTATTAACCGAATGTTTAGCACTAAAGAGCAAAATCAGCCGCTAACTTTCACAATCTATTAAAGAAATGCCAAGATCAGTAAATCATGTAGCTTCAAGAGCTCGCAGAAAGAAAATCTTAAAACTCACCCGTGGTTACTTCGGATGTCGCCGCAATGTGTGGACCGTAGCCAAGAACACTTGGGAAAAAGGTCTGACCTACGCTTACCGCGACCGCAAAGATAAGAAGCGCAATTTCCGTGCACTCTGGATTCAGCGTATCAATGCCGCTGCCCGTATGGAGGATCTCTCCTACAGCAAACTCATGGGCCTCATCCATAAGTCAGGCATCGAAATCAACCGTAAGGTTCTTGCTGACCTCGCCCTCAACAATCCTGTCGCATTTAAGGCAATTGTAGACAAGGTGAAAGGCGCATAAGTTGCCCATCTGTAACTTAATTCATAAAAAAGCTTCCGTCGTTGCGGAAGCTTTTTTTGTATCATTATTAATGTGGAAGTTCAGGGTTAGAACTTTGGTTCGCGGCTCGGGAATAGCCGTTGCAGCAGTGAGCGTTTCGGAATCTTTATGTGCACGCTTGTGCGATTGTCGCGTTTGCTGAGAAATATAATTGATGAATGAAGCACAATTGCCACCTTGTTCTCGAATTCCACTATTGCATGGATGTTCGACAGTGGAATCCTGTGAAACGGTGATGTTTCCGGCATGCTGCCTATGATGAGATTGGCATGATCATCTATCTGAATGTCATGATTCTCTATAAGGTGCTCGAATAGCAGGTCAACATCAAGTTCATCGGCCGACGTAGGGGGATTCTTGAACTTCTTGTATAGCTGGTCTATAACTGTCTGGGTAATCATTTGTCTTCTTTAGTTCAGGATTCACACGATAATAATCTTAAATGCGGTCTGTGTTTCACTGACTGGTATTATTTTAACAATGGGCATACAGTAATTGTTTAAGATTTTCAAAGATAGGGATTAATATAGCGTTTAATTGATAATATATGCAAATCAGGCGCGGTACTTCAGACTGAGATGATTCGTCTGTTGTACCGCGCCGGGTTTTTTGTAAGGGATATTTATCAGGCGAGGAATCCGAGAAGTACACCGGCGGCTACAGCCGAACCGATAACACCTGCAACGTTCGGGCCCATGGCATGCATGAGCAGATAGTTGCTCGGATCATATTCCAGTCCAAGATTGTTGGAGATGCGCGCTGACATAGGTACGGCAGATACACCGGCGTTGCCGATAAGCGGGTTGATCTTCTTGTTGTGCGGGAGCACCAGGTTGAAGAGCTTCACGAAAAGCACACCGCTTGAAGAGGCAATGATGAAAGCCATGAATCCGAGAGCAAAGATTCCTACAGTCTGCGGGGTGAGGAATTCAGATGCCTGAGTGGAGGCACCTACTGTCATGCCAAGCAGGATGGTGACAATGTCGGTAAGAGCGTTGGAGGCCGTCTTTGCCAAACGGTTGCAGACGCCACATTCGCGGAGAAGGTTGCCGAAGAACAGCATACCGAGCAGAGGAATACCTGAGGGAACAACGAAGCATGTCAGAAGCAGACCCACAATCGGGAAGATGATTTTCTCGTTCTGTGACACGGCACGCGCGGGTTTCATCTTGATAAGGCGCTCTTTCTTCGTTGTGAAGAGTCGCATAATAGGCGGCTGTATCACGGGAACAAGAGCCATGTAGGAGTATGCTGATACTGCAATGGCACCCATGAGGTTGGGAGCGAGCTTCGAAGAGAGGAATATAGCCGTAGGACCATCGGCACCACCGATAATGGCAATTGCACCGGCCTGATCAGGAGCGAATCCAAGCAGAAGCGCCACCATGTAGGCTCCGAAGATACCGAATTGGGCGGCGGCACCAATAAGCATCAGTTTCGGGTTTGCGATTAGTGCCGAGAAGTCCGTCATTGCTCCGATTCCGAGGAATATGAGTGGCGGATACCATCCGGCGCTGACACCATTATATAGTATGTTGAGCACAGAGCCCTCTTCGTAGATTCCCACTTCAAGACCGGCGGTGGTGTCAAAAGGAATGTTACCTATGAGCATACCGAAGCCGATGGGGACAAGTAGCATAGGCTCGAAGTTTTTCTTGATTGCGAGCCATATAAAGAACAGACCCACGCCGAGCATCACGAAGTGCTCCCACGTGGCATTGTGGAATCCTGTCAGGTTCCAGAATTGCTGAAGGTTGTTTAGCAGAAATTCACCAAAATCCATAATTTCAGATTTGAAGGGTTGGATTAGTTTATTCTATGGTGATCAGGGTGGCACCCTCGAGCACTGCGTCACCGGCGTTTACATCAATTGACTTCACGACTCCGTCGCGGCCTGCATGGATGGCGTTTTCCATCTTCATTGCTTCGAGCACAGCTACGGTATCGGCAGCCTTAACCGAGTCTCCCACCTTGACAGCTATTGATACAACTGTGCCGGGCAGCGGGGAAACAACCTTATGTCCGCCGGTGGATTTGGTTGCGGGTTTGGCTATGACTTTGCCTCCATCGGCGGTGCGGGGAGCGGCCGAAGGACGAGGAGCGTTGATGATTGTGACAGGTTTTTTCTCCTTGTCGAGTTCCACTTTGTAGGGAACGCCGTTGACTTCAACCTCGGCAATATTATTATCTATATCGCCTATGGCAACTTTGTACATGTTGCCGTTGATTTTATATTTGTATTCTTTCATCTTGATTCTTTGTTGATGGTGTTAAATGCGATGTTGATAATCTTTATTTTTGCGGGAGTTGGCGAAGTCCGTAAATCTTGGAACTCCAGGGCGAGTAAGCGCGCTTCACTTTGTTGATAGTGAGAATGGTGTTCTCGCTGTCGTGAGCGTTGAGGTGCTCGTAGAGTGCCATGGCAATCGCTGCAATTTCCTCGCCTGAGTCATGACCCTTTATATCTTCCGGCAAACTGTCTTTCACCGGACCAAGAGTCTTCTTCTTGTTATGGCTTGACACACCGGCTCCAATGCGGCTGATTATGTAGAAGCAGATGCACAGAAGCAACAGGGCGCAGAACACGATTCCCATAGCCATGATGGCCATTGCGAATCCGTTCTTGTCCTTTTCGGCAAACATGTCAATCTTGTCGTTTGTCTCGCGGATTTTGTTGTTTGAACTGGGTGTGATTGGTTTGCCATTGGAGTCATCGCGGATTTCCCATGCGGCGGCACCGATTTTCTCTCCGTCTTTGTTGCTGTCAATGCCGTCAACTATGCGTGCATACGACTGGTTGGCTCCAAGTGCGGCGGGTACTGTCACAGAGTCAATGAGGGTTTTTCCGTCGGCGTCATAGATGGCAACCCAATTGTCCTTTCCGGCTTCAAGGGTAAAGCTGGCGTGGAAGGTTCCGAGGGTTGGACGTCCATCGGCCCAGAACACCACGTGCTGGCGTTTGGGCATTTTGGTGTTGACATCGCCCAGAGGCACGGGATACATGAGGGCCTTGCGCTCCTTGACGGAGAGATTCTCATTAAGCGCCTCGGGGTTGTTGGTAATGAACACACTCGCAATCTGCAGGGGGGCATGCGTGGTGTTGAAGAGCTCAATCCACGCCGAGTGGTGTCCGTAGTCATCCACAAAGTTGCTGTCGTTCTGCACCATAATTTCATTTATGCGCAGATTGCGGCGGCTTTGTGCTGAAGCAGTGGCCGCGCATGCGGCTACTATCAGGAGCAATATGAATAATTTCTGTTTCATGTCTCTATTAGGAATGATATTGAACTAAAAGTATTTATCCTAAAGAGGATTACAGAGGAATGTTTCCGTGTTTCTTTGCCGGATTGGTCACCTTCTTGGTGGCAAGTTGCTGAAGGGCGCGAATCACGCGGAAGCGGGTGTTACGGGGCTCGATAACGTCATCGATATATCCGTAGCGAGCAGCGTTGTAGGGGTTGCAGAACAGCTTGTTGTATTCGGCTTCTTTTTCTGCGAGTACGGCTTTGGGGTCTTCAGATGCCTTGGCTTCCTTGGCGTAGAGTACTTCAACGGCACCGGCTCCACCCATAACGGCGATTTCTGCCGTAGGCCATGCGTAGTTCATGTCGCCGCGGAGCTGCTTGCAGCTCATCACGATGTGGCTTCCGCCGTAGCTCTTGCGCAGTGTGACGGTGACTTTGGGCACTGTGGCTTCGCCGTAGGCATAGAGAAGTTTTGCGCCGTGGAGAATTACACCGTTGTATTCCTGTCCGGTGCCGGGGAGGAATCCGGGAACGTCAACAAGGGTTACCAGAGGAATGTTGAATGCGTCGCAGAAGCGTACGAATCGGGCACCCTTACGCGATGCGTTGCTGTCAAGAACGCCGGCGAGGAATTTGGGCTGGTTGGCAACGATACCCACAGCCTGGCCGTTGAAACGTGCGAAACCTACAATGAGGTTCTTGGCATAGTTGCGCTGAACTTCAAGGAATTCACCGTTGTCAATGATGGCACCGATAACCTCATACATGTCGTAGGGACGGGTAGCCGAGTCAGGAATGATTTCGTTGAGTGAGTCCTCCAGGCGGTCAATCGGGTCGTTGCACTCTACCAACGGGGGCTCTTCAAGGTTGTTCTGAGGAATGTAGCTGAAGAGTTTGCGGATAATCTGCAGGCACTCTTCGCCATCTTCGGCTGCGAAGTGGGCCACGCCGCTTTTCGAGGAGTGCACTTCTGCACCACCAAGAGCATCCTGAGTCACATCTTCGCCTGTTACGGTCTTCACAACCTTAGGACCGGTGAGGAACATGTAGGAGATGCCTTTGGTCATTATGGTGAAGTCAGTCAGAGCAGGGGAGTAGACGGCACCACCGGCACACGGACCAAGAATTGCTGAAATCTGGGGTATTACACCTGATGCAAGGATGTTGCGCTGGAAAATCTCGGCATATCCTGCAAGAGCGTTGATACCTTCCTGAATACGTGCGCCTCCGGAGTCGTTGAGACCGATTACCGGGGCACCCATCTTCATGGCCATATCCATGATTTTACAGATTTTCAGGGCCATGGTTTCGCTAAGTGAGCCACCGAACACGGTGAAATCCTGGGCGAAAACGTAAACAAGGCGACCGTTGATAGTTCCGTAACCGGTAACCACACCGTCGCCGAGATATGATTTCTTTTCCTGTCCGAAGTTGTGGCAGCGATGGCGCACAAACATGTCTATTTCTTCAAAAGATCCTTCGTCAAGAAGCTGGGCAATGCGTTCGCGGGCTGTGTATTTTCCGCGGTCATGCTGTTTCTGGATGGCTTTTTCGCCGCCTCCGAGGCGGGCTTCATTGCGCAGGGCTATTAGTTCCTGTACTTTTTCAAGCTGATTACTCATTGTTTAAGAAAGTGAGTTGATTGATATGTAGGGGTGTTGGTTTATTTCTTGTTGGGGTCTTCGCAAAGTTCAACGAGAGTGCCGCAGGAGCTTTTCGGATGAACGAATGCTATGTTGAGGCCTTCGGCACCTTTGCGCGGGGCTTTGTCAATGAGACGGCCACCTTTACCCTCTATTTCGGCGAGAGCGTTGGCCACTCCGTCTTCAACTGCGAAAGCTATGTGCTGGATGCCGCCGCGGCCACCATTGTTGGCTATGAATTTGGCAATGGCGCTTTCGGGCGCAGTTGCTTCAAGAAGTTCTATCTTTGTCTGGCCAACCTTGAAAAAGGCTGTGCGGACTTTCTGATCCGGCACTTCTTCTATTGCAAAGCATTTGAAACCAAGCATGTTTTCGTAGAAGGGAATAGCTTCATCAAGTGAAGGCACTGCAATGCCTACGTGTTCAATGTGTGAAATGTCCATGATGTTTGAAATATTGATATGATTGTTAGTTTTCAATTAATTATCTGCAAATTTAGTAAATTTTTTCCTAATTGCCCACTGATGCACCATTAAATAACATGGCACGCCCTAAAAAACGTCTGATTCAGGCGCGGACGGGTGTCATGAATGTCAGAGGTGATGTAAATTTGTCAGTTTTGTAATGTGTTGATAATTTGCGGGTTGGGTTAAACGCAACTTTTTGGCATAGATTTTGTTTACATTAATGACAGACCGCAGGAGCGCGGTCCGATTAATCATAGACTAAAACAATAAAAAATATAACTTACAAACTTTCTAACATTATGGGAAAAATTATAGGTATTGACCTTGGAACAACTAATTCATGCGTGGCCGTACTTGAAGGTAACGACCCCGTTGTAATCCCCAACAGCGAAGGACGTAACACCACTCCGTCGGTTGTGGCTTTCGTTGATGGAGGTGAACGTAAGGTGGGTGATCCCGCAAAGCGTCAGGCAATCACCAACCCCAAGCGTACCATCTATTCAATCAAGCGCTTCATGGGCGAAACCTACGATCAGGTTAAAAGTGAAATCGAACGCGTGCCTTATAAAGTTGTGCGTGGCGACAACAATACTCCGCGTGTTGACATTGACGGACGCGAATACACTCCTCAGGAAATCTCCGCAATGATTCTTCAGAAGATGAAGAAGACTGCTGAAGATTATCTCGGACAGTCAGTAACCGAAGCTGTTATCACCGTGCCTGCTTACTTCAATGACTCTCAGCGTCAGGCAACCAAGGAAGCCGGTGAAATTGCCGGACTCACGGTGAAACGTATCGTCAACGAACCTACCGCCGCAGCCCTTGCCTACGGACTTGACAAAACTGATAAAGATCAGAAGATTGCCGTGTTCGACCTCGGCGGTGGTACATTCGATATTTCAATTCTCGAACTTGGCGACGGCGTGTTTGAAGTGAAGTCAACCAACGGTGATACTCACCTTGGCGGTGATGACTTTGACCACGTAATCATTGACTGGCTTGCCGATGAATTCCAGAAAGAAGAGGGCGTTGACCTCCGTCAGGATCCTATGGCGCTTCAGCGTCTGAAAGAAGCAGCTGAAAAGGCCAAGATAGAGCTTTCCAGCACTACATCTACTGAAATTAACCTGCCGTACATCATGCCGGTCAACGGAATTCCCAAGCACCTTGTGAAAACCTTGACCCGTGCAAAATTCGAGCAGCTTGCCGACAAGCTTATCAACGCCACTATCGCTCCTTGCGAGCAGGCACTCAAGGATGCCGGTCTGACGGCCAAGGATATCAACGAAGTTATCCTTGTGGGTGGTTCAACCCGTATCCCTGCAATCCAGCAGGTTGTTGAGAAATTCTTCGGCAAAGCTCCCTCAAAGGGTGTTAATCCCGATGAAGTTGTAGCAGTAGGTGCTGCCATTCAGGGCGGTGTGCTCTCAGGCGATGTGAAAGATGTGCTTCTTCTTGATGTTGTGCCTCTGTCAGTGGGTATCGAAACCCTTGGTGGTGTGATGACCAAACTTATTGAAGCCAACACCACCATTCCTACCCGCAAGAGCGAAACATTCTCTACTGCCGCTGACAATCAGCCTTCTGTTGAGATCCACGTTCTTCAGGGCGAGCGCCCCATGGCTAAGGACGACAAGACTCTTGGTAAATTCCATCTTGACGGCATTGCACCCGCTCCTCGTGGAATCCCGCAGATTGAAGTTACATTTGAGATTGATGCCAACGGTATCCTCAATGTATCAGCCAAGGATAAAGCTACCGGTAAGGAACAGAGCATCCGTATTGAGGCCTCAAGTGGTCTGACCGATGCTGAAATCAAGCGAATGAAGGATGAAGCTGCCGCAAACGCCGCTGCTGATGCCAAGGAAAAAGAGCGCATTGACAAACTCAATCAGGCCGATGCAATCATATTCCAGACCGAAAAGCAGCTCAACGAACTTGGCGACAAGATTCCGGCCGACAAGAAAGCCCCCATCGAAACGGCTCTCACCCAGCTTAAGGAAGCCCACAAAGCACAGAACATTGAAGGAATCGATGCCGCAATCAAGGCAATCGAAACATCGTTCGGTGCAGCCCAGCAGGACATCCTTAACGCTCAGGCTCAGGCCCAGCAGGGAGCACAGGGCGGCCCTCAGTCAGGTCCTACTCCTAACCCCGGCAATGGCGATGGCGTAACCGACGTTGACTTCGAAGAAGTGAAATGATGTAATTGAAAACACATAAATCTATCTGAAAAGGGTTGCAGTCCTTACGATTGCAACCCTTTTTTATAGATTATTCTTTATTTAGGTTGATTATGGGTTGGTTCAGACTTTTTTCGTAACTTTGGCGTTGAATAAGAAAAGATTATAGATTATGTCGGAAGAGCAGATGAATAGTTATCGGCTTACATCGATGGAGGAGCCGGGCGATGAGCGCATGGCTCAGATTATGCGCGAGGTAGCCGAGGATGCGCGCGAAAGCACTCGCCGGGCTGCCGAACGTGTGGCTGCCGGTATCAAGGCTGCCTCGCACGCGGCACAGGAGAAATGGGGCGATGCCATAAATAGAATTAAAAATGGCAGCTACTGAGCATAGACCTGTACTGATCGTGATTGCCGGACCCAATGGGTCTGGCAAGACTTCTGTGACCTCAAAAATTCTTCACCATGAATGGCTGGAGGATTCCGAGTACATAAATCCCGACAATGTGGCTCGTGATATATTTGGAGATTGGAACGATCGTGAGGCAGTTTTAAAAGCAGCAAACTATTGTAATGACTGGCGCGAGCGATGTCTTGCCGAACGGAAAAGCCATATTTTCGAGACGGTCATGTCGGCTGGCGATAAGGTGGATTATATAATGCGGGCAAAGATGGCAGGATTTTTTATCAGGTTGTTTTTTGTTTCAACCGTATCTCCTACCATTAACGCTAAGCGAGTTGCTAACCGCGTCTTGAATGGAGGTCACGATGTCCCCATTCCTAAAATCATTTCTCGTTATGACAAGTCTATAGCCAACTGTCAACTTGTTGTTCCAATTGTCGACCGTCTATACGTCTACGATAACTCCGTAGAGGATGCGGATGCAAAGATTCTGTTCAGAATGAACAATGGCGAGCTTGTGAAACGCTACGTTGATGAACTTCCCAACTGGGCCTCAATTATCCTCCCAAAATAAAAACGATGGAGTAAACGATGTCATTCTTTGCTATTTGAAATCCCATATTTGTACCATATAATATTAAATTACTGATTATAAGATATGGTTATATTTGAAGAAGTAAAAAAATCCATCTGGAAAGCATATAGCTCCATGTTACAGAGTTGCGATCAATTTGATCGCAACCCTTGTATGATGTAGACATGCCAGATTGGTTAAATGGTCGGGTTGTTGGGTGAGTGAAAATTTTCCGAAAAAATTTTGTATTTTTTGGAACCTATGTTTTTATAAATGTTATTGTTCTGACTGGTATGAGAATTTTAAATCTGAACTATTTTTTCTTGATTGTTAGTTCCAATCGTTGAATTCCTTTCTTATAAACGTTCGCAAGAATTAGAGTGTATTTCACCTCTTCTTCTGACTTCATAGTATTGACGACATAGTCGAACTCTTCTTCAGTAACAACTTCACTGAACAATGGTCCGTGAGAGTCGCTCCTAACAAGACGGACTTTCTCGTTTAATGGGGGAAATACATACGTATAGGTGGCCTGATATGGTATCTTTTGATAATCAATCCAATTGGAGTCTGTCTTATCCATAATATTCTCATACCATATCCTTGCATTGTCGTATGAGGGCACAGAACTTCCATCAGCGTATGTAATCATGCCATTGTCATCCACATAATATAGCGGATTGATTGAATATTTCTCTATAGGGCAACCCTCATAGTACTCAATGTCCTCTTCCGATACAATGTTTTCATCAACTGACACCTCTGGTTCTGTCACGAGTATATCGGATACAATTCTTACCAATTCATAATATCTGTCAGACCCATCGGCTGGCGGATTTGCCATGATGGTACGTTTGACACGGAGTTCATATTCATGACCTCTCTCATAGGAGAACCCCTGAATGCCTTGAAACGACAACGGAGACCAATCGCTACGGTCGTCTTCTGTCATGACAAGCATACATTCAATGGGATATTCTCCGTATGTATCGAAAAGACCATACATAAAGCCTGTCTCAGAAGATACGTACATAGTAATCTCCTTGACTTTGTCCTTTGGTTCATCATCCGAGCATGAAGTCAGTACAGCGCCAAAGATACTAAAAATCAGAATGAATGGTATGATTAGTTTGTTCATATCTGTTGTTAATGTTGTTTATATATCCCCAATGGCTCATGGAGAGATTAGTATAAAAGAAACTCTAAGTTTGCAGTGGCAAAATAAGAGCATGGTAAATTTATCTTAAAAAGG
>CAZASF010000028.1:0-29150 GCA_964487725.1 uncultured Bacteroides sp. | reverse complement strand
AATTCAGAAAGCAAATGTTAACTCTGAATCTCGCTGCAAAGGTAAAAGTTACACCTTCCCCACCAAGTGGCTCAAGAAAATCAGTGTAGCTCAGTTCCGTGTATATGGTTCTGTTGAAAATCTCCACACCTGGACCAGCCTTCCCAAAGGTTATGACCCCGAAAACCTCAGCTGGGCATATCCCTTCTATCGCACTTGGTCCATCGGTGCTAACATAACCTTCTAAACATCGCCCAAACAATGAAATTGAATAAAATACTTCTACCGGCCGCAATTGGTGTTACACTGTTGGCCGCTTCCGGATGTAACGACGACTATCTGGAAAGAAACCCCACTCTTACCCTTACGGAGGAGAACGCACTTGTGACCTACGAGAACTTCAAGGCCTACATGTACAACTGCTACTCGCTCTTCACCAACACATCGATTTTCACTAACCACAGTGGTACATATTACTATTGCACCCAGTGGAGCAGTGACCTATACTCCGGTCTTATGACCAACCGCGAGGGTACGCTCAATCCGTATGCGTTCCAGACCATAACCCCAACCACTTCAAGCTCATACTGGGGATTCGGTCCTATCCGCACGGTCAACATCATGCTCAGCCACCTCGGAACATCAACCATGACCGATGAAGAAAAGACCCACTGGCGCGCCGTCGGTTACTTCTTCCACTCATGGTGGTACATGGAGCTTGTCAACAAATATGGTGACATTCCCTACATCACTTCAGTGCTGTCAGATACATCCGAGGAAGCCTACGGACCCCGTACTCCCCGCGAAGAGGTTGCCGACAGTATCATTGCCCGTCTGGAATTTGCTATTGAACATATCGGTAGCACCTCACGCGATGGTGACAACTGCGTTACTGCCGATGCATGCCGCGCTGCCCTCAGCCGCTTCCTCCTCCGCGAAGGTACTTGGGCTAAATATCACCAGACCGGTGTTGATTCCAAGAAATATCTCCAGAAGTGTCTCACCGTTTCTCAGGAGTTGATGAACAAGTATCCCAACCTCTACTACGGAAAGGGTACCAACAGCTATCCCGGCGCGGGTTACGATGAAGTTATGACCACAGAGAGCCTTACAGGCGTTCCCGGCGTGATTATGTTCAAGGAATACAATGACCTGCTCAAGCACCGCTACAGCGACCTTATCCACGTGGAAGCACACCGCTGCGATGCTCCCCAGCACACCGTCGACATGTTCCTCATGAAGAACGGTAAGCCCATCGAAAACACCAACTCCGGATTCCAGGGTGGTGAGGGCAAAGACCTCTATGACTACTTCGCTGACCGCGACCCCCGTCTCTACATCAACTTCTGCCCGCCTGCGGTTACTTACATTGCCAACTACTCCAACTATGACAATGTGACCACCTTCAAGAAATGGCGTTTCTATCAGGCCGGTGAAAAGCTTGGTAACTTCACCATCACTGAAGAATATGCAGAGAAGATGCGCCGCTATATCGACTACCTCGGAGCTAACATTTACTGCGAGAACGGTACAGGCGATGAGACTCTCGGCTGCAAGCGTTTGCCCGGTCACAACTGGGGTGGCTCTATGTCACACTCTTCTCCCAACATCTCCGGTTACAGCCAGACTGACAACTACATGCGTTGCCTCACCGGTTACTACTTCTGGAAACACTTCACAATGTGGGAGGTTGGTTCCAACGACTACTTCCAGACCTCTGACAAACCTATCTTCACAATTGAAGAGGTGCTCCTGAACTATGCTGAGGCCGCTTGGGAACTCGGTCAGTTCAACCAGGGTGTTGCTGACGCTACCATCAACAAACTCCGTGACCGTGCCGGCGTAAGCCCCATGACTGTTTCGGAAATTGATGCTAACTTCGACCCCGCACGCGACAAAGGTACATTCGTATGGACTCAGGGCTATGACTCCAAGACCAACTATGAGGTTGACCCCGTCCTCTGGGAGATCCGTCGTGAGCGCATGGTTGAGCTCTTCGGTCAGGGATTCGCATTCTACGATATCCGTCGCTGGCACAAAGCTCCCTACTACGTGAACCGTCAGGCTTGCGGTATGTGGGTTGACAAGAACAACTTCCCCTATGGAACAGGTAGCTACTCAGGTCCGTTCGTTGACTACAACCAGATCAAGACCACAGGTCAGGCTTCTGCCGTTCAGAATGGCGCTGCCAGCACTGGCTGGATCTACACATTCGATAGCCCGTTGGCTACCGGCAAGGGTTGGCTCGATACTTACTATCTCTGGATGGTACCGACATACGAAATTACTATGAACCCCGAACTTACCCAGAACCCCGGATATGAGGCTCTGTTCGGTACGAGCGGCGGTGAATAGAAGGCTGTTGACTTTGATTGGTTAACTTACCCAACGTGAGGAGGCTCCGGGAGCGATTTGCTTCCGGGGCCTCTGATTTATATCCTCATGTTTAGTTGGAGATGGGATGGGTTAGAAGGGGGTGGTGGCGCCCCAGGTGGAGCGGTCAAGGTTGCGGTAGGACACGGCCTCACGGATGTGGTGGGGCATGATTGTGTCCGAGGAGTCGAGGTCGGCTATTGTGCGGGCCACTTTCAGTATGCGGTCGTAGGCACGTGCACTCATGTCGAAGCGTTCCATTGTGTGGCGTAGAATGTCCATGCACTCATCCGAGAGCTGTGTGTGGGCTTTCAGCAGGCGTGTGTTCATCTGGGCGTTGCAATGGACTGTTGGCTCATCCTTGAATCGCTGTTGCTGAATCTGACGGGCGCGTACAACCCTGTTGCGGATGTCGGCGCTCGGCTCCCCTTCGGCAGTGGAGGAAATCTCGTCAAATGGCACGGGTTGAATCTCAACCTGGATGTCAATGCGGTCAAGAAGCGGGCCTGAAATGCGGTTAAGATACTTCCTGACGGCCCCTGGCGGGCACTGGCACTCCTTGGTGGGATGATTGTAGTAGCCGCAGGGACACGGATTCATCGATGCTACGAGCATGAATGATGCCGGATAGTCAATGGAGTATTTTGCTCGGGCAATGGAAATGTGATGGTCCTCAAGAGGCTGACGGAGCACTTCAAGTACTGACCGGCTGAATTCAGGGAACTCGTCCATGAAGAGAATCCCATTGTTGGCAAGGGAAATCTCGCCAGGCATTGGGTTAGTACCTCCTCCCACAAGAGCCACTGGCGATATGGTGTGATGGGGTGAGCGGAATGGTCGTCGTGTCATAAGCCGTGAACCTCGGCTGAGCTTACCGGCCACGGAGTGGATTTTTGTGGTTTCCAGCGCTTCGGCAAGTGACAGGGGCGGAAGAATTGACGGCAACCTCTTTGCCATCATTGATTTGCCAGAGCCGGGAGGACCCACAAGGAGAATGTTGTGTCCGCCGGCACATGCCACTTCAAATGCGCGTTTCACCAGCGGCTGGCCCTTGACCTCGGAAAAATCAAAGTCAAAGGAACTGCACTCGGCAGCAAATTCAGCCCGGGTGTCAACAACGGTAGGCTCCATTGTAGCTGAGCCCTCAAGAAATTCTATAACCTGACGCAGTGACGATGCTCCGTAGACTTCAAGATTGTTGACCACGGCGGCTTCCGTGGCATTGGCTTCCGGTACTATCATGCCCCTGAACCCAAGTTTTCGGGCAAGAATGGCCATGGGGAGCACGCCACGGATGGGTAACACCGAGCCATCGAGCGACAATTCTCCCATTATCATGTAGTCGCCGATTGAGGGAACCGATATCCGTCCGGCCGCAGCGAGTACGGCTATGGCGATAGGAAGGTCGTAGGCAGCTCCCTCCTTGCGCACGTCGGCCGGTGAAAGGTTGACCAATATCTTGAATCGCGGGAAGTCGTAGCCGCTTTGGCCCACGGCGGCCTGTATGCGCTGGTAACTTTCCTTAACGGCGGTGTCGGCCAGTCCCACCATGTTGAACATCGTTCCGGAGGAGGCTACAGCCTCAATTGTGATTTTGATGGCGTCAATGCCTTGAACGGCGGCGCCGTATGTTTTTACGAGCATGGCGAGAGTGTATTCCGGGTTATTTAAGCTTACGGTCCACGGCAGTAGCGGCGGCTGTTATTGAAGCACCGCGGTAGATTTGCTGGCCGGCGGAGTCAGCCACTATGAAGTAAGGCATTCTCGGAATGGCAAGTTTCCTTATGGTTGAGGATGCAATGGTGGCAGGAGCCCACGTCTTGCGCCATTTCGCGGTGTCGCCGTTTATAGAGTTGCGCCATGATGCGGAGTCGGAAGCAGTGGATATTTCAAGAGTCTGGAATTTGTCGGATGGGTAGGAGGTGATAAGACGTTGCAGCTGACGGCCAATGGAATCGCGCGCTCCTCGGTCATCGGACATGAAGCAAATCAGCATGGCCTTTGTGCGCCTCGGGCTGAATGAGATTACCGAGTCGGATGAGTCAAACAGATAAAGCACGGGAATTTCCATGGATGAGGCATTTCCGAGCTGCGACGACAGTACGCCGGTGAAATTCTGAACCACGTCCTGTGCCCTTGCACTGCTGCTCAGTATTGACATAAGGGAGTCGGCCTCACGTTCATATCCGGCTGATTGGAAATATGTTACCATCAGGGCTGTGGACGCCTTGCTCGAACGATGCTTCCCAACCCACTTTGACAGCGATTCGTTGATGGCTGCCGCGTTGCGGCTCTCAAGAATGGCTGCATTGTCGTTGACCCACCGGGCAATATCCTCCGAGTCTCCGTTGCCGCTGACCTTGATTTCGTAAGGTTTGGCCAAGTCGCCCTTGAGAGTGATTTTGTTGCCGTTTTGGGCTATGACATTGCCGAGGACAGTGCCGTCGCTCAGCGATAGGCTGACAAGGGTGGGACGCAAAGCTTCGCCGCGGAGCGCAAACTGATCGCCGAGAGCCATTGCCGACACACGCTTAAGGCCACCGGCAGTGTAATAGGTTGCGGTGATGGTCTGCGAACCTATGCCGGTGATTTCTCCCTGGACTATGAAGTTTTTCTTTTTGCTGCATCCGGCTGTGACCAATGCCGCCATGGCTATGAATATTATCAGTAATTTTTTCACTTGCAATACTTTTTATCATCTATGTTACCACAAAATTAACCATCTTGTCCCATACTGACAAACAAAACGAGGGAAAGTGATGGATTTTATTTAACTTTGCCGACATGAAACCAATTGTCCATTTCCTCATAACCATAGCATCAATTCTGGCCGCCATCCTTTTACCTGGACAGGCAACAGCTCAGATAGCCGCTACTGACAGCACGGCGTTAAATTCTGACAGTATCCGGGCCGAGTTTGACCGGCAGCCGTATTTTGGAATCTATAAGGACAATTATTTCACATTCGGCGTTCCGGTCAATCACAGACCGTCAAGCCATAATTCCAACGTTAAATTTCAGATATCCATAGCCCAGCGCCTTACAAAGAGCACTCTGCCGGGCGGGACATATCTGTTTCTGTTCTATTCGCAGAAGGTGTTCTGGAACGTCCTTGAGAAGTCGATGCCGATGACTGACATCAATTTCAATCCCGGCCTCGGACTGGTTAAGCCTCTTTTCGTCAAGAACCGTTTCATAGGTAAAGTCAGCCTTCTTGCGGAGCATGAGAGCAATGGCCGCGATGGAGTTCAATCACGGTCGTGGAACAAGATATCACTGGCAGCCAACATTATGATTGAACCTAACTTTATTGTCCACGGTAAGGCGTGGATTCCTATAGTGGATGGCGGCGAGAACCGGGATATTCTTGATTACTCCGGAATATATCAGATGGGAACGCAGATGTTTACCAACAACCGGCGGTTCGGCGCTGCGGTGACTATGGTCAAGCGCCGCGGCTGGGCGTTAAACTACAATGTAATAGTTGAGCTGAACTACCGCCTTTTCAAAAACGAGAATCAGTATCTTTTCGCTCAGTACTATAATGGTTACGGCGAAGGATTGTTGGAGTACAAGGTGTTTCACAACATGTTTCGTGTAGGCATCGTGATCAAGCCCCGCATCTTCTCCGACTGTTGACAGTTGGAAGGCATAAAAAGAATACCGCCCCGAAGCTCATCGCCTTGGGGCGGCCGTATGTTTGAAAGGGAGAAACCGAGATTATTTCACTTCCCAGGTGTCGCCGGCAAGTATCATTGAGCGAAGTGAGTCAAAACCATGGGCTGACTGTACCTCGCGCACCTGACGTTCCACTTCCTCGTTGTAGACGGGGGCTTCCACATCGCGGATAATACCTATGGCAAGTGGCAGCTCAATGCCGTCCATCATGGCCAGTTGCTGATGGAGGAAGTTTGATTTGGTGTGTGCGTCATGTACCAGAACGTCATCAATAGTGTAAGGGTCCTTGTCAAGGTCAACGGCCTTCAACAGAAATCCGTCCTGAACAAGACCTTTGCGTTTGTCTTTGCCGAAGAGCATCTTCTCTCCGTGGACGAGATGGATGGTGCGGTCAGCACGGTATTCACGGTCAGTGATGGGTGAGTGGATGCCATTGTTGTAGATCACGCAGTTCTGGAGAATCTCAGTAACGGAAGTTCCTTTATGGCGGGCGGCGGCGAGGAGCGCTTCCTGAGTAATCTGGAGCTCTACATCAATAGAGCGGGCAAAGAAGTTGCCACGGGCTCCAAACACGAGTTCTGCCGGGATAAACGGGTCCTCGGTTGTGCCGTAGGGCGATGACTTGGAAACGAATCCACGAGCCGATGTCGGGGAGTATTGTCCTTTAGTCAGACCGTAGATTTTGTTGTTGAAAAGCAGGATGTTGATGTCAACGTTGCGGCGCACGGCATGGATAAAATGGTTACCTCCGATTGCGAGTCCGTCACCATCGCCCGAAATCTGCCATACGGTCATTTCCGGATTTGCAAGTTTGAATCCGGTTGCCACTGCGGCCGCACGGCCGTGGATGGTGTGGAATCCGTAGGCGTTCATGTAGTAGGGCAGACGGCTCGAGCATCCTATGCCGGATATTACTGCTGTCTTGTGAGGCGGCACACCGAGAGTGGCCATTGTTTTGTGGAGTGAGTTGAGGATAGCGTGGTCACCGCAACCGGGACACCAGCGAACGGGCTGGTCGCTCTTATAGTCGGCGGCTGTATATTTAACTGAGTCTTGCATTGTTACTTACCGATTATTTGGTTGACGGCCTCCACCACTTCCTCCACGAGGAACGGCTGACCCTGAATCTTGTTGATACGTTCAATCGCCGTGTGCGGGAACTTGGCCTGCAGGTAGTCGGCGAGCATGCCGGTGTTGAGTTCGGCCACGATGACTTTGCTGAATCGGCCGAGTACCTCGCCGGTGTTGGCGGGGAGGGGATTGATGTAGCGCAGCTGTGCGAAAGCCACTTTCTTGCCCTGAGCTACCAGTTCGGTGGCAGCCGTGCGGAGATGTCCGTAAGTTCCGCCCCATCCCATCAGAAGCACATCGGCATCATCGGGGCCTATAACTTCCAGTTCGGGGATGTCATCGGCAATGCGGGCAATCTTTTCGCGGCGTGTGCAGATCATCTTCTCGTGGTTGACGGGGTCGTTGCTCAGTGCTCCGGTGAAGTAGTCTTTTTCAAGACCTCCAATGCGGTGCATGGCACCCTCGGTCCCGGGGATGGCCCAGTAGCGCACCTTGTTGTCATCGCGGCGTTCGTAGGGCTGCCATGTGCCGTCGGCCAGGCGGTCGGCAGGAAGATACGGGGCTTTGATGGCAGGATATTCGTCAGCATCGGGTATGCGCCATGCTGAAGAGCCGTTGCCTATGAATGCGTCGGTAAGCAGGATTACGGGGGTCATGTGTTCCACAGCCAAACGTGCGGCCTCAAATGCCATGGTGAAGCAATCGGTGGGAGAAGTCGGAGCCACTACCGCAACCGGCGATTCACCATTTCGGCCGTAAAGGGCCTGCATCAGGTCGGTCTGTTCGGTCTTTGTGGGGAGTCCGGTGGAGGGACCGCCACGCTGCACGTCAATAACCACGAGCGGGAGTTCGGCCATCACTGCGAGTCCTATGCCCTCGCTCTTGAGTGCTAGACCGGGGCCGGATGTGGATGTTACGCCAAGGTTACCGGCAAATGATGCGCCTATGGCCGAGCAGACGCCGGCTATCTCGTCCTCCATCTGCACGGCTTTCACTCCGAGGTCCTTGCGCTTTGCAAGTTCGTGGAGAATGTCAGTGGCCGGAGTAATCGGGTAGCTGCCAAGGAAGAGCGGACGACCGCACTTTTCAGAGGCCATTATGAGTCCCCATGCCGTTGCGGTGTTACCGTTAATGTCGGTGTAGGTGCCGGGGCGCGCTTCTTTTGTTTCTATGCGGTAGGTTGACACCGACGAGTGAGTATTGGCTCCATAGTCGTAGCCGGAGCGGAGCACTTTGGAGTTGGCTTCGTAGACGGCCGGTTTGCGAGCAAATTTCTTTTTGATAAAGTGGTTCACGCTGTCCATGGGGCGGTCGAATAGCCAGCACACCAAGCCCAATGCAAAGAAGTTACGGCATTTGGTGATGGCCTTGTTGTCAAGACCGCTGTCGGCCAGCGCGGCTTTTGTCATAGAGGTGACGGGAACCAGAAGGAGGTGACTCTCATCAATGCCGAGTTCCTTGAAGGGATCTTCGGTTTCAAATTTCGCTTTCTTGAGGTCCGACTCTTTGAAAGAGTCAATGTCAACGATTATTACACCGCCTTTTTTGAGGTGTTTTACATTTTGTTTCAGGGCGGCCGGATTCATGGCCACGAGCACGTCACATTTGTCGCCGGGAGTGTGGACATTCGTACCCACGCTAACCTGAAAACCGCTGACGCCTCCGAGCGATCCTTGCGGAGCGCGGATTTCAGCGGGGTAGTCAGGGAAGGTGGAAACTTCGTTTCCCAATCCGGCGGATACATTGGTGAAGATGTTGCCTACGAGCTGCATGCCGTCGCCGGAGTCGCCCGAGAAGCGAATCACCACCTTGTCCAAGGTTTTTACGCTTGTATCTGCTAACATGATATTTGATTGGTTTTGTATTTGTAGGTATAGTTTAAGTCAGTAAGGTCTTGAATTTTCAATTCGGCGCAAATGTACAACAAAATCGTGAAATTATTCGTAAATTCGCAAAATAAAAACCATAATAACCAATCGATGAAACGAGACGTCACATTGCGTATACTCTTGTTGCTTACCATTCTTATTGGTGCCCCGGCACTCACCGGCTGCGGCGGTGACGAAGTGGATATATCCGGAGAAGTGCCGGAACCGGACACTCCAACTATAGATGAAATACCTGTTGAGGGCGACTATAGGATTAAGGTAACCGGTGCCAAGGCCAGTTCCGAGCAGCCCGGTAGTGGAGTTGTGAGCAACAGTTATGATGACGATCTCACCACTTTATACCATTCTCATTGGACAAACACCCAATTCCCCGTCACAATAGAATATTACTTTGCGGGAACCGAATATATGGACTATATAGAGTATGTGCCGCGAGTGGAGGGAACTAATGGGAATTTCGGCAAGTTCACTCTTTCGGTTGCTACTGATGCCGCCCATGCAAACTATGCTGTGGTGGGAGATTATGACTTCAATGAGAGCACGGGGACGAGCCGCGTGTTTTTTGAAAACAGCGTCAAGGCAACGGCTGTGAAGTTTGAGGTACATTCAGGGACGGGCAATTTTGCTTCATGCGCGGAAATGCGATTCTGGCGAAAAAACACGGATAAAACATTTGAGAAACAGCTACTTGAGGTTTTTACGGACGTGACATGCACGGAACTCAAAGCCGGCGTGGATCAGTCAACGATTTCAGGACTGAGCAGCGAACTGTTCCGCAATCTTGCACTTTCGCTACTCAATGGCACCTACGATCCGATTGAGAAGTTGATACGCGTGCATGAATATGAGCCGTATTCCGATCCTATTGCTTGGTCAAAGAAGCTCATGACCAAAGTCTATACTAATCTTGACAATCCCATGGGAGTTCATGTCAGCAAAGGAGACCGAATAGTGGTATGCGTGGGGCCTACTCACGGCTATAACATCTCGGTTATGTGCATAGGAGAGCATCAGCCAACCTCATCAAGTGACTATGCCATCCCTGACGCATCCGGCCCGTCATATTACGTGTCGGAGGGCGTCAATGTTCTTGACATGACATCGGAAGGACAGCTGTTTCTTATATACACAGCTGACCCGTCGGCCCCAAAAATCAAGGTGCATATTCCGCCGGGCAATAACGGCAATTTTGCAGGCTATTTTGATCTTAAAGCGCATGCTACCGACGATATGTACCGTCAAATCGTGGCCAAGTCCACCAGTAAGTATTTTGTGGTCAAAGGTGATAGGATGATGTTCATGTTTCATCGCGCCAACCTCAGCAGCTCGTCAATGGTCAACGCAATCACCACTTGGGACCAGATTGTGGAGTGGCAGCAGAATTTCATGGGTATCGACGATGTGCGGCCCGCTCAATGGAATAACCATTTGATGGGAGTGTCCATGGAAGGCTCTTACATGTGGGCTTCTAACTATCGGATGGGCTTCCTCAATACATATCTCCATAATATTCTTGACTACGATAACCTTAACGCAGCCGAGGATAATGCCTGGGGCCCTTCACATGAGATGGGCCATATCAATCAGCCGGCCATAAACTGGATGTCAACCACCGAAAGCTCCAACAATCTGTTCTCCAACTATGTGCTGTATCGCTTTGGCAAATATAAGAGTAGGGGAAAGGGTCTGATGTATCGTTTCAAGGCAGTTTATGAACTCGGAGAGTGCTGGGCCAACTTCGGTCTTGCAGCCGGCGACGGTATCTATCAGGGAGAGGATACGGAATTGCACATGCGAATGAACTGGCAGCTATGGAACTATTATCATAGGGTGCTTGGCGATGAAACTTTTTTCTCACGGGTGTTCAAACGCATGCGCGACACCGGCATCGGAGAATATGACTCTCCCGGCTTGCGTCAGATGGAATTTGCAAAGGCTTGTTCGGATGCCGCCGGTGCTGACCTGACGGACTTTTTTACCGCGTGGGGTTTCATGATGCCTGTTAACACAACTGTTACACAGTACGGAACGTATTCCTACGTTGTCACGCAGGCAATGATTGATGACGCAAAGACCTACATGGCGCAATATCCAAAACCTAAACACGCTTTAGAATATATTGAGGACCGTCAGGTGTCGGATTTTGCATCCAACCCCTCGGACTACCGCTACGCCACAGTGGGCGATGTGGGCCATTACTCCACGTATATGGCTGATAAAAAGCTGTCAGGCTCCATCTCCGCAACCATATCGGGCCGCAGTGTTTCGGTGACCGATGGTAGTGAAGCCGTGGCTTTCGAAATTCGTGAGGTCAACTCCGATGGCTCTTGCGGAGAAATACGCTATGCGTCCAATTTTCTCAGTTTTACTATTCCGGCAGCCATCAGTCTGACGGGCACAGCCCTCTATGCTGTGCAGGCCGATGGTACGCGCCAAGCACTTATCACGCTATAGTTCATCAGGGAATTTGCGGTAGTACTCCTCAAGCATAGGGCTGAGATTAAAATAGAATCCACCTTGCTTGTTATTGCTAACATCAACAACGGTCAGATACTCATAGCTCGGGTCGTAGAACAAATGGTTTGTCACCTGATAGCCCATCATGTTCAGGAGCACGTATTCGTGCTGTGGCTCAATGATGTACCAGGCGTGGTCTTCGTCCTCGCCCGTGCCGGTCGACACGATGGTCATCAGCAGGTGATTAAGCTTATATTGCCATATTTTTGCCAAATCCTTTTGTCCTAAGAGATTGAGTGCCGTTATCATGGCCGTAATCTGGCGGAGATCGAAGGGATTGTTGTCAAGAGCTATCCTTGCGTTGCTGATAATCTGCTCGCACTGGTTGCCGGTGGGGTTTGTGGAGTGATACAGCGGGCTGTTCATGTCAGGGGCTGGCGATGGACGGTAAGGGTCATAATCCTCCTGAAACATGTAGCCAAGATAAAGATATCGGAACTTGTCAAGGTTCATGGTGGTGTCGTTGCTCAGATACTCTTTCATCAGAGCAGGATAGTAGAACTTTGAACTACGATCGGTTATCTCCCGGCGAATTTCGTCAAGGTTAGGTTTCTCGCGCTTGAGCCGCTCGAATGGGAGTTGTGCCGAGGCGGATAACGCCATGGAGGCGAGGATTGCTAATAAAGGTATAATGAGCTTCATGTTGTCAGTGTTTAACTGTTGGAAGGGGTGGATTCCGCATTTGGTTTTATAGCCTCGGGATAGGAGATTCGTGAATGGTACATGGTCACCAATCGTGAGGCGAATACGTTCTTGATGATTTTCACATCGCGGAATGACAGAGGGGAGTCATTGTGAAGACCTTCGGCAATCTGTCCATCAATGATTTTGTCAACGAGCGCTCTGATAGCGGCCGGAGAGTGGTCAGATAGAGAGCGGGATGCAGCTTCCACGGAGTCAGCCATCATCACCACAGACGTTTCGCGAGTCTGAGGATTCGGCCCGGGATATGTGAATGGCGTGGGGTCAACATCCTCGCCGGGATGCTGGTTGCAGTATGTGGTGTAGAAGTAACGGGCCTTTCCCTTGCCGTGGTGCTGGGCTATGAAGTCGCGTATGGTGCTGGGAAGGTTGGCATTGTCGGCCCGTTTAAGGCCATCGGTCACGTGGCCAATGACTATGCGGGCGCTCTGCAGGGGCGTGAGGGCATCATGAGGATTGACACCATGTTGATTTTCGGTGAAGAACGCAGGATTGTTGATTTTGCCTATGTCATGGTAGAGGGCTCCGGTTCTTGTAAGCTGCACATTGGCTCCTATGGCAAGAGCGGCTGCGGAAGCGAGATTGCTTACGGCCATGGAGTGATTGAACGAACCCGGACATTCTTCCGACAGTTCCCTTAGCAATGGATGATTGATGTCGGCCAGTTCCACGAGCGAAACCCTTGATGTGAAGCCGAACAACTTCTCCATAAGGAAAATCAGAAAGTAAGCAAACGATATGAGCACCACATTGATTGCAAATGCCCCCATCATTTTCGGGAACAACGAATTGAATGCTCCGAGAGTCATGAGTTCCATGATGGCGTAGCTGACCGCATATCCGAGGAATGCCAGCACGGAGGTGCGTATAAGCTGTGAACGTTTACTGAGTTCTTTGATGGAAACCACGGTCACAACCATAGTAATAAACTGTAGCACTACGAATTCCCAGTGGTTCTGGGCCACCGTAGCGCAGATTATGATGGTGACAAGTCCGGTGAAAAATGCTGTGCGTGAGTCCAGGAACACGAGAACCACTACCGGCACAATGGCAAGGGGAACCATGTAGACACCAAGACGAATGAATTCGTTCATGCCGTAGGTCAAGAGTGTAAAGATGGTGATGGTGGTAAGCAGGAATAGCATCACCGGGAGCCGACGATAGTAGTCGCGGCGGAAAACGCGTATGAAGAACATCAGTGAACCTGTCATCATGAGCAGGAATAGCAGAGACCCTATTGTGGGATAGAGTGATTCAGATATGACGGTTCCGCCTCGTTCCTCCACCATCTTCTCGTATGTGTCAAGGATGGTGAACAGCTGGGGTGTGACTATGTCGCCGCGGTCTATGATTCTTTCGCCATGCTGAATCACGCCTATCGGAGCGAGAGCCGTGGCGTAGGCCTCCTGTTTGAATCGCGCAGAGGTTAGGCTGTCAAGTATAATGTTCGGTTCAATAAGCTCAGAAAGCCGCGATGTCATTATGGCATCGTGTAGAACCGGGTCGGAAATCATGCTGTCAAGACGTGCGAATGCCTGGCGAGGTGTGAGGAATCGGCTGACAGGCTGCGATTCGGCCAAGTCTCCTTCAAGAAGCCTGATGTGGGTCATTCGGGTGCTGTCGCTGCGGGTTGGCAGCTCCGACACATTTATGACGCCAGTGTTATAGACATCGCGCAGACGTGCGAGAACAACTGATCTCTGCGATGGAGTCAGCGGGCTTGAACTGTTCTGAATCATTCGGCTCGCTGATTTGGCGAGTATCTGGCCCTCCTTGGCAGCATCGCGCACGAATACCGGCTGAAACGATGCTTCGAGCGAGTCGCGGATGGCCATGGCTGATATTGTGTCATGGCGCACCGGAATGTCGAAAGGCGCTGTCAGCAGATTGTAGGTCCACGGACGGTTTATTTCATAGATATAGCGGTTTTCGTTGGTGGTGGGTCTCAGATAGAACATCAGAAACACGGCCGCCGCATAGGCGAGCCACATCCACACGTTGTTGTTTATGTTGCGTAGCCTTGTCATTTTTGATTATTTGGTTTGTCAGTGCTTATGCCGGGAGTTTCCGCTTCGGCTCGTGCGGCATGTTGCACTCCTTTTATTTTCTTTATCTCGTTGCATAGCTGCCTTATCGTGTCGACGTTCCGGACAAGTACGCCGAGCCGGCAGTTGAACACCTCTTTGTTTGTGTCAATGTGAAGCGAACGTATGTCAATGTTGAGTTGATTGGAAATAAGCTGTGTCAGCTCCTGAAGGATTCCGTGGCGGTCAACGCCATCAATAGCAATGGTGGCCGGTAGCGGACGTTCAACGGTTTTCCATCTGGTGGCCACTATGCGGGGTCCGTAGGTGGCTTTAAGTATCTGAGCTCGCGGGCATGTCAGGTCATGAATCTCCACCTTGCCGTCATCGTTGACAAATCCCATCACGTCATCGCCCGGAATCGGATGACAGCATGGAGAGAAGGCGAAGTTCTGATGGTCGCCGTCAAGTTCCAGCTCATAAACTTTCTTGGTGTCAACTTCTTCCTGTGCGAGTTCGGTTTCCGGTTGGGTGGCTTTGGATGCTTTGGATGAGTTGCGGCCTGTGCCAATGCGGAATATTTTCTTTAGTAGGCTTGGCGATGTCTTGGGTGAGTCCTTGAGCACGTAACCATCAAGAGTAATCTCCTGGCATCCGAGTTTGTAGAAGAGCTGTTCGCGCGAGGAGATATGGAAGAAGCTCATGATTTTGGTTATCACCTCATTTGTCTCGCTGACTTCGGCGTTGTGGAGGAAATCGGCCAGTGTTTTTTTGCCGGCCTCAATAATGGGGGCCTGTTCGCGGCGAAGGGCGGAGCGGAGGCGGGTTCGGGCCTTGGCTGTGGTCAGAAAGTCAATCCATTCCGGTTTGGGCCTCTGGTTGCGTGAGGTCAGTACCTCCACCTGGTCGCCGCTCTGGAGCCGCTGTGACAAAGGTACGAGTTTATGGTTGACCTTTCCTGCAATGCAGTGGTTGCCGAGTTCGGAGTGGAGTGCGTAGGCCATGTCCAGAACCGTGGCGTGTTGCGGCAGAGTGATAAGTTCCCCTTTGGGGGTGAAAACCACTATTTCGGCTGAAAACAGATTGAGCTTAAGTGTGTCAAGAAAGTCCACCGCATTGGGGTTAGGGTCCTCCAGTATGTCCTTGATGGTCCGCAGCCAAACGGTAAGTTCCGATTCCTCATCGCCGTTGCCTATCTTGTATTTCCAATGTGCGGCGAATCCTTTCTCGGCAATCTCGTCCATGCGTTTGGAGCGAATCTGCACTTCCACCCAGTTCCCATCGGGCCCCATTACGGTCAGATGGAGAGCCTGATAGCCATTAGCTTTGGGGTTGGAAATCCAGTCGCGTGTGCGCTCGGGGTGCAGTTTGTATATGTCAGTGATTGCGGAATATATTTCCCAGCAGATACGCTTTTCCCGAGCTTTGTCGTCGCAGTTAAAGATTATGCGCATGGCGTAGAGGTCATACACCTCCTCGAAGGGTATATGCTTGGTTTCCATCTTGCGCCAGATGGAATAGACTGATTTCACGCGGGCCTTGGCCTCGTAATCCAGTCCCATGCCTTCGAGCCGCTGCAGAATCGGGGCGGAGAAGTCGGAGTAGACGGCAAGGCGTTTTTCCTCCGAGGCCTTTATCTGGCGGGCTATCCGCTCATAGATGGCCGGATGTTCGTACTTGAAGCTGAGATCTTCAAGTTCGGTCTTGATAGAGAATAATCCGAGGCGATGAGCGAGGGGAGCGTAAATGTAAAGTGTCTCGCCGGCTATCTTGTACTGTTTGCCGGGGGGCATGGAGCTGAGGGTGCGCATGTTGTGGAGGCGGTCGGCCATTTTTATCAGTACCACCCTTATGTCCTCGCTCATGGTCAGCAGCAGTTTTCGGAAATTCTCAGCCTGAGCCGATGCCTTGTCGCCGAAAATTCCGCCTGAAATTTTGGTCAGTCCGCTGACAAGTTCCGCTATTTTCCGCCCGAACTGTTGGCGTATGTCCTCCACGGTGTAGTCCGTGTCCTCCACCACATCGTGAAGCAGAGCGGCGCATATCGAAGTGGAGCCGAGTCCTATTTCCTGCGAAGCTATCTTGGCCACAGCTATGGGATGAAGGATATACGGCTCGCCGGAGCGGCGCCGGATGCCCCCATGGGCCATCTTGGCAAAGTTGAACGCCCGCTCTATTATTTCCACCTTCTTGCGGTGGGGACTCGCGAGATAACCGCGCAGCACATCGGCAAACTCATCGTTTATGAGTTGCTCTTCTTCTTCAGGAAATATGTGCCTGTCTCGGGTCATTCAGTGTATCTTTGGATTACAAACTTACTAAAAAAGAGCGAAAGTAAAGAAAAAACAGCTAACTTTGTGCAAAAATAGCTAAAGAGCAATTATAATCCAATCAACGAAATGGCAAAATACAATTTTGACGAGCCCTGTGACCGCAGGGGAACCAACTGCATGAAATTCGACTGTCTGAAGCAAAATTTTGGCTCGGACGAGCTTTTCCCCCTTTGGATAGCCGACATGGATTTCTACGTCTGTCCTGAAATTGAAGAAACTTTGAGCCGCCGGCTCTCACACAGGGTCTACGGTTATACATCGCCTACCGATTCCTACTGGCAGTCAATTATCGACTGGCTCGGACACCGTCACGGCCTTATCGTAAGCCGTGAGGAGCTGACGTTCGTGCCCGGGGTGGTGCGTGGCATAGCCTTCGCACTCAATTTCTTTACCCGTCCCGGTGATAAGGTGGTTATCCAGACTCCTGTCTATCATCCTTTCCGTATTGTTCCCGAAGGCAATGGTCGACAGGTAATCGAGAATCCCCTCGTGGAGAATAAAACCGGAGAAGGGTCTTTCTACACTATGGATCTCGAAGGCCTTGAACAGATATTTGCAGAGGAAAAACCGAAAATGATGATTCTCTGCAATCCTCATAATCCGGGCGGAGTGCAGTGGGATGCCCCGACCCTCGCATCGGTTGCCCGTCTGGCAAAAAAATATGGCGTCATTGTAATTTCCGATGAAATTCACAGCGACCTGATGCTTAACGACACTTGCCATGTTCCTTTCCTCAAGTCATGTCCCGAGGCAGCCGAGGTGTCCATAACCTTTGGCGCTCCTTCCAAGACATTCAACATTGCCGGATTGGAGAGCTCATGGATGGTGGTCCGTAATCCGGAGATACGCAATGAGTTCTATAACTGGATGTGGGTCAATGAATTTTGTAAACCCTCGTTCACGGCATGGATGGGTGCTGAAGCAGCCTATCGCTATGGCGAACAGTGGCTTGACGAACTGTTGGATTATGTGCAGGGCAATGTTGATGCCGTTGAGGAGTACTGTGCAGAGTGTCTCCCCGGAATAATTCCTATTCGTCCGGAGGCATCGTTCCTCGTGTGGCTCGACTGCCGAGCACTCGGCCTTGAACAGCCGCAGCTCGTGGAGCTATTTGAGAAGAAGGCCAAGTTAGCCCTGAATAGCGGAACTATGTTCGGCAGCCAGGGAGCCGGATTCATGCGACTGAATGTCGGGCTACCCCGCCGCGAACTTATAAAGGCACTTGATTGTCTCAAAAGCGCTCTTGAGTCTCTGCCTTGTGCTGCTGAATTAGCCTCAGCGCATTAAGCTCAATATCGGATGAGTCAGCTACGGTCTTAACAACTTCAAGTTTTACGTAGCGGCTTTGTGTGGAGGGGAGGATTACCATCTGCTCCACCGGATTGTTGACCACATTTCCGAAACGTCCTGATGCCACGCTTTCGCTCCAATTTATGCCATCGTCGCTGAGATATACGGCGTAATGTTCTATGTGGTTGGACGATAGCTGCGAAGGTAGATATGATATGGCGTTGAAGGAGGAGTTCCCATCGGTTTCAAATACAAATGCGGCTTTATCCTCCCCAGTGATTTTCCCTCTCCAGGGAACGTTGGCATTGCCAAGACCCTCCACGTCATCTCCCGTTATGCCCTGAAGCATCATGCGCGTCATTACGGGATTGGAGTACGAGTCACCACAGATCATGTCCTCATATTCCGGCAATAGGTAACATGACACGTTGGCGAGCGAAATGGAAACGCGTGCGTCCTGAACCCGTATGCGCAGGGAGTCGGAGGTGATCGGTTGAGGCAGTCGAATCATCCGGCGGAATCCTATGGTGGTCCCTTCGCCTATTTGCTGCCAAGTGCCGTCAACATGAGCGTCAAGTGCAAATCGCTCCACTCTCTGGCCAAAATCGCGGACGTTTTCCTGAAGGCTTATCACATTGAAAGTGGATTTTTCCTTCAATCCTAATTTCAGTGAAGCCGATTTTACGCCCCTTGCAGTGTTCCACGAAGAAAACGGGACAGAGTCAGTCAGCGTCGCCGAATGCCATTGTTCCCATTCGCTGAGCGGAAAAGCCTTTGCGCCGGCTGCGAAATCCTTGCTTTTCATTTGTTTTATGAGGGAGCCGAATCGCAGAAGGCGGGCGGTGTCGCCGGCAGGGAAACGGCCTGTCTTGTCAGGTGACATGTTGAGCAGCACATTGGAGTTCTGTCCCACGAGTACAAAGTAGCTATTGACAATGTAATCAAGCGTTTTACCCGCGTTTTCGTCCTTCTCATTATAGAACCAACCTTTACGCAGAGGGAGGCCGCCGCGCGACGGATACCAAACCAACCGCTTCTTTGTCATCAGCTCTTCGATTGAGCCTAAGTCAGGCAGATTGTGAACATATCCTTTCAGACTTCCAAAGAGCACTTGCTCCTCGTTGACTCCTTGCACACTCCATTCCGTGGAGCGTCCCTTACCCATCTCATTTCCAATCCAACGCACATCAGGAGCGTTGCCTGACAGAATTACGTCGGGCTGCAATTCTCTGGCGCGGGTGAAAATGCGTTCCCAATCAAACGGCATCTCCTTGCCGCTGGTTGCAGCGTCAGTTCCGGCTCCGTCAAACCACAGAAGATACACCGGTCCGTAGTTGGTCAGCAATTCCTCCATCTGGTGGATGTAGTAATCATTATAGGCGTCAGTACCGTAAGTGGCTTCATGCATGTCCCAGGGAGAAAGATAGAAGCAAACCTTGATATCGTGACGCCGGCATGCATCAGTGAATTCCCGAACCATGTCGCCCTTCCCATTGCGCCAGGGCGAGGCGGCAACAGTGTGGTCAGTGTACTTGCTTGGCCATACGCAGAATCCATCGTGATGCTTTGTCACGAGAATCACGGCTGTTACCCCGGCCTCTTTGTATGTGCGTATCCAGTCATCGGCATTGAGCTCCGATGGATTGAAAATGGCCGGATTCTCTTTCCCGTTGCCCCATTCGCGCTCAGTGAAGGTGTTCATGCCAATGTGGATGAAGCCGAGCATTTCGCGTTGCTGATAGTCAAGTTGACGATAAGAGGGGCGGACGCTGACTGCCAACTCCGTTACCTGCTCGGGGGTGGCTTCGGCAGGAACGTTAACCCATGTGCCTTCGTTTTTCGGTTCTTGTGCCCGGATGTTGAAGGCGGAGGTTAAAAGAAGTGCTGTTAGTAATGCTGAGTTGGGAACTTTCATAAAGGGAGTGAATATGATGTGTATTAATATAGGCAACGCAACCGGCTGTCATTGCTATGTCAACCGGTTGCGGGCCAATTTTACCTAACCTTATTAGTTACCAAGATTTGGATTGATATCGATCTCGCTTTGAGAGATGGGCCATACAAGCGGACCACTGGCGAAATCGCGTGTACCTACGTACCAACGGTCAACACCTTCAGGGTCGGTTTTGCCGTTTGATGAGTTACGATTGATTGTGGCGGGAGAACCGGGGAATGAGGCACCCCAGACATCGCCTGAGATTGTCTCTGCCGCGATGCCCCAGCGGAGCAAGTCCCAAAGACGCACGCCTTCCAGGGCCAGCTCTACGCGACGCTCTGCGCGGAGAATGGGACGGAGCTGATCGGCCGACACCACATTGATAGCGGGCATGTTAACGCCATTGCGCTGACGAACCTGGTTGAGATACTGCAGGTCAGAGGCAGTGAGCGTTCCGGCTTCCATCTTGGCTTCTACGTAGCTAAGGAGCACCTCAGCGTAGCGGATAACCGGAAGTTTGGCGGGATACTTGTTGCTGTCGCCGCCGGTGTAGATATAGTCTTCATCTATATATTTACGCATCATGTAGCCTGTCTTGGTTGACTGGAAAGAAGGGTGCAGACCGTCCTTACCGTTGGCTGCGTTGTTGTCAGGGTCGCAGTTGTAAATGCCCTGCCCGAAGGTGGCTCCATTCCAGTAGAGTGTCATAGCCAGACGCGGGTCACGGTTCTCTGCAAGGTCATTGGGATTGTAGAGATTGCTCTGATAGCTGAAGTCAGATCCATCTGTGAACTGATAGGCCTCAAACATGCTGGCGGTAACGTTGAACAGACACCATCCGCCTACAGCGCCATCCATCGTGGGATTGAACTGTTTCAGCATACCTGTGCCGCACTTGTCGTTGTCATAGCGGGCCACGAAAATGTTTTCGCTCAAAGCGTCGGCAGTAGCGGGTTGGAAGAGAGCAGCGTAGTTGGAGGCGAGCTGATTGTCATTCATGTCAATGATTTGCTTGAATGTGGCAGCAGCTTCTGTCCACTGCTCCATCATCAACTCAGTGCGGCCTTTGAAAGCCAGTGCTGCCTGTTTGCACACGCGGCCGTAATTGTTCTCGGCTGCTACTTCCGACCACTTGGGAAGATCCTCGGCGGCTTCTTTCATTTCGTTGATTACCCATGCTGCAATCTGAGCACGCGAAGTCTTGGTGACAGTGTTGGCTTCGTCCATGTCAAGGTTCTCGGTAATGAGGGGAACATCGTGGAAGAATGATGCCAGATAGAAGTACTGCGTGGCGCGCAGGAATCGGGCTTCAGCTCTGTAGCGGAGCATTGTGGATGTGATTTCGCCGCTGTAGTTGTCCCATTCCTGAAGGAAGCGGTTGGCGCGGGCAATTTTGTTGTAGGAGAAGCTCCAGTAGCTGGATGTGGCACCGGTGCGTGATGCGCTCAGCGTGCCGGAAGCCATGATTCCGAAGTTGGAGGTCAGGCCTCGGCGGTCCCATGCGTTGTCAGAGACAATTTCGAGCATGAGCAGGCCCTGATAGCTCCACCAGTCGGTAGGAGAGTATTCCTCGCTGCCGTAGGTGATGCCGCCGTGATAGATACCCACAAGGGCAAGATAAGCGTTTCGTTCGTTGGTCCAGAAATCGTCGGCGCCGTATGAAACCAGCGGTTCACGATCCAGATCGCATGAGGCCAGACTGAGTAGCATGGCGCAGATGCATATTGCTTTGTTTATATAGTTTCGCATGATTGTAAGCTGATTAGAAGTTCAGGTTGAGTCCGATGGTGTAAGTGCGGAGAATAGGATAGTACTGGCCGTCAGTGTTGATTTCAGGATCCCATCCTTTGGGGAAGTTATGGAAGGTGTAGGGATTCTCACACTGGGCATAGACACGGATGCCGGCAACTTGCCATTTCTTAAGCAGTGACTTGGGCAGAGAGTAGCCTACCTGTACGTTCTTGATTCGCAGGTAAGAGGCATTGCGGGTCCAGAAGCTGGAAGTGAGGGTGTTGTTAGAGGAGTTGTTGATGATTTCCAGACGCGGGTAAGCGGGATAGCGCGTGGGGTTCTCCGGATCGAAGTATCCGTCGGCCTGCCAGCGCTGGATTGAGCCGTAGCCGTAGAAAGCATAGCCTGCATAGCCTGACAGATAGCCTTTCACGCCGGCCACACCCTGGAACAGAGCCGAGAGGTCGAAGCCCTTGTATTCAGCCGAGAGGTTGAGGCCGAATGTGTACTTGGGAATACGTGAGCCGAGTACCTTGCGGTCTGCTGAAGTGACTTTGCCGTCACCGTCAAGGTCAACGTAGCGGATGTCACCCGGTTTGCTGTTGGCTGCGATTGATGACTGGTCGGCCCATGCATCGATGTCGGCCTGGTCAAGGAATACACCGTCAGTTTCATAGCCGTAGTATATGTTCATCGGGTAGCCAAGGAAGTATGTGCCGTTACCAACAAGACCGTTGGGCTGCTCAACATCGGCCAATCCGAGAGAGAGAACCTTGTTGTTGATGATTGAGAAGTTGGCGCCTACAGTGTAGTTGAAATCACCTATTGAATTGTGGTGACCTACGCTGAATTCCCAACCGCGGTTTTCAAGTTTACCCATGTTCATCTGCGAAACGCTGAAGCCGAATACGCTTGACACACTGGCGCTCGGTGAGAAGAGAATACCTGTAGTCTTACGATAGAAATAGGTCACGTCGAAGTTCAGGAGGCCGTTCCAGAGATTGCCCTCGATACCTACGTCGGTTGTACGGGTCTCTTCCCAGTGGAGAGTGGGGTCAACGGCGGTAGTCACGGCTACACCCTGAGCAAGTGAGGAGCCGAACGGATAGTTGTAGCCGATGTTGTAGACTGACTGATAGGGATAGTTACCGATTTCCTGATTACCAAGTTTACCGATAGAGGCTTTCAACTTGAGGTTGTTGATCCAGTTGTAGTTGTCCTTGATGAAGGATTCCTCTGACATGCGCCATCCTATGGCCACAGAGGGGAAGAATGCGTAGCGGTTATCCTTGGGGAAGCGTGACGAGCCGTCGTAACGGAACGTTGCATCAAGAAGGTAGCGTTCGTTGTAATTGTATTTCAGGCGTCCGAAGAGCGACTGGAGAGCCCATCCGTTGCCACCACCGCTGTTGCTGGAGGTGTCGGCATCGCCGGTGTCGATTTCAGGATAGTCATCGCTCGGGAGGTTGGTGCGGGTAGCCGTCAGGTAGCGGTAATCCTGCTGTTCCCATGAGTAACCCAATAGAAGACCCACTTTGTTAAGACCGAAGGCGTGGTTGTAGTCAGCCGTTGCCTGGAAAGTCTTGTAGATGGTCTTAGTGGTGCTGTTGGTAAGGTAGTTTGAGGTAGTAGTCTTCACGTCCGTTGAGTAGGTGGAGCGGAAGTGCTTGTTCTCGCTGCCGGTATAGTTGTAGGCTGCGATGGCTGAGAGAACAAGGTCGTCGATGGGACGATAGTCCAGACGCTCGTTGACGGTGAAGTTGTTGAAGTCATATTTGGCAAACGAGGGAGTTTCAAGCCAGTAGATAGCTGTACCGTAGCCTTCTTCACCGGCGCCGTAGTTGCCGTTTGACAGCATGGTGGGAACTGTACCCGGCCAACGGAGAGCATTGGCAACGATGGCACTCATGCCTGACGAGTCTTTACCGTAGGGAGTTGTCGGCTGGTTGCGGACGCCATAAACGCCCTGTACACGGGAGGTCAGCGTGATGCGGGGCCAGAGCTGAGTGACGAGGTTGAGGCGGCCGTTGTAGCGCGAATAGTCGTTCTTCTTGATGATACCGTCCTGATAGAGGTAGCCGAACGAAATCATGTACTGATTTTTGTTATTGCCGCCGGTGATTGAAATGTCGTGGCCGGTCTGGACTCCGGTTTTGAAGAGTTCGTCAAGATAGCGGCTGTTGGCATAGTTGTCGGGGTCACTGCCATCGCGGAATTTCTGGATTTCAGCATCGGAGTAAACAGCAGAGCCGTTGGCTATATTGTATAATGTGGCGTATTCCCAGGTGTCAACCTTATCAGGAACGGCAGTGGCTTTGCTGAATCCAACGTAGCCGCTGTAGCTGACGCGGGTGCGACCTTCCTTGCCGCTCTTTGTTGTGACGAGGATAACGCCGTTGGCAGCACGTGAACCGTAGATGGCAGCTGAGGAAGCGTCCTTCAGCACGGAGATGCTTTCGATGTCCTCCATGTTGATGTTGGTGAGGCTTCCGGGGATACCGTCAACGAGAATCAGCGCACTTGGGGTGGCACCGAAGGAGCCGACGCCGCGAACGCGGATTTCACCGCCGTCATCACCCGGGCTACCTGAGGTTTGGCGTACCGTTACGCCCGGCATCTGGCCGGTGAGAGCGTTGACTGCTGAAGGAGTGGAGCGATTTTCAAGTTTCTTACTTGATACGGTGGAGATTGAACCTACAACGTTGACTTTCTTTTCAACGCCGTAGCCCACAACTACCACTTCGTCAAGGTCATTAATCTCTTCGTGAAGAGTGAAGGTGAGCGGTGAGCCGTTCCAGGTCTGTTCGGCTGCACCGTAGCCAATTGATGTGACTTTGATTTTGGCACCGGTATTCACTCCGCTCAGGGAGAAATTACCGTCAATGTCAGAGATGGTGCCGATTGATTGTTTTACATTGGCAACCGATACTGTGGCACCGACAACCGGATCGCCGTTCTGGTCAATTACCTTGCCGACACAAACGCCCACTTGCGCGGAGGCAGAAGTAACTTCGTGTGACGCGGCCTGAGCTGAGATTCCTCCTAATACAAGGACTCCTGCCGTGAGCACATCTGCGAAATAACGTTTTAGCATGAGTTTAAGGTTGTTGATTGGTTATTAATAATAAAAATTAGTCAGTGGTATTTGGAAATAAGGTCATTACAGCAACCTCTATTTGCAAATATATTCATTTTGTATGAAAAATAAAAGAAGGTGCCAAATTACCCCCCCCCCCATTTTTAACGTTTATTAATGGTTGGTATAAAAATTTGCAGGGTCACGGAAAAATGCCTAACTTGCAAAGCAAAACTAAAAATCAATCACACATATCATGAAATTGTCATCACTATTCCTGACGGTAACTGCAGCCATGCTCATGCCAACGGCCCCGGCTTTCGCGCAGAAAGCTGACATTTCGCCGGTTCCCCAAAACATAGAGTGGGGTCAGAAGGCTTTCGACAAACCAAATGCAATCACTATAAAAGGAGGAGCCACGGCTGATCAGGATGCCGTGGCCGCTCTTGTCCATGCTATTCCGCAGGGTAAAGGCGTCAAGGTGACCATAGGAGAAAAAGGCGACAAGGCTGTTGCCTCCGTAGCTTCCAAAATCCCTGATAAACCGGAAGGATATTACTTGAAGATTACGCCCAAGGAGGTGATAATAGCCGGTAATGATGCCGAAGGTACGTATTACGGCGTGCAGACATTCTTACAGGTCGCTTCCAAACCGGAGGTGATGAGTGTGGAGATTACAGACTGGCCTGACACTCCCAACCGCGGAGTGGTGGAGGGCTTCTATGGCAATGCTTGGAGTTTCAACGACCGCCTGAGCCAATATGAATTCTATGGCCGCAATAAGATGAACACCTATATATATGGGCCGAAGGACGACCCTTATCATCGTGCCAAATGGCGCGAACTGTACCCTGAGAAGGAAGCTGCGGAGATGAAGGCTCTTAATGAGGCAGCCAAGCGTCATAAGGTGAAATTCGTGTGGGGTATTCATCCGGCAGGAGACCATCAGTGGAATGAGGCCGACAATCAGGCCACGATACGCAAGTTCGAGCAGATGTACGACCTCGGATTCCGCAATTTTTCAATATTTTTCGATGATGTGTTCGGAGCGCAGGCCGATGGCAAAAAGCACGCCGCGTACATGAACTATGTCAAGAAAAACTTTATTGATAAACACCCTGACATAGAGAATTTCATAATGTGCCCGGCTCTGTATAACAAAGCATGGGAACGGTCGTTCCAGCCCACATATCTTGAGGATATTTCTGTGATGGATCCCTCGATAAAGGTGATGTGGACCGGAAATTCTGTTGTTGACATGATAAACGTTGAGGACATGGAGTGGATCAATCCGCGCATCGGCCGCAAGGCATTCATCTGGCTCAACTATCCTGTGACCGACTATTGCATCAACCATCTGTTGATGGGGCCGTTCACCGGCAATGACGCGGAGGCCACCTCAATGGTCAGCGGCTTCACGGCCAATCCTATGGAGTATGCCGAAGCCTCGAAGCTGAGCCTTTTCAGTAACGCCGATTTCCTGTGGAACCCCTCCAAATATGATGCCGACAAGTCGTGGGAGTTGGCTCTTGCCACTCTCCAACCGGCCCACACTGATGCATTTCGCCAATTCTGCCTCTACAATGTTGACCTCGGTCAGAACACCCATCGCCTGCGCCGCTACAATGAGTCGCCCCGCATGAAGGAGCTGATCGAACGATACGAGAGCGGGATGACTGCGGGCTATAATGATGTTGCTGCCGACGAGTTTGCTCGGGAGTTTTCCAATCTTCAAAAAGCATCGGCCGAACTTCTCGCTGTTGCTGACACCAACGCCATGCTCCGGGAAATCAAACCGTGGATAGAAGTGTCGGAAATGCTTGGAAAGCGCGGACAGATTGTCACCGATATGTATCGCAATCTTTTCACCGGCAATGACAAGGGTTTCGTTGACAGCTACGTGGATTATGCGGCTCTTACTGACAAAGCTTCCAAAGTTTCATCGCGCGACTATGCCGGATCCATAAAGGTGGCCTATCCAATGGTGGGTTCGCTTTATGCAGAGCCTTTCCTGAAGCGCTCGGTCAGCAAGATGGTTGACTACTATCGCCATAACAAGAGCTACCGCCTTGACGTGTTCCCGCAGCTTGCGCTTGAGAACGGCAACTATCGAATCCGGTTCAACGGCAAATGGCTCGGCAATCCTCAGGCTGGTACTACCGGCGGACGGCCCGTATGGCAGGATGCTGAGGACGATGTGAACCCCGACCGCCAGATATGGCGCGTGACCTACGACCCTGAAGTGTCGCGCTACTCGATTGTAAACGCCAAGGACGGACGTTACATCAACGAGAACGGAGCGTTTACCGTGAATCCGAATTCAAACCCGTATGACTCGCAGTGGCACACTTATACCATAGAGCGCGATGGCGACAAGTTCGTCGTGCGCAATGGCGGTAATGCCGGAAACTCATTCTGGAAAGCTGACGACGAGGGAATATCCAAAGCTGCCAAGCCTGACCAGAAGGTGGAATTTGAATTCATTCCTGTCAAATAAATAAAATGTAATATGGACTTTTTAGAACTGACTAAGAAAAGATACTCCTGCAAGAAGTATTCATCAACACCGGTTGAGGAGGAGAAGCTGAACTATATCCTTGAGGCCGGACGGAATGCACCTACGGCCAAGAATCTTCAGGAGCAACATGTCTATGTGGTGACTTCCGATGAAGCGCTTGCAAAAATAGATGCTGCTACCCCTTATCGCTACAATGCGCCCATGGTACTCGTGGTAGCGTTTGACAAAACCAACGTCTACACATACCCCGGCGGAAAGCGACAGTCAGGAATTGAGGATGCCACCATTGTGGCAACGCATCTGATGCTCGCTGCTGCATCTATCGGAGTTGATTCCTGCTGGCTCAATTGCTTTGACCCGGATAAGCTCCATGAGGCACTTGAACTTCCCGAGAACGAGGAGATTCTGATGATTCTTGATCTCGGTTATGCAGCTGAAGGCTTCGGCCCTCTTCCCAATCATTTCTCTCGTAAGCCTCTCGCTGAGACAGTGAGCCGTATTTGAAACACATAAAAAGCGCCTTCCTTGAATGGGAGGGCGCTTTCTGTATGGGATGAGCGGATTAGTTTTCGGGTGAGAACATGGGGTCCCAGGCAGGTAGAATAGTGGGTTTCTGCTTGAGGAGGTCAAGAACTTTAGCCGGAACGTATTTTCGGTTGACAACCAGGCGGAACATATACTCGTCCATCCACGGGTCAGTCATGATGAGGTGACCGCCGTTTGCTCCGGGTCCCCAGCTGTTTTCAATCAACCAGCGCTGCGGTTTGCCGTCCTTGTCTATGTCAACTCCCACGAGGGTCATGGCATGGGATGAGGCGGAGGCTCCGGTGCGGATGCGGTCGGCCTTGTTCATGCCGAAGGTAGTTCCCATCAGTGACTCATAGTCAAAGTTCTCAAGGTCAAGAACGCCATTTTCGCGGTCAAAGAACTTGCCCACGTCGCAGGAAAAGTACATCATTGTGCTGTCCTTCAGCGAGGCAATGGCCATCTCCTTGATTTCATCCATAGGGAGGTTGACGTAGGTCCAGTTTTGTCCATCGTATGAGTGGCGGTCAAGGTCTATTTCATATACGGCGTTGTAGGGACGGGTGGGGTCGTTCATGAGCATCACGTAGTCGCCTTTGAGGTCATTGCCGGCATATTCCTTGTAGAATTGCTGAGGGGTGTAAGTGCGTGTGTCAACCACATTGCCCTTCGCATCGCGGCGTGTCCATGTAAATTCCGTAGGGGGAACTCCAAGTGTTAGGGCCAGCATGCGGTAGATTTCGCTGAGCATCTGTTCGCGTGTCTCGTCAAGTTGCTTTGTTTTTGCACCATCGGCAACCATCGAACGGAGTTTCAGTCCGTCCTCGCGAAGTTTCAGGCTGAGGAGTGTGCGTAGCTTGGAGGTGTTGTTGGAGTTGTAGGTCTCAGGCATTATCTCAGCGGGGACAACGCCATATTTCATTATGTTATCACTGATGCCGGTGTATTGACCGCCATCGCTCAGCGGATTGTGGAAAAGCCAATCCACTTTGCGGCTGTCCATGGGCTCTTTGGCTGTGGCAATGATGGCTTGCAGGAAGAGATTGGATTTCTCGAGCTGATCGTAGAAAAAGTTATAGTTCTGCGAGAGCTTCAACTCTGCGAGATTGTTTTTGGCCATCATTTGCGCGCGGAGTACGTTGAGGCCGGTAAACAGCCAGCAACGGCCTGACGATTTCTGGTCCGTTATCCCTTTGCTCTTCACGCGGTAGGTCATCCGGTCGGTGTTGGCCGGACGGGCTTCGGCGTTTGTTGACAGTTTGTCGATTGACGTGGCATTAAGTGCATTGCGCAGGGCTTTGTCGGATGCAGTGTTGGTGTAGGTAGAGCGCAGCCGCTCCATCATCTGCGGGCTTATGCCGCCATTGTCGGCAGCACTGAGGCTGATAGCGGCGATGGCCGCTGTGGCAAGAAATGTTGATAGTCGTTTCATCGGGTTGAATTTTTCACAAAAGTAATCAAAAAGGCCCTAAAAAACAACCCCGCACGGGGAAGCGCGGGGTTGCTTA
>CAZASF010000027.1:0-29768 GCA_964487725.1 uncultured Bacteroides sp. | reverse complement strand
CCGAACCACCAACCCCATACCCTCAATTACACCCTCCGAGGCAGAGCCGCCCGACCACTCAGAAAACGCCACAGAATCCCGCACCGTCACGGTCCACATCCCGACCGATGCGTCCGTCTGCGAAAAGCAGCCACAGCCTCCCACATCATCCGACCCCCACGCCTTTCTCCCCTAAGCGGCGCCATGACCGCCCCTCCCAAAAATCATGGCAAAGAGCACCTTGACATACTGTAATACCCAATCCCCCCAACAAATGTAGGGTGTGTGCAGCGGAATTGATTATAGGGTTAGTTCATTGTTCCATCCACCGGAAATATCTACTGCCCCGTTTTTTCTACGCTGCATGGCACGGTAGAAAGGACACAAGCCGTTTTTGCGGTATACAAATAAAACAGTTATAAAACAAAGCGGGTTGGAATCCTGATGGATTCCAACCCGATGTCGGGGTGAGAAGACTCGAACTTCCGACCTCCACGTCCCGAACGTGGCGCGCTGCCAACTGTGCTACACCCCGAGGCAGCCTATTGAGAGATTTGCCCTCAATTGCGGGGCAAAGGTAGTGAATTTATTTTAATCTGCCATATTTTTTTTGCAAAACTTGCTGAGGCTTCGGGGCAGGCCGACGTATGCGGTCAATGATGGCTCCGGCAGCGGTGGAGAGCGATACGGCAATGGTCGCTACGAGAATATGCAGGGTGTCGGGGTTGTCAAAAATTGAGAATGTCATTGTCATTTTTCGGTCAGATATTTTTTCATCAGATAAAACATCTCCGGATGGATGTAGGTTCAAAAAAGATGACCGCCGGAAACGGTTGTGCCGGCGGTCATTTTGGGGATTAAAAGCGTCAGTGCGAAGAATCAGATGGCATCGTCTTCAACGTTTTCAAGTGCGTCAGCCGGAACTTCGGTAGCGGTGTCGTCATCAGATGTAGCGGCTTCGAGGCGCTTCATCATGAAGAAGATAAAGCCGGCGGAGATGAGGCACACAACGATGAGTATTGCCCAGAGAACTGAAACGTCAATTGAGTTCCAGAGGAGGGTGGGGATTACCACGAGGTAGTTACCGATTGCCGTGGCTCCAAACCAGCAACCCATCATAGCTCCCTTGTATTTGGGCGGAGCAACCTTGCTGACAAACGATATTCCCATCGGTGAGAGGAGTAGTTCGGCAAATGTCAGGATGAGGTAGGTTCCGATAAGGAGGTTGGGGCTTACGAGATGTTCACCCTGACCCTGTTCGGGAGCAACGCCGAGGCCTATGGAGCCGATGCACATAACAAGGAACGCGAGCGCGGCAACAAGCATACCGTAGCCAATCTTACGCGGTGCGGAGGGCTCCTTTTTCTTGTTGGCGAGCCAGCCGAAGAGGGCTACCGAGAATGGGGTGAGCGCAACCACATAGAACGGGTTGAACTGCTGGAACACCTGAGGCTGGATGCCGGTAACGGTGTCGGGGGTTATTCCGTAGATGTACCATATCACGCATGCTGCGGCTGCAAGAACTATGGCCGATATCACGCGGCCCTTGGCGGTTTTGCTCTGTGCAAGGCTGAAGAAAGAGTAGACGGCCACAACGATGCTCACAAGTGCCCAAATGTTGAATCCGATACGGGTCCAGCCGGTTGATTCCGATGACGTGAACACCTCGGCAAACTTGGTCAGAGTTGCTCCGTTCTGATGGAATACCATCCAGAAGAATATCACGACGGCAAACACGAGAAGCAGGGCGGTGATGCGGCTTTTGGTCTGCTCGGGGGTGAGTTCCTTTACGGGAGTGGTCTCAACAGCCGATGCTTTGTCCTTGGCTTTGCTGTCAGAGACTCCGCTGTAGGTGCTTTTGCCGAGTTTGTAAATGAGGAAACTGATAATCATGGATGCACAAGCCACTGCAAATGCGTAGCTGTAACCGGTGATGATTGTGTTCATGTATGTCTCGGCAAACGCATGCAAGTCAGCACCCTGAGGTGCGAAGTTGGTGAGGGTGACAAGTGCTTCCGGAGTGGGAGTCTCGCCGGCGAGAATCTTATTGCAGATGCTGGGGATTGCTCCATCGTAAACAAGGCCGTTGGCATTAAGGGCGGTTTCACAGAGCCACACGGTTACCATGGGGGCAAACATGGCGCCGATGTTGATAGCCATGTAGAAGAGTGAGAATGCAACGTCGCGCTTGTCGCTGTAGCGGGGATCGTTGTAGAGATCGCCCACCATTACCTGAAGGTTACCTTTGAAAAGTCCCGTACCGGCCGATATGAGCAGCAGAGCCAGGAACATGATAATCATGGAGGTGACTGCACCACGGGGTGTGGGGATTGACATTACAAGATAGCCGAGGAACATTACGATGATACCGAGTGTCACGGTCTTCTGGAAGTTCCATTTGTCGGCGATCCATCCGCCTATCATTGGCATGAAGTACACCAATGCGAGAAATGTGGAGTAGATTGTGCCTGCGAGCGCGGTCGAGAATCCGAATTTAGCCTGCAGGAACAGGAGAAGTATGGCGAGCATGGTGTAGTAACCGAAGCGTTCTCCGGTGTTGGCCAGCGCGAGCACATACAGTCCTTTCGGTTGGTTTTTAAACATAATCGGTGATGTTTTGGGTTATTACTGATTTTTTTCTGATTCTTTTTTGTCACGTATCTGCATGGCCATGGCGTAGAGACGCATCTGTTTGACCATTGCCAGAAGTCCGTTGGAACGAGTGGGCGACAGATTCTCAGCCAACCCAATGTCATTTATGAAATGAAGGTCAGCAGCGAGTATTTCGGCCGGAGTGTGTCCGTTGAGCACCCGTATCAGCATGGCTATGATTCCTTTGACTATGATGGCATCGGAATCAGCGGTGAAGAAAACCTTCCCATCGCGCTCCTCAGCGTTAAGCCAAACGCGGCTCTGGCATCCCTCGATGAGGTGTTCCGGTGTCTTGTACTTTTCGTCAATTGGGGGAAGTGAATTTCCGAGGTCAATAATCATGGCATAGCGGTCCATCCAATCATCAACTTCTGAAAATTCTTCTATTATTTCCTGTTGAGTCTCGTCTATTGTCATTGTAATCGGTCAATTGTTTTTTGAAGGTTCTGAATATATCACATCCATTACCACCTGTCCCACGGCTTTAAGGGTGGAGCGGTCTATGGAGTTCATGTTGTCGGCATGGGTGTGCCATGAGGGAGGAAAGCTTCCGGTCTGCGGATTGGCTATCTCTATTATGTCAATGCACGGTATGCCGGCTTTATTGACATATATGTGGTCGTCCATGGCAGCGCCCTGGATTTCATTGGAAAATCGGGAAGCGTAGGGCGAGGATGCCGCGGTGCCCCATACACGGTTAACCACTTCGGGAGCTAATCTGGTCGAGGTGTATTCGCGGGTGAACACAGCTCCACTGCCTCCTACCATGTCAAGGAGTATGCCGTAGTCCGGGCGAAGGCGGCCCATGTAAGGATTGCTGTCAGCCCAATATTGAGTGCCGAGGCACCATGAGCCGTCGCTTTCTTCTGCGTCAGAGCTGCCGTAGTCCTCCACATCGGTGAATAGCATGTCTACACCTATTTCGGGTGACTTCATGCCTAACTGACGGGCGATTTCAAGGAGTACTCCGACGCCGCTGCCGCCATCGTTTGCCCCGTCAAATGGTTTGTTGCGTAGCGATTCGTCCGCATCCTCATCGGCCCAGGGACGTGTGTCGTAATGGGTAACCAAAAGGATTTTTCTCGGGGCATTGGAGTTGAACGAAGCCATTATGTTGGCCATTGGCAGGCGGGTGCCGTCGAAGGCGGTAACCGTAGCTCGCTGGATGCTTACGGTGTCGGCTCCGTAGGCCTTCAGTGATTCGGTGATGTAGCGCTCGCATTTGTCGTGGGCGGTTGTACCCGGAACGCGAGGCCCCATTTTTACCTGCTCGTAAATGAACGAATAGGCGCTGTCAGCGTTAAAATCAGGGGCGGGTATGGCTGAAACCGTGTCATCCGGTGTTGACTGCACCTGTGATGCCGATTTTTTCTGACCGCCGCATCCCGTTGTCACTATGACAAGTAATGCCGTTAATATGGTGGCGAAAAATTTATGCATTTCTTTACGGAGATGTTTTTAAGCTACAAAGTTACAGTTTTCTGCGAATATTTTTCTAAATTTGTGTCAAAAACATACTCTATGGACAGCATAGCCAAAAGAATTGAAGATCTGAGGGATGAGCTTAACCGCCATAACTATAATTACTATGTGCTGAATTCGCCGGAGATTACCGACCGCGAATTTGACTTCCTGCTAAAGGAACTTGAGCAACTCGAGCGGGAGCATCCGGAGTATGACGACCCCCTTTCGCCGACGCACCGCGTGGGAAGTGATCTCGCAGCCAAGGGGTTCGAACAATATTACCACGAGCGCAGGATGCTTTCGCTCGGCAACACCTACACTGTTGAGGAGGTTGACGAGTTTGTCAACCGATGCAAGGAATCATTGCCCGGCGAACGGGTTGATATTGTAGGGGAACTGAAGTTCGACGGCACATCCATATCGCTGCACTATGAAAACGGCCGGCTTGTGCGGGCTGTCACTCGCGGCGACGGTGAGAAAGGCGATGTGGTGACGGAAAACGTTAAGACCATTCGCAGTATTCCCCTTAAACTTCAGGGCAGTGGATGGCCCGAACGGTTTGAGATTCGCGGCGAGGTTGTGCTCCCGTGGAGCGCTTTCGAACGTCTCAATGAGGAACGAGCATTCAACGAGGAGCCGCTTTTCGCCAATCCGCGTAACGCTGCTTCCGGAACGCTGAAGATGCAGAACTCTGCCGAGGTGGCCCGTCGTGGTCTTGATGCCTACCTTTATTATTTGCTTGGCGACAATCTGCCGTTTGACAACCATTATGATAATATGATGGCCGCACGTGCCTGGGGATTCAAGGTCTCTGACGCCATGACTTTGCTGCATGGAATAGAGGAGGTTGATGAATTTATAAGGCATTGGGATTCGGCGCGAAAGGAACTTCCTGTGGCTACCGACGGACTTGTCTTTAAGGTCAACAGTCTGCGTCAGCAGCTCAATCTTGGATTTACCGCCAAGAGTCCGCGCTGGGCCATAGCATACAAATTTCAGGCTGAGCGAGCCTTGACGAAGTTGAAATTCGTGTCGTTTGAAGTGGGACGCTCCGGGACCATCACCCCTGTGGCCAATCTCGAACCGGTGTTGCTGTCAGGAACTGTGGTCAAGCGAGCATCGCTGCACAACGAAGATATAATCCGTTCGCTTGACATACATCAGGGCGACATGCTGTATGTTGAGAAGGGCGGTGAGATAATACCCAAGATTACGGGCGTGGATATTGATGACCGTCAGCCGGGTGCCGAACCGGTGGAATTTTGTCATGACTGTCCCTCTTGTGGCACTCCGTTGGTACGTTCCGAAGGAGAGGCTGCATGGATTTGCCCTAACAAATATGGCTGCGTACCTCAGATAACAGGACGTGTGGAGCATTTCGTGGGTCGCCGGATGATGAATATCGATGGAATCGGAGAAGAGACCGTAATGGACCTGTTCGAGACCGGACTTATTAGGAATGCCGCTGACCTTTATGACCTTACGGCAGAACAGTTGAGTAGTCTCCCCGGATTCGGCGACAGAAGCGCCGAACGCATACTTGATGGGTTGGAGGCATCAAAAAGCGTGCCGTTTGAGAGAGTTGTGTTTGCTCTTTCCATTCCGTTTGTGGGAGAGACAGTGGCCAAACGTCTTGCTCGCTCTACCGGGAGCATGGACCGGTTGATGGCAATGTCGGCAGAGGAGCTTACGGTTATCGAGGACATTGGCCCGAGAATAGCAGCGTCAGTTGTTGAGTTCTTTGCCGATACTCGTAACCGGGAGTTGATTGAGCGTCTGCGGGGCTATGGGTTGCAGATGTCGGTTCCCGACGATGACGGGGCCGGACGAAGCGACCGTTTGTCGGGAAAATCCATTGTGATATCGGGTACATTCTCGCGTCATTCACGCGATGAGTATAAGGAGCTTATAGAACGCAACGGAGGAAAGAACGTCAGCTCCATCTCCAGGAAAACCGATTATCTTCTTGCCGGAGAGAACATGGGTCCCGCAAAACTTGAAAAAGCCCGTAAACTCGGCATACCCATAATTGATGAGAACACGTTTTTGTCAATGATTGAATAGAGAAAACCATAACCAAGTAAATATATTATTGAAAATGAAAAGAATCACTATCTTAATCGCCGTTGCAATTGCCGCTTTGACTTCGGCATTCTCCGCCTCGGCGCAGCTACGTTTCGGTTTGAAGGCCGGTGTGGCAATCAACTCGCTCCATTTCAATGAGAGCGCATTCAGTGCTGATAACCGGGCCGGTTTCACGGGCGGTGCCATGTTGGAATTCACGGCGCCATTAGTTGGAATAGGCATGGATGCCTCCGTAATGTACGTGCGCCGCAACGCTGAATTCCTTGAGCAGAATCAGATTCACCGCGACAATCGTGACTACATTGACATTCCTCTCAACCTGAAATGGAAAATGAATCTCCCGCTGGTCAACAAAATTGTTCGTCCAATGCTGTTCACCGGTCCGTCGTTCTCGTTCCTGACGAGCCGCCGCAGTGCCGAGCAGGCATGGCGCAACCGTAAGTTTGACACGGCATGGAATTTCGGCTTTGGTGCCGAGTTGTTTTCTCACCTGCAGGTGGCTGCAAGCTACAGCGTAGGACTCACCAAGGCACTTAAAGGCGTAGGTGCCACAGGCTCATCAGGCATCGAAGGCCATAACCGTTACTGGACGGTAACCGCAGCATATCTGTTCTGATTTTTCCACCGAATTTCAAATTGCAGTCGTTTTTTCAAATGCGGCTGCAATTTTTTTGTAAAAACAGCGTCATATAACATACATGGAGCCAACAGCAGAAAATACCCGCCGCTTCCTTGAGATTCTCCGCAATCATGACACACTTATTTATAAGGTGTGCTACATGTATGCCGAGGATGAAGAGCATTTGCAGGATCTCCGTCAGGAGGTCGCAGCTAATGTGTGGTGTGGCATTGATCGCTTCAACGGCATGTCGAAGGTGTCCACGTGGATTTACCGCATTGCCCTCAACACATGCATCACCTACTTCCGCCGCCATGGAAAGCACTCATCCGTGGAACGGCTGGATGACTCGGCGTTGGGTATAGTCGACAATTCAGATGAACATCAGATGCAGTTGCGCATGATGTATGAGTTGATCGGCCGGCTGGGGAAAATCGACAAGGCGATTGTGATGCTTTGGCTTGATGAACACAGTTATGACGAAATTTCTGAAATAACGGGACTGACACGGTCAAACGTGGCCTCGCGACTGCATAGAATCAAACATCGCCTTTCCTCCGAAGCCGATTAGTTGACTCCCATTTTCAACCACATATTAACGAGAACGGACATGAATACAGACTTGGATACATTGAAAACATGCTGGCAGAATATCAATTGCAGCCCTGCAGCTGATTCCGATTGGAATGCCTCGCGATTTGAGCCTCGACGACTCACATCGGGAATAGCGAAAATGGCCCGAATCTATAGGATTAACGTGGGACTGTGTCTTGCATGGATACCACTTTCCGGCATAATGGCGCTTGGAAATAATGTGTTCCCAATATGGCTTGTGGTGGCTATGGCGGCATATTTTGCAGTCATGGCGTTCATGTCCTATATTGTACTTAACCAAATACGCGACATAGATCCCGGACGCATGAGCATCGTGGAAATGCTCAAGGCGGTTTACCGTCTGCAACATACGCGTGTTGTCCATAAAGTTATTGGTCTGTCGTTGTGTCTGCCTCTGCTCGCGTGTTTGCTATCAGTGTTCTTCCGCCACAACGAGATTATGTTTGCCGGAGGAATCATCGGTGCTATCTTCGGTCTGGTCATAGGGTTGATGGTCGATTCCGGAGTCCGTAGGCAAATCCGCATTATCCGTTCTGAACTCGAGTCATCGCAGTCAATTGATGAAACAGGCAAGCCATAACCGATTACAGCCGTGACTTGCCTGATAATAAATAGATAACGATTATCTTACTTGCTGAGGCGGAATTTTACAGGAACCCGCATACTGACTTTTACCGTCTTGCCATTGGATTTTCCGGGCTCCCATCGGGGCATCATTTTCACAACGCGGATTGCCTCGGCATCAAGTATGGGATTGACCGGTTCGGGAACATTCACGTCTGTAACGGAGCCGTCTGTGTCAATGCATAACGCAACTATCACATCGCCTTCAATACCTTTTTTGACGGCTTCTTCGGGATACTTTACGTTCTTGATCAGAAACATCATCATTGCGGCCTCACCACCCGGATATTTCGGAAGTACGTCCTGTGTGTCGACTGCATCATCAGTTGCTGATGTAGATGAAAGTAGCTTTCCGGCACTTTCTGTTTGCATTTGCTGAGCATAACCGCTATCTTTGTACGGTTTTAACGCATCCATGGCCGAGGCTACGGCAGGAATGTTGACAACTGCGGCTGCTACGAGCATTGCCGGTGCGAGAACTGCGGCGCAAATTTTGGCGCCCAATTTGCTTTTTGATTTTTGCATCATAGTTAAACGTTTTTTAAGTTGACTGTGATTCAGGCTGTTGGTGGGCTGGTGGAAACGGTTGCCGACAGCCTTTTTAATTAATATAAGTTGATAATCTTTCAGGTTTGCGCCGCTACTGATCACGTCTTCATCCGCTTGGTATTCCTGGACGATTCTGAGTTCCTCTTTCATTAGCCATGCTCCAGGATTGAACCATTGAACTATGCAGAATAGATGAGATAAAATTATGTCAAGGGTATGACATCGGCGGATATGTGCCAATTCGTGGCGTATAATCATGTTCCCATCTTCATTTAGATCTTCTTTATCTACAACAATATAATTCATCCAACTGAAAGGTGCGTGAACAGAACCGTCAGTGATTACCAGAGTGTAGTCTTCATGGTTGATTCTCTTACCCTTGTGGATGTATCGTATCAGAGAGATTGTACCGGCAATCGTTCTGACGGAAAAGAAAACTATTCCTGCAATCCATATCCAGGCAGCTATGTTGCCCCACGGAATTTTGCTACCACCTGACCCATGCTCCAAATTGGTAGCGGTTGCTCCGGATTCAATGACGGCTGTTGCATAGGGGGTGCCAGTGCTGAACTTGATTTCGGGTATAATGAACCATGCTGCGGACACTGCGTATATAGCTATAATTACGGCCCGGTTGAATGCAGGCTGTCGGAAACCTGACAATACGCATTTATAACACAAATATCCTGCGAGAAGAAACAGTGCGGAGGGGAGGATGTAGGCAAGAGCTTCAGTCATCGGATTTTCCCTTTCGTATTATGTCAATAAGCTCCTGAAGTTCGCGGTCGCTGATTTTTTCATCCGCAACGAGCGCGCTCACAATGTCGCGGTAGGAATTGTTGAAGTAGTTTCGGACAATGTTTTCAATTGAACTGCGACGGAAATATTCGGGTCCTATTGCAGCCTGATAGCGGAATGACCCGTTGATAGCCTCGTGGCTCACAAATCCTTTACCCTCAAGGATTCTCACGGTTGTAGACACAGTGTTGAAGTGGGGCTTCGGGTCAGGATATTCTTCGAGCATCTGACGCACGAAAAGAGGACCGCGAGTCCATAGCTGTCGCATAATCTCGCTTTCTTTCTCGGTCAGTTTCGGTTTGGAATACATTGTAGTTTATGTATGAATAGTTTATATAACTAAAATTTTAGTTCTCGTATGCAAACATACAACTAAAGTTTTAGTTATGCAAGCGAATTCCAGGAAAATTAAAAAAAATTATTTCAAGGAGTTCCGTGGATGTCGGAGGTGTATATGGGTGTTGATGTCTGGGTGGACAACAAGCATGCAAATTAGTTGAATGAGGCCCCGCGATGCGGAGCAGGTCATTTTATTGGGTTTTCCACGGGTTATGGCCTGACGGCCTCACCCGTGGCTAATATTAAATTGCGCCTACAGCGCAACCATGCGGGGGCGGGTGGTGAGTTATCATAAGGAGCGCAGGAGGCGCGAGGTTGTCTGGAACCCCACGTAAACGTGGGGTTATCCACCAGAACGCTCACTCAGTGAGCTATTAGGCTGATAACTATGAGTCTGCTGGTAAAACGATCGCTATAGGATAGGCGACCTTACAAGGGATTGCGCAGTGGGATGGATCATGCGGTTGTGCCGCTACTTCTACCAGCTGAAATGTTTCTGCAGAGTCGCAATAAGACGGTTCTGTAATTTTAGTTTTCGTCTTCGTCATCGAAGAAGTCGTCGTCGAAGTCAAGATCCCAGCCTCGGGTAGAGTCATCGAATGCTTGAGAAGTAAATTCTTCGAGTTGACGACCTTCGCGCTTGGTGGGGCGACCGAGCCCTTTGCGGCGGTCAATGAATCCGGAGATTTTTATAACGTCAAGCAGGTCAAGCTGCGATTGCGGTGTGATGTTCTCCATGTAGTCAGGTACGAGTTTGGCTCCGAGCCGGTTTTCAGTAACGGCTTTTACGCGAAAAGAGTAGGTGATGGGTGGCTTGCGGACGCTGACAATGTCGCCCGGTTTGACGGTGCGTGAGGGTTTTGCGGAGACATCGCCAATCATAACGCGCCCTTTTTTACACGCTTCGGCGGCGATGGTGCGTGTTTTGAATATGCGCATGGCCCATATCCATTTGTCGATTCTGACTTCCGTTTTTGCCATTGCCTCTTATTTATTATTATAGGTGTTCATGGCTCGTTGTATTCCGGCCAGACAAAAGGTTTTTATGGCGTCTATCGCCACATCGATGCGGGTGGGGAGTTGCTGTCGCTGGTCAAGGGTGAATGCCCCGAGCACGTAGTCAATCTGACATCCGCGTGGAAAATCGTTGCCTATGCCGAACCTCAGGCGTGGGTAGGCGTTTGTGCCGAGCATTTCGGCAATGTTTTTCAGCCCGTTGTGGCCGGCATCGCTTCCGGAAGGCTTTATGCGTATGGCTCCGAAGGGGAGTGCAATGTCGTCAACGAGCACGAGAATATGGTCAAGGTCAATTCCTTCCTTCTCTTTCCAGTAACGCACGGCATTGCCTGACAGGTTCATGTAGGTCGATGGCTTCAGGAGCACAAGCTGCTGGTTTTTCAGGCGCATTTCGGCTACATCGCCGTAGCGTTGCGTGGTAAAAGCAATATTGGATGCCTCTGCTAAGGCATCCAATATTGTAAAACCAATGTTGTGGCGGGTGCCTTGGTATTCGTGACCAATATTTCCCAACCCAACAATGAGAAATTTCATAGGCTAATACTGAAAGATTAGTTGGCGGCAGCTGCTGCGGCACCACGGGCTGCACGAGTGAGCTGTACGGCGCATACAACGGCGTTCTTTGCGTTCATCAGTTCAAGGCCTTCGAAGCTGAGGTCACCAACCTGAAGAGTCTTGCCGAGACCAAGGTGGTCAACGTTGATAACAAGGCGTTCGGGCACTTCGGTGTAAACGGCCTTAACTTTGAGCTTCTTCATTGAGAGCTGGAGCTTACCACCGGCTTTCACACCTTCGGCGTGTCCTTCGAGCTTAACGGGAACCTCAATGACAACGGGCTTCTTGTCAGATACTTCAAGAAGATCCATGTGGAGGATGGTGTCCTTCACGGGGTGGAACTGGATGTCCTTGAGCACGGCCATGCGCTTTTCGCCATTAACGTCAAGTTCGATTGCGAAGATGTCGGGTGTATAAACGAGGTTGCGAACGGCTTCGTTGGTTACGGTGAGGTCAGTGGTGATAAGGCCTTTGCCGTTACCGATTTCCACTACCTTCTCGCCTTCGCGGAGAGTTCCGGTATAGGGGAGTTCGATGATTTCGCCGCCGTTGAGAACCACGGGGATTTTGCCTTCTGAGCGCAGCACTTTAGCTGCTTTCTTGCCGAGGTTAGTGCGGGGCTCGGCGCTAAGCTGAAATGTCTTCATTTCGATGATTGATTGTTAATGTGTTACTAAAAATTAAGAGCTTCTTAATTTCCCATCACACGGGGATGCTAAAAAGCGACTGCAAAGTTACAAATTTTTCCTGTAGGATGAAAGCCTGCGGTTCAAATTTTTGGGATAAGGCCCATTTTTGCGCCGAGTTCCAGCATGTAGGCGCGGGCCGCTTCGTGCTCATTGGGTATTATTCCGTCGAGGACGGCCTCTTTTATGGCAGCCTTGAGCTCTCCTACCGGTTGCGACGGCGGTAATCCGAATGTGTCCATTATTTCCTGTCCGTCAACTGGGGGCTGGAAGTTGCGGAGGTGATCGCGCTCGGTCACATCCTCCATTTTTCCTACCACGGCGTCAAAGTTTTCAAGATGCGTGCGGACTTTTTCCGGGTTACGGGAGGTGATGTCGGCCCGGCAGAGTGTCATGAGGTCATTGATATCATCGGCGGCATCGGTGATGAGTCGGCGTACGGCGGAATCAGTTACGGTTTCTTCCACTAAGGCAATAGGGCGCATGTGTAGCTCAACAATCTTGCGGACGTAGCGCATTGGCTCCCCGAGCGGCAATTTAAGCCTGTGGAAAATGGTTTTGACCATTTTGGCCCCGATGAAATTATGGTTGTGGAAAGTCCATCCGATGCCGTCGACCCAACGTTTTGTTACAGGTTTTGCTATGTCGTGCAGGAGTGCGGCCCAGCGCAGCCATATATTGGGCGAGGCGGCAGCCACACGGTCAAGAACCAGCATTGTGTGGTCGAAATTGTCCTTATGCCCGCGTCCGTGAATCACTTCCACACCGCGCATTGCATCAAGTTCGGGGAGGATATGCCGCAACAGCCCTGTGCGGGCCAGCAACTTCCATCCGGTCGATGGCCTGTTGGAGGCCATTATCTTGTTAAGCTCGGTGGTTATGCGTTCGGTGGTTATAATCTTTATCCGTTCGGAGTTACGGGTTATGGCATCAAGTGTTTCCTGATATATCCGGAAATCAAGTTGTGTGGCGAATCTTACGGCGCGCATCATCCGCAGAGGGTCGTCGCTGAATGTTATGTCGGGGTCAAGGGGTGTGCGTATTAGGCGGTCATGTAAGTCTTTGAGCCCGTTGAAACGGTCAACGAGTCGGCCGAAAGTCGGGGCGTTGACGCTGATTGCCATTGCGTTGATGGTGAAGTCGCGCCGTGAAATGTCGTCATCAAGTGAGCCTGTATCAACGATGGGGTTGCGCGAATCGCGGTTATATGACTCGCGCCGTGCGGCCACGAACTCAAGTTCCATATCTCCGCGACACACCTGTGCCGTGCCATAGGTGCGGAACACGTTGACCCGACATCCTTTTCCCAGAGTGGATGCCACTCCGCGAGCCACACTGATGCCGCTGTCGGTTCCTACGCTGACAAAGTCAATGTCCTTGGAGTGGCGGCCGAGAAAGAGGTCGCGGACGTAGCCTCCCACAACGTAGCATGGCACTCCAAGCTCATCGGCCACGCGGCCTACTGTGATAAATGGTTCCCGGTTTATTTTATCAGTTATAGAAGATTCCTTCAACATCAGATTAGTGAAATGAGCTGTTCGGGGCTGTGGGTGAGCGGTTCAAGACCGGAGTCTGTAACCACGTAGGTGTTCTCTATGCCCACGGCGCCCACTTTCGGAATAACGAATTTAGGTTCGAGGGCTATTACATTGTTCTTCTGAAGCACATCGCGGCTACGCGGAGCAATCACGGGTCGTTCGTTGATTTCAATCCCAACGCCGTGACCAATAAATCCGGCTTTCTGCTTGTGTCCCATGAAGTATTCGTGCAGCTCGGCACTCCGGGCCATATCCTCAGCCACCTTATAGAGGAATTTTGCCTCGGTTTCGGGGCGTCCGAGCTCGGCAAGCCTGTGGCAAATCTCTATGGAACATTCATGGGCCTTGCGTGCAAGGTCGCTTACGGTTTCAAGATAGAATGTGCGTGTCATGTCGGTCATGTAGCCGGTGTAGTTGCCGTTGACATCCACCATCACCGAGGTTCCCGGACGGATTATGGTGCCGTTGCAACCCACAGGGAGCGATGGGTCCATGCCCTCGCCACCCATTGCGAAATCGTATGGCGAGGGGGTGTCGGCATTCTCGCCAACAAGGACATTGCCCATGTAGAGCTCCATGTCGTCGCCATTTATTCGGAACTGTCCGAGACACCCTTCAAGGCGGCTTGCGCGCTCAATCTCCACTTGTAGCTCAATGTCTGTCATCCCATCGCGGTAGAGCGATGGAATCAGACTATAGACGTGGTCATGTTTCAGACCTGATTGCCTGAGCTTTTCTATCTCAAAGTCTGTTTTCACGGCCCTTGCTGCATTCATCACGGCCGATGCGTTTGCGAGAATCGATTTTGGGAAAATGTTGTGGAGACGTTCCACTTTCGAGAATGTTGCTGAGTCAAGTTCAAGGCCGAGGGTTTGTGGCGGTACGATACCAACGCTGCCGGCTATATCCTCCGGTTTGCGGATGGCAACCACGCCGTCGCCTTGCATTGTCACCGGGCGTTTCACAAAGTATATGGACTCTCCTTCGATGGGCAGATAGACGAAGCCGCTGAACACGCGGCCCGTCAGATAATATTTGTTGGCATTGTCGGAAATCAGCAATGCGTCAATTGAATTTTCGGTCATGATCGCGCGCACTTTGGCGAGTCTGCGGTCAAGTTCTGTCGTGGGTAATAGTATAAGTTCCATAATTTTAAACATGTTCTATATACTAACACATGTAGCCCGTCAGTGGTTTTCAATAAGAATTCCTATTTCAGAAATTCCCCGCAGGGTGTCTACGCGCATCACGTGGCGTACGCTTATCCGGGAACTGTCAGGCAAGGCAGCGACCGGCGCTACGGTAGCCTCCATTTGCCGTTGCGGACCGAGGCCATTGCCCTTCCATGAACCGTAGATGTCGGCGAGTTCCATGTTGACAGTGTCAAGGACCACTCTTTGCCCGTTGCGGTACGTTACTTCAAGGGCAAGATTCCGGTAAGGATAGTCGGCATTATGGCGCACGGCAATGCTGATTTTTCGGCCGGCTGCTGCGTTGTCGAGGTTATTTACATCAAACAAGAGCGTGTCACCGTAAGCCCATCCTTGTTGGGGGACAGGATGGAACAAGCCAAAGTTACCATGCCGCTCCGAGCACGCGCTGACGGCGATGGCAATGGCAATGGCTGTGAAGCATGTCAGGAGAGCTTTCGGTTTCATTTCTTGGTGCCGTTCTGATCGCCGAATTCCGGATTCTGCCGTTGGTTACCGGCGTTGGGACGTTGCTTGCGGCGGTCATTGTTGCGGTTCTTCGGCTTGGGCTGGCCGTCACGTTCGCCGGCGGGTTTTGGCTGGCTTTCCTGTGCCGATGGCTGAGACTTTGGTTTCTTCGCTTTCTTTTTCTTCTTTTTCTTGGCGTTGTCAAAGCGGGCAATGCTGTCCTGCCCAAGAAGATCTGCGTAGGGTTTCTTTGCCTTTTCCTCTCCATCCGTCTCTTCGCTCAGGCTTACGGGTTTCTCTCCGGCCTTGTTCATCTCAATGATTTCGAAGGCTCTCTCGGCTGAAATTGTAACGAGGTTAGCCGGAATGGACTTGTCGGTAGAGTAGGTTATGGCGCGGTTGAATATGTCGTACTTGAAATGATAGTAGGTGTTGTCGGCCGTTTCAAGTCTGACATCCTTCGGCGGCAGATTCTTGAGGCTTTCCACGTAGACGTCAACCTCAAAGTTGAGGCAGCATTTCAGTTTTGCACATTGGCCGGCGAGTTTCTGCGGATTGAGGGATATGTCCTGAAAGCGGGCTGCCGCGGTGCCTACGCTGACAAAGTTGGTCATCCACGATGCGCAGCATAGCGGACGTCCGCAAGGTCCGATTCCGCCGATGCGTCCTGCTTCCTGACGCGCGCCTATCTGCTTCATTTCTATCCTGACCTTGAATGTCTCGGCAAGGACTTTGATCAGTTGGCGAAAGTCAACACGCTCATCGGCAATGTAATAGAATATGGCTTTGTTCCCATCGCCCTGATATTCCACATCGCCTATCTTCATGTTGAGTTTCAGATCTTCGGCAATTTTGCGAGAGCGTATCATGGTGTCGTTCTCTTTGGCCTTCGCTTCCTCGAATTTCTCAAGATCGGCGGGGCGTGGCCGGCGGAGGATTCGGCGAACTTCATCTTTGCTCTTTGAGCTGGTGTGGCGCATCTGGCGTTTGACAAGCGGTCCGGTAAGTGTTACCTGTCCAATGTCGTGGCCGGGAGAAGCTTCCACCACCACTGTGTCGCCTATTTTTACCGGCAGATGAAGCGAGTTGAGGTAAAAGCCCTTTCGGGTGTTTTTGAACTGGACTTCCACCATGTCACATCCATCGGCTGCGCCCGGAATGTCGGCCATCCAGTCGAAGCAATGAAGTTTACCGCGGGGCGGCTCATGGTGCTCAGCTCTTCGGCAGCGGCTCAACCGCAACTCGTCATCGCTTCCGAGCTGTGGTTCCAGCGCGTCGTCAGCCTTGTTGTCAAGTGGCTTTTCGTCTTCCATAACGGGGCGTTTTTTTACTTGGCAAAGCTTACCGAGCGGGTTTCGCGGATTACGGTTATCTTGACTTGTCCGGGATATGTCATCTCGTCCTGGATGCGTTTGGCTATTTCGGCAGAAAGTTTTTCGGTCTCCACGTCGTCAATCTTGTCGGCTCCGACAATTACGCGCAGTTCGCGGCCGGCCTGAATGGCGTAGGTCTTGATTACGCCCGGATAGCTGAGGGCCAGCTGCTCAAGGTCGTTGAGGCGTTTGATGTAGGCTTCCACCATTTCGCGGCGGGCGCCGGGACGAGCACCGGAAATGGCATCGCATACCTGGACAATCGGAGCGAGGAGCGATGTCATTTCCACTTCATCGTGGTGTGCACCTATGGCGTTGCAAATCTCGGGTTTTTCCTTGTACTTCTCGGCGAGTTTCATACCGAGCAGTGCGTGGGGGAGTTCGGGTTCTTCGTCAGGCACTTTGCCTATGTCATGAAGCAATCCTGCCCTGCGGGCTTTCTTGGGGTTGAGGCCAAGTTCCGATGCCATAACGGCACATAGATTAGCTGTTTCGCGTGAGTGCTGAAGGAGATTTTGGCCGTAGCTGGAGCGATATTTCATTTTTCCTACGAGGCGCACGAGCTCAGGATGGAGTCCGTGGATTCCAAGGTCGATAGTAGTGCGTTTTCCGGTTTCGATGATTTCCTCTTCAACCTGACGGCGCACTTTGGCAACTACTTCCTCAATGCGGGCCGGATGAATACGTCCATCGGTAACTAATTGATGGAGAGCCAGACGGGCTATTTCCCTACGGACGGGATCGAAACCGGATAGCACAATGGCCTCCGGGGTGTCGTCAACAATGATCTCGATTCCGGTGGCAGCCTCGAGCGCGCGAATGTTGCGACCCTCGCGGCCTATTATTCGGCCTTTGATTTCGTCGGAATCAATCTGGAATACAGTTACGGAATTTTCTATCGCCGTCTCGGTGGCAACACGCTGAATCGACTGTACAACAATTCGTTTGGCCTCCTTGTTGGCAGTCAGCTTGGCTTCGTCCATGATGTCGTTGATGTAGCTCTGGGCTGCTGTCTTGGCCTCGTCCTTAAGCGATTCTATGAGCTTTTCCTTGGCTTCCTCTGATGAAAGCCCTGACACTCGCTCAAGTTCTTCCTGTGCCTTACGTTTCAGTGCGTCAACCTCGGCCTGCTTACTGTCGGCAAGGGCCATGCGTTCCTGTAGTTTCTTGCTGGCCTGCTCGTTTTCGTTGCGTGCACGCTGATTTTCGCTCTGCTGCTGGTTGAGTTGCAGCTCACGCTGCTTCAGCCGACTCTCTGTCTGCTGCACTTTCTGCATGCGCTGTGAGGCCTGTTTCTCAGCTTCGCTGACGATTTTCAGCTCCTCTTCGCGGGCTTCGAGAAGTTTGTTTTTCTTGATGACTTCCGCTTCGCTGCGTGCTTCGTCAAGAATCTGATTGGCGCGGGAGCGGGCCATGTTCTTCTGTATTATCAATGTCACTGCGGCACCTATTGCGAGGGCCACAACGGCTATTGATACATAAATAATTATAGTTATGTCCATGGTTCTATGATAGTTTTGCGGTTATTGTAGAATAAATTATTTCTTTCAGGTACGTACCGGCTTGTCCAACCGGAATGCGCGGCATAGAGCTGCGGTTTCCAGCCAGTTACAGGATAGGCGAGGGATAAATGATTGATTATCAGCTTTCGCGAAGCAGTCTTGAAAGCTCGCTGTCAATGTTTTCAAGGGTTGAGTCAAGCTCGCTTACTTGCTGTTTGAGCTGAATAAAACCCTTGGCAAACAGTAATGTCACCTTGGCGAGTATCTCTTCCCGGGTGCTGTCAGAGAACCATTCGCTGTATTTGTTGTAGGCGTGGTTCACTTGCCTTGCAACATCGCGGAGAAGTTCCTCTTCGTTGCGGTCTATGTTGAGGCTCAGCTCAACACCGGCTATTTTGAGCGTTATATCAAGTTTATCTTTCATTGCATCAGTCTGTCAGTTCGGCGATGCATTTGTCTATGTCCCGTACTAACTGGGATAAAAAGGCACGGCTTCGCTCCACGTCCTCCCGTTTGCGCGAGATGGTTCTGACAACTTGCAGATTCTCTATCTGCTGCTTCAGATGGCTCATCTCCCGCTGCTGTCGCTGCAGTTGGGCGCGTAGCTCGTCGATTTGTGCTTCGGCGGCGCGTTTCTCCTCAAGTACTTCGGCATAGCGTTCTGTCAGAAGTAAGGCTTTGCTTCGGATGCTTTCGAGTCGTTGCTGCAGAGTGGCGGCCATTTTTATATAAATTTCCACAAAGTTAAACATTCTTTTCCAAAATCCACCTCTTTTCTGTGGATTTTATTGGATTTGTCACATAAAACCATAGTTTTGCGCCTCCTTTTTAAATTCAGATGTGAGATTTCCAAGAAAATTCGCTAATTTTGCAGTTATTGTTTATCAACGGTTTTATGAATAAGAACACAACTGCAATACATACCCGCTACCCTAAGGCGGATCCCTACGGAGCGTTGGCAATGCCCGTGTATGACTGTTTGGCTTTTGAGTTTGCCAATCATCAGGAGATGGCCGATGCGTTCTGCGGACGCACCAATGAGCCGGATTACTCACGCGTAACCAACCCTACGGTGATACATCTGGAAAATATTGTCAAAGAGCTTACCGGTGCGCGTGACGTCGTTGCGTTCAATTCCGGAATGGCTGCAATCAGCGCAACCTTTATGGCAATGCTTGCGTCCGGAAAGAAGGTGGTAACATCGCGGCATCTGTTTGGCAATACATTCCTCCTGTTGTCCAACACGCTCCAGCGTTTTGGTGTTGAAACCGTTTTCATTGACCTTAACGATGCCGAGGCGGTGAGAAAAGCCGTTGACGGCGACACTGCATTCATCTATCTAGAGACTGTGACCAATCCTCAGATGGAGGTTGCCGATCTTGGCATGCTGGCTGAAATCGCCCATTCGGCGGGCGCGTTTTTGGTTGCGGATTCAACGATGATTCCTTTCACATGCGCCAACCTCCATGCCTTAGGAGTGGATGTCGAGATACTGTCGTCAACCAAATATCTTTCCGGCGGTGCTACGTCATTGGGTGGTCTTATCATAGACTATGGCACGGTCCCCGGGCTGTCGGAGACCATTAGGCGCGATGTGCTGATGAATCTTGGAGGATACATGACCACTCATCCGGCCTATATGCAGACGTTGGGCCTTGAGACCCTCCATGTCCGATATGCTTATCAGGAGGCTAACGCCATGCGAGTAGCCCGCGCCTTGAGCAAGATTCCGGGAGTAGAAGTGTGCTACCCAGGACTGGAGGATAACCCGTATCATGAACTGTGTAACAAGCAGTTTGGCGGACATTATTCGGCAATGCTGACAATATCGTTGCCCACAGAGGATGACTGCTATAGGTTCATTGACAGCCTACAGATGGTGAAACGCGCCACCAATCTTTTTGATAACAGGACTCTAGCCATACATCCCTACAGCACTATTTTCGGCCCTATCCCGGTTGAGAAGCGGCTTGAAATGGATGTTTCGCCAAGGCTTATTCGCATTTCAGTAGGACTGGAGGATGCCGATGATATAATAGCCGACATAACCAACGCTATAAACAGTAATAAATAAATTCAGATGATTTTCGGCCCATATCCGGAGCGTGCCGATGGGAAGCCCCGTTTCAGTTTCGAGATACTTCCGCCACTGAAAGGCAACAGCGTGCTCAAGGTTTACAATATTATTGATAAGTTGATGGATTTCAATCCCGCCAACATCAACATCACGTCCCACCACAGCGAATATATATTCAAGGAGCAGCCTGACGGAACCCATCGCCGGGTGCATATCCGTAAACGCCCAGGCACGGTTGCCATTGCGGCCGCCATCCAGAACAAATATGGTGTTCCGGCTGTGCCACACATTATATGCAAGGGCTTTTCAAAGGAGGAGACCGAGTATGCTCTACTTGACCTCAACTTTCTAGGAATAACCCATTTATTGCTGTTGCGCGGCGATTGCAAGAGCCTTGAAACGGTTCAGCAGGACCCGGCTCTATATCATGAACATGCCACGGATCTGCAAAATCAGGTCAATCTTTTCAACGAGGGTTTCTCCCTCGATGGTACCCGACTTGAAGGCATCGAAACACCGTTTTATTACGGAATGGCATGCTATCCAGAAAAGCATGAGGAGGCCCCCAACATGGATTCTGATCTCCATTATCTGAAGATGAAGGTTGACAATGGTGCTAAATATCTGGTCACGCAGATGTTTTTTGACAATGAGAAATACTTCAGCTTTGTAGATAAATGTCGTGCCATAGGCATTGAGGTGCCCATTATACCGGGCATAAAGCCCGTTGTGACTCTGAAGCAGCTCACAGTGCTTCCACGAGTGTTCCGCAGTGACATTCCCGAGGCTTTTGCCTCTGAGCTGCGCAAGTGTAAAACCGATGCTGAGGCCCGTGAGGTAGGCGTGGAATGGTGTATAAATCAATGCAAGGAATTGACGGCACGGGGAGTTCCCGGACTGCACTTCTACACATTGATGGCGTCCGATTCAGTGCGCCGTATCGCTGAGGCAATATATTGAGCAGCAGCCTTTCTTGTCAATAATGAATCAGAACTTGGATTTTATAAAGGCCCTGGAGGAGCGCGTCATGATACTGGACGGCGCCATGGGGACTATGATTCAGCGCAATTATCTGACTGAGTCAGATTTCCGAGGCTCCAGATTCGCTGACTCCCGCATACTTCTGCGCGGTTGCAACGATTTGCTCTGCCTCACGCGTCCTGATGTAATCTCATCAATTCACCGTCAGTACATAGAGGCCGGGGCCGACATAATTGAAACAAACACTTTTAACGCCAATGCAATATCGCTGGCGGAATATGGTCTTGATTCGTTGGTTGAAGAAATAAACACAGCTGCCGCCGGACTGGCACGGGCTGCCGCAGATGCTGCCGGACGAAAGGTCTTTGTGGCCGGAAGTGTTGGCCCCTCCAGCATATCTCTTAGCATGCCGTCAGGGCCTGATTCGGTTACGTTCGACCGAATGGCTGAGGCATACCGCAGTCAGGTGAGCGCTTTGATAACCGGCGGTGTTGACATAATTCTTCTCGAAACAATTTTTGATACACTCAACGCTAAGGCTGCCATTTATGGCGTCAAGCAGGCATTTGATGAGTGCGGGCGTGAATTACCGCTAATGCTGTCGGTAACTCTCACGGAATCAGGGCGCACGCTGTCGGGGCAGGATATTGATGCTTTTGTTGCCTCCACTCTTTATGCGGGAGCGGTGAGCGTTGGCCTGAATTGCGGATTCGGTGCCGAAGGAATGGCTCCATACGTGGAAGCGTTGCAGAAATACGGGTTGCAGGTGTCGCTTCATCCCAATGCAGGATTGCCTGACGAGATGGGGCAGTATACTCAAACACCTGAAATAATGGCAGATGCGCTTCGGAAATATCTGGATAAGGGTTGGCTCAACATTGTCGGTGGTTGTTGTGGCACAACTCCGGAGCATATAGCTGCTATTGCGAAAGTGGCACGTCGAGCCCCTGTAAGGCAAATGCCTTTGGAAGCCCCGGGTAAAGATGTGGATTCGTTGCTTCTTGCAGGGCTGTTGGCCATAGAGATTACCCCTTCATCCGGATTCCGCAAGGTGGGCGAGCGATGTAACGTGGCCGGCTCAAGGAAATTCCTCCGCTTGATTGAAGGAGGGCAGCATTCCGCGGCTATTGAAATCGCTGCGAAGCAGATTCGCGACGGGGCATCTGTGATTGATGTCAATATGGACGATTCCATGCTCGATGCCGTGGCGGAAATGACCGGTTTTGTCAGCATGTTAGGCCTTGATTCAGCAACAGCTAATGTCCCGCTGATGGTTGACGCCTCCGATTTCACGGTAATATCATCGGCGCTCAAGCGCATTCAAGGACGAGCGGTTGTCAACAGCATATCACTTAAGGCTGGAGAGGAGGAGTTCCTGAGCCGAGCAAAGGAAATACGCCGTCTTGGGGCAGCCGTGGTGGTAATGGCGTTTGATGAACAGGGACAGGCCACTACTTTGGAGCGCCGTATCGAGATATGTTCGCGTGCCTACCGTTTTCTGACCGAACGTGCAGGCTTCCGTGGAGCTGAAATAATTTTTGATCCCAACGTGCTGACCATAGCTACCGGCATCCCGGAACATGAACGATATGCACTTGACTTCCTTGATGCCGTAAGTTGGATTAAGGCAAATCTGCCCGGGGCAAAGGTGTCCGGCGGAGTGTCAAATCTTTCGTTTGCGTTTCGTGGCAATAATGTGCTCCGCGAGGCTATGCACACGGTGTTTCTTCATCATGCTATTGCCCGAGGACTTGACATGGCGATAGTCAATCCAACAACATCTATTGACATAAAGTCAGTTCCGGCGGAATTGCGGGAAGCCATAGAGGATGTTATTCTTTGCAGGAGCGAAGACGCAACGGCCCGATTGGTGGATATAGCCGCTGTAATGAAGGAGGAGGCGTTGGCTGCGAAGACGTTGGCTAAGCCATCCTCTCCAAAGAATACTGCTGAGGCTCCGTTGACTTTGCAGGAAATGGTGGTTAGAGGCATCGCAACCGAGTTGGAGCATAGGCTTGGCGAGGCGCTTGAGGCCGATGGCTCACCGATGGCCGTGATAAAGGGCCGATTGATGGAGGGAATGAATGCAGTAGGAGAGGCTTTCGCTGCAGGCCGCATGTTTCTGCCTCAGGTTGTTCGCAGTGCGGGCATTATGAAGCAGGCGATTGAATGGCTAACGCCATACTTGGAGGCGCAAAAGGAATCCGATGAGACGATGGGCGGTGTAGGGCGTATGGTGCTCGCCACGGTAAAGGGCGATGTCCACGATATAGGCAAGAACATAGTCGCAGTAATCATGCGCTGTTCGGGCTTCGAGGTCATAGATTTGGGCGTGATGGTTGAGGCTGAGACCATTGTCGAGGTTGCTAAAGAACGTAAAGCTGACCTCATAGGTCTCAGTGGCTTGATAACTCCTTCGCTTGCAGAGATGGTCAACGTGGCTAAACTTATGGAGGCCTCGGGCCTCGGGCATGTACCGTTGTGTGTTGGCGGAGCCACAACTTCCGATGTGCATACAGCCGTGAAGATAGCGCCGGAATTTTGCGGAACTGTCATCCACACGCGAGATGCTGCCGCTCTCCCCGATATTGCCGCTGCTATACTTGACCCCTCACGACGACGCGGAGTAATAAAAGATATTGAGACTGCGCAGGAGCAGCTGCGCGGTGAATACGTTCGCCGTCAGGAGCAACGCCGGGCGGCCCTTTCCGGTTTGCCCGACCCACAGAAGGTGGGAGAGCCCATGCCGGCTCCGGCAATCCCCGGCCAGACGGATTTCTATTTTACTCCATCGGAGCTATCCGAACAGATTAACCAAAAAGCGTTTCTTCATGTTTGGCGTCTTTCTGCTGACAGCGAACAGCACAAAAGTGAACGTGAAAAGCTTTTGGACGATGCCTTTGCGCTGATTGACAGGCTCACGCAGCAAGGTATCCGCATTCATGCGCGAGTCTCGTTGCTCCCAGCGCGAAGAAAGGATGATACCATAGTAGTTACGGGGGCTGATGGCGAGGAAATCGTTGTTCCCACGCCACGAAATGCTTCGCTCGCGTCCTCGCCGGCCATTTCCGATTTTGTAGCCCCTGCTAACGATTACATCGGATTGTTCGCAGTCACTGTTGGCCCCGAGGTTGGGAACATGATTAAGGAATTGGAAAAACGCAATGACTACGCTGCTATTCTGCTGCAAAGCGTGGCCGACCGACTTGTTGAAGCCGCTACAGCCAAGGCTCACGACAAGGTCATTGCGCAACTGTGGAAGCTCCCCGACGGCATTAAAGGCATACGCCCGGCAATAGGCTATCCCTCGTTGCCCGACCAGAAGCTCGTATTTGTCATTGATAAACTTCTGAACTACAGCGAACTTGGGATTATGCTGACGGAGAACGGTGCGCTGTGGCCATCGGCCACCACCACCGGGCTAATCCTCCCGAATCCCTCTGCCCACTACTTCTAAACCGCATCATGCTCCACAAGGGCCATTTAAAAATAGGTCTTGACTGCGAAAAGGAATTGGTCAATAAAGATGCGTTTGAAAGCCGCGATATTGTTCTGCTCATAGAACATCAGCATCGCCTTTTTGTAGTCCATGGAATCAACTGTACGGAATGAAATCGGGCAGAATCCATTGGCTATCAGTATTCCATTAATCACTATTCGAGCTGTGCGTTTATTGCCGTCAGTGAATGCCTGAATATAGCTGAGCAATACAAGCGCAAGAAGGGATTTCTCAAAGATATTACTCTTGCCGTTGATGAGGCGAACTGAATCTTCAAGTGCCTCACGAATCTGGAACTCATTGTCAAGTGGAGTATAGTTGGTTCCTGTGATGCCGACACGGTGATGGCGAATGTTACTCTCAACGCCCAACTCCTTTGTGAGCAGTGCATGGATTTCTTCAATGCGAGTTACACTCAATTCCTTCAGATAATCCGGAACGTCAAGAATAAAGTCCAGTGCATACTTATGGTTAAGTAGCATTACGGCTTCCTCTTTCGTCTTGCCACTTGCAGTCTGTTTCTCTTTCAGTAAACGCTCTGTTTCAAGAAGAGAATAGGTGTTGCCTTCTATCTGTGAAGATTTCCATGACAAGTCAATGCCCAATCGTTCCATCTCTTTCCTATACTCAATTTCTGACATATCTGACAGATGTTTTTGGAACAAATCCTGTGCCTCATCAAGCTTATGCAATTCTTCTTGAGTAAACAAATCCACCCTCGGAAGAATGTCATTAATCAGTTCAAAGTTATATGATTTCTGAACCTGTCGCTCGTCAATATCTTTGTCAAAATATGTTTCGAGATTTAACTCCATCGTGACATGAGCCTGCGGCGTTAGGCGATAACGCGTGGATGGGCCACGACCGACCACTTCGATGTGTCCTTTTGTCGTTGCCTCGTAAAGCATACGCATAAGTGTTCTATCGCTTATCTGGCGGGATAACGATGGCAAAATTTCCGACCGCTTTGATAGCGGATGGAAATGCAAAAATTGCAGAATTTCAATTTCAGCAGTCATATAGCAAATTTATCGCGCCAAATTTAATAAAAAACATCAAATAATCGCGACAACTTGTCGCGATTTTTTTCATGAATGGCCTTTTTTTGTCGCGATAAAAATTAGAACGTAAATTTGGAAGATGTGTTAGCGCTTGCGGGACAGAAGGAGAATGGGGTGATAAGTGACGGTTCGGATGCCGTTGCGGAGTAGCCGGAGAGCTTCGGCTGTGCGGTTGGTGTCGGCAATGGCGTTCACTCCCGTGGAGCGGAAATGTTCCAGCATCTGTTTGGACGATTCAAATTCCTGTGTCAGCAGACTTTCCTCTGCATGCAAAATTTCCATGTCGTTATCGTCCAGCCATTTTTTAAGGTCGGCCAACGACGGATATATTGCCCGCCTTATTTCCCTGAAATTCTCCGGCCCGAAGGTGGATATTGCCAGAACGCCGCCGCTGCGTAGCACTCTCGCAGTCTCGGCAATAAAACGCTGCGGTGAGTTGAACCATTGTAGGGCTGATGCTGATGCTATGGCGTCTACGCTTTTGTCAGGAATGAATAATATTGCTTTCTCTCCGTCGCACACGCGGTGTGTGCCGGGCAGCGATTCCGGTATCTCCATCAAGTCCCACAGCTCCAGCGAGGCAGGTCTGAGCCATTGGGTGTACATATTGGTAAACAGTCCTGTACCGGCTCCTATTTCAATTACTTTATTGTGTGGCACACGTTGATGCTGTCGCCATACATCAGATAATCTTGCGGCGGTTTCGCGCTGTACTATGGCGTTGGCATCGTAGGTGGGTTTCGCTTCGAGAAACCGTTTGGCCACCAGTGTTTTATCGGTTATAATCATGGTGATTAGACGGAAGAAGTCGGGGAGGTGGTGTCCCTCCAGCCGGATTGTCCTGACGCCCTCTTGCTGCCATGACCTTACCTGATTGAGGGGTGGTATGATACGGTCGTTATCGTAGATGACGGCTATGTCCCACCTGCTGTGGCGTGGTTTCATGGCGGCTATTGCTTCAAGTTCTTCCCTGAGAGAGGTGATGGGCCTTTCCGGCTTGCTGGCCATGAATCTTTTGAAACTCTCGGCTCCGCCACACATCCTACGGTAGAATTTCATTAGAGTTTGTTCCGACAATCCATCAAGTGTTCCCCGGAATATGGCTTCGGGAATGCCGCGGCTATCATCAACAGGATATAGGGTCCCGTTGACCGCTACCGACAGACTTACCGGAAGTCCGGAGTTTTTGGCGAAAAATATATCGGCGGCAATTACTCCGAATGACCATGCTATGACCGTGATATCATCGTACCCCTGGCAAAAGCCACTGTCAAAGGCTCCGTCAGTGTAGTCGTATGCAATGGCTATGTCATAATTCCGTAGGGTTATATTCGTGAAAGGACGGTGGTCCATGCCCCATCCGGCAAATATAATAAGCAGATTGCGGCAGCCGCTGTCAGTCAGTTTCTTGAATTTCATGTATGCAAGATAGTAGTCGGTCAATGGTGGCAATGTCAAGAGCGGCGTTGAGGCTTATGCGCAGTCGTTCGGTGCCGGGCGGTACGGTGGGTGTGCGTATAGGAAGAACCTTGAATCCTCGCTCGAGCATTTTCGCTGACATCTTCATGGCCTTTTCCGCCGAGCCGGCTATGATGGGCACTATATATCGGGAGTCGTCAATCCCTACACCCCGGCATAGTTTGTCGCCAATCATTCCAAGATATTGACGTTCGGAGTCCATATTTACCATAGTGTCAATCATGAATCGCGTCCATGCGCAGTTGAGAGGTGGAAGCGCGGTGGAAAAGATAAAGCTCCTTGCGCGGTTGATTGCGTAGTCCTTAAGGTCGCTGTCCATTATAGCAAAAGCTCCTGACGAGGCGCATGCTTTTCCGAATGTGCCTATAATCACGTCAATATCTCCAAAGTGCTTGTGGCTGCGGCACAGGCCAAGCCCGTTTTGTCCTGCCGCTCCGAAGGCATGAGCTTCGTCAATGTACAACAAAACGTTGTCATAGCGATGTTTGAGGCTGACAAGTGCATCTATTGAACTCCGGTCGCCGTCCATAGAGTAGACGGATTCTGCTGCTATTATTATGCGCTCATATTTGCCATGCTCCTTATCGAGTATGCGTTCAAGCCGGTTGTAGTCATTGTGCGGAAATCTTGTGAATGGCGCTTTGCTCAGAACCATCCCGTCAATGATGCTGGCATGAACCAGTTTGTCGGCCACAATCAAAGTGCCTTTTTCCGACGCGAGGGCTGACATGAGTCCCGTGTTTGCGTGGTAGCCGCTGTTGAACAGAAGTGCCTCACGCGAGCCATACAGTTCCTTAAGCCGATTTTCGAGAAGATAGTACTGTTCCTGGTCCGATGCAAGCAGGCGTGATGCCGAGGAGGTCAAAACAAGCCGGCGGTTCTCGTGGTGGCTGAAGAACTCAGTTAAAAGATCGTCTCGCCCTGCAAGTCCGAGGTAATCGTTAAGGGATAGGTCAATGCAATCTTCGGCGGCATGCGCAGGTGGAATCCGGCGGAAATTCCCTTGTCGTCGCAAGGTTTGTAGAGTGTCACTGTAGCCCTTCATGCTTCTTCTCTGACTATATCAATCATTTTAGTGCATAGCTCGGTCAACTCCTCATCGCTTATTATGTAGGGCGGCATCACATAGACATTGTGGCCAAACGGACGGACCCAGATTCCTCTTTCCACGCATTTCCGCTGGAATGAAGCCATGTCTACAGGGGCTTCCGTTTCAATCACGCCGATTGAGCCGAGAACTCTCACCTCTCTGACGCCCTTGATTTCGGCAGCGGGGGCAAGCAGTTGCTTCAGTAGCGATTCGATGTGGTTGAGTCTTGAAGCCATGTCCTGAGAGTCAAGGAGCTTTATTGACGCGATGGCGGTGGCGCATGCGAGTGGATTGGCCATGAACGTTGGACCGTGCATCATCACTCCCGCTTCACCATTGGAAATGGTATCGGCCACATCCTTGGTTGTCATTACTGCGCTCATCGTCATATAGCCTGCTGTGAGGCCTTTGCCTATGCACATGATGTCCGGCTTAACTCCGGCCCACTCCCATGCCCAGCGCTTGCCTGTCCGCCAGAATCCGGTGGCAATCTCATCGAAAATCAGATACAGGCCGTAGCGGTCACAGAGTTTCCGCGCTTCAACAAGATATTGCGGATGGTAAAATTTCATTCCTCCGGCCCCTTGCACCACAGGTTCCAGAATAAGGGCCGCCAATTCATCGGCATGCTCCCGGATCGTGCTCTCGAGCTCGGTCATAGCAGCAGGATTCCACTCCTGGCCAAACTTCACGGCGGGTGATTCAACGAAAAACCGTATGGGTAGCGATGTGCCGAATGCAGTGTGCATTCCGGTGACCGGGTCACACACGCTCATGGCGTTCCATGTGTCGCCATGATAGCCCGAACGTATGGTGACGAAATTGGTTTTCTTGTGCGAGCCGCTACGGGAAATAGATGCCTGAACGGCCATTTTCATGGCTACTTCCACGGCAACGGACCCTGAATCGGCGTAAAATATATTGTTCATCGAAGGCGGTGCCGTGCTGAGCAGAAGTTTTCCTAACTCTATTGCCGGCTCGTGGGTTAGACCTCCGAACATAACGTGTGACATCTTGTCAAGTTGCGCTTTCACCGCCTCGTTGATTGTGGGATTGTTGTAGCCGTGGATAACGCACCACCATGACGACATTCCATCAATCAGTTCCCGCCCATCGCTGAGTTTCAGCCTCACGCCGTTGGCTCCCGTTACCTTGTAAGTGGGTAAAGGATTGATGGTTGAAGTGTAGGGGTGCCATAGATGATCCCTGTCCCAGCTGTCGCTCAATGATGACAAATCATTTGTGAGTTCTTCTGACATATCTTGAAATTTGATTGCAGATGCAAATTTACGGATAAGTAACCGGAATGTCAAATCTATCTTTAACTCAGCAAAAAAAGAAACATTAAAGCTATTGAATCATAATTGATTGCTCCGACGTAGACAAAAATGAGTCAAAAAAACGGTTGAAAAATTTTGTCGGTTTCAAAAATATGCCTACCTTTGCATCGCAATCGGAAAAACGCCGCTTGTAACCAACGCGAAAATAGCTCAGTTGGTAGAGCACGACCTTGCCAAGGTCGGGGTCG
>CAZASF010000026.1:0-32231 GCA_964487725.1 uncultured Bacteroides sp. | reverse complement strand
TAACAATTTTTAGTCAAATAAAAATTCCTTTATATATACAAATTAATGTACCAACATGTTTAGTGTTCCTGCATGAATTTTTTCGGTCCATTTATATTCAAAATCATTTTCCTATTCATGAATCGCTGTTTATTCCTGAGGATCAGAGAAGAGGCGGAGAGAAATTCCTATGCCGGTTTGCATGCGTGGCATGGGAAATTAATCGTTGGCAAAGATAGTGTTTTTACAAAACATATACAACAGTGTGTGAAAAAATACTAATCAAGGCGAAGGTAGAAAAAAGATGACCGGACAGTGCCGGTCACCTTATTATAATGGATATTTGGAATGGTTTCTTACTGCTTCACGGGAACGTAAGGCGCGTCAGCGGCCATGGCTGGATCATAGATGGAGTTGAGTATGCGGGCCAGACGGAGACCGCCGCGCAGAAGTTGCTGCTCGATAGTGGGTGCCCATTCGGCCACTTCGTTGTAGCTAATGTTGGTTCCGGAGGGCATTTTGCGGTAAACTACGTTGGCTATGTTGAGGGTTTCCTTGGCCCAGTCGTCAAATGAGCCGTCGGCAATGGCAGCGGCATCTTCTTCGGGAATATTGTCAAGAATCTCTGACCATTCGGTGAAGCTCCATTTGTGAGCGCTCTCGAGAATGCTGGAGTCCCATGAAGAGTGGAGATTGGTGTCGCGGCCAAAGTATTTGACACCCACGCGGTTTCCGCCGAGGTCATTGGCGTGTCCCACGTGCATTGGCTGGTGAAGGTCGCCGGTTATATGGACAAGTATTTTCAGCGCGAGAGCGGCTTCGTCCTTGGAGGTGCCGGGGTCAGAAAGCGTCTCCACCTGAGCGCGCATTGCGGTGATGATGTCGCCTGCGGGATTGGCGGGAGCTTCTTCGTAGCGCACACCTTCATCAATGTTTTTGTAGTGCCAGGTCTTGGAATAGGCGTATTCGGGAGTGTGGCTGGCGTTGTCGAGCCAGTTGGCCCAATAGATAATGGAGCGGCCGTCGAGGATGGAGTCAAGAGCGGCGCGGGTGGTGGGCGTCAGATGGTTCTGTGCAATCTTGGCAACTGTGTCATGTCCTTTCTGTCCCCAGCCGAAGGCAACGGCAGCAGTCATTGTGATGAAAAGGTAAACTAAGGAAAAACGTTTCATGAAATAATTGTTTAAATTCACTGCAAAATTAGCTGATTGTAGTCAAATAGGCCAAAGGGATGCTGAATTGTAAAAATATTGTTATAATTTTGTAGCGAATATTCAATAATTTTGCCATTTCGGAATCGCGAACTTATTAATTATGGAGAAAGTACGCCCCAAGAAAGCTCTTGGTCAGCATTTTCTGACTGACCTGTCGATAGCACGACGCATAGCCGCCACTCTTGACGGCTTCAAGGGCCTGCCCGTAATTGAGGTGGGGCCTGGCATGGGTGTGCTGACGCAGTATCTCCTCCAGGAGGACCACGACGTGAAAGTAGCTGAGATTGACGGCGAGAGCATTGAATGGCTCAAGGTCAACTTTCCGCAGCTGGCTCAGGAGGGCCGAATCATTGAAGGCGATTTCCTGAAAATGGATCTTGACAAGATAATTCCCGGCGACGGACAGTTTTGTGTCATAGGTAATTATCCTTATAACATATCATCGCAGATTTTCTTTCATGTCCTCGAATACAAGAATCGGGTGGCATGTTGCTCCGGAATGTTGCAGCGTGAGGTGGCCGAGCGGTTGGCTGCTGCTCCCGGAACCAAAGCCCGAGGCATCCTGAGCGTGCTTCTACAGGCATGGTTCGACGTGGAGTATCTTTTTACCGTAAGCGAAAACGTGTTCAACCCGCCGCCAAAGGTTAAGAGCGGCGTAATCCGGATGACGCGCAACGGGGTGACGGATCTTGGATGCGATGAGCGTCTGTTTAAGACCGTGGTGAAAACATCGTTCGGACAGCGCCGTAAAACTATCCGTAATTCCATAAAAGGCATCCTGCCGCCCGGAGTCGCCGTGCCTGACACTCCGCTGCTGGCCATGCGCCCCGAGCAGCTCTCGGTTGAACAATTCATTGAATTAACCTCCATTATCGCAAGTCTGAAATGAAAGAGTTTACTGACGACTATCTGCAGAACATTCGCTCCATCATAGCCTCAGGCAATGAAGAGGAAGCGCGCCGTGAACTTGCCGACCTCCATCCGGCCGACATTGCCGAATTGTATCAGGAACTCAACCTCGAAGAGGCTGAATTTCTCTATAAACTCCTTGATGAGGAGACGGCGGCCGATGTGGTTATGGAACTCGATGAGGAGGACCGCCGCAAGCTCCTCTCCAATATGGATGCGGAGGACATTGCCAAGCAATTCATTGACCACCTCGATGTTGACGATGCTGTGGACCTCATTCAGGAACTCGACGAGGAGGACCGCGATGAGATTCTGTCGCACATTGACGACGTGGAGCAGGCCGGCGACATCATAGACCTCCTCAAATATGACGAAGATACAGCCGGTGGTCTCATGGGCACGGAAATGATCGTGGTCAATGAGAACTGGAGCATGCCGGAGTGTATCAAACAGATGAGGATGCAGGCCTCGGATATGGATGAAATCTACAACGTGTATGTGGTTGACGATGACAACAAACTCCGGGGCATACTTCCGCTGAAGAAGCTCATAACAGATCCGTCAGTGTCGAAGGTGAAACGTGTCATGGAGGAGGATCCGGTATCGGTCAAAGCCGATACTCCGATTGACGAGGTTGCCCTTGACTTCGAAAAATATGACCTTGTGGCTATGCCTGTTGTCGATTCGATAGGCCGTCTGTTGGGACGCATCACTTTCGACGACGTTATGGATCAGGTGCGTGAGTCGCAAGAACGTGACTATCAGTTAGCTTCGGGTATCTCCAGCGATGTGGATGCCGATGACTCCATCTTTGCCCAGACAAAAGCCCGCATTCCCTGGCTTCTTATTGGCATCATGTCAGGAATCCTCGCTTCGCTGATTCTCACAGGCTTCGAGGACCAGCTCGCGGCCGTCACCGCCCTTGCGCTCTTCATACCTATAATTGGAGGAACCGGGGGTAACGTCGGTGTGCAGGCATCGGCAATTGTGGTTCAGGGCCTTGCCAACGGCTCTCTTGATGTGAAGGAGTTTACCCGGCAGATAGGGAAAGAAATTGTTATAGGTCTTCTCAACGCCACTATTCTTGCCGGTGTGATATTCATCTATAATCTGATAATGCTTCCGGGTAACTTCGCCGTGACCATAAGCGTGGCCACTTCGCTCTTCTGCGTGGTTATGTTTGCCACGATTCTCGGCACCCTTGTGCCCATGACCCTTGAGAAAATCCACATCAACCCGGCTCTTGCAACAGGCCCCTTCATCCAGATAAGCAATGACATCGTGGGGCTAATCATTTATGTGGGAGTGGCCACATTCTTCCTCGGCATTCTCGGATAGCTAAACAAATATCAGCACAAGAAGCTGGGCAATGATTACGCGTGTGAACATTGCCAGCGGATAAACCGTAGCATAGCTCACGGCTGGTGTGTCGCCGGGGGTTGTAGTGTTGGCATAATCGAGAGCCATTGGGTTGGCCATTGCTCCGCACACCATTCCGCATGCAGAGCCGAAATCGAGTCGCGAGGCGCGCATGGCCACCCATATCATGATTACAGAGGGAACAATGGTGATTATGAAGCCCATGCTTATCCACATAATGCCATCGGCACGCATCACAGTGTCAAAGAACTGTGCGCCCGCATCAAGGCCCAGACAGGCCAAATAAAGTGAAAGCCCGATGCCGCGGAGCATGAGGTTGGCGCTTCGGGTGGTGTAGGTGATAAAGTGGAACTGTGGGCCGAAGCGTCCCATGAGAATACCCACCACGATAGGCCCTCCCGCAAGGCCGAGTTTTACCGGCGTGGAAACTCCCGGAATGGTCAGCGGGATAGAGCCTAATAGCAGTCCGAGCACTATGCCCACGAATATCACGGCAAGATTCGGGTCCTTGAGCGCTCTTACAGTATTGCCGAGCACTTTTTCCACATTCTCGATGGCCTTAGCCTCCCCAACTACAGTGAGGCGGTCGCCGAGTTGCAGTACGAGTTGGGGTGTGGCAAGAAGGGTGACGCCGCTACGTAGCACACGGCTAATGTTGATGCCGTAGCTGTTGCGGAGTCTCAGCGAGCCAAGTTTGCGGCCATTGATTTCGGGGCGGCTGACAACAATGTGTTTCGACACGAGAGTGCTGTCAATCGCGTCCCAGTCAATATCATCGGCGTTCCAGTCCGTGTGTTCCTGCTCTCCGAACAGTACCGTTAGCGCCGGAATATCCTTCTCCGTGGTCACTACCAAGAGACGGTCGCCCTCCTGCAACACGGTTTCAGATGCGGGGATGCTGACCGAGCCGTCACGCCACAGACGCGATATGACGAATTTTGGTTGCACAAGTTCGGCAGCTTGCCTGATTGTCAGCCCGAAAATGGCAGGATTGTGAATCTGGAAGGCCGATATGTAGGTCTGGTTGTCCTCATCGTGGGCTCCGGAATGGATGTCGGTGGGCCTTACGGCCAATTTCCTGACAAATACTATGGCGAGAATCACACCGACAACTCCGAGCGGGTAAGTCACGGCGCAACTTAGTGCAGCCCCGTTGGCTGACTGTCCAACCTGTTCGAGAGCCTGCTGCGCGGCTCCCAATGCAGGAGTGTTGGTGGTGGCTCCCGACAGAATTCCCACCATGTCCGACATTGGAATTCCCATTGTTACCGACAGAATAACGGCCAGCAGAGTGCCCGCCGCCACGAGTGTTAATCCGAGCATGTTAAGCTTCACGCCTCCTTTGCGGAACGAGCTGAAAAATCCGGGTCCGACTTTCAATCCCAGTTCGTAGACGAAAAGCACCAGGCCAAAACTCTCGGCGTAACTCAGCATTGCCGGGTCAATTGACAGCCCGAAGTGGCCGGCAAGGATTCCGGCGAAGAACACCCATGTCACTCCCAGCGACACTCCGAACACGTGGATTTTGCCGAGACCGAGGCCCACGGCTATGATGATTGACAGCACTACAACCGCCTGCAGCGGAGTGTGGTCTATTAATATTGCGTTTATCCAATCCATAAGTCGCGCAAAGGTACGCATTTCTTTCCGCCGCACAAAACAAAAGAGGCCGCGTCGGCAATGGCGCGGCCTCTTGTTCAAAGGGGGAATTCCGTAATCTTCTTTTTATTTTGTTTCGGGATCAAGAATCACTACGCGGTAGTTGCCTTGTCCGTTAAGGTTCTTCATGAAGTTCTTCACATCGTCAACGGTGATGGAATTCATTGACTCCTCGTTGCCGTCAGCGTTTATAGCAACCAAATCGCAACCGCATTTAAACAACGCAAATCCACCAAGAAAATTCCACAAACTCATAGTCGTACGCTTTGTCTTCGTGGAGGGTATTATCCGATTTTGCCTGTTTCTATTTCATGCTTTAGGAAGTCGAATACATAGACCGAACCTTGAAAGTATAGGCCACTTTTGGGATCGTTGACTTTCGCAAACGTTTCGGAGTTATACAGCACATCAAAGGCTTTGAGCATATCCCAGCCGTACAGTTCCATAAGCATCTCGGTTAAATCTGATGCGAGACATTCTACCTGATATTGCATCTCCTTGTTCATAATACCTTTCTTAAAAAGTTTAATGACTTTTCTGTGCCGAAGAAATACTGAATGGACTTATCACCATAGTACTTGATTCGCTCTATAAGTTTATCAATAGAAATCTCGTTCTCGATATACTTCCGAATTTGAAAGCCTACCTTGTCATCGGCTATTGGTCCGATTATAATGTCATAATCATGAATGGGATTGTCAGTGTTGTTGTTTCTATTGTCAACAACAAATTGAGCCCACTCTTCACTATAATCGTCAAATATTTTGATAGACAAACCAGCTTTATGAGCAGCCTCCTCATCAAAGTCAAACGATGAAACAAGTGGGCTTCCCTCTCCGAAGATGTCCACTTTGAACTCGGCCATTTCAAGAGCTTGATTGTAATTGGGGTTGAGATAAAACCCTTGACCAAAATCTTTGCCCTTTTTGCTTAGCGACAAATCGATTGCGTCTATGCCGACGTTTGAACCATGATGAAGCCTTATCATATCACACGTCCTCCTTTACGATAGCATAATGTTTGTAGACTTTCCATGGCATCGTTAAGCGGCAGAGTGTGCATGATGCCATAATGTTTCATTATTAGCTCAATCCCGCTGAAACGGCGCAAATATGCGTACGCCTGTTGATTGGTTAGCTTGAATCGATTCGCAAACTCGCTGACGCACATTACTATATAGTCTATTCTATTCTTCAATTCATGTTTGTCCATATCGGTATTGTCTTTATTTTATAACGAAGAAATATCGCATAATGTTATCGGTTATAAGTCATTATCGAATATGCCTGAATCAAGGTCATCATCAAAATCTTGTTGAGTGTAATCATTATTGCTGTAACTGCGATAATCGTCATGGAAATTTTGATTTGCATAACGCTGACTCTCCCTTTGGCATTGGTTCGTTATATGATACTGGCCGGTTCATTACGATATATAATTCCTCAAGATGCAAAATTACGATTTTTTTCGGATTGGCAATCGGATATGTCGAAAAACACCTAATGCGCCATTGCTGACGCGGCATTATCGTAAAAATCGCCATTATGGAGAACTATTTTAAAGCCTATGCTCAAGCAGAGTTCCATGTGGTGAACAGAGAGAATCAATTGAATTATATATAATTACTTAAAGAGGCCGCGTCATCAATGGCGCGGCCTCCTGTTCAAAGGGGGAATTCCGTAATCTTATTTTTATTTTGTTTCGGGGTCAAGAATCACTACGCGGTAGTTGCCTTGTCCGTTAAGGTTCTTCATGAAGTTCTTCACATCGTCAACGGTGATGGAATTCATTGACTCCTCATTGCCGTTGAAAGTGTCGACACCGTTGAGAATCCATCCGTTGATGGCCGAAAGCCAACTGTTGTTCTTCTCTCGGTTCTCTTTGTAGGTCTTGACCATGTATTCTTTGACCTTGTCGAGCTCCGACTGGTCAACGTTGGTTGACAGGTCTTCAATCTGACCGGCAATAATGTCAAGTACTTTCTGTTTCATTTCAGGCTTCATGGGGAAGGCTGTGTAGATGTTGACATTCTGGGGATTTACGCGATCCATGCCTCCGCTTGCAGAGATGGAGTAGACTGCGGCCTCTTTCTCACGGACAATGTCAATGAGACGCTTTGAGAGAATCTGAGCGGCCACGGAAGTGAGCTGGGCATCCTTCGTGGTGTAAGGAATAGAGCCAACTTCGGATATGTAACACCATGTTTGCGGTGTCTCCATAGCGGTGGTGTAGGTGTCCACTCCGCTACCGGGTTTCTGCTGATACTGCGCGTCATAGCTCTTGACGCCGGTGCGTGCGGTTTTGGCGTCGCCGGGCAGACATGCTATGTATTTTTCAACAAGAGGACGGAGTGTGTCGGCATCAACATTGCCCACGAACACAAATGTGTATTCCGCAGCGTTGGATGTCATCTGCGATGCTATTTCAATAATCTCGGCACGGTCAGCTCCTTCAATATCCTCAGGCGTTGTCATGCGTATGCGAGGGGAGGAGTAGAGTGCTTCATTGAGCTTTGATGCAAAGATAAACTGCGGGTTCTTCTCTTGCTTCTCAATCAGTGAAATCTGGCTTTTCTTCATGGCTTCAAACTCTTCCGGGGTGAAGTTGATGTTGGTGAATCCCATGTAGATAAGTTCCATAAGGGTGGGAAGGTCCTTCACGGTTGAGAAACCGGAGATGGTGCGGTTATAAATTCCTAACGAAGGATTCATCATGACCTGTTTGCCTGACAGATATTTCTGAAGGTCGGAGTTGGAATAGGTTCCGAGTCCGCTTTGTGAAAGGGCTTCGTTGAGGAATTTGAGGCTCTTTATTTTTGTATCGGGCACATCGGCGGTGCCATTGAGGGCGTATGCACCGAAAAGAATTTCGTCATCGCGGAACTTGGTCGGTTTCACAATAACTTTCGCTCCATTGCTGAGAGTCCATTCAGTGGCATCCCATTGTGTGAGCTTCTGTTCCTTTACAATAGTGCCTGGAGCGGGAAGGCTCTCGATAAGAGGCTCTTCCTTCAGCTCCTCTTTGTATGCTTCGATTGTTTCGCCGTCAACGGCAGCCAAAGCATCGGCAAACTGCTGCTCGGTGGGGTATACGCCATCGGCATTGTCAGGCATCATGGCCAGAAGCACGCGGTTGTTGTCGGTGACAAGTCCCTGAATTGTTGCGTTGATTGCCTGCAGGGGAATCATTGAGACTATCTGTTTCACAGTTTCGTAGCTTTCCTCAATGTCAGGCATCGGGTCGCCTTCAAGGAAATTCTGCAGACATGCCTGCACAAATGTGTTGTTGCGGCGGGTGTTTCGATTGTTATAGGATGATTCATAGCTTGAGAGATAGTCGGCTTTTGCGCGCTCAAATTCAGTAACGGTAAATCCATTGCGTGAAGCGCGGAGAAGTTCTCGGTAGGCCGCTGCGATAGCCTGTGGTAGTTCGTCGGCCTTTATGGGTATTGCAGCAACTGTCAGCGCATCTTTGGTGGTTGAAACGAGGAAGTCGCCGTAGTAAACACCCGCACCGGCAAAAGGAGCATCGGGCTTGGAAGAAATATCATTAAGGCGAGTGTTCAGCATTGATGAAATCATGCGGGTAAGGAAATTCTGCATGTAATATAGCTGAGTGTTGCGCATCTCGCGAGGCATCTGGTCAGTCTTTATCATAAGCTGGGCTATGGCCTGAGTCTGCTCAGGGTCATGGCCGATGGCATAGATTGTTCCTTCGTTGTCATTGACCGGGAAATAGGTCCGTACCTTAGGATTCTCAGGCATCTCAATGTCGGAGAACATTTCCTTAATCTTGGCCTCGATGCGGTCCACGTCAATGTCACCTACAACAATCACACCCTGAAGATCCGGGCGATACCATGTTTCGTAGTAGTCGCGGAGAGCCTGATGGGGGAAGTTGTCAACCACCTCCATGGTGCCGATGGGCATTCTCTCACCGTAGGGGCTGCCGGGGTAGATTTTCGGAAGCAAGTTTTCGATGATTCGCTGCTGCCCTATGTTGTTGCGCCGCCATTCTTCGTGAATCACGTTGCGCTCTGCGTCAATTTCGGCTGGCTCAAGGAGCAGGTCGTTGGCCCAGTCATGCAGGATGAGAAGGCAGGAGTCCTGAGCACCGATGCGAGCGGTGGGCACATTGGTGATGTTGTAGACGGTCTTGTCCATCCATGTGGCTGCGTTCAGATTGGCTCCGAATTTCACGCCGATGGATTCCAGGTAGTTAATGAGGTCTTTACCGGGGAAATGCGTAGTTCCGTTGAAACACATGTGCTCGAGGAAATGGGCGAGACCGCGCTGATTGTCCTCTTCAAGAATCGAACCCACTTTCTGGGCAATGTAGAAATCGGCCTGCCCCTTGGGGTATTCGTTGTGGCGTATGTAATAGGTTAGCCCGTTGGGAAGGGTGCCTATGCGGGTTGCCGGGTCAAGACCCATAGCTGGTATCTGCTGAGCAACGGCCATGAGCGGAGTCAGCATGATTGCCACCATTAATAGCGAGAAAAGTCTGAATATTTTCTTCATCTGGATTATGATTGATTATGTTATCTGGTAAACTATACTTATGGTTAGACGCAACATTTCCTTATTAGTTTCAGAAATGGTGCGTCACATCATAACTTTTTTTACTGGCGTGCTGCCGCAGGGCCAATTTCGGTTATAGCTCCGGTTAGAGGGGAGAATGTAACGAACGAAGGCGACTTTTTGTCAGTGAACAGGGCCGGGTCAAGGCCAAAAACAACTCCGTACTGGGCCACGTCAATGTCCTTGTCGAGCATCTGACGGCCATCGTAGCTGACCTTCACGTTGGCTTTGCCGGGAATCCTGTAGGCCAGCCCTTCTTTCGGGAAGCGTTTCTCCTCTCCCTTCTCGTTGACCGGCAGTTTGCCCTGATCGGTTATGGTCACGTCAAGGTAAATCGGCGCTCCGGAAAGGTCATCGGGACCAACGAATCCATCGGTCATTGACAGACGCGCTATCACTTTGCGGGGATTTGTCTTGCCGGGAGTGGCCTCCACGGTTGTCACTTCGGTTGAGGTCTGCGTGGTTCCGAGAAACATTGCGGTCAGAGCAGCCTCTTGTGCGGCGAGGTTGTCGAGCACGAGCTGCATTGCTTTGCCATCGGCGGGCATATTGTCAGCGTTTCCCGACAGAATTTCCGAGCGGGTTTCGCGCAGTTGATAGATGCGGGCTGCCGCGAGTTCGGCGCGTTTTGCCGATGAGGGACTCTGCAGCATCTCGGCCGTAACAGCTTGTTTTGCTGCCGGAGTCTCAAGAATAGTGGGCTCTGCATCCCGGGCTTCCGGCAGGGGAGCCGGAGTGAATGCCACGGTCTTTTCCGTGTTGACACTCAGCGGGAACCCGTTCTCATCAAGAATCATGAACGGTGTGGAGCCGGCCTTGAACTGAACGAGATACTCCTTATCCTTGTTTCCGGAGTCCCTTATGGCGCGCGGATTCATCACCACGGATGTCAGTTCGTAGCTGACCGATGGCTCGGTTATCGGCTCTTCGCCAAGATACTTCTTGGCATAGCGGAAAAATTCGCCCGGCTTTTTCACTGTCTTCGTGGCCTCAAGGGTTATGTCCATAGTAGTGACTGGAAGAGAGTATGCGAGGCCATATTCGTTGGTCTTCCCGGCCGACAGTTTATGGGTGGTCTGTGCCTGGGCGGTCAGGGTAGCCGCCAACATGGCTATAATTATCGCTGAGTGTTTCATATCGTATGGTGTGTCATTATCTGTTCTATTGCAGGGCCTATGTAGGAAGCTATGTCGCCGGCCACAGTCCCGTAGATGCCGTTTTCGGCAGATGCGAGTTCGCCTGCGCGACCATGTATGTAGGCGGCCATTATTGCGCTGACTTCAGGTTTGTAGCCCTGAGCCACGAGGCTTAGGATTATGCCGGTCAACACATCGCCGGAGCCGGCTGTGGCCATGGCGGCGTTGCCCGAAGAGTTGATGTAAACTTTGCCGTCGGGACGCACGAGTTTCGTGTAGTGTCCCTTTAGCAAAATAAGTATATTGTAATAGCGCGACACCTCAAGGGCTTTGAGCAGGCGAGCTTCCTCGCCGGATTGTTCGCCGAATATGCGGTCAAACTCGGCGGCATGGGGCGTCAGAACCGACAGCAAGGGAATCTTGTCGAGCAACGATGGCCGGCGTGCAATGCAGTTGAGCGCGTCAGCGTCAATGACCAGCGGCTTCTTCGACCGTTGGAACAGAGCCTCTACTGCGGCAACCGTCACTTCGGCAGTGCCAATTCCGGGGCCAACGGCTATTCCACTATACTCATGGTCTATGCGTATGTCAGTGATCCGCAACTTGTCCTCATCGCTTTCAAAGAGCGCTTCCGGAGTGGCTGTCTGTACAATAGGAAATGAACATTGCGGCCCGTAGACGGTCAGTTTGCCCACTCCAGAACGGAGTGCTCCGCGGGCGGCCAGAACCGATGCGCCAACCATGCCATAGCGTCCGGCCACTAACAGGGCCGAGCCGAAATCGCCCTTGTTGCAGAATGGGTTGCGCTTGCGCAGCAATCCGCGTATTTCCGATTCCTCTATCAGGTGGAAGTTGGTTTTTGTCTTCTCAATGGCTTCATGGCTGAGCCCTATGTCCAGAGCTTTCCATGTCCCTACAATGTCATGATTGTCAGCGAAGAAAAATGAAAGGCGGGGAAACTGCGCGGCAAGAGTGAGATCGGCGTGAACCATGTTGCGTTCCTGACCCTGACGGTTCCATTCGGCAAACATGCCGCTCGGGATGTCAAGTGACACCACTTTAGCCCCCGATTCGTTGATATATCTCACCAACGACATGAATCCACCCGTCAGCGGTTCACGCAGACCGGAGCCGAACAGACCGTCTATAACAAGGTCGGCCGGCCCGAGCTCGGGTGTGTTGAATGTCTTAACAATCTGGATAAGCTCCACTCCGGGAGCCTTCTCCTGCAGAATGTCGCGACACCGGCGGCAGTCGGGCTTAAGAGCATTGCCTCCGATATTGAACAGGTAGACAACCGGATTAAATCCGCGCTGCGATAGATGCAGGGCGGTGAGCAGCGCATCGGAACCGTTGTTGCCGGGTCCGGCGAATACCACTGTGCGCTTCGTGGGGCGGAAGCGCAACGCTATTTCAGAAGCCGCGGCCTCGCCTACGCGTTCTATCAGTGACATTGTGGTTACGGTCTCTGACTGAAGTGTGTAGCGCTCTATGGCGCGGATGTCGTCATTAGTGAATAGTTTCATTGTTCTGTGTCGGTTATGACGGTCATCCTTGTGGAACAACCCTAAGAGTTTACAAAATTACTAAATTTCTTTTTCTCTCCGAGAGAATTTTAGTAAATTTGCGCCTATATTAAAGAAAAAATATGAAACAGGTTACATATAAGGGACTCACGTTCGTTCCTTATCTCGAAAGTGATAAAATCCAGAAGCGTGTCAAGGAAATCGGCGAGCAGATATCCTGTGATGTCCGCGGAAAGCGCCCTTTGTTTCTTTGCGTGCTGACGGGAGCTTTCGCTTTTGCCACCGATCTGTTCCGCAGCGTGGACCTTCCCGATGCGGAAATTTCGTTTATCCGCCTCAAGAGCTACGAAGGAACGTCAAGTACCGGTGTGGTTAAGGAAGTGATAGGATTGCATGAGGACATAAAGGACCGCACTGTAATCGTGGTGGAGGACATTGTTGACACCGGCAGGACAATTTCGCGCCTTGTCAAGGACCTCAAGGCCAAGGACCCCGCTGATGTAAAGGTGGCCACACTCCTGTTCAAGCCACAGTCGCTGCAGACCGATCTGATTCCTGACTACGTAGGGTTCGACATTCCTTCAGATTTCATCATCGGCTACGGCCTTGATCTTGATGGACTGGCACGTAACCTGCCTGATATATGGGTGCTTTCGCCCGAACATGATTAATCTAAAATTTAAGTATATGTATAACTTAGTGGTTTTCGGCGCTCCCGGCAGCGGTAAAGGCACTCAGAGCGCACGCCTGATTGATGAGTACGGACTCTACCACATCTCCACGGGCGAACTCCTTCGCGACCACATCCGCCGCGAGACTGAACTTGGCAAGACCGCCAATCAGTACATCTCGAAAGGTCATCTCATTCCTGACCAGTTGATGATTGACATACTTGAAAACACACTCAACGAAAATCCTGAAACTGCCAACGGGGTGATATTCGACGGATTTCCCCGCACCATTGAACAGGCCGATGCCCTCAACGAGATGCTCGGACGCCGCGGTTCGAAAGTCCACGCTGTTGTCGGACTTGAGGTCGATGACAAAGAACTGATTGACCGCCTGCTCAAACGAGGGCAGGAAAGCGGCCGTGCTGATGATAATATCGACACCATCAACGAGCGCCTTAAGGTCTACAACACTCAGACCGCCCCTCTGCGCGAATACTACATCAAACAGGGTAAATATCACGGTATCAAGGGCTCCGGCTCTATCGACGATATTTTCCGCGACATAAAACACCAACTTAAGGACACAAGGGACTAACCCGCAGTCATAATCTGCAGAAGATAGCGAAAAAAAACACTATGTTAGGCGTAAAGAGACTTTACTGGTTTGTGCTCAAGAGCTTCGTACCTCTTTTCTGCATGACTTTCTTTATATGCCTGTTCATTGTGTTGATGCAATTCTTGTGGCGTTACATTGACGAACTTGTAGGTAAGGGCCTTACGATTGACCTCGTGGGAGAACTCTTTTTCTACGCTGCTCTGTCAATGGTTCCCATGGCTCTTCCGTTAGCCATTCTGCTGGCCTCGCTCATGACATTCGGTAATCTCGGAGAGCATTTTGAGCTTACGGCCATGAAAGCATCCGGTGTGTCGTTGGTCAAGGTAATGCGACCGCTGATAGTGCTGATGGTGTTCATTGCCATCGGGGCCTTTTTCTTTCAGAACAATGTGCTCCCCATTGCCCAGACAAAAATGTACACCCTCTTGTTTTCCGTGCGGCAGAAATCGCCTGAACTGGAAATACCCGAGGGGGTGTTCTACGACCAGATTCCCGGCTACAACTTTTTCGTCGATCACAAGGATCGCGAAACCGGTACACTGTATGAAATAATGATCTACGACATGTCGAAAGGGTTCGACAATGCCGGCATCATACTCGCCGACTCCGGAAAGTTGGTGATGACCGAGGACAAGGCCCATCTGTTCCTGAACCTGTGGCAGGGAGAGTCGTTCGACAATCTCAAGGAAGCCGGCACTTCAATGAAAAATGTGCCATACCGCCGCGAGACCTTCAGCAACAAGTCCATCCTGCTCAACTTCGATGCCAATTTCAACCGCCTTGATGAAGAGGGGATGAGAAACCAATACGTGGGTAAAAACATAACTGAGCTACAGGCCACGATTGACTCAGTTAGTGTCATTGTCGACAGTCTCGGCACGGAGTACAGCCGCTCGGTACTCCAGAAACCGCGCATTGGCGTGTCGTCGTACAACTGGTCAACTGACGACCATGGGAAAAGCGTTCTCGTACGCGTACCCGATGTGAAAGTCGATAAGCCGGTCAATATTGACTCGCTGCTGTCCGGGCCAAATTCGGGGGCAAGGGTTAATTATGCCAGTCTCGCCCTCAATAAGGCCAAGAACGCGCGGCAGGAATATGAGTTCCGCTCCATGATAATGAAAGATGAGCTGAAGACCATACGCCGCCACGACATAGAGATGCAGAAGAAATTCACCCTTTCGTTTGCGTGTATAATCTTCTTCTTTATCGGTGCGCCGCTTGGAGCCATCATCCGCAAAGGTGGCATAGGAACACCGTTGGTGATCTCGGTTATCCTGTTCATCTTCTATTACATCATTGACAACACTGGCTACAAGATGGCCCGCGATGGCCGCGTAGCCGTTTGGGAGGGTATCTGGCTCAGCTCAGCGGTGCTTCTTCCGCTCGGCATCTTCTTTACTTACAAGGCCGTGAATGACTCTGCTGTGTTCAACAAGGATGCCTACCTAAACTTCTTCCGCCGGCTCATAGGCTCCAACATGGCCCGTCACTTGAAGGTCAAAGAGGTTGTGATGGAGGACGTTGATGTCAGCGTGGCCAATGACATGCTCCTTAATCTTGACGCTTCGGCGGCGGAATATCTGAACGTTAATCCGCCACGACCCTCATATATCGACTACTGGCTCAAAGGCTATCCGCGAACAACTCTCCGTGAATTGTCTGCTGAGCTAGAGACCACCGTGGCATATATTGCTGATAGTCAGTCAAAACTTGTGATCAACAAGCTGATGGACTTCCCCATACTGCGCAGCCTCTGGTTCTATCATCCGACCAACTACCGTTGGGCCGGCTGGACTGCGATAGCTCTGTTCCCCATCGGCCTGCCGCTCTACTTCGTTGGCCTCCGTCAGCTCGGAATCCTGCGTCATGAGCTCGAAACCATCCGCAGCGTATCGGCGCAACTCATTGATTTGCTGAACTCTCCTGACCCGGAGCAAGTAGGCTCCTAACCCACCCAAACATTCTTTAAACAACATGGAAAATAATAAGGAAATAAAACTTGACACTATAGAGGAAGCCATAGAGGCATTCCGCCGCGGAGAATTCGTCATTGTTGTTGACGATGAGGACCGCGAAAACGAGGGCGACCTCATAATGGCTGCCGAAAAGGTTACTCCGGAACATGTCAACTTCATGATAACTAACGCCCGAGGTGAACTGTGTGCTCCGCTCACACTGTCGCGTTGTCGTCAGCTCGACCTCGCTCATCAGGTAGAGGAGAACACTTCAATGCTCGGCACGCCGTTCACCGTGACCGTTGATCTGCTGCCTGGTTGTACAACCGGTGTCTCGGCTCACGACCGCGCTGCAACCATCCGTGCGCTCGCCGACCCAACAGTGCAGGCTTCTGATTTTGGCCGGCCGGGTCACGTTCATCCGCTGTATGCCCAGGATGAGGGTGTGCTCCGTCGTCCGGGACACACCGAGGCAGGCATTGACCTTGCCCGTTTGGCCGGATTGCAACCTGCTGCCACTCTCATAGAGATTCTGAAGCCCGATGGCTCAATGGCTCGTCTGCCCTATCTACGCGAGAAAGCCGACGAATGGGGCCTCAAACTTATATCTATACGCGACCTTATCGCATACCGCCTCCGCACCGAAAGCTCAGTGGAGCAGGGAGAGGAGGTTGACATGCCCACAGCTTTCGGCCACTTCCGCCTCATTCCGTTCCGCCAGAAAAGCAACGGGCTGGAGCATATCGCTCTGATTAAAGGCGATGTAAAGTCAGGAGAGCCTGTGCTTGTTCGCGTACATTCATCATGCGCTACCGGCGACATTTTCGGTTCGCAGCGTTGCGACTGCGGCGAGCAGCTCCACAAGGCCATGCAGATGATAGAGAGCGAGGGCCGCGGAGTAATTCTCTACCTTAACCAGGAAGGGCGCGGAATCGGCCTAATGGATAAAATCCGGGCCTATAAGCTTCAGGAAGAGGGTCTTGACACTGTTGATGCCAACCTGCATCTCGGACACAAGGCTGATGAGCGCGACTATGGAGTAGGGGCGCAGATATTAAACCAGCTTGGAGTCCACCGCATGCGGCTGATGACCAACAACCCTGTTAAGCGCATCGGCCTTGAGGGCTACGGCCTGTCAGTAGAGGAAAACGTACCCATTGAAATAGCCCCCAATAACTACAACCTCCGCTACATGCGAACCAAAAAAGAACGCATGGGCCACCACCTCGACCAAGTCGACTAATCCCAAAATCGAATCTCTAGTCCGCAAGGCTTTTCGTTTTCCTGTAGGATCGTCCATCCTATAGCGACCGTCCCGCCCGCAAACTCATCGCCGGCAGTCGGATAGCTCACGTGGGGAGGTTTAGCGTATGTGTAGAGGCGCTACGCGCCTTGATAACCCATGCCTAATGGGACGGCAGAGGGGATCTGTGCCCCGTAATGGGTCAGTAGAAATGTCTTGTCTGCATGGCAGCAGCGTAGCTGCTTCTCATTCATAGCCACGGGTGAGGCCGTCAGGCCGTAACCCGTGGAAAACCCATCAAAACGCCCCGCTCCGCATCGCGGGGCTTCAAATATAGAACCACGCCCACATCGCCCCAAAAACGTCACTACTTTTGCGGCATGCTCGCTGCACAAAAAATATCATGTCCGCTTCCCGCCACCGTCCGCAAACCACGGCGCAACTTCGCCGCGCTCTTCGAACGTTGGCTCGGCTACAGCCTTCATCCCCATGCGCGCCGTCTCATCGCTGAACTCGAGCGTCAGCGCGCCCGCCGCATGCCCCAGCGACTCTATGTCTCTGACTCCAACGCCGAATCCGGCCTGCTGCAGCGTGCCCTTGTTGACTACGTCCGTTGGCTCACCATCGTCGTTCGTCCTACCACAAACTATTGCGTGATCGCTCCCTCACGAGCCCAACTGAAATCACTCGTTCCGCGCCACCCCGATATCATCACTGCCACAGCCCGCAGCCCGGAATATGTCCGTGGGCTCAACTTCCCATTTGCCCTGATTCTTGATGCCGACCGCTATCCTAAGAAAGGCCGGCATCTTACCCGCATACTCCGCTCCGTCTCTCCGATTATCTACGATGGTCCCGGTACACTGCTCGTTATCCACGGTACCCCGCACCCACGGATGCGCGTCAACACCTTCACCAACGAACTCCGCCGAACCACCAACCCCATGCCCTCAATCACGCCCTCCGAGGCAGATCCACCCGACAATCCGGACGGTACCACACAAGACCGCACCGTCACGGTCCACATCCCGACCGATGTCTCCGGCAATGAAAAACAGCCACAGCCGCCCAATCTATCCGACCCCCACGCCTTTCTCCCCTAAGCGGCGCCATGACCGCCCCTCTCAAATCATGGCAAAGAGCACCTTGACATACTGAAAACCCCAATCCCCCAACAAATGTAGGGTCGCCTATCCCGTAGCGACCGGCATTATTCGGCTCGGTGAGTGTTTGCGGAAAGATTACGGAGGCGCTGAAAGATGCGCCTCCGTATCTTCGCAAAATGATGTTGCGATTTTGACAGAAAATATATTTTAGTTTGTGCGTTTCCGAGTGGTATTCTTGGAACTCGTGTTCAGTTTTGCTTGCGCAGTTGTTGATGTAGGTGTATATTTACCGGCTTTCATGTCTTCGTATGTCGGATTGTAAGCGCATCCTGATACTGACCAGTCTGAAGTGTTTGATATTTGACCATTTGTAAACAATGTACCGAATGTTGAGAAGTCGGTGAGATTCTTAAATGTCGATATTGTTATTTTAGGACATGAAGTTAAATTCGAAAACGCTATGTCAGACAGAGTTGTGGAAGAAGAACCAAGCAATTTTAACTCGCAGGAAACTGATTGAAGGTTTGGAAAGCTCAAGGATTCCGTTTTGCGGTAGGGTGTATATATGCTCATGCCTTTGCCGCCAACTTTCTCTAACGAGTTCAACGAGATATCGGTTCCGCGCCTAAAACATAAATTCAAACCATACCCCAATTCAAAATCCTTCTCCATGTCAAAAAGGACATCTACAGCTAATTTTGTTGATGTTATACTTGTACTTACTTCTTTGAGTGAGCTCAGGTCAAAGTCCTTTATTCCATAGGCACCGACATAAAATTGACCGCCAGTGGATACTAATGATGGCATGTTAATGCTAAACATGATTCCATCAGGAACTGCGGAAATATACACATAGTCACCTACTTCTGTTAAATCAGGCATATCAACGGTTGTGTCGGTTGATGTAGTGCATAAATCTATTTGTAGATATTTTTGTATCCTTTTTAAATCTGACGAAAGAACGAAATTGCTATAATTTTGCTTATATGCTTGTCCCACATACAAGCCTACTACTGATTCAATATTTTCAAATTTAGGTAGGCCATCGTATGTGTATAAGTCACAATTCTCAAACAAGAAAGAACAATTCATGGTCTTAGAACCAGTGATTTTTCCAATAGGCATCCATGAAAATTTAACCCTACTTTCTTCAGAGCCATCCGGCGCTATGAATTGACTGTTACTCAAATCTAATACGGCTAAACTCTCCATCCTTTCGAGATATATATTTCCGATGGTTGCATTGCTTACATTAGGAGTATTATCAGCTTCAGTAAAAGCTGTCAGCGTCATTGTTCCTGTCAATTTTCTGAGATTTCCAAAGCCGTCAAAAGATTTTAGGGCTGTATTGCCTGTCGTTATGTCACCAATGTATTGATAAGTGGTATATGACGTGAAAGTCAAATCGCCATTTATATATGTTATATCAGGAAAGTTTATATTATTTACTGAGAACGGTAGTTCCTCAAATATAATTGCTCCGGCTATTTGTAGTTTAGGGAAATAGATTGTTTTGAGCTCTGCAAAATACGAACCGGAAAGAGTGCCGCCTATTGTGGTTATAGCGGGAATAGAGAATTCCGTTATTGCTCCGCCCGACACGTTTCCGGTTTTACATGAAACGGTGAAATCCCCTGTTACCTCTTCCAGTTTGTCAGCCGTGATGGATTTAAGACTTGAAGAGCCGATATTCACCGAACCATCAACTTTTGGCAGCGACTTGAAATCAACTAATTCCAAAGAGTTTGTGAAAACATTTACATCACCCGTTATATTTTCTATGGAATTCAGAGAAAACAGATATAGGGGAATTTCAGAGAACTGCTCCGATGAGCCAATAGTAAATCCTCCTATAGATTTCAGATTATCCAGTCCGGTTAGATCCGTACCCTTATAACTGTCAAGAATCGTTATGCTACCTGTTACCTCTTTAAGATTTTCAAGACCGTTCAGGTTCGTTATATCTTCTCCATCGTTAGTTCCTATGGTAAGGTTGCCGTTTATCACAGAGGTTCCTTTTTCACCGAAAGCCTGAATTTCAGCTTCTGTTTTTAGAACCACATCTCCTTCCTCACGAATCTCATCTTTTATTACCCTGTAGGTATATTGGCGTTCATCACCATTGTATGATACCACTCTGAAAACCCGCTCTTCGTTCCAATTGGTAATACTTTGAGGATTAGGGTAGATTTCCGCTGATTGAGTATAAACGAATGATGCCGAGGCCCCATCAAGCGAAACATTGTAAGGCACAGTGACCGTAATAACATTATTTTCGATTGTAGCATCGTACGTTTTGCTATCAACGGTCAGGATGACTGACGTTATAAAATTATCGTCAGCATCAACGGGAATCTTGTCGTCAGAGCATGACCAAAACATGGTCAGAGACAAGAATAAAATTAGCAAATTCTTGTTCATTTTGTGATATTGATTAGGGTTTATATTATTTGTTACATGGATAGATCGAAGAATCCAAACACCTCTGTGGAGTTCTCGCCCAAACCGCCGCTTTTTGTATTGCATCCGGTCTGAACCTTTACAAAGTCAATAAAATCAAGTTGAACAGGAGTTCCGTCCTGGTGTATTGCATTTGATATTTTAAATCCATTTCTTTGCCCTGATCCATCAGTGGAATCTCCACCAGCCAGGCTGTCGCTTCCAAGATTATCAGCATACCCCCATCCGAATGATGCATTTACCCAGTATCCGGTATTCGGGTCAACTGTGTTTCTTGAATTCAGGCACGTCCCACACAGAGTGTAACTATCTGCCGCTATCCACCCCGGATAGTAATATGGCTGACTGTGATATTGTTTCATATAATCAATCTGGCCTTGATTGCCGTCTGAATCAATCCATTGCACACTCATTCCCGAACCAGCCGGCCGATAATAGGTCACAGCATAGTTCTGTTTTGTGGCTTCCTTTCCTGTTTCCGAGCCTTTAAGTTCATACCACTCATCATCAGGAAGACCGTTGCCATTGGTATCCTGCATTACCCACACTATGCCCGGTTCGCATGAACCCCCAAAGGCATTGCCTTGAATTGCAAAGTCATATTCATCGGTGCCGGCAGAGATGCTGTGATCAAAACCAATGATTATATATCCGCCAAAGCCACCGAGTGACACAAATTTATTTGCAGCCAATCGCCTTGTTGCGTAGGCCAGTGCATCCGTATGCGTGGTTTCATTGCCTGAATAATCCGTTATCATGGATGTTTCGCCCACGTATTGCCCCGGAGCCGGAACAAATTCGTAGACATAGTTCTGACAATTTTGACTTGAGGCAGTTATAGGGCGTAGCGTTCCTTGCGATCCGTAACAATGCACTACCATATCGGCTGTAAGAGTAGAGGAGCCTCGTGATATTGCCTTGGAGCTTGTTGTAGTCGCGGACAGATTTTCAGTTACGCGTACCGTTATATTATAATCGCCGGACTTATCAGGAGTGAAAATGAAGGTGGCGTCAGTCATCCCTGTAACCAACTCACCGTCAACATACCACTCGTAGGTGGGATTATCAATATATTCCAATCTCGGACTCAACCACACACTCCTGCCCAACGGTATGCTCCGGTCAGTATAGGGCTGGAAATATGAAAGCGAGGGGAAATATACATTGTAAGGCAGTTGGTCAACGACTTCAATCTCCAGTTCTCGCTCTGTTGTGCCATCAGCGTTAGCCGCTTCAATCGTAATGGTGTACGTTCCAAGTTCGCTCTCGTTGAAAACGTACTGCGTGGTTTCTGAAACCACTTGTCCATCGCGAATCCAGCGACAGGTGAATGTGTCATCGACATTAGCAAAGTCCGGAGCTATCGTGTAGTCGGTATTTGGCAGGACTTTAATTCCGGAGGATGGTATTGCTATGGATATTACAGGCGGAGCATAATCAACCACTTCAATTTTAAGTTCCTCCTCGGCTGTTCCCGCGAGGGTTTCGACCCGGAATGTGACATATACCTCCTGAGCAACGTCAAAAGATATTGTTAGTTCAGGAGAAGTATTGACCAGTTTGCTGTCAATTATCCAAGAATAAATCGCTCCGTTGGAGTTCTCGACCATCGATGCAATCGTTAGTTCAACTCCAGTCTTTATCCGGTAGATGCCGGTTTCGCTGTCTAAGGTTATGACCGGCGGTTTTGTGATTTGATTCTCGACAAGGTCGTCTTTGTTGCACGCTGACAGAAGCAGGACGCTGAGCGCTGCAATGATTAGGCAATTGATTGAGTGTGTGTGGCCTAATGTGTTATTATACAGTGGTATACGGCGGTTGATTGGGGGGGGGGTAAAAGCCTCGTCATTCGGTCTGTTTCTGCGGGTTTAGATGATTGATTTTCAACGTGAGTGCGGGGCGCGGTTGAATCTCTGAATCCGTAGATGTGGATAACCGGATGAAAAGCCAGCCCGTAGTCCCGCGGGGTGTAAGTTTCTGTTGAAAAGGCAGGTCTTCTGACTCGTTCCTTGATTTTTCCCGCGCCTTCCCAATCCGTAGGTCAGTGGCATAAGTCGGAAAAATATTACGGAACTTACAGCAGCGGGTACTGTCGCGGCTTTTCACCGTGTTCCCTTCTTGCGTTCGCCGACATGCGTTGTTTTGCATGTCATTGAAACCTTTTCAAGCGCGAAATTACGAATAAATTCAGATTTGCAGAATCCGCTGAGTCAGAAAAATGGTAATCGCCCGCCATACCCATCTGGTTTAACTCTTTTTAACTCGCTGCAGTCTGTGCTATTCCCGTAGCGACCGGTCTACTCTCGCATGGGCCATCCTGCATTACGTTACAAATCGGAGTAGGTGGGGGAGAAGGTATCGGCTTGGGTGGGGTCGCCGGTGGTTAGGCCTTTTTTGAACCATTTGACGCGCTGGGCCGAGCGGCCATGATTGAATGATTCCGGCATTTCGCGTCCGTATGCCTTCTGTTGCAGATAATCATCGCCTATTTTGGACGCTACATTTATGGCATTTTCAATGTCGCCATCCTCTATGGAATTGAACATGGCATTGTCAAGATTGGCCCACACTCCGGCGTAGCAGTCGGCCTGCAACTCAATTCGTACGCTTATTTTATTGGCTTCAGCCTCTGGGAGTTGTGCCATTTTGGCGTGCGCTTCTTCAAGTGTGCCGAGCAGGTACTGTACGTGATGCCCCACCTCGTGGGCTATGACGTAGGCGTAGGCAAAATCACCGCCTCCGCCGATGTCGCGTTCCATATATTTGAAAAAGTCAAGGTCAATGTAGACGGTCTGATCGGCCGAACAATAGAACGGGCCGGTCTGTGCGGTGGCGTTGCCGCATCCGGAGTTGATTGACCCATGAAACAGCACGAGCTTTGGACACTCATATTCGCCCCAACCCTGACGGCGGAATTCAGCGGTCCATACATCCTCTGTGCCGGCCAAAACTTTTGAAGTCAGGTCAGCCAGGCGGCCATCCTCCTCGGTTTCAACATACTCCTGAGTGTCCATGGTCTGAGAGCCCATTGACCCGAGCGCGCTGCTGACCACATCGCCGAGGTTACCTCCCGAAAGAAGAGTTATTATTCCGGCAATTATAATGCCTGCTATTCCACCTCCAATGCCCAGACTCTTGCCTGAGACTCCGCGTCGGTCCTCGATGTTGTTACTGTTTCGTCGTCCGGATAAGCGCATGATGTTGCTGTTATTTGTAGTTTTCAGTTAAAACGTCGGTCTGCATCGAATAGTTGAACGGGCGAAAAATAAATGCCGGCATGTTGAATACCGGCATTATGAGAGGGTGTGGATGTGTTGTGGAATCAGAGCACGATGAGCTTCTCAATGTTGGCTTCAATTTGCTCGCGTGTGGCGCCGGTGAGGCGAAGGTCACGAACCTGTTCGCCATTCTTGAAGAAGAGCACGGTGGGGATTGACATAATGCGGTGGGCAGTGGCGAATTCGGTCTCGTCCTCCACATTGTATTTGCCAATCACAACCTTATCAGCATATTTTTCAGCAAGTTCCTCAATTACGGGGCTGAGTTTCATGCAGGGACCACACCATGTGGCCCAGAAATCAATGACCACGGCGTGGCCTGATTCAATAACTTCGTTGACGTTCTTGTCAGTAAATGTATAAGCCATTTTGTAGTTGAATAAGTTTATGAAATTATGTTATGATGTTATTAATGTTGGTTGGTGTTTATTGTAAAGTCCACCTCAAGGTTCTGAAGCTTCTCCACGAGGTCCTTGTTGACCGGAATCCGCAGGGACGAAGTCAGCTTTACATTGCGTCCGCTCTTGGAGTCGCGCACTCTGAAACTTAGGCTACCCATGTCCTGCGTTGATGATTTGGCATGCTCCACGAGGACCCCGTGAAGTGCATCCGAAAGGGTTGTGGCATCAATGTTGATGGTTATGCCATCCACAATATGGCCTTTCATGTCCTCAAGAAGCTGAATGGAGTCAATGCGGAACTTGACATCTGAATTCTGGAAGCGGCGTGCGAATTGGCCGCGTATCATAATCGGTGTGCCCGAAACCCCGTAGTTATGATAGTTGATGTAGTCCTGACCAAACAGCATGAATTCGGCGGCTCCCGTGTAGTCCTGAATCTTGAGTATGCCGAAGTTTCCGCCGCGTTTAGCCGGACGGGATGCGAAGTCCACCACCATTCCGCCTATCGTATATTGCTCGTTTTCAATAGGTTCTTTTTCGGAAAATGATTTCAGGTCAGTGGCTCCATACTGCAACTCCATGAAAAATGGGTCAAGGGGATTGGCTGAATGGTAGGTACCTACGAGTTCGCGTTCCTTTTCAAGGCGCACGGCATCAACCCATCTAACCGAATGGACTATCGGCGGGCGTGCGGCCGTGGTCATAACGTCCATGTCATCGCCGAAAAGTGACATGCCTCGGTTCTGCTGGTCGTTCTGATACATCTGTCCGTATTTCACAAGTGCCTCAGAGAATGTCTGGCCTTTGGAATCGGTTTCAAAAAAGTTCTCACGTTGAATCTCGTCGCTGAAGCAATCGAAAGCTCCCGCCATGGCGAATGTGTCAATGTTGCGGCGGTTGATGGCACCCGCAGGCACGCGTTCAATGAAGTCATATATTGAGGTGAAAGGGCCTCCTTTGTCGCGGGCTGCAAGGATTTCAGCAGCCACCCCTTCGCCGATACCTTTCAGCGCGGCGATACCAAAGCGTATGTCGCCCTTGGCGTTGACACCGAATTCAGCAAAGCTTTCGTTTACATCGGGGCCTTTCACGCGTATGTGCATTTTCTTGCATTCGTCAATGAAGCCCGACATTTTTTCAGTGTCGTTGCGGTTGCGCGAAAGGACGGCTGCCATATATTCGGCCGGATAGTTGGCCTTTAGGTAAGCGGTCTGGAATGCTACCCAACTGTAGCATGTGGCGTGGCTCTTGTTGAAAGCGTAGGATGCAAACTTCTCCCAATCGGCCCATATCTTTTCAAGCACAGCCGGGTCATGACCGTTTTTCTGACCGCCTTCAAGGAAGAGAGTCTTCAGCTCGTTCATCTTTTCGATGAGCTTCTTTCCCATTGCCTTGCGGAGCGTATCGCTCTGGCCTCGGGTAAAATTGGCCAATAGTCGTGACAGCAACATGACCTGCTCCTGATAGACGGTCACGCCGTAGGTGTCCTTAAGATATTTCTCCATCACCGGAATGTCATAGACAATCGGTGCGCGTCCGTGCTTACGGGCAATGAAGTCGGGTATGTAATCCATGGGCCCCGGACGATAGAGGGCGTTCATGGCTATGAGGTCCTCAAACGTGGAGGGCTGCAGCTCACGGAGATATTTCTGCATACCCGCCGACTCAAACTGGAACGTGCCGGTGGTTCGTCCATCGCAGTAGAGTTGATAGGTCTTCGGGTCATCAATGGGTATGCTGTCCATGTCAATATCTATGCCGCGAGTGAGTTTGATATTCTTTACGGCTTCTTTGATTATTGACAGAGTCTTAAGCCCGAGGAAGTCCATCTTTATAAGACCGGTCTCCTCAATGACTCGCCCCTCGTACTGGGTTACGATGATTTTCTCCTTGGAGTCAGAGCTTTTATCTATAGCGGTGCTGACAGGCACCCAGTCCGTGATGTCGTCGCGGCAGATGATTACGCCGCAGGCATGCACGCCGGTGTTTCTTACGGTTCCCTCCAGTTGTTTGGCAAACTCAAGTGTCTCTACAATAAGGTTGTTGTCAGAGTTGAGTTCCCGCTTGAACTCGTCAAGGTAGTTGTAGCAATTCTCAAGGTTTATTTTCAGCTCCTTGCCGTCAACAGTGGGCATTCGCTTCGGTATCAGTTTAGCCAGACGGTCGCTCTCGCTCAAAGGCAGCTGCTCAATGCGGGCCACATCCTTGATGGCCGATTTTGCCGCCATTGTGCCGTAGGTAATGATATGGGCCACTTTCTCCTCTCCGTATTTCTCAGTGACATAGCGGAGAACGTCTGCACGGCCGTCATCATCGAAGTCAATGTCGATATCCGGCAGCGATATGCGGTCAGGGTTTAGGAATCGTTCAAAAAGGAGGTCGTAGCGCACGGGGTCAATCTGTGTGATTCCCAAACAGTAAGCCACACAGCTTCCGGCTGCCGAGCCTCTGCCGGGGCCAACGCTTACACCAAGCTGCTCGCGGGCCGCGTTGATAAAGTCCTGCACAATGAGGAAGTACCCGGGGAAACCCATTGTCTTCATGATGTGCAACTCGAACTTGATTCGCTCGGCCAGCTCCGGGTCAAGAGGATCTCCATAGCGTTTGGTGGCCCCCTCGTAGGCAAGTTTAGCCAGATAGTCGGCCTCGAATTTTATGCGGTAGAGCTTGTCGTAGCCTCCGAGTTTCTTTATCTTGGCTTCGGCATCTTCCTGCGACAGCACTACGTTGCCGTTCTCATCGCGGGTAAACTCATCGAAAAGGTCTTTTTCAGTGAGCCGTTGGCGGTACTCATCTTCGGTGCCGAAGCTGGCCGGAATTTCAAAGTTGGGCATGATAGGCCCGTGGTCAATGGTGTAGTGCTCCACTTTGCCAACAATCTCCTGAGTGTTAGCCAGCGCTTCGGGAATGTCGGCAAACAGTTCGTTCATTTCCGCAGTGGTTTTGAACCATTCCTGTTTGGTGTAGCGCATTCGGTTGGGATCGTGAAGATTGCTGTTGGTGCTGACGCATATAAGACGGTCATGAGCATCGGCATCTTTCTCGTTGACGAAATGCACGTCGTTGGTGCATATCAACTTGATGTCATGTTTGCGGGCGAGTTTTATAAGCTCCTCATTGACTTGTGTCTGAGTCCTGAACACATCGCGTGCGGCATTGACCGTTTTTGCCGGATGGCGCTGCAGCTCAATGTAGTAATCGTCGCCAAACACACTTTTCCACCAGCTTACCTGTCGGTCGGCCTCATCAAGACGTCCGGCCTGTATGAGACGCGGAATCTCGCCACCGAGGCATGCCGATGCCACTATTAGCCCCTCGCTGTGAGCGGACAGTTCGCGTTTATCGGTGCGTGGATGGTAATAAACTCCTTCTGTCCAAGCTTTTGAGACGAGTTTTATCAGATTCTTATATCCGGTCTTGTTCTTGGCAAGAACCACAAGGTGGCGACCTTTGTCCTGGCGCTCAGCCATGTTTTCGACCACATACATTTCGCAGCCGATTATGAGGCGGAAATCCTTGTTTTTGATGCGGTCAATCCAGCCTTTTATCAGCTGGGCTTTCGCGCTGTCGCCGCTTTTCTCGGCTTTCTCAAGCTTCTTTTTATAACCTTTCAGGCAACCACCGTTGACGTAGTTGTATATTTCCTTGACTCCGAACATGTTGCCATGGTCAGTTATGGCAATCCCCGCCATGCCGTCGGCAAGAGCCTTGTCGACGAGAGCGGGAACAGATGATAGTCCGTCAAGGAGAGAATATTGGGTGTGGACGTGTAGATGTACGAATGGAGTCATATTTCTTTTATCGAATTATCTTCCAAAGATACAAAAAATAATTCATCCGACACCAACCATGTCAATAACATGTTTAGAACTGACGTTGAATCAAATTGATTGCCATGAGCAAGGCTGTGGTCGATGCGCGGTCTATGACGCGGAGACGGTTTCCCGGAAAATGGAATGTGTCGCTGATTATTTGGCCTGAGGCTGTCGCGGCGGCTATGCACACTGTTCCCACCGGTTTTTCCGGCGTGCCTCCTCCCGGCCCGGCAATTCCGGACGTGGCCACTGCAATGTGGGCCCCGGTGACTCTGCATGCCCCCGCTGCCATTTGCTCAACAACCGGGATGCTGACTGCACCGTTAGCGTTCAAGGTGTCCCTTCCGACACCCAGAATGTTGATTTTTACCTCATTGCTGTAGGCAACTACACCCCCATTCATGGCTTCTGACGAGCCTGGAACCGATGTGATGAGATGGGCAATGTTGCCACCGGTGCAGCTCTCGGCAGTGGCAAATTTCATGCCTGCATCCTTCAATTTTTCAAGAAGAATCTCTGCCGGAGTGGCGTCCCCGTCATAGAGAAAGTTTTCGCCGCAAAGAGCTATGAGTTCATCTGTGTAGCGGCCTATTTCGGTTCGAAGCGCCTCACGGTCATATCCGTGTCCGTCAATGCGCAGGCGAATAAGCCCGGGCTTTGGCAAATACGCAAGATGCAGATTGTCAGGCAATGCTTCCTCCCAGTCAGATAACCTCATGGCGAGAGCCGATTCGGAAATGTTGCTCACCATAATCGTCCTGTGCTCTATGGCATCGGGCGATGGGAAGGTGGTCAACAGTCGCGGAAGTACGGAATGGGTGAATACATGCTCTGTCTCAAACGGAACGCCGGGCATGGCAACCAACACCCGATGTGGATTTTCGGTCTCAAACCACATTACAGGGGCTGTTCCCACCGGATTCTGAATGACTGATGACGATGTGGGCACGTAGGCTTGCGCTGCGGTCAGTTCGTTGAGTTTTATACCACGCTTCCGAAAAACTTCCTTAATGTTTTCGGTAACAGACGGGTCCTCCCGGAGCTCACCACCAAAGATGTCGCACAGGACGGCTTTGGTAATATCGTCTTTCGTCGGCCCGAGTCCGCCCGTAGTCAGCACAACCTGCGATTTTGCCAGTGCATCTTTCACCGCAAGGCGTATCTCATCGGCGTTGTCGCTCACAACTCTGATATCGTTCACTTCCCAACCGTGCGGAGCCATTGTGCGGGCAAGAAAACCGCTGTTTGTGTCAATGACCTGTCCTATGAGCAGTTCATCACCTATTACTATTATGGATGTTTTCATATCGTTACACGTGCGTAGGGCACTTCATCATATCCGCAGAATTTCTTGTCGAGGAACTTGAAATAGCCGGCTATCGCCACCATGGCGGCATTGTCTGTGGTAAATGCGCGCTCCGGGATGAATGCCTCTATGCTATGACGTCGGCAGTAGTCGGCAACCGCCTGTCGTACTCCGGAATTGGCTGATACGCCGCCTCCTATGGCTACGGTCTTGACTCGGGTGGCCTTGACGGCTTTGTCAAGTTTGTCAAGCAGAATTTCTATAATGGTCCGCTGAAGAGAGGCTGCAAGGTCCGCGCGGTTTTTCTCAATGAAATCCGGGTCTGTCTTCACGGCATCGCGCAGAGTGTAGAGAAATGAGGTCTTGAGGCCGGAAAAGCTATAGTCGAGGCCCTGTATGCGAGGCTTGGCGAAGTGAAACCGGTCAGCATTCCCTTCAGAGGCGAGTCTGTCAATATGTGGTCCGCCTGGGTAGGGTAGGCCCATGACCTTGGCGCATTTGTCGAAGGCTTCTCCGGCGGCGTCATCAATCGTGGCCCCGAGAATCTCCATGTCATTATAGTTCTTTACAAGAATAAGCTGGCTGTTCCCGCCTGAAATCAAAAGAGTCAAGAATGGATATTCCGGTACCCTATCATCTTCTTTCCGGCGAATGAAGTGGGATAGCACATGCCCGTGCAGATGGTTGACATCCACCATTGGACACCTCAGGCCCAATGACAGCCCTTTTGCAAAAGAAGTGCCCACGAGCAACGACCCTAATAGCCCAGGCCCTCGGGTAAATGCTATGGCCGAAAGTTCGTGTTTGGCAACTCCTGCGCGTTTAAGGGCGGCGTCAACAACCGGGACAATGTTCTGCTGGTGAGCGCGTGAGGCCAGTTCGGGCACTACTCCGCCATATTCCTCATGCACACTTTGTGATGCTATGACATTGCTCAGCAGTATCCCGTCGCGTACCACGGCGGCCGATGTGTCATCGCACGATGATTCTATTCCCAATATGGTTACACTCATTTTTCTTGTTTTTGTTTTTCACGGCAAAGTTAGACAGAAATCATGAATTTATAAGATGAGTTTGCGAAAAAACAACTAAATTTGCACCCGAAAATTGAGAACTTATGCAGAAAATCAGAAATGTAGCTATTATTGCCCACGTGGACCACGGAAAAACCACGTTGGTTGACAAAATGCTTCTGGCCGGCAACCTGTTTCGCGAAAACCAGAATGCCGGCGAACTTATTCTTGACAACAATGACCTGGAGCGTGAACGTGGTATAACCATCCTCTCCAAAAATGTGTCAATCAACTATAAAGACTATAAAATCAACATCATAGACACTCCCGGACACGCCGATTTCGGAGGTGAGGTGGAGCGTGTGCTGAACATGGCCGATGGGTGCCTGCTCCTTGTCGATGCTTTCGAAGGGCCTATGCCTCAGACCCGTTTTGTGCTTCAGAAAGCCATTGAGATGGGGCTTAAGCCGGTTGTTGTTATAAATAAGGTGGATAAACCCAACTGCCGCCCGGATGAAGTGCAAGAAATGGTGTTTGACCTCATGTGCAATCTTGATGCAACCGAGGATCAGCTCGATTTCCCAACCATCTATGGCTCTGCAAAACAGGGCTGGATGAGTACTGATTGGACAAAGCCCACCGACAATATCACTCCTGTGCTTGATGCTATTATAGAATACATCCCTGAGCCTGAGTCGCTGGAAGGTCCGGCTCAGATGCTCGTCACGTCGCTTGACTTCAGCAGCTATGTTGGCCGTATCGCCGTGGGCCGAGTCCATCGTGGTGAGTTGCGTGAAGGTGCTGATATTGCGCTTTGCAAAAAAGACGGCTCTGTTGTGAAGCAGCGCATAAAAGAATTGCACGTGTTTGAAGGAATGGGGCGTAAGAAAGTGCAGAGTGTCAAGAGCGGCGATATATGTGCGCTCATTGGCATAGAGGGATTCGAAATCGGCGATACTATTGCTGATCTCGACAATCCGGAACCGCTTCCCCGCATAGCCATTGACGAGCCGACAATGTCAATGACTTTCACCATTAATGACAGTCCTTTCTTCGGAAAGGATGGAAAGTATGTGACATCACGTCATATACACGACCGTCTCATCCGCGAGCTTGACCGAAATCTTGCCCTGCGCGTGGAGAAGGGGAGCGATGAGGACAAATGGACAGTCTACGGGCGCGGTGTCCTCCATCTCTCTGTGCTCATAGAAACCATGCGCCGCGAGGGATACGAACTTCAGGTAGGACAGCCGCAGGTAATCATAAAGGAAATTGACGGAGTGAAATGTGAGCCGGTGGAACTTCTGACAATCAATGTCCCCGAGGAATATTCATCCAAGATGATTGATATGGTGACCCGCCGAAAAGGCGACCTCGTGTCAATGACGGTCCAAAATGACCGCGTCCACATGGAGTTCAACATTCCCTCACGTGGAATAATCGGACTACGCAACAATGTGCTGACTGCATCGGCGGGTGAGGCTATCATGGCCCATCGCTTCCTTGAATACCAGCCGTGGAAGGGTGATATTGAACGCCGCACTAATGGCTCGCTCATAGCGCTTGAGGCCGGTACAGCCTACGCCTACGCCATAGATAAACTCCAGGATCGCGGTCGGTTCTTTATTTTCCCGCAGGAAGAGGTATATGCCGGACAGGTTGTTGGCGAAAATGCAAAGGATAATGATATTGTTGTCAATGTGACCAAGTCCAAGAAATTGACCAATATGCGCGCATCCGGAGCTGACGACAAGGCCCGAATTGTGCCGCCGGTTGTGTTTAGCCTTGAAGAGGCTCTTGAATATTTAAAAGGTGATGAATATGTTGAGGTGACTCCCCACCACATCCGCCTTCGTAAGATAATTCTTGATCATCTTGGCCGTAAGCGCGAAGCTCGTTGATTATCAACTGAATGGTGCGCCTCCCCGAAATTTTCTCAAAAAATAAATGTTAAAAGATTTGGTTAGGAAAGGAAAAGGGT
>CAZASF010000025.1:0-34079 GCA_964487725.1 uncultured Bacteroides sp. | reverse complement strand
CGCCGTGAAGGATGTCCGGGTAACTTACGTCGGGATGACTCCCAAAACCGTCCATATCTACGACGGCATCAAAATTTTCCTTGACAACTCCACCCAGATGCTCGACCAGATCGTCGTTACCGGTTACGGTTCAACGAAGAAACTCGGTTCGGTAGTGGGTTCGGTAGCCGTTGTCAACTCTGAGACAATCGAGAACACACCGGCCACCACGTTCGTTGACGCCCTCCAGGGTCAGGTTCCCGGTCTGGCAATCTCCTCTAACTCAGGTGACCCTGCCGCCAACCGTCAGTCAATCGTGCTCCGCGGTATCAACTCACTCACTGCAAGCAACACACCTCTATTTATATGTGACGGCGCTCCTATTTCGTCTTCACTGTTCCAGACCCTCAACCCCTCCGACATTGAGAGCGTGACCGTGCTTAAGGATGCTGCCTCAGTGGCCATCTACGGTTCACGTGCTGCCAACGGTGTTATCGTGATCACCACCAAGCGCGGTAAGTATGGCGAAGGCAAGAGCAATGTAACTCTCCGTGCCAGCTACGGTATCTCCCAGCGAGTTCAGGATAATGTTGATATGATGAACTCCGAGCAGTACATCCAGTTCCGTGACCTTATCGGCGCCCCTGTAAGCCAGGAAATCAAAGATCTTGTTGCCAACTACGGCATCAGCACCAACTGGATAGACGAGTTCTTCGACAGCAGCGCTCCCACTTACAATCTTGACGCTACAGTTAGCGGCGGTACTGACAAACTCCGCTACTATATTGACCTCAACCACTACGAGCAGGAAGGTATCATCTCCAACTCCGGTATCCGCCGCGAGTCACTTCGCTTCTCTATCGACTCAAAGGCCAACAATTGGCTGCAGGTAGGCTTGAACGGTAACCTCGGATACAAACGCTACGAGAGCAACTACGCATCTGACCTTGTGTATGCCGGTTCAGGTCTCTATCTCAACTCTCCTATGATCGCTGCCCGTATGGCAATGCCTTACGACTCACCTTATTATTACACATTCGATGACAACGGAAACATCGTTTACGGTGACAAGGCTTACCGCCTGCACTACTCCGGTTTCAACACCCCCGATTGGAGTTATGTTAACGCGTCGAACTACAAGACATCTGTTACTGCCAACCTTAACCTCTACGAGCAGCTGACTCCTGTCAAGGGCCTTACAATCCGTGCTCAACAAGCCGTGGAGGGTTTTGACTACAATCAGTATGTCCGCAACTTCCCCTACGATTCATTCTATACCCCTATGGGTGATAAGATGGGTACTAATGCTGTTGGTGGCGATGTGAACTCAGGTAGCGTATCCATGAGCTTCGAACGTTACTATCAGTTTACCTACACTAATACAGCTGAGTACAAACGTGCTTTCGGTGACCACTCTTTCACAATACTTCTCGGTCAGGAAGCCATTATAGGCCGTGACCACTATTTTGCCAATGGTTCCAGCGGCCACACTGACACCCGTCTGATGAGGCTCAGCCAGGGTACAACCGTGACCATGAGCAATCTTAGTGAAACAATAGATGAAGAGGTGTTTAACTCTTACTTCGCTAATCTCAACTACGACTACGCCAACAAGTACTTCCTCGACGCTTCAATCCGTCGCGATGGTAGCTCAATCTTCGCTCCCGACCACCGTTGGGGTACGTTCTTCGCTGTTGGTGTGGCATGGGACATGAAGCAGGAAAACTTCCTCAAGCAGGTTAACTGGCTTAACCAGTTGAAGCTACACTACAGCTACGGTAAGACCGGTAACTCAGGCGTGAGCAGCTTCATGTGGCAGGGTACCGTGGGAACTTCAGGCCTCTACGCCGGTTCAACCGCATCCTCCATAACCAACCCCTCCAACCCGGACCTTACTTGGGAATCAGTGTATGCCCATGACCTCGGTGTGAATACCCGCTTCTTTGACCGACTGACTCTTAATGCCGACTGGTACATGAAGACAACCAAGGACATGCTCATGAGCATTCCTTACTCTCTGACCACCGGTGTTGACTCAGCCTACGGTAACGTCTGCGAGATGACCAACAAGGGTGTTGAAGTTGAACTTATCGGCGATATCTACAAGAGTAAAGACTGGTACGTTGGTGCCCGCGTGAACTTCGCTTACAACCAGAACCGTATCTCCAAGCTGTTTGACGGCTCTGACTCTTACGAAATACCCAACACCGGTCTCCGCTACTCCGTAGGACATGACGCTTACGAATACTATCTGGTTCGCTATGTTGGCGTTGACCCGAAAGACGGTAAGCAGATGTGGCTTGACGAAAATGACAACATCACCAAGGAATTCCCTGCTGATGCAAAGATCATGACCGGCAAATCACAGTTCGCTCCCTGGACCGGTGGTTTCGGTGCCAGCGCCCGTTGGAAAGGTCTTTCACTTGTTACCAACTTCGTGTTCCAGGCCAAGAAGTACATGATTAACAATGACAAATACTTCTATCGCAACGCCAACATGGGTACATCTTACAACCAGTGCGTTGACATGCTCAACGTGTGGACAACTCCCGGTCAGGTTACCGATATCCCTGCTTATGGTGAGGAGTTGATGCTTGGTGACGATACCAGCTGGCTTGAGAACGCTTCGTTCGTTCGTCTGAAGAACATTACACTGACCTACGACTTCCCCAAAACTCTCGTGAATCGTATCGGTCTTACTAACTTGCAGGTCTACTTCACCGGCCGCAACCTCTGGACAATCACCAACTTCTCCGGCTACGATCCTGAACCGCAGAGCAACATGATCAAGTTCCAGTTCCCGAACACCCGTCAGTACGAATTCGGAATCGAGGTTTCTTTCTAACTGATTGACAAAGTCTAACCTCAAAAAGATGAATTTTATGAAAATGAAAAAAATATATTTAGGACTTTTGGCCGCTGCCGCACTGATGACCACCTCGTGCGACATGAACACCACCAACTATGGTGTTATTGACCTTGACAACGCCATTGAGAGCAAGGCCGATGCCCAGAAATTCCTCAACGGTATCTACAGCAACCTCCGCGGCTGTACCGCCGGCGATTACATTGCCGTCTCTGAAATGCAGATGGACCAGTTCGTGGGTACTCTTGACAATGGCAACCGTCTCGGCCAGATTTCAAAAGGTCAGATTCAGGCTTCCAGTCAGGATATTACACCCCTTTACGAGGCTATGTACACCCGTATCGCTTCTGCCAACTATTTCCTTCCGGAACTGGAAAAGCTTATCGAAAGTGATGATTTCTCTGACTCTGACAAGACGGAATTCACTTACATGAGAGGCTCCACCAAGTTTGCCCGCGCTTACTACTACTGGTTCCTCCTCAATATGTTCTGCGAAGTTCCCTCATCGTCTAATCTTGACACTCCTGCAAAGGGTGTGCAGATTGTGACTGAATATCACCCCACTGCTGACCGCAGCGCATATCCCGGACGTTCAACCATACGCGAAACCGTTGCTTTGATCAATCAGGATCTCGCCGATGCCTACTCTGACATCAAGGCCTACGAGAATGCCGGCAACATGCAGTATGTTGGTCCCAACGCCGCTTTCCTTAGCTCTTACACCGTTGAAGCTCTTCAGGCCCGTATGGCTCTTCTCTGCGGCGACAACTCCACAGCGCTCACCAAAGCTGAGGATGTTATCAACAGCGGTTATTACGCTCTGACCGAGGCTGCTGACTATGCAGCCATCTGGACTGACGATGAAGGCGATGAGCTCCTCTTCGTACCTTACGGTGACCAGCAAGAAGGTGCTCCCACAACAGGTGTAAACTGGCTTACAAATGCTACAAAAACCACATCCGACTATCTGCCTACTCCCGAAGCTCTTGTAGCTTACGACTCAGGAGACGTAAGGTTCAGTGCATTCTTCTCCGTTTATGGATTTACAATTTCCGGTATATCTGTTCGCGGTTACGCATTCACCAAGTTCCCCGGCAACTCTGCTCTTAACACCGGTACAACCAACGCAATGCGTAATAAAGCGAAACCCTTCCGCCTCTCAGAGCTTTACCTGATTGCTGCCGAAGCCGCTGCCGCTACCAACGCAACTGACAAAGCTAACAATTATCTCAACTCTCTATGCAGCAAACGTAATCCTAACTATGTGGAAACACAGCGCTCCGGCACACAGCTCACTACTGCAATCCGCAACGAGCGCTCAAAGGAACTTATCGGCGAAGGTTTCCGCTTCAGCGACCTTAAGCGTTGGGCCGAGGGATTTACCCGCACTTGTGACTATTCTCTGATTGGTTTATCAAGTCTTGACGATGTTGTTGACCCCGGTTATCTCGGAATCACATACACCGCCACCGATACTCGATTTGTTTGGCCTATTCCTCAGGACGAAATGTCGGTTAACCCGCAGCTCGCTGGTCAGCAGAACCCCGGTTATGGATATTGATTAGATGTGTGACCAAATAAAATAAAACAGATTATGAAAGCAATAAAATATTTTGCCATCGCGCTGGCCACACTTTCGCTGTCGGCTTGCTCCGATGATAATAATGCCGAAGATTACGATAGCTTCCTCGGCGCTGTGAACACCGCCTCGGGTGTCACTGTAGAGATGGATCCCACGTTTACCATCAATGAAAATGTTTCTATATTTAAGGTTCCCGTAAAGGTTAACGGCACCACCAATGGTAAGGTTGTTGTGACAGTAGGCGTTACAGCCGGTCCTTCAAGCGAAGCCAATGAAACGGAAGACGCCGTCGAGGGAGTTAACTATGTCCTTACAAGTGCTACTATCAACATCCCCGAAGGTTCTGACGTAGGATATTTTGAATGCACCAACGTATGGGAGCAGGGCGTTATCAACTATGACCGCGTGTTCACCATGACCATCACTGATGTGAAAGGTGCTACCATAGGTTCTCAGAAAGATTGCGTTGTAACCATCGCAAACATCGATGATGCCTACACAATGATGTTAGGAACATGGAAGTTTACCGGATACAATGTATTTGAAGGTGAAACTGAAGAATACACCATGACAATGACAGCACTGGAATCTGATGATCCTGACTATGGTTCGAGGTTCGAATGCTTCGGATTCTACGGAAGCTATGTATTCATGCCCTTGTCATTCGACTATGATGTAGATACAGAAACTATTACTGTCAAAGTCCTTTCAGGTGAGTTCGCAAGTTGGTACACTTGGACTGTTTCTTCTACCTCTTGTATTATGATTACCAATACCAGTACTTCAAAAACCGGCTTTGGAGCAGATGAAGAAACTGTGGCTACATTCAATTCAATCAAACCGGTTAATGAGAATGCCTATTTCATGATTGACTTCATGCCATATCCTGCTATGAATTCTATCTTGGGATACTACGATGGCTGGACAAATTATGAACTGAGCCGATAATCTGACAGAATCAGAATAAAAACCTATGATACAAGTTGGCGCGGACGCCTGATTTCCGCGCCAACTTTTCCCGTTAAAAATAATTACTAACCAAACGATACCGCATGAAAAAACTTCTACTTCTTTCAATTGCTTCATTGACAGCCATTGCCGGATGGTCGCAGTCGAAAATTAACCCGGCCGGACTGCAGGAATTATGGCAATACAAGGTTGACGCCGGGCTCATTGAGGTGCCCGGAATGCAGCAGGTAACCAAGAGTGTCACCATCGAACCCACGGTCAGTGCAGTGGTGATTATACCCGAAAATGCTTCGGCAGCTTCTCTGTTAGGAAATCTTGACGTTGAGATTCTTTCGGAGATGAACGGTGTGGTGGTTGTTTCATGCCCCATCACTGAGACTGAGAAGATTGCCGAGATTTCACAGGTGCAGCAGGTGGGATTCGGTGACAAGCTCAAGGCCTACATGGACTATGGCCGCCCGAGTGGCAATGTCAGCACAGTGCAGACCGGATTCTCGCTCAACAACACAACCTACTCGTTTGACGGAACAGGAGTTGTGTGTGGAATGATGGACACCGGACTCGAAGCCAATCACCTCAACTTCAAAAACGATGACGGAACATCGCGCATACAGCGCCTGTGGCATTTCACCAGCAGTAACGGCACGTCAAACATGTACACCGCAGCCACCGTCAGCTCATTCTCAACCGATGATACCGACGGCACACACGCCACACACGTGGCCGGCATTATGGGCGGCAGCTACAAAGGCGTGGGCACTTATTCGCAAGTCACCAGCCCGCAGTATCCGGTCAGCTCCATCAACTTTGTTAATGACGGCGGTTCAATGCCGTTCTATGGTGTTGCAACCGGGTCTGATCTTGCGCTCTCTGTTGGTGAACTGTACGGACAGAACATTGTGCAGGGCGTTACCAACATCATTGACTATGCCAAGCAGGTGGGCATGCCTGCCGTAGTCAACCTCTCGTTAGGCTCCAACACCGGGCCTCATGACGGTACGGACTACATTCCTGAGGCGCTCGGCCGGCTCGGCACAAGTGCCATAATCTGTGTGTCGGCAGGAAACGAGGGTGCCGAGAACATGTATGTCTACAAGAAACTCGGCTCCGTAGCTCAGGACCGCTATCTGCGCTCTGTGCTGGCCAGTCAGACCATTTCATCGGGCAAAATAGATATATGGACAGGATCCAACACGGTTGTGCCCGTGCAGCTTGGCTATGTGGCATCTGACCGCCAGTTCCATGAGCTGATCAGTGTCACCGAGGCCGGCAAGACTTACTCTTCCGGCAGCTCCGATGAATTCAAAAGCCTCTTTAATGGATCGGCTACTCTGACGAGCAGCGTCAACGCGGCCAACAACCGATTCAACGTGCTGATTTCGCTCTCCGGCATATCACAGAAAGATGAAAACTCCTATATGGCCATATCAATTGGCGGCGACGGCTACAACGGCCAGACAATCTATGTCTACGGCACTGATGTGGAGTTCACCAACCGTACTTCCGCCACTGCTGCCACAATGGCCGGTTATTCCACCGGTAGCCCCGCAGGGTCAATCAACGATGATGCGTGCGGAGAGAACATTGTGTCAGTCGGAGCCTACGTTGCCCGCGCGGCCTACGGAGTTTTGTCAAGCTCATCTTCATACTCCTATTTCCCCAGCGTGGAGGTTGGCGACATTGCCTCATTCTCCAGCTACGGCCAGAATTATCAGGGCGATAAGCTGCCTATCGTGGCGGCCCCCGGTTACAGCGTTATTTCAAGTATCAGCCGCTTCTATATTGAAAACGGCAACGCGTCGGCCAACAATATGAGCGGTAAAGCCACCAACGGCACTGCAACCGACTACTGGGGCCAGATGTCGGGCACCTCAATGTCATGCCCTTTCACTGCCGGAACAATAGCTATGTGGCTACAGGCAGTACCATCGCTTACCATTGATCAGGTTAAGGACGTGATTGCCAACACCTCAACCTACGATGCTCTCACCATGGGCACACAACGGTGGGGGGCCGGAAAGCTCGATGCACTTGAGGGCGTGAAGTATGTGTTGCAGAACTATGCGGCGAACGGAGCTGTGTGGGAAGATGACGAGCAGAGGCTCGTGGTTACGCCCAACGGAGCCGGATACGATGTGACAATGGCCGGCGAGGCATCGTTTACGGTCACCGTCTACGACATGCAGGGACGCCCGCTCACCACGGTCCGCGGCATTGACGGACAGGCTTCCGTAGGCACCACTGAGCTGAGCGCCGGCATCTACGTGCTCGCCGCCCAGGGCGCCTCCTCCCGCCTCACCCGCAAAATCACCGTCCGCTAATCGCGGGGACAAAATCGCATTTTTCCTCTTTACAGGCCCTCCCTTTTGCGCAAAGGGAGGGTTTTGTGTGTAATTGTTTGCATTTTATCATGTTTGGACTTAATTTTGCGGCAAAATGTACACTCCAATAGCATGAACTAAGGTAAAAATGCATAACAACACAACATATACCATACCCCTGCGCAGCGATCGCTCGCGGCGCGGACGCAGAATGGCAGGCGCACGTGCCCTGTGGCGTGCCACAGGCATGACGGAGGATCAGATGAATGCTCCGGTGATTGCGGTTGTCAATTCGTTCACGCAATTCGTGCCGGGCCACACGCATCTCCACGAGATTGGCCAGATTGTGAAGACCGAGATAGAAAAAGCCGGATGCTTCGCGGCGGAATTCAACACCATCGCCATTGACGACGGCATAGCAATGGGTCACGACGGGATGCTCTATTCGCTCCCTTCACGCGACCTAATAGCTGACTCGGTGGAGTACATGGTCAACGCGCACTGCGCTGACGCAATGGTGTGTATCAGCAACTGCGACAAGGTGACTCCGGGCATGCTCATGGCCGCAATGAGGCTCAACATTCCGGCGATATTCGTGAGCGGCGGGCCTATGGAGGCCGGCCAGGTAGAGGGAAAAGCCGTGGATTTGGTTGACGTGATGGTGCAGAGCGCCGACGACACGGTGAGCGACACCCACGTCGATGCCATGGAGCGGGGTGCATGCCCCACGTGCGGCTCATGCTCCGGAATGTTCACGGCCAACTCCATGAACTCACTGACGGAGGCTATAGGGCTATCGCTGCCGGGCAACGGCACGGTGGTGGCCACGCATCAGAACCGCATAAAGCTTTTCAAGGATGCAGCCCGCATGATTGTGGACAACGCCTACAGATATTACCGCGATGGGGACACGAGTGTGCTCCCGCGCTCCATTGCCTCACGCCCGGCGCTGCTCAACGCCATGACGCTCGACATTGCGATGGGCGGAAGCACCAACACGGTGCTCCATCTGCTGGCCGTGGCCGCCGAGGCCGGAGCGGAGTTCACGATGGACGACATTGACTCGCTGTCGCGCCACACTCCGGTGCTGTGTAAGGTTGCGCCCAACTCATCATTCCACATTGAGGACGTGAACCGCGCCGGCGGCATCCTGACAATCATGAAGCAACTGGCCGATGCCGGGCTTGTTGACACCGGGGCGAAACGCGTTGACGGGCTGACGCTGGGCGAGGCCATTGACCGCTACGCTGTTGGCGGAAGCCGGTTCAGCGACGAGGCCGACGAGCTGTGGAAGAGCGCTCCCGCCCGTAAGCACACCACCCGGATGGGCGAGCAGATGAGCTACTACTCGGAACTGGACACCGACCGCGCGGAGGGGTGCATACGCGACGTGGCCCACGCCTACGTGAAGGATGGCGGTCTGGCAGTGCTCCACGGCAATCTGGCGCCTAACGGATGCGTGGTGAAGACGGCCGGCGTTGACCCTTCGATATTCCGGTTTCGCGGGCCGGCACGCGTGTGTCGCTCGCAGGAGGAGGCCGTCGATGCCATATTGCGCGACCGCATAAAGGCGGGCGACGTGGTTGTCATCACCTACGAAGGGCCCCGCGGCGGCCCCGGAATGCAGGAGATGCTCTACCCCACGAGCTACCTTAAGAGCAAACATCTGGGAAAAGAATGCGCGCTGATAACCGACGGACGTTTCTCCGGCGGCACATCGGGACTCTCGATAGGCCACGTGTCGCCCGAGGCGGCGGCAGGAGGCCCCATTGCCCTTGTGCGCGACGGCGACATGATAGAGATTGACATTCCCCGGCGCAGAATCACCCTTGAAATCTGCCCGGAGGAGATGGACTCGCGCCGCGCCGCCGAGGAGGCACGCGGCAAGGAGGCTTACACTCCTCTGGGACGTGACCGCATAGTGAGCCGCGCGCTCAAAGCCTACGCAGCCGCCGTCACTTCGGCCGACCGCGGAGCCGTGCGCGAAAACATTTAACTATAACAAACCGTTTCTATAAAGCAAAATTTCATCGCATGTCAGAAAAAATAACAGGAGCCGAAGCACTGGTGAGAGGACTCGTGGCCGAGGGAACCGACCGAATATTCGGATACCCCGGAGGCTACATCATACCTGTCTTCGACCGGCTCTATGACTATACGGACAAGATTACCAACGTGCTGACCCGCCACGAGCAGGGAGCCATGCACGCCGCGCAGGGCTATGCAAGGGCCTCTCATCGGCCGGGAGTGGTCATAGTCACCTCCGGCCCGGCGGCCACCAACCTCATAACAGGCCTTAGCGACGCCATGATGGATTCCACTCCGTTGGTGGTTATTACGGGTCAGGCCCCATCGGATATGCTCGGCACTGATGCGTTTCAGGAGACCGATGTGATGGGCATTACGCAGCCCGTGACGAAATGGAGCTACCAGGTACGCTCGGCCGACAAAGTGAGCTGGGCCCTCGCCCGGGCGTTCCACATCGCTTCGACAGGACGTCCCGGCCCGGTGGTGCTTGACATCACCAAGGACGCCCAGACCGGGCTCACCGATGCCGGCTACGAACCCTGTGAGTTCATCCGCTCCTACATTCCGAAGCCGGAAATAAACCCCGCCGACATCCGCCAGCTGGCCGAAATGATCAATCTCAGCCATAGGCCCATGATTTTAGCCGGTCAGGGAATAACTATAGCCGAGGCCGAAGAGCCGTTCAAGGCACTTGTGGAGAAAGCCGACATACCCGTGGGCGCCACTTTGTTAGGACTGTCAACCCTCCCCTCTTCCCACCGCCTTTTCAAGGGAATGCTCGGAATGCACGGCAATTTCGGCCCCAACATAAACACCAACCGGGCCGATCTCATCATTGCCATAGGCATGCGCTTCGACGACCGCGTGACCGGCGTCACGGAGCATTACGCCCCGCAGGCAAAGATTGTGCACATTGACATTGACGAGAGCGAGTTCAACAAAAACATTCCGGTTGACCTCCGCATCCACGCCGATGCGCGCGAAGCCATTGAGGCACTGTTGCCGTTGGTCAACAAGGCCAACCGCGATGAGTGGACCTCCACATTCGACCGTTATAATGCCGATGAGCGGCGACTTGTAATAGAGAAAGCCGCCTACGGCACAGATCCTGACAGCCCTGCCACGATGGGCGAGACGGCCCGTCTTGTCAGCGAAGCCGCCGGTCCGGGAGCCATCCTTGTCACCGATGTGGGGCAGAACCAGATGCTGTCGGCACGCTATTTCCGCTACACCACTCCGCGCAGCATAATCACCTCCGGTGGCCTCGGCACTATGGGCTTTGGGCTACCCGCCGCCATAGGAGCCAAGATGGGCGCGCCCGAACGCGGAGTATATCTCTTCACCGGCGATGGCGGCATCCAGATGACCATTCAGGAACTGGGCACCATAATGCAATATGGCACTGCGGTGAAAATCATAGTGCTGAACAACAATTTCTTAGGCAACGTGCGCCAATGGCAGTCGCTTTTTTACGATGACCGCTTCTCGCTCACCAAAATGCTCAATCCTGATTTCCGCACCCTTTGCTCGGCCTACGGCATAGAGGCCATTGACGTGGCAACCCGCGCCGAATTGCCCGCCGCAGTGGAGCGTCTCGTGGCTTCCGACAAAGCCATGCTGCTCAACGTCAACATCCGCGAGACTGACATGGTATTCCCGATGACCCCGGTGGGTGCCGCCGTTGACTACATAATGATTAACCCCACAGAAACCTACAGACCGGAATGACGGAACAGAACGAAACCCTCTACACCATCTCCGTGTTTTCGGAGAACCACGTCGGGTTGCTGACCCAGCTATCCAACATATTCACGCGCCGCTGCATCAACATTGACAGCATCTGCGCCAGCGCATGTTCAATGCCCAACGTCCACAAGATAGTTATCACTTGTCATTCCACCCGCTCCATGATGGACAAGGTCATTAAGCAGATTGAGAAGCGCATCGACGTGATTCGCGCCTACTGCTACGTTGACTCCGAAGTCGTCTATCAGGAAGTGGCCCTTTACAAGATATCAACCCCCAAAATGCTGGCTGAAAACCACGTGGAGAAGATAATCCGCGACTATGGCGCCCGCATACTCGAGATAACCCCGGACTACACCGTGATAGAAAAAACCGGACATAATGACGAGACTGACGCGCTATTTTCGCAGCTGAAACGTTATGATATAAAACAGTTCATGCGCAGCGGACGAGTTGCCGTTACACGTTCGCCCATTGAGCATGTGGATGAATATCTCGCGCGCCGCGAACTACAAAACCCGAAATCATGACCGATTTTCAGAAAACACTCACTCAACGTTACCGCCTGACGGCGGCACAATGCAATGCTCAACGCGAACTCGCTCCCGCCATGCTCGTGCAGCACATTATCGAAGTGGCAACCCTACATGCCGACGCTCTCGGCGTGGGATTCAAAAACCTTGCAGCCAACGGCATCCTTTGGGTGCTCTCGCGCTGCGCTTTCGAGGTGAAACGCTATCCCCGCCTGCTTGAGGAATACTCCCTCACCACGTGGGTTGAAACCTACAACCGCCACTTCTCGGAGCGTAACTTCGAGATACGCGGAGAGGACGGAGAGGTGATAGGCTTCGCCCGCACCATCTGGGTGCCAATTGATCTCAAGACGCGCCGCCCGGCCAACCTTGACAGCTTCGGCTTCCTCAACGATGTCATCATTGACAAAGCGTGCCCTATTACCCGTCAGGGTAAACTGCGGCCCATAGATCCTCCTCAGATGTGTCACCCCTATAAATTCCAGGTCAGCGACATTGACGTGAACCGCCACGTCAACTCGTCACGCTACGTGGAACTGATTATCAACCAGATGGACCTGCCCACGTACGACCGCTTCTACGTGGCCCGTTTTGAAATCGAATATCGCCATGAAGCCCACTACGGCGATGAAGTGGAAGTGTGCTCCGCGTTCAGCTCTGACGGCGATGCCCTGCTGACGGCCATCAACATCGGCGAGCAGACAGTTTGTCTGGCACGTTCCATCACTTTACCCAGAGAAAAAACAGAAACAAAATCAGAATAAATCAATTCAATGGCAAAACTTAATTTTGGCGGAGTCGAAGAAACAGTAGTGACCCGCAGCGAATTTCCTCTTGAAAAAGCCCGCGAGGTACTCGCAGGCGAAACCATAGCCGTTCTCGGCTACGGCGTACAGGGCCCCGGACAGAGCCTAAACCTTAAAGACAACGGATTCAACGTAATCGTTGGCCAGCGTCAGGGCAAAACCTACGACAAGGCAGTTGCCGACGGCTGGGTGCCCGGCCAGACACTTTTCTCCATTGAGGAGGCGTGTGAGCGCGCCACTATAATAATGTGTCTTCTCTCGGATGCAGCCGTGCTCGAACAATGGCCCGTCATAAAAAAGCATCTCACTGAGGGCAAGGCCCTGTATTTCAGCCACGGGTTTGCAATAACCTGGCCTGACCGCACCGGCGTTGTGCCTCCTGCTGACATTGACGTTATCATGGTGGCTCCCAAAGGCTCAGGAGCATCGCTCCGCTCCATGTTCCTTGAAAACAGAGGTGTCAACTCAAGTTTCGCTATAGAACAGGACTATACCGGCCGTGCCTACGACCGCACCATAGCCCTTGGCATTGGCATAGGCTCCGGCTACCTGTTTGAAACCACATTCAAACGCGAGGCTGTCAGCGACCTCACCGGCGAGCGCGGTTCGCTGATGGGTGCCATCCAGGGTCTGTTCCTTGCTCAGTATGAGGTGCTTCGCGAACATGGGCACACCCCCTCCGAGGCGTTCAACGAAACCGTTGAGGAGCTCACACAGTCACTTATGCCGCTGTTTGCCGCAAAGGGTATGGACTGGATGTATGCCAACTGCTCCACCACCGCGCAGCGCGGTGCTCTCGACTGGATGACCCCGTTTCACGATGCAGTTAAGCCCGTACTCGAACGCCTGTACAAGAGCGTTGAGGACGGCACGGAAGCCCAGATTTCCATTGACTCCAACTCTCAGCCTGACTATCGCGAGAAACTCAACGAGGAACTGCGCCAGATGCGTGAGAGTGAATTATGGCAAACCGGCGAGACAGTGCGTACACTTCGCCCCGAAAACAACTGAGCATAACATGTTTTCAGGAATAGTAGAAGAGCCGGCACTCGTTGTCGGCGTTAAGGATGAGGGCGGCAACCGTCACATCCGCGTAAAGTGCTCGTTTACTGACGAACTGAAAATTGATCAGTCAGTGGCCCACAATGGTGTGTGCCTTACAGTGGTGGAGATTCATCCTGATCTCACCTACACCGTCACCGCCATACAGGAAACTCTTGACCGCTCCAACCTCGGCGACCTCACCGAAGGCTCTGAAGTGAACCTTGAGCGTTCCATGATGCTCAACGGCCGCCTTGACGGCCATATAGTACAGGGTCATGTTGACTGCACTGCCGTGGTGGAAAGCATAGAGGAAGTGGACGGAAGCCGATACTACAAGTTCCGCTATGACATAGACCCGGCCATGGCTGCCAAAGGATATGTCACCGTGGAGAAAGGCTCGGTCACCGTCAATGGTGTCAGCCTGACCGTGTGCGATTCCGAGCGCGATTCGTTCAGGGTGGCCATCATCCCGTACACCTACGAACACACCAATTTCCACACATTCACCCCCGGAACCCGCGTCAACATAGAATTTGACATCATAGGCAAATACCTCGCCCGCCTACACGAATTCTCAAATTAGAACCGGACACTGAAACGATTCACAGGCATTGTAAATTTGCGGCATAATCCCAATTTACAATGCCTATGTTATTAATCACCCTATCGCCCGTAACGGGAAAGAGCCTTGTGTGGCTTGCAGTAATGCTGCTGATTGACTATTTTGCCGTGATAACCGCCGTTATGATTGACCTGCGCAGCGGAGTGCTTCGCGCCCGCCGTGAAGGAAAGCCCCGCACCTCCGGTGGCTACAGGCGCACAGTAGAGAAACTTTCGCGCTATCTCATCACTCTACTCGCCCTGTCGGCTGTCGACGCCATGCTGGTTGGAGCGGCATTGTTGTTTCGCTCCACTATGGAGTGGGCCGTACCCGTTTTCCCACTTTTCACCACCTTAGGAGCCATTGCATTGACCCTCATTGAAGGTAAAAGCGTGATGGAAAACTCGCAGCGACGTCAGGACTTCTCCTCAGCCGCCGCATCGGCAGCCGAAATGCTGACGGACACCGAACTTCGTCGCCTGATGAGCACTTTACGCAATCTTATTAATGAAATTCGCAACAAAGACATTGCCAATTAGAAAATTATGTCTATCTTTGCTGCGCAAAACGCGAAGCGGCCATGAAAGTCGCATCTTTTTTTGCGCTCTTTTTATAATTAACCCTATTTTATTAACTTATTAATGACTGAAGAATTAAAAAATTCGCCCATCGAAGACTTCGATTGGGAAGCCTATGAGAAAGGAGATGCTCAGGGCGAAAAGACTCGTGAGGAGCTTACCAAGACTTACGACGAGTCACTCAACACCGTCAAGGACAAAGACGTAATCGAAGGTACCATCATCGCCCTCAACAAGCGTGAGGCTGTGGTTAACATCGGCTACAAGAGCGACGGTATCATCCCCATGAATGAATTCCGCTACAACCCCGACATCAAGGTTGGTGACACCGTGGAGGTATTCATTGAAAACCAGGAGGACAAGAAAGGTCAGCTTATCCTCTCTCACCGCAAAGCCCGCGCAGCCCGCTCTTGGGAACGTATCAACGAGGCTTTGGAGAAAGACGAAATCATCAAGGGCTACATCAAGTGTCGCACAAAGGGCGGTATGATTGTCGATGTATTCGGCATCGAAGCATTCCTTCCCGGCTCACAGATCGATGTACGTCCTATCCGCGACTATGATATGTTCGTGGGCAAGACCATGGAATTCAAGGTTGTCAAAATCAACCAGGAATACAAGAACGTTGTTGTCAGCCACAAGGCTCTCATCGAGGCTGAACTTGAGCAGCAGAAGCGTGAAATCATCGCCAAGCTTGAAAAAGGCCAGGTTCTCGAGGGAACTGTCAAGAACATCACCAGCTACGGCGTGTTCATTGACCTCGGCGGCGTTGACGGTCTTATCCACATCACCGACCTCTCATGGGGCCGCGTGACTCACCCCGAAGAAGTTGTTCAGCTCGACCAGAAGCTCAACGTTGTTATCCTTGACTTCGACGATGAGAAGAAGCGCATTGCTCTCGGTCTGAAGCAGCTCATGCCCCATCCTTGGGATGCACTTGACCCGGATCTCAAAGTTGGCGACAAAGTCAAAGGCCGCGTGGTTGTCATGGCTGACTACGGCGCATTCGTTGAAATCGCCCCCGGCGTTGAAGGTCTCATCCACGTCAGCGAAATGTCATGGAGCCAGCACCTGCGCTCAGCTCAGGACTTCATGAAGGTTGGCGACGAAATCGAAGCCGTTGTTCTCACACTCGACCGCGAAGACCGCAAGATGAGCCTCGGCATCAAACAGCTCAAACCGGATCCCTGGGAAGACATTGAGGTTAAATACCCCGTTGGAAGCCAGCACACTGCAAAGGTTCGCAACTTCACCAACTTCGGTGTGTTTGTTGAAATCGAGGAAGGTGTTGATGGACTTATCCACATCTCTGACCTCAGCTGGACCAAGCGTATCAAACACCCCAACGAATTCACCCAGATTGGTGCCGACATCCAGGTTCAGGTTCTTGAAATCGACAAGGAAAACCGTCGCCTAAGCCTCGGCCACAAGCAGCTCGAAGAGAATCCCTGGGATGTATTCGAAACCATCTTCACCCCCGGTTCTATCCACGAAGGTACCATCGTAGAAATGGTTGAAAAAGGCGCCGTTGTGGCACTTCCCTACGGTGTTGAAGGCTTCGCTACTCCCAAGCACCTCCAGAAGGAGGACGGCACTCAGGCCAAGGTTGATGAGAAGCTTGACTTCAAGGTAATTGAATTCAACAAGGACAGCAAGCGCATTATCCTTTCTCACAGCCGCATCCACGAAGATGCCACCAAGGCAGAGCGCAACGAGCAGCGCAAGGCAAAACGCGCAGCCAAGCGCGAGGAAGCAGCTCCCATGCTGAACCAGCCCATCGAACGCGCCACCCTCGGCGACCTCGAAGCCCTCGCAGCTCTCAAGGAACAGCTCTCTCAGGGCAAGTAATTGATATCGAAATAAGACCCGCCATAACTGACGGGCGCCTCCTGAGTTCAGGAAGCGCCCGTCTTTTTTGTGTGTCCGAACATGAACCTACTCTGCACTTTCGGCGTTCTCTCCGTAAGGCATAATCTCTTTTTTTCATCAATTATTCTGCGTATATTTGCATCTGATAACATCATAACCCCATGAAACGGATTTTTCTGACCCTCATATCCTGCGTAGCTGTCATGCTGGCAACAGCCGCCGGCAACGGACCGCAGCTCACTTTCGATAAAACCACTTACGACCTCGGCACAATACATGCCTCCAAAGGTGACGTAAAAGCCGTCTACAACATCACCAACACCGGCTCAGAACCGCTCGTTATCATATCGGTGAGCAACGGCGGCTGCGGATGCACCAAACCAACCTATCCCATGCAACCCATTGCTCCCGGAAAGAGCGGACAGATCGTTATCTACTTCAATCCCAGGGGACGCAAGGGAGAACTTCGCAGGGAAGTGAAAGTGAAGAGCAATGCCACTAATGCAAAGAAGGCCACGCTTAGATTCACCGGAGTGATAGTACCGTAATAGCCACCACTCAAACCTCGGATAGTCATGGTATGTAAGAGATATATTACAGCACTTGCAGCGACACTTGTCAGTCTGGCAGCATGGTCACAGCCCAAACTCGTATGGGAGAATCCGGTTCATGATTTCGGAGCCTTTCAAGAAAATTTGGGCCTGGTAAGCTGCACATTCAAGGCTGTCAACACAGGGACCGAGCCGGTTGTTGTGCTCGCAGCGCGCGCCAACTGCGGCTGCACACGCCCAACATATCCCAAAACACCGATAGCACCGGGCGATACGCTGTCAATAGGCGTGTCATACGATCCCACCGGGCGTCCCGGAAAATTCTCAAAGCAAATAAAGGTCGACACAAACTGCGGCTCCCAACACCTGCTAATCAAGGGTTCGGTGATTGGCACACCCGCAACTCTTTCTGCCAGATTCCCGATTGATGCCGGAGTGGCCCGCATAAGCAACTCCATGACTCCCTTCGGCCAGACCACTAAAGGGCACGTGCTCTCAGCCGCAATCAACATCTACAATCCCGGCACCGATTCTATCAGGCCGGCCGTGGATTCTTTGCCGTCATACGTGCATGCTCTTTTCCGGCCGGAAGTCATTGCTCCGGGCGAACAGGGCACGCTATCGCTCACGGCCTATACCTCTAACTGTCCTGACTACGGAGTGGTTACGGACCATTTTCTGATAATCCCCGATCCGCAGAATGCGCCGCAGACACAAGTGTCCGTGGCAACGACGGTAATCGTCAACGAGGACTTTTCAAAAATGACCGAAGAGGAGAAAAAGAAAGCACCGGTGGCATCACTCAACAGCCATGCTCTCGATTTTGGCCAGTTTCCCGCCGGAGACCTGAAGATTCAACGTGAATTCGCCATAACCAACAAAGGCAAATCGCCGCTATTTATCCGCCGGATTTTCACCGCCGACCCCGCATTGGAAATTGAGGTTCCCAAAACAAAAATAGCGCCCGGCAAATCAGTTAACGTGATAGTTATTGCTAATGCATCGGATATGAAGTCCGGCGAGACCCTCAACGCGCGAATCACTCTTATAACAAACGACCCGTCCAACCCCACACAGATAATCCGCGTGGCCGGACAGGTGACAAACTGAAAGACCAATCACATAACTATATCACCCCCCGCAACGATGGAGCATCCTGAAAACAACGAAGATTATAAAGGCCTGAATGTCAACTCAGGAGTGGCACAACCGCCCTCGGTAAATCCTTATCTTACCCGCCGCAAACGCCGACGGATGCCGACGGCCGGTGAAATGGTGGAGGGCATTCTGAAGGGCGACATAACAACCCTGTCGCGCGCCGTGACACTCGTTGAAAGCATGGCACCCGACCATCAGGCGCTGGCCCAGGAAGTAATTGAAAAATGCCTCCCCCACTCCGGCAACTCTCGCCGCATAGGCATAACGGGAGTTCCGGGTGCCGGAAAGTCCACGAGTATTGATGTGTTCGGACTCCACGTTCTTAAGGGAGGTGGCAAACTTGCAGTATTGGCAATTGACCCATCGAGCGAAAGAACAAAAGGCAGCATATTGGGCGATAAAACCCGAATGGAACGATTGGCTGTGCATCCCGATGCATTCGTTCGCCCCAGCCCGTCAGCCGGCTCATTAGGCGGAGTTGCGCGCAAGACTCGCGAGACCATAGTGTTATGCGAGGCTGCCGGCTTCAACAACATATTCGTTGAAACCGTTGGCGTTGGCCAAAGCGAGACCGCCGTCCACTCCATGGTCGATTTCTTCCTGCTACTCCAACTGGCAGGCACCGGCGATGAGCTTCAGGGTATAAAACGCGGCATCATGGAGATGGCTGACGGAATTGTGATTAACAAAGCCGACGGCGACAACATTCACCGCGCACAATTAGCTCAGGCTCAATTCCGAAGCGCTCTACACCTATTTCCACCCACAGCATCGGGGTGGCAACCGGAAGTGCTTACCTATTCCGGCTACTACGAGCTGGGCATTCCGGAGGTTTGGGACATGATTGACCGATACTTTGAATTCGTCAAGGCCAACGGCTATTTCGAGAAGCGGCGTCTGCAACAAGCCCGCTACTGGATGTATGAGACCATCGACGAGCAGCTTCGCCGCCATTTCTACGACAATCCCGAAGTGGCCGCAATGCTTGCTGAAAAAGAGCGCCGCGTCCTTGACAATCTCCAGAGCTCATTCACGGCAGCCCGCGATGTGCTTGATCTCTACTTCTCCATAATGTGATTTTACAAGAAATCACATATTTATAAGTCCTTAACTACCCGACTCTTGCAAATAGGATTAATTTTGCCTATCTTTGTAAATAGGAGTAAAAAACTCCCTTTCATTGAATTATAATCTAACACCATACAATTTATGACCAAATCATTCTACCGTCATGCACTGGCAATGCTCGCCTTGATATTCGCGGCTTTGCCCGGCATAGCGCAGTCAAAAGCGACTTTTGACAGAGACAAAATCTACAAAGTAGCACTCAAGAACGCGCCTGAAACAGTGGCTGAAGAGACCGGCCCACTTACCGTGGCCATGAAAAAAGACCGCGCTGACGCCACGTCCCAGCTATGGTCAATCACCGAGCTTTCAGGAAGCTGGCGAATAATCAATCCGCAGAGCGGCAACGCCATGCGCATGGAAGGCAACCGCGTTGAACTCGGCGTCAACAATGGCTCCGACGAAGCACAACTTTGGAAAATAGAGGACGGCATGCTGATTCCGACCAACAAACCAACCGTAGCCGTGGTTGCTGACCGCAACGGCAATCTGACGCTCGTTGACAAAAAGAAAGCCCGCTCCATGAACTGCCACTTCACGTTTGTTGACATGGGCAAAAATACCACAGTAGCTGCCTCCGATGAGGCTCGCAGAGCCAATTTCTGGGAAAACGAGACCATTTTCCAACAGAACAAGGAAGCCGGCTCGGCCACCAAGATGCCCTATCGCAACGAGGCCTCAATGCTCGCTGACAAGGAATACTATGCCACTCCATGGACAGAACCGGTCAACGACCGCTACCTCTCGCTCAACGGCACATGGAAATTCAACTTCGTCCCCGAACCCTCGCAGCGTCCCCTTGACTTCTATGAAGAGGGATATGACACCTCCGGGTGGGACAACATTCCGGTTCCCGCCAACTGGGAAATGGAAGGATATGACAAGCCTATCTATGCCAACGTGGAATATCCCCACGCAAATACGCCCCCGTTCATCAATGCCCGCAAAGGCTTCAATGATGGAGGCGCCAACTATGGCGTTAACCCTGTAGGCTCCTACAAACGGTCGTTCACACTTCCCGACGACTGGGACGGCGGACGCACCATGCTCCACTTCGGAGGAATATACTCAGCTGCATTCGTATGGGTCAACGGCCACTATGTCGGCTACACTCAGGGAGCCAATAACGTTTCAGAATTCGACATATCGAAATATCTCCGTCCGGGCGAGAATGATGTGGCCGTTCAGGTGTTTCGCTGGAGCGATGGCTCATACCTTGAATGTCAGGACATGTTCCGCATGAGTGGTATCCACCGCAATGTTTACCTCTACAACGTTCCCAAAGTACATGTCCGCGACCATGTCATCACCTCCACGCTATCCAACAATTATAAGGACGCGCACATGGAAGTGACTCTCGACATTGACAACCGCGACGGCCTTAAAGGCACCAAGGAGTACGTGATAAAAGTCATGGACCCGCAGGGCAAGAAGATTGCCGAACAGGTTATCCCCTACAACTTGTCGGACACTACCGGCGTGAAAGCTGCATTTGACTTCAAGGATGTGGCTCTTTGGAACGCCGAGCAGCCCAACCTCTATACCGTTGACATCATTCAGCGCGATGCCAATGGAGGCGAAGAAGAGATGGCTTTCTCCACCAAACATGGCTTCCGCGAAGTGAAGATTGAAAATTCACTTCTCTATGTCAACGGCAAACGCGTGTTCCTCAAAGGCGTTAACCGTCACGACTCCGACCCCGTACACGGCCGCGCCGTGACAACCGAATCAATGCTCCGCGATGTGACGCTCATGAAGCAGAACAACATCAACAATATCCGCACGAGCCACTATCCAAACAACGCCCGCATGTATGCCATGTTTGACCATTTCGGCCTCTACGCTGTTGACGAAGCCGACCTTGAGGACCATGCCAACCAGTCGATTTCCGACATGCCATCGTGGATTCCCGCATTCGTTGACCGCATTGACCGCATGGTGCTCCGCGACCGTAACCATCCCTCAGTTATAATGTGGAGCCTCGGCAACGAAGCCGGCAACGGAAAGAACTTCCTCTACTGCTACGAAGCTGCCAAGAAACTCGATGACCGACCCGTGCACTACGAAGGAACCCGCGTTAACAAAGACTACGGCGGCAACCTCTACAGCGATTTTTACTCCAAGATGTATCCCGGAATGGCATGGATGAACGCCAACACGAGCGATCTTGACAAGCCGATGTACATCTGCGAATATGCTCACGCCATGGGTAATGCCATCGGCAACCTGACGGAGTATTGGGACGTAATAGAAAACTCCAACGCTACCGTGGGCGGCGCCATCTGGGACTGGGTTGACCAGGCTATCTTTGACCCGCAGGAAATGAAACAGGGCATCTACCGCATCCACACCGGCTACGACTATCCCGGCCCCCACCAGGGCAACTTCTGCTCCAACGGCATCATCACCGCCACCCGCGAGGAGAGCCCCAAACTGATGGAGGTCCGTGCAGCTCACCAATTTGTAAAAATCAGTCTCACAGGTATTGACCGCGATAACGCCACAGCCACCGTTCGCCTCGTCAACCGCTACGGTTTCCGCTCGCTCGAAGGCCTCAATCTGGTCAGCACCGTGGTTGTTGATGGTCACAAACAGGCATCTGACATTCAGCCCATCGGCAACGTTGCTCCTGACGACAGCATTACAATGACAGTTCCGCTGACTGCCGCATTCTATAATGAGGCTACCGGCAAAGAAGTGCTCCTCAACCTTGAAGTGGTCTATGCAGAGGCTCAGAGCTATGCTCCTGCAGGACATGAAGTGGCTCACGCGCAGTTCACTGTCACCGAACGCCCGCAGCTCGCCGCCTTAAAAGTCAAAGGCAACAAACTGACTGCCAAAACAGTTGGAAATGAGATAACCGTAAGCAACGACAAGGTTTCAGCCGTGTTCAACCGCAACAATGGAACCATGACCTCTCTCCGGATTGACGGTGTTGATGTAATTGCCGATGGACTCGGATTCGTCTACGACAACCACCGCTGGATTGAGAACGACCGCTTCACCGACACCTCCAATGGCCTTGACTCCCTTGCCTCCAAGGTGACGTTCCGCACTGTAGGTAAGAACGTGGAAGTGACAACCGAACGTGCCGGCTCAAAATGCAGCACCGGAATCGTATACACATTCTATCCCGATGGCACCGTGGACATGAACGTTGACTTCACTCCCCACACCGACAAACTCCGTCGCGCCGGTCTGGTATGCGCCATCAATCCTGCACTCAGCGATGTCAACTACTTCGCCTACGGCCCGTGGGAAAACTACGTTGACCGCAAGGACGGTGTGATGATAGGCCGATACACCACCAAAGTGGCCGACATGGTTCAGCACTACGTTAAGCCGCAGAGCACCGGCGGACGCGAAGGCCTCCGCGAACTGACGCTGACCGATGCCTCCGGACGCGGAATCAACATCACTACCGAAGGCAACGTGAGCTTCTCCATTCTCCCCTACACTGACGAGGACCTCATGAAAGCCAATCACCTCTGGGAAATGACACCGCGCCCCTACAGCGTGCTCCACCTCGACGCATGGACCCGCGGCGTGGGCAACGCCTCCTGCGGTGCTGATGTCGACACACTCCCCATCTACCGAGTGCCCGACCAGCCCATGAGCTACCGCCTCCGCATAACCCCCGCAAACTAATCCCCAATCACCATAGCATGTGGCGGGCCGGCATTCTCATGTCGGCCCGTCACTTTTTTAAATTATTAAACCATTTTGTATATGTCTGCTTCAGATTCTGCCAACGGATTTCCTATAGTGGAATCCGCCATCATTGTCCGGGCAGAGCTTAGTCAGATAAAGGCTCGGTCCACTGGGCCGACAAGGGAATTTCTTTATTTCTATAAGATTGTTCTTTCACCAGCAGCTCTCTTCAAGACTCACTCTAATACCGCCATCAACGGCTCTACTCTCCGTGCTTTTTACAACAATGGAATAGATGTGGTTTCTGATAAACCCGTGACGTCCGTCAGGTAACTCCGTACCTATCATATCCACCGTCATCTCCTCCCATTCGGAGCCCTCGTTGAGTTTGTAGTAGAACCTAAAATTAGGATAGTTCATATTTTTCTGTGAGTTATACTCAACATATTGCTCCGGCATATAACTATTGTAGACCACACCCGGTTCCTCTTTGTCGGTGTTATTTACGTCTGCAACTCGCCCCGAATTGGCATTGAGCGATGTTAATTTTACATTGATATCATTAATCTGATATCCGTTAACGTATTCCATGGGTTTGCACGGAAGATTATACGGTTGACGATACAAATAGTCCACACCACCGGACTCATACGTCAGTTTCCCGTTTGAGTCTTCTCCAGTCAAATACCGGTAAACAACCTGCGGATATCCATCCGTTTTTACCGTTTCATCCAACAGTCTCACCTTTACGAGGCTTCTAAGCATGTAAATTTCATCCAATATAAGCGGCTTTTCAGATGATGTGTTGTACAGGTCCGATACGGTTACTTCCATAAGCTCCATGCCATACATTGGAATCACACCTACCCATTTACCGTCAGAGTCCTGATTATAAAATCCGGTTCCAAGCGAAAAATAAGTCGACATAGCCTGATCTACGAGGCTTTTGAAAGTCAAACAATTATTATAACCGCTATAGTCATTGGTCACGACCGTTGACCATTGCGGCGCCACATCATACTCACCTGTGGCATTGGCTATGAGCAACGCCCATTCAAGAGCATTGGTCTCCACGTGCCAAGGCGAGTCCTCCGTCTTGTCATCTAAAATTGGGGGGGGGTAATTGCTTGGCTCTCAGCAATATGCGCCATTGGGGCAAATGTGATTGTGCAGACTGCCGTCAGTCTATTGTTGGTCATCTTGTTAAGGATATGAGATAACTATGGGTGATAATTACTATATTACTAACTATTGTGTATTTGAAAATTCCGGCTGAAGAGTCAAAAACTACAATTGTTGCCGCAAAGGTACGTCCAAATATCCGGATATACAAATGTCCATGAGTGAATTTTGATAAAAAAGCGTATATTTACAAATATTTTGCAAATATCGAAATCCTCTGTTTTTCCTAGATTCTACTCCGGAGTGTGGATAGGGTATTGGATGGACAGTAACATTTTGTCGGCAATCTCCTTAGTCGACAGCCCGTGAGCTATCCAACTAAGCACTTCCTTCTCACGATCCGTCAGTATGTCTGATTCCGGTTCCGGGTCAGTATCGCTCTTTAATACCGAATGGATGAGATGAAATGTCTGTCGGTTGAACATCCGGGAGCGAGCATGCCGCAAAAGTAATATCGGTTTGGGGGCGATGTGGGCGTGGTTCTATATTTGAAGCCCCGCGATGCGGAGCGACTCTTTATTCTGGCTTTTCCACGGGTTACGGCCTGACGGCCTCACCCATGGCTATGATTAAGCGGCAGCTACGCTGCTGCAATGCGGATAGAATGGCGAGCTATCAGCTGATAACGAGGGGGCTGCGGGTGGTGGGGGCAGCTAAGATGTTCTGTGCAATCCATCCACCGGAAATATCTACTGACCCTTCATTCAACCAATCCGCATGGCCCGGTTGTTTTCTTTGGACAACGATCTCCCGTAACCGTGTCCCGGTTAATTTTTGCTACATTTACAGAGAAATGCGGGTGGCAGTGACGGGGGCGCCGAGGAATATGCGGGCAAGGCGTTGGAACTGATCGGGATTTTCCGTGGTCAGATAGCGGGTTGTGGCTCCGTGGGTGCAGCGACGTTCCATCTCGGGATGACGCTGCAGATAGTCGGCAAGTGATTCAGCCACAATGTCGCCCTGCATAACCACACCGGCATGCGAGGGGACGTATTGGCGAATCTTGTCGTAAAGTAACGGATAATGGGTGCATGCAAGCAACACGGTGTCAATGGCAGAATCCTGTTCGAAAAGAGCATCAACATATTTCTTTACGAAATAATCGGCTCCGGGTCCACCAGATTCTTCGTTCTCAACCAATGGCACCAGCATGGGACATGCCTGAGCCACAGTTGTAAAGTCGGGGTGAAGTTTTTCGATCTCAATGTTGTAGGAGCGCGAACGCACGGTGCCGGCGGTTCCAAGCACCCCAACCACACCGCTACGGCTCAACTCACCTACCTTCTCAACCGTGGGACGGATTACCCCAAGTACACGGCGCGACGGGTCGATCGCCGGCAGATCGTTCTGCTGGATAGAGCGCAACGCTTTGGCCGAAGCGGTGTTGCATGCAAGTATAACAAGCGGACAGCCTTGACTGAAGAGATAGCGGACAGCTTCGAGCGTGAACTGGTAGACTACTTCAAATGAGCGCGGCCCGTAGGGAGCGCGGGCATTGTCGCCAAGATACAGGTAATCATACTGCGGAAGCCGCTGCCGGATGCAGCGGAGGATGGATAGGCCTCCATAACCGGAATCAAACACTCCGATTGGTCCTGAAAAAGGTAACTTTGCCTCCATGTCACGTTCCATGGGGGCAAAGTTACAATTTTTTCGGATTGAATGAAAAATATTTCTACTTACGCGGGTCAAATCCCTGTGTACGCAAGGCATGGAGCATTTCATAGTTCATAGCCTCGGCGTAGTAAGAGATGATATGCGTGGCCCAGTCGTTGGTGGTCTTTGTTCCGGCCCTCACGGCATTATAGGCAGTAACCTCCGCGTCATATTTTTCCAAGTCGGGCACGAGAGTGGAATCAGCCGAATAATGATCATGGTGAATAACCGTGCTGACAGGCTGCTTGGGTTTAAGATCAGGCATTTCACGGGGCACACCTATGGCCAGGCCGCAAACAAGGTATGTTCCCACGGGAAGTTTAAGCAATTCGGAGACTGCCTCCGGAGCCGCCGTACGGGCATATCCTATGCAACATGCTCCGAGTCCGAGAGCTCCGGCTGCAGTCACAGCACTCATCATGGCGAGAGCGGCATCGACCGTCCCGACAATAAGCCCGTCGGCCGTCATTGTGAACTGCGGCATTTCAACGCCCTTCACCGATGCCATAAGACTGATTTTGTGGTAGTCAGCGCAGAAGGCCATAAAGTGGGAGCAAGTCTTTATCTGTTTTTGACCGGTCAACTCGTAGAGTTTCTCCTTGAGGTCCTGGTTGGTTATATCAATGACAGAGAATTGCTGACCGTTGTAGCTCGTGGGAGTATTGCGGATGGCCTCGTAGATGAAGTCCATCTGCTCCTGAGTTACAGGCTCCCGCTCATAGCGCCGGATGCTGCGCCGCTCCAGAAGGGTTTCCTTAACACTCTTCATAACCGAGTGGCATTAATAGTTCTGCGGTTTGATTTCAAAATAAGCCTGCGAATGCGAGCACACCGGACAAATGGCAGGAGCTTTCTTACCTATTACTATATGACCGCAGTTCATACACTGCCAGATAGTGTCCTGATCGCGCGAGAACACTATGCCGCCCTCAATGTTGGCAATCAACTTACGGTAGCGCTCCTCATGTTCCTTTTCGATTTTGCCCACCATATCAAATAGCTTGGCAATCTTCTCGAAGCCCTCTTCACGAGCCTCAATGGCCATGCGGGCATACATATCGGTCCATTCGAAATTCTCTCCGCCGGCTGCATCTATAAGGTTTGGAAGTGTTTCGGGTATATCACCGCCGTGAAGAAGCTTGAACCACAGTTTGGCATGGGCCATCTCGTTGTGGGCGGTCAGCTCGAAAATATCGGCAATCTGCTGATAGCCATCCTTGCGCGCCTTCTTGGCATAGAACGTATATTTGTTACGGGCCATGGACTCGCCGGCAAAAGCTTCCTGAAGGTTCTGCTCGGTCTTTGTTCCTTTCAAATCTTTCATATAGCGTAAAATTAGTGATGTAAAAAAAGAGTTGCTATTGATAGCAACTCTTTCTGATGATGTTTTGTTCAGCTTATCAAGTTATTTTTTCTTGAAGAAGCGATTGTAGAGGCCCTGGAATCCCTGGCCATGACGGGCTTCATCCTTTGCCATTTCATGAACGGTGTCGTGGATGGCATCAAGATTGAGTTCCTTGGCACGACGGGCAATGCGCATCTTGTCCTCGTTGGCACCTGCCTCGGCAGCCATGCGCTTCTCAAGGTTGGTCTTGGTGTCCCATACATGCTCACCGAGGAGTTCAGCAAACTTCGAAGCATGTTCAGCCTCCTCAAAAGCGTAGCGCTTGAAGGCATCGGCTATTTCGGGATAGCCCTCGCGATCAGCTTGACGGGACATGGCGAGATACATACCCACTTCGGTGCATTCACCGTTGAAATGAGCCATGAGGTCAGCCTTCATCTGGTCATCGGTGTCCTTGGCAACGCCAATTTCATGTTCAGTTATGAACTTGAGTTCAGCACCTTCCTCATCGGTGATTTCCTTGAATTTGCTCTTGGGTGCGCCGCAAAGAGGGCATTTCTCGGGAGCTTCGTCGCCTTCGTGTACGTAACCGCATACGGTGCAGATAAATTTCTTTTTCATGTGAGTCAGATAATTTTGTAAGTCAGATAATTTTACGATTTTTCTTGAATTTGGGGTTGTCCCTGATATTGAAAACAAAACTATAGCTTTTTCGTTGGCACAACAAATGTGTTAACATTTTTTAGCCCCGTATTTTAACTATTTTGGCAATTTAGGGATGTTATTGGCCATTTATTCTTATTACGAAAACAAATTTGGTGAAATATTGTAATTTTGCATATATGGATGAGAGTATCTCACATAGCGGAACAGTTGTGTTATCAGATGGTCGACAGTTGATCGTTGACATAACTCCTGATGCTCATGACTGTGGCGGATGCGCCGTTGCGAGCCTTTGCAACGCACGCTCCGGCAACCGTCTGACGCTTAACGTCCCGGATGCCTCGGCACGATTCTGTCCCGGACAAAAGGTGACATTGAGGGCATCCGGCCGATCTCGCATGAAAGCCATTGCACTGCTCCTCGCGCTACCCACCGCTCTGGTGATAGCAGTTGCCGCCATCGCAGCCGCAGCCGGATTGGGAGAGACAGTCATGGCCGTGGGAAGTCTTGCTGTGGCCGCCGTCTATTTCGTGCTCCTCTACATATCAAATCGCCATTCGTCACTATCGTCCATAAACTGGACCGTTGAATAACGTCAGGACACACCTTATACATTATATATACATCACGTATGATATTTTGCATAAACCAGATACTGCTACCCGCACTGGCACTCGGACTGACCGGGGCCATTGCTGCCGTGGTGCTTTGCATCGTAGCCCGTCGGTTTGCTGTTGTGGAGGATGAGCGCGTAAGTCAAGTGGAGGCGCTTCTGCCGGGGGCCAACTGCGGTGCATGCGGCTTCCTGGGATGTCATGACTTCGCAGTGCAATGCGTTAAGCTCGGCGGCCCTAAAGGCATCAGTTGTCCCGGAGCCGGCGCCGAAGGTATGGCCGCGATAGCCGCATTGTTCGGACAGGAAGCCGGAGCAGTGCAGAGTCGGGTGGCCGTGCTTATGTGTGCAGGAACCTGTAATCGCCGTCATTCTTTGTCAATCTACAACGGCCCACAGAACTGCCGCATGGAAAATGGTGTTACCGCTGGATCGCTCACCTGTAGCTACGGATGCCTGCAATGCGGCGATTGCGCGAAAGTGTGCCCGTTCAACGCAATCAATATGAACCCCGCAAGCCGGCTCCCCGAAATTGATGAGGAGCGGTGTACGGGCTGTGGCGTATGCTCGGAGACATGTCCGCGTCATCTCCTGCAGCTGAGGCCAAAAGGCCCCAAAGGGCGGCGCGTGTGGGTGGCATGCTCCAACCACCAGCGGGGAGGAATGGCTCGGAAAAGCTGTGATGCGGCATGTATAGGCTGTGGAAAATGCATGCGTTCATGTCCGTTCCGCGCCATTACCCTTAATGACAACCTGGCCAGCATTGATCCGGAAAAATGCCGGCTATGCCGCAAGTGCGTTTCCGAATGCCCTACCGGAGCAATCCTTACTTCCAACTTTCCCCAACCTCAAATAAAAGCCGAAGCATGAAAAAGAGAACGTTCCATCCCGGAGGTGTAAAACTCAAGGACTTCAAACTGTCGGCCGGCGAACCGATTCGCCATATAGAGCTGCCAATGAAAGTGACGCTGAACCTTGACCGCTATCTTGGACACCCGTCAAAACCCATTGTAAAGCCGGGCGACATCGTCAGGCGTTTCCAGTTGGTTGCGGAAGCTTCATCGTTTGTTTCATCCAACATCCACTCTCCCATATCCGGCACAGTTAAAAGCGTAGGCATGATGGATGACGCCTTTGGATTTCCATCATCCACAATTGTTATTGAGGCAACTGAGGAGTTGCACCGCCTTGACATGTCCATGCCGTCACCAACCGCCCGCGATGAAAACGAAATCAAGCGTCTGACGGCTGAGGAAATAAGGCAGATATGTCGCGACGGCGGCCTTGTAGGGATGGGTGGCGCCACCTTCCCCACTGATGTGAAATTGACTGTACCCGAGGGAAAGCGCGCCGAGGTACTGATTATCAACGGAGTTGAGTGCGAACCGTTTCTCACATGCGACCACGCGCTCATGCTTTCCCATCCTGAGGAGATAATACAAGGTGTAGAGCTGGCGCGTAAGGCATGCGGAGCACCCCGCGCTATAATAGGCATAGAGGAAAACAAGCCGGACGCAATCGCGCGGCTTTCAGAGGCCATCCCCGATGGGACACCGATGGAAGTGGTGTGCCTGAAAGAACGTTATCCACAGGGAGGCGAACGGCAGCTTATAAACGCACTGACCGGACGTTACGTACCGTCAGGCAAACTGCCCATTGATGCCGGAGCAGTGGTTATCAACATAGCCACGGCCCACGCCCTCCGACAGGCTGTTGCTCTGGGCCGTCCGTTGGTGGATAGAGTGATAACCGTAACAGGCCCCGATGTCCCCGCTCCGGCCAACTACCTGACATGTATAGGCCATGACGTGAGCGAGCTACTTGCCCTAAGCGGCGTAAGTTCCATACCTCAAGGCTCAAAAATGATTAGCGGAGGCCCCATGATGGGACGGACGGCAGTGAACATACATGCTGCCACAGGTAAAGGCACTTCCGGCATACTGCTGCTCCCTCCCGGAATGACACTGAGGGACAATGCGGAGCCCTGCGTGCGATGCGCCCGATGTGTGGAAGCATGCCCGATGGGACTCGAGCCTTATCTGATATCCACACTCAGCCGTCTCGGCAAGTATGAGCACGCCGCTGCAGAATCCGTAACGGACTGCATTGAGTGTGGCTGCTGCAGCTATATATGTCCGTCGAAGAGACCGCTTCTTGACTATATTCGCCTCGGCAAGGACACCATACGCCGCCAACGCATAAAAACCACACCCTGATTATGAGCACTCTATTGGTAACTTCCGGCTCCCCGCACATATATGCGGCCGACACCACAAACCGCACTATGCTGCGCGTGGTCATAGCACTCATGCCCGCACTGGCATGCGCGCTATATGCTTTCGGCATAGGTGCGCTGATTGTCACAGCAGTAGCTACTGTCGGCTGCGTGGTGGCAGAATTCATTATTGCCCGCTACGTAATGGGGCGTCAGGCTCCGTTCGTCTCCTCATCAGCCCTTCTGACCGGTCTGTTACTTGGCTTCAATCTACCCTCCAATATTCCGGTGTGGATTGTCCTTATAGGGTCGCTGGTGGCCATAGGAATAGGGAAGATGGCATTCGGTGGGCTCGGATGCAACATTTTCAATCCCGCTCTGGTTGGGCGTGTGTTCCTGTTGCTCTCATTTCCTCAGCAGATGACAACATGGCCGCTCCCATTAGTCAACCGACTTCGCTACACCGATGCCGTAACCGGCGCTACAGCCCTTTCGGCAGACGCTGTGACCGGAGCCACTCCTCATGCACAACACGTGGAGCCCGCCATCAACTGGCTCGATGAACTTATCGGAGCCACCGGCGGCTCGCTCGGCGAAGTTGGAGCGGCAGCCCTAATTATCGGGGGAATATATCTGATAGTCACCCGCACAATAACATGGCACATACCGGTGTCAATCCTTGCAACGGCCGCTATTTTCTCGCTCTGTCTGGGCAACAATCCCGCGCTGGAGATTCTTGAAGGTGGCCTGCTGCTCGGAGCTATATTCATGGCCACGGACTATGTTACATCCCCCATGAGTCACAGGGGTATGATTCTCTACGGCGTAATGATAGGTGCCATCACCATCATTATCCGTCAATGGGGCGCATATCCCGAGGGGGTATCTTTCGCAATACTTCTGATGAACGGAGCCACACCTCTCATCAATCGATACATGAAACCTAAAAAGACCGGAGAGCGCAAACCATGAGCAATAATTCATCACTGACGAGGATGCTGACGGTACTGACTGCCGTATGCCTGCTGAGTGGAGCCCTTTTGGCCACAATCCACTCGGTGACAGCCGCTCCGATGACCGAAGCAGCCACGCGTGCGCGGACCGAGGCCATAGCGCAAGTGCTTCCCGAATTCAACAATAATCCCGTGGAGGAAGCAACGGCGGTTGAAATCAAAGGTCAGCCAAAACCGTTTACCATATATCCTGCAACGATGAACGGCTCTTTCACCGGAGCAGCCGTGGAAAGTTACAGCATGGACGGTTTTTCCGGAGAGATAACCGCCATCTACGGGTTTGACTCAGCAGGTAAAATCACGGGGTATCATGTAATGTCACACAGCGAGACTCCCGGACTCGGGGCCAAAATGGAGGAATGGTTCCGGATGGATCAGGGACATCGCTCCGTAATCGGTCTTGACCCGGCGAAAACCGACTTGCGTGTCAGCAAAGATGGAGGCGACATTGATGGCATAACCGCCGCAACAATCTCATCAAGAGCTTTTCTCGGGGCTCTCAACGAAGCCTACGAAGCATTCCTAAAGTACAAGAACCAAAGCCAAAATTAAGCACGTTATGAAATTCCTCAACATCATATACAACGGGTTGGTCAGAGAGAACCCCACTTTCGTGCTGATGCTCGGAATGTGTCCCACATTAGGCACCACCGGCAGTGCGCTGACCGGCATGTCCATGGGCCTTACCACTATGGCAGTCCTCGTGTGCAGCAACATGGCGGTTTCAGCAGTCAAATCAATTGTTCCCGGAGCAGTCAGAATCCCGGTCTACATAGTTCTTATAGCCACTTTCGTCAGCGTTCTTCAAATGCTTATGGCCGCATACCTGCCCGCCCTCAACGCTTCATTAGGGATATTTATCCCACTCATCGTGGTCAACTGCATACTGCTTGGACGCGCCGAAGCATTCGCTTCACGCAACAGCGTGATTGCTTCAGCCACCGATGGCATAGGCATCGGCCTCGGCTTCACTGCGGCGCTGACCATCATAGGTGCTGTACGCGAGCTTACAGGCACCGGCAAGATTTTCGGCTTGGAGATATATCCTGAAAGCTATGGCTCGCTGGTGTTCGTGCTGGCACCCGGAGCATTCATCGTTCTCGGTCTGCTGATGGCTATGTTTAACAAAATAACCGCGAACCGCCATGCTTGAATACGTATCGATAATCATAACGGCGATATTTGTCAACAATATCGTTTTTGCGCAGTTTCTCGGGATATGTCCGTTTTTAGGCGTTTCTAAGAAACTGTCGTCCGCCGCAGGCATGGGAGCCGCGGTAGCTTTCGTGATGGTCATAGCCACTCTTGTAACATGGCTGTTGCAGCAATTCCTGCTCGTGCCGTTCAACATGGTCTATCTGCAGACCATTGTGTTCATTCTTGTCATAGCCGCATTGGTCCAGACACTTGAGATTATCCTGAAGAAGATTGCACCTGCACTTTATCAGGCTCTCGGAGTGTTCCTTCCTCTGATAACGACGAACTGCGCTGTTCTCGGAGTTGCCATAATGGTAGCACAGAAGGAGTTCAACCTGCTGATGTCAATAGTCTATGCGGCGGCCACTGCAGCAGGTTTCGCCCTTGCATTGGTGCTTTTTGCCGGAATCCGCGAGCAACTTGAACTGACTGACGTACCGGCATCAATGAAAGGAGCCCCGGTGGCATTGATATGCGCGGGACTCCTTGCTATGGCTTTTATGGGATTTTCAGGTATCTCTTTCTGAATTATTTTCCTCCCACCTGGGGCAGATCTGTGGATTTCAGCGGGTTCTTAACCGGCTCAAGACCTCGGTTGCGGAGAAGGGCGTTGACGCTGGGACGATGTCCGCGGAACTTAACATAGAGGTCCATCGGGTCTTCGCTGCCGCCTGACTCAAGGACTGTTTCCTTGAATTTCTTGGCTGTGGCGGGATCAAAGATTCCCTTTTCCTTAAACTATAAAACCCCTCCGTTAGACGTAATATCAAGACCGGCGGCTTGAACGA
>CAZASF010000024.1:0-34774 GCA_964487725.1 uncultured Bacteroides sp. | reverse complement strand
TTTAAATAAAAGGAAAGATAGATTGGGAGCATGAGCTTGTGCCGAATAAAATAGCGTATGATTCTTTGATTAGTTGTCATGTTTTTCCGGGGATGCGACAGGAAGGCTGTGCGCGATGGTTTGCTGTTGGCAACTGAGCGTATTATCTCTGCTGCTTTGGATGCGCTGCAATATCTCACCGCTTTTGACATATACGCCATGTATAGACCAATCAGCATACTGCCATGCCTTGTGATTATGTCGTGAATATTCACGATGTTAAGCGATAGAGATCTATCCATCATGCACTTGGCAAATGCCATTATTTTTTTAGTCTCTTTGGCGTAAAGTCGCCTGGATATTGAACCCTCGTTCAGCCGGTAGTAATAAAGGCAGTCAGCAATGACGCAAATCGTGTTGCTGGCGGAGAAAAAGTCAAAATTGAATACGGTGTCCTCGGACATTATGTCTCTTTCTGAAAGGAATCGGATGCCACGGTCACGGATAATGGATGTCCTGTAAATACCTGTGTAGACCGCGCGGTTTACGTTGTTGAATTTGGCACCAAAACAGTTCCTTCCCATCAGAGCCACGGCATAATCTGAACAGTCATTACCGGTAATGGTGAATTGAGGCGATGAGCCGGACGTGAGAGTCTTGCCGTTGAGATAGCGCACACATCCGCAACGTGCACAGTCGGCATCGGCTGCGGTAGCCGCGTCAAAAAGGCGCGCATACATTTGAGGTGCCACGAAGTCATCACTGTCAACGAACCCTACATACATGCCCTTCGCGGCGTCAATCCCGGCATTTCGCGCACTTCCGGCACCGCCATTCTCTTTCCTTATGAGTTTCACTCTCGGGTCCCGGCTTACGTAGCGTTGGCAGACCTCACAGGAATTGTCGGTAGATCCGTCGTCAACAAGAATAATCTCAATGTCATGCAAAGTTTGAGCCAGAAGCGATTCAATACATTCGCCAACGAAATTCTCCGTGTTGTAGACCGGTACAATTATACTTATCTGAGGCATCTGATTACTTTGTCTTTCATGTTTGCAGGCATAATTACGACAAAGATAGCTGATATTGCCAAAATTGACAAGAAGTCAAAGATTATTGAATGGGAAATATGATATGCTATGCCTGCAGCCACAACAGATGCAAGGCTCAGATAGTTGTGCTTCATAAACCTGATCCTCATGTATTTGCGGGTGTCAATGGCCCGGTAGATTATCAGAATTATGTAGGTGGCGATGTTGACGGATATCAGTCCGTAGATTCCATAGACGGGAACGAACAGATAATTTCCACCTATGTTTATGGCCGTAGCTAACAGAACTCCCGGTAGAATACGCGATGTGGTTTTCGAACATTGGTAGCCAAGTTCAAAGAAAGAGCTTATTGAGAATCCCATCATGAAAACCGAGTTGGCAAAAAGATACACGGCGCTTGAAGCATATTCCGGACTGACCAACCAGAAATAATTCATGCGGAGAGCAAAAGGAAATACTGACACAAGGAGGCAAAGCAGATAGAAATAATTGTTGAACACGGAGGAGAAAAACGAGTCCCGGTCAGGTGAGTCATATTGCTCAATGGCGTTCTGTTGCCATGTCTGATAAAAAATCATGGCCAGAACGTACAGTATGCCTGTGATTTTTGACAGTATGGCGTAGATGCCGTTTTCTTCAAGGCCGAGATATCGTTGGATAAAGAACACTCCGTTGCTGTTGAGCACCCACCAGAATAATATCATGGGAAGCAATGGCAGGCTGTAGTGCATCAACTCGTGGCTGATTTTGCGTGAAATCATGCGGAATCTCACGAAGTGCCTTATTACACCTGTCTTTATCTCTATGAATCCTAAAGTCATGATCCGTGCAATTATATTTGCTATGAATATGCCGGGAATGCCCATGTTGAGGATAGCAACCGTAAGGACGCTGAAAAGAGCAATGGCAAGTGAGTTGAAAATGCTGGCTGAAATGTAGGTCTTGACCTGACCAAGTCCCCTTACAATCTGAATCCATGAATCAATGAATGTCTGCGCTATTCCGAATGCTAAAATGTAGGCGAGATACCTGACATCGGCAAAGTGAGCCACTGTCATGCCGATGCAGATTATCAGCAATGAGTTTATAAGCAGAGTCCTTACCAGGAACGACACTATCGCCTGTCGGCGGGGCATTTCCTCAGAATCCAGCAGGAACCGGAATCCACCCTCGTGAAATTGCAGTGAAATGAACGGAGCAAGACCGAAAACAACTGTCAGGCACACGTCATAATATCCGAACTCTGCCGGATTAGTTATGAAGAAAGTATAGAATGGGACGAGCAGGAAAGTTACCAGCTTGGAGCCGATGTTTCCTACGGCATATAGTCCGAGATCTCGGAAAAATTTTACGTTTTTTGAAACGCCCTGTTCTCTCATTATTATATTAACGGACGCGGAGGCATGTTATTGCATGACATTTTATGTGAAATTAACTGCATGCAGGTGTCAGTAGGGAGAAAATTTTGTAAATTTGCACTTGAATATGATTGACGAACGTTTTTACAGTCTGGATGTACCTGTGGCCGCCTGGATTCTTTTAGGTGGCATGATTATATGTATGGCTATCATTGGGCTTGTTATTTGGCCCAAGTTGAGGCGGGTGCGCCGCCGTGTGACCGAGGATGATGAGGCTGCGTTGCCGGCTGAGGGCTATCCCTCGGTGTCGGTGATTGTCTACAGTCAGGCCTCGGGCAGTAACCTCCGGACCCTTCTTCCGCAGATACTTCAGCAGGATTATCCGTCGCAATTCGAAGTCATAGTGGTCAATGATGAGACGGACGATGATACCGAAAATATAGTTTCGGAACTGGAATTATACTATCCCAATCTCTACATGACCTTCGCCCCGGAGCGTTCGCGCTCACTCAGTCGCCGTAAACTCAGCCTGACGCTTGGCATAAAGGCCGCCCGCTATGACACTCTATTGTTTACTGACGGCAGTTGCCGTTTGGCATCGCCTTATTGGATGCGTCGGATGATGCGTCATATAGTCAATGGTGCTGAAGTGGTGTTGGGATATGCCGAACTTCGCGGCGATGATGAGGACGTTAAAATCAGCCGAAGGTTCAGTTTTGACCGTACGTGGGAAGATGTGAGATGGATTTCGAGGGCTATATGTCATAAGCCGATACGCGGAACAGCATGCAATCTGGCTTATCTTAAAAAACTTTTCTTCGAAAGGAAGGGCTTTTCACGAACTCTCGAATTGAAATATGGTGATGATGACCTGTTTATAAGCGAGATTTCCAATGGTGAAAACACCGCGATAGAGCTTAGCGATGATTCGCGTGTGGTTCTCGTTGAGTCCTCGCCTGACAGGGCAGTAGATCTTGAGCGGCTGCGCCGTGATTTCACTTCTCGCAAGCTTCCTCGCGGGGCATATAGGTCAATGGCTCTGACCTCCGTTATGTGGTGGGCTTGGGCCGGATGTGCTGTAGGTGCATCAGTGGTAGGGTATCCGTCGCTAATTCCTGCAGCCGAGGCGTTTGTGATTTCTGTCACTTTCAGTTTTATCGCCATGACTCAATGGAAGCGCACGTCCGTGTCATTAGGAAATCGCCCGCTTTTCCTTACCGTGCCGTGGCTCTCATGGGCGCGACCGCTCCGTACGCTCTCATATAAGATACGTGGCATGCGGATGCGACGCGACAATCTCACGCACTTGATTTAGCTCTTTGCGATCAGGCATGCGGTGTAGGCTATGTAACAGGCTACAAGGATTATACCCTCTGCGCGTGTGATTTTGCGCTCGCCGAAAAACCACCCGAACACCCAGAATAGAATGCAGGCACCTGTCAAAGTCAGGAGGTCAAAGTTGTCTATGCCCCCCATGGGGAGGGGCGATATTGTGGCAGCTGTGCCGAGAACAAGGAAAATGTTGAATATATTGGAACCGATGACATTACCGAGAGCCATGTCGGTACGCCCTTTCAATGCGGCCACAAGTGAGGCGGCAAGTTCCGGCAGGGATGTTCCTGCGGCTACAATGGTCAACCCTATCACGGCATCGCTGACACCGAGAGACGAAGCTACGTCAGATGCTCCGCTGACAAATGTGTCTCCGCCGTAGACAAGAGCCCCAAGTCCTCCTACAACGTAAATTATAGAGCGCCATAGAGGCATCCGCTTCATAGCCGCCACATTTGCAGCCGAAGGGTCGGTCTCGGCAATGGATTCCGGGGTCAATTTTGCCTGAGCGAAAGTGTAGCGCATGAACACGGCGAAAAACAGAAGCAAAATTATGCCACTGGCGCGACTAATCACGGATGTAGCCACCCCGTCGAGAATCGGCCCGTTGGCCATTACGAGCAGAACGACGGCCGACAGGACTACCAACGGAATGTCGGAGGTCAGGATACTCTTGCGGATGACCATAGGTGTGACAATAGCAGTCACTCCTATGATAACCAGAGTGTTGAAAATGTTTGACCCAACAACGTTACCGATAGCCAGTCCGGCGGAGCCATTGAGCGCGGAGATTACCGAAATGGCAAGTTCCGGAGCCGAAGTCCCGAATGCGACCACCGTAAGCCCCACAACGAGGTCTGACACACCCATCCGCCGGGCAATATCCGATGCCCCGTCAGTGAGACAGTTAGCACCCACAAGGATGAGGGCAAGTCCGCCAATAAGTGCTATAATACTCAACAACATAATCCGTACTTTCTTTTTTTTAACTTATTACAAGGTTTTTGGCATTGCAAAAGTAGCTATATTTGCAAAATAATACTACAACGAACTTATAACATTATAACAGATGAGCAAAGGAAAAGTATTGGTGACAGGAGCCGATGGCTTTATAGGTTCACATCTGACCGAGGCTCTTCTTGCCGAAGGCTATCAGGTAAGGGCACTCAGCTATTACAACTCTTTCAATTATTGGGGCTGGCTTGAAGGCATCCGCAATCCTTCGCTTGAAGTTGTAAGCGGTGATGTCCGTGACCCCGAATTTTGCCGACACATCACTGAGGGCTGTGAGTTGGTATTTCATCTGGCCGCTCTGATAGCTATCCCATACAGCTACGTTGCTCCGGATAGTTATGTCGATACCAATATACGCGGAACGCTCAACATGCTTCAAGCTGCTCGCGACTGCAAGGTGAAGCGTATCGTAGTAACATCAACCAGCGAGGTCTACGGTACGGCTCTTTATGTTCCCATTGACGAGAAGCATCCGCGCCAGCCTCAATCGCCATATTCGGCTACAAAAATCGGGGCCGATGCTATAGCCATGAGTTTCTACAATGCTTTTGAAACACCTGTGGTGATTGCTCGTCCGTTCAATACTTACGGCCCGCGTCAGAGCGCACGAGCCATAATTCCTACCATTATTTCACAGATTGCAGCCGGCCATCGTCAGATAAAGGTGGGTGACCTTACACCCACGCGCGATTTCAACTACGTTACCGATACCGCTGCTGGATTCATAGCTCTCGCTACGGCACCCGGCATTGAAGGCCGAGAGATAAACATAGCCACCGGACGTGAAGTTACCATGGAGGAGACGCTCCACACAATTGCCCGTCTGATGGATGCGGATGTGGAATGGGTAACAGACCCCGAACGTCTCCGCCCATCCAAGAGCGAGGTGCGTAGGCTTCTCGGTGATAACAAGGTTATTACCTCGTTGACCGACTGGCGTCCGCGTGTCAGCCTTGAGGTGGGATTGCGGCGCACAATTGACTGGTTCGTGAAGCCAGAGAATCTTGCCCGTTACAAAACAGATATCTACAATCGCTGATGGCCAGAAACAAGAAACCGATACTCATAGGTGCCGGAGGCCATGCGCGCTCAGTTTTGGAAAATTGCCCGGCAGCTGCTTTCTTAGGTTATGTGGCCCCGCAGCCGGCCTTGGAGCCTCTTCCGCTCCCTTACGAAGGCTCGGATGAATACGTGCTCGGAAACTTTGCCCCGGAGGATTTCGCCATCCATATAGGTGTAGGATTCAACAATGGCTGTTCGCTTTCGCTCCGCCGGTCCATAATTGAGTCGTACAAATCATTTGAAGCTCTGACGGTTGTGTCTCCATCGGCTGTGGTGACTCCAAACTCAAAAATAGGTGACGGATGCGCAGTTATGAGCCGTGCGGTGGTCAACCGTTCAGCCCTCGGAAATCACAGTGTGGTCAATACCGGAGCCATTGTTGAACATGACTGCTGCATAGGGACAAATGTGTTTATCGGGCCCGGCGCGATAATTTGTGGGGAGGTAACGATAGGAGACAACACGTTCATTGGGGCCGGTGCCATAATCAGAAATGGGATAACTATATATCCCGGCGCATCCATAGGAATGGGAGCCGTTGTGACAAAAAATATAACCGAGCAGGGAATTTACGTAGGCAATCCTGCCGGACCATTGGTAAAGGAGGATGAAAATGTCTGAATTCGTTCACACTATCATTATAGCGGAAGCCGGAGTGAATCACGGCGGTGACTTCGACACGGCCGTAAAGATGATTCATGAGGCACATCGCGCAGGTGCTGACTATATCAAATTCCAGACGTTTCGGGCCGAGAATCTGGTGTGCCGTCAGGCATCACGTGCCGAGTATCAGAAGCGTAACTGCGGCGGCGAAGAAACCCAGTTTGCAATGCTCAAGCGCCTTGAACTTGCGCCTAATGATTTCGTAAGACTCAAGGAGGAATGTGACAGAGTTGGCATAGGATTTATGTCATCGCCATTTGACCTCGAAAGCATTGACTTCCTCGCCGGGTTAGACATGGATTATTGGAAAATCCCATCGGGTGAGATAACGAATCTGCCATTTCTTGAAAAAATAGCATCCAAGGGAAGGCGTGTCATCCTTTCCTCCGGAATGTCCACAATTGAGGAAGTGGAGTCAGCTGTCAATATCCTTGTAAATGGTGGAATAGCGCGGAAGGATATTGCGCTCCTGCATTGCAACACCCAGTATCCTACCCCACCAATCGACGTGAATCTGCGTGTAATGAGCACGTTGCGCTCCCTCGGCTGCGGCATGACCGGGTTCAGCGATCACACAGTAGGAGTCGCAATCCCTGTTGCGGCTGTGGCTCTTGGGGCGGAGATAATTGAGAAGCATTTCACCCTTGATAAGACCAATGCCGGACCGGATCATATTGCCTCGGCGGATTTCAACGAGCTTCGGGCAATGGTTAGCGGGATAAGAGAGGTGGAGCAGGCTCTCGGCTCGCCTGACAAGCGGGTTACGGATAGTGAGCGAGGCAACATTGCTGTAGCGAGGAAGAGCATTGTGGCTTCAAAGACAATCAGAAAAGGCGAAATACTGACCGTTGATAACATTACGGTAAAGCGACCCGGAAGCGGCATATCGCCTATGCAATGGCACTCGGTACTCGGAACCGAAGCAGTAACAGATTTCAACCCTGATGACCTGATAATTGTTTAGTTGTAGTATGGCTAAATCAGAATCGTTACATCTATCGCAGGAACTACGGCAGCAGCAGACGCTTGCTCCGATGCAGCTTCAGTTTGTGAAGATGCTGGAGATGAACGGTCCGGAGGTGGAGGATGAGGTGCGTCGGGCACTTGACGAGAATCCGGCTCTTGAGACTGACGACAACGACGCTCCGGTCCCAGCTGCATCATCCCGTGATGACTCCGATTTCATACCGTACTATCGAACAAACATATCCAACAGTTCTCCTGACGACCGCATCTACGAGCCGGAAGCGTCAAATTCCGGCGAATCACTGATGGAATATCTGCTTAACCAGCTGTCGCAGAACAATCAGCTGTCGGCAACCGACATGGAGACGGCCCGCTATATTATAGGTAATATTGACCCGAATGGTTATATGACACGACCTTTGCGCTCCATTGCCGATGACATGGCTATCCAAGGCGGTCCGGATGTGACAGACGATGATATGCGCCGCGTATGGCAGGCTGTAAGGGAACTTGACCCCGCAGGCGTTGGTGCCGTGGATTTGCGCGACAGTATTTTGCTTCAGCTCAGTCGACTTGCGCCATCGCCTCAGGTAAATCTGGCTATTGAGATTGTCAGGAATTACTTCGATGTGTTCTCGCTGATGCACTACAGGCAGCTTCAGTCCATGCTCGGGATAAAGGAGGATGAACTGCGCGAAGCTGTGGAGGTGATACGCTCACTCAATCCCAAACCGGCGGCCCAGATAAGCGGCGGAATGGATGACCGTGTCAACCACATATCGCCCGACTTCCTTGTTGAAACCGATGGTGACAGGCTGAATCTGACGCTTCTAAACAACATACCGCAACTGCGCATTGCCAAATCATTTTCGGCCGATACGCCCGTGGAGCGCAAAACCCCTTCGGGCGATCAGGTCAACGCGTTCATACGCCAGCGCCGCGATGAGGCCACTGGATTCATACGCGCGCTTTCCATGCGTCAGGCCACGCTTTTCAGAGTTATGAGCGCTATCATGCAGTGGCAAAGGGAGTTTTTTATGACTGAGGACCCAGCCACGCTGCGCCCAATGATTCTCAAAGACATATCGGACAAAACGGGCGATGATATCTCCGTAATATCACGTGCCACACAAGGCAAATACGTGGCAACAAACCGTGGCGTCTATCCGCTTCGCTTCTTTTTCAATGAGGCGCGTGATGGCGATGACACATCCTCTCCCGGTGTGATGGCGCGACTCCGGGAACTCATAGAAGCGGAGGATTCATCAAAACCCCTTACTGACGATGCGCTGACCAGGATTCTTGCCTCCGAAGGCATCAACATAGCCCGGCGCACAGTGGCCAAATACCGAGAACGAATGGGAATTCCCATCGGGCGTATGAGGAAGCGACTGTAACTTTTTCAGTCCACGCCACGTTATAAAAGATAGTATGGAGCACATACACTAACATAAAGTCCACTCTATTCATGGAAAAGTTTTTCAAGATAATATCGGCCGTGTTCAGCCCGTTGATAGTTCCGTGTTACGGAATAGCTATGTCACTGTGCATAACGCCGCTCTTCGTCATTCCCCTGAAGGCAAGGATGGCGGTGCTGGGTATGTGTGCACTGTTTCTGTTCATATTTCCGGCTCTCGCGGTGCTCGGACTCTACCGCATAGGTATTGTCAAGGATCTGGGCTTAAACAACCGCACCGAGCGGACCATACCCTACTGCGTGTCAATCACATGCTACGGAATCTGCGCCTATTATCTATATAGAGTCAACGCGCCGATGTGGCTCGTGGGCTTCGTGGTGGGTGGAATCCTCACCATCGTGGTCAACCTGTTGGTCAACCTTCGATGGAAAATCTCCGGCCACATGGCTGCCATGGGTGGGTGGCTTGGAATCGCATTTTTCATTACTGTATATCATCTGGCGGTGATTGAAATGACGTGGGTGGTCATGGCTATAATTATGCTATGTGGGCTGGTGGCCACATCCCGTCTGGCCTTGAACCGACACACGCCGCTGCAGGTCCTTTGCGGAACTTTCAATGGCATAATAAGCATATATATTTCCGCCTTGCTTTTCTCCATGTTCGGCAATCCAATTTAAAAAGCCTTAAATTGTAGGGTATTTGCATTAATTGTACTACCTTTGTGGCTACGTTTGAAATGCCGTAACCCTAACTCTGAGAAAAGTGACAGCTTTTTCCCGCGACATACTCCATAGATTCACCACACTTGTCAATTCGGCTAAGCGTGTGGCCATTGTGTGTCACATGACTCCTGACGGTGACGCGCTGGGGGCAAGTCTGTGCCTGATGCACACTCTCAGGGCCATGGGAAAGCATGCCACCGTTGTCACGCCCGATGCGTTTCCGCGCTCACTTGCATTTCTGCCGGGTGCGCAGGAGATATCCGTGGCTACATACCATCATGAGCGGTCGCGCTACGCGCTTCTCAATGCCAACCTCGTATTCTGCCTTGATTTCAATGACCTCAAGCGCATTGACCGGCTGGCATCTCTTGTGGAGGGTGCCAAATGTCCGCGCATCATGATTGACCATCACCTGAACCCGGTCATGGAGGCTGACGTGGTTATTTCCCATCCGGAGAAGTCATCGACGTGCCAATTGCTCTTCGAATTGCTTCAGGCAACGAAGATGGACGGCTTTGTTGGAACTGACGCGGCAACATGTTGCTGCGCCGGAATGATGACTGACACCGGAAATTTCGCTTACAACGCCAACGACCCCGGGATATATCTTGTGTTGGCTGCACTTATGGAGCGCGGAGTGGACAAGGAAACGCTCTACAATCGGCTTTTCAACACCAATTCGCTGTCACGAATCCGCCTGATGGGCTACTGCCAGTATGCTAAGATGCATGTAATGCCTGAGCATCGGTGTGCCATAACAACTCTAAGCCAAGAGGAGGCCACTCAGTTCGGCTACACCAAAGGTGACACAGAGGGTCTTGTCAACATTCCGCTGAGTATTCCCGGCATAGTCTACTCCGTCTATCTGCGGCAAGATGAGGAGGACTATGTCAAGGTTTCAATGCGCAGTAAGGGCGAATTTTCGGTCAAAGTGTTGTGTGAGAAATACTTTGGCGGTGGCGGACACCATAATGCCTCCGGTGGCGAGATACATGCGCCTATTGATGAGGCCTTTGAACGCATAATAGCTATTCTCCCCGAGTGTGACCGCATGCTCCGGGAGTTGGAACCGGTATAAACCAACAATAAACCACGTAATTAGAAAAATAAATAACATACATAAGAGATGAATCTGATAAAATCCATAATCTACACAGCGCTAATAGCAATTATGACGGGCGTGTTTTCATCATGCAGCGACGACGATAGCTACGCTGACCTGCTCAGTACTGAAAACAAATATGTCAACGCTTTTCTCGCTGATCAGAAGGTAATTCCCTACGTTCCCGCCGACTCCGTGTTTGAGGTTGGCCCCGATGCTCCCTACTATTGCCTTGACGGTGAGGGGCAGGTGTACATGCAGGTGCTCGCCATTGGCGATGGCGAGATGGCTAAGGCTGATCAGGAGGTTTACTTCCGCTATATGATGTATCCCATCGCTTACTACAGTGATGGAGAGTTTGATACCAGCTACGGTTCAGGTAACCTCAACAACATGGCAGCATCGGCCACATCATTCCGCTATCAGAACTACACCCTGCCCGCCAGCAGCGCATGGGGCGTGGGCTTGCAGATGCCTTTGGATTATCTGCCGCTCCGCAGCGAGGTGAACCTTGTGGTGAAATCCCAATACGGAATGGAGTCCGTGATGAGCTACGTGCTGCCATACTTCTTCCATATCCGTTATTTCAAGAGCATGATCTAACAAATTTACTCCTATGTCACTGATTAAATCAATTTCAGGCATCCGCGGAACAATAGGCGGAGCCCCGGCTGAAGGTCTGTCTCCGGTCGACATTGTGAAATTCACTGCTGCCTACGCCACTTTTATAGCCTCGCAGCTGCCCGCTGTCGGGAAGAAACTCATAGTTGTTGGACGCGATGCGCGTCTGTCAGGGCCGATGGTTAGCTCGATTGTTGTGTCAACCCTCTGCGCCATGGGATTCGATGTGGTCAACATAGGACTCGCTTCCACTCCTACAACGGAAATAGCTACAGTGGCCGAACATGCTGCCGGTGGAATAATCATTACAGCCAGCCACAACCCCAAGCAGTGGAACGCGCTTAAATTGCTCAACGCCAAGGGCGAATTTCTCAACGATGCCCAGGGCAAGGAAGTGCTTCGCATAGCCGATGCCGAGGAGTTCAGCTTCTGCGAGGTAGATGAACTCGGACACGAATACACCAACAATACATACAATATGCGCCACATTGATCAGGTGCTTGCGCTTGACCTCGTTGACACGGAAGCCATTGCCAAGGCCAACTTTACTGTTGCTGTAGATGCGGTCAACTCCGTGGGAGGTGTGGTTATTCCTCAGTTGCTTCGCGCGCTCGGCGTGAAGAACGTCATAGAACTCAACTGCGAGGCTACTGGAAAGTTTGCTCATACACCGGAACCTATTCCGGAAAATCTTACCCAGATATCCGACCTTATGCGTCAGGGTGTGGCTGATGTAGGGTTCGTTGTTGACCCCGATGTTGACCGTCTGGCCATAGTGATGGAAAACGGTGAGATGTTCGTTGAGGAATACACGTTGGTGTCAATTGCGGATTATATACTGGCTCACACTCCGGGTGCCACAGTGTCAAACCTGAGTTCCTCACGTGCTCTCCGTGATGTGACCGAAGCCCACGGCTGTCAGTACTCAGCCGCTGCGGTAGGGGAGGTCAATGTAGTGACTGAGATGAAACGCACAGGAGCCGTTATAGGCGGTGAGGGCAACGGCGGAGTGATTTATCCGGCAGCCCATTATGGCCGCGATGCCCTCGTTGGGGTTGCTCTGTTTTTGACGTTACTTGCCAAGTCGGGCAAAAAGGTGTCGGAGCTGAAGGCCGGCTATCCGCAGTATGCCATTGCCAAGAACAAGATTCAGCTCACCCCTGAGATAGATGTTGATGCCATACTTGCCGAAGTCAAGAAGCGTTATGCCTCCGAGAAAGTAACTGATATTGATGGCGTGAAGATTGATTTCAAGGACTCGTGGGTTCATCTGCGCAAGTCCAACACCGAGCCCATTATCCGAATCTACTCCGAGGCCCACACTATGGACGAGGCTAACAGTCTGGCTGAGGACATAAAGAAGGTTGTACTTGAAATGACAAAGTAATGCGCTGCAAAATAACGATATTCGTGCTGGTTGCGGTCATGGTATCCATGGCCGCATCTGCTGCTCCGGCGTCTGAACGGTGGGCGCTTGTCAACGTCGCTGCCGCCTGTATGCGCACCGAGTCGGCTCATGCGTCACAACTTGAAACGCAGGCATCCTACGGCACCCCTGCCAAGATTCTCGAGAGTCGCGGTGAATGGTATCGCCTTGAGTTGCCTGACGGCTACAAAGCTTGGATGACCGGCTCATCGCTTGTGGAGCAGACTCCGCAACAGATGGCACAGTGGCGCCAAGCCCCGAGGCTGATTGTAACTCGGCCCCAGCCGGCTTGGGCCTATTCCGACTCAACAAATACGTCTGACGGAAATATTGCCTTCGACGTTGTGATTGGCTCCATTTTCGAAGGCTCAAAAGCTCCCGGAGCTGCCTACACAGAGCTGATTCTCCCCGATGGGCGAAGCGGATTCGTGCCCTCGGACTATGTGGAGGATTTTGCATCATGGAGCCGCAAGCCGGCCTCTGTGGACACTGTTATGAATGTGGCCCACTCTATGACAGGTGTCACATATCTTTGGGGAGGCACTACCCCTAAGGCTGTTGACTGCTCCGGGTTTACTAAACTGGCTTACGGCGCCGCCGGTTACATTCTTCCGCGCAATGCTTCGGATCAGGCAAGGACGGGCGTGGAGCTCGACATCAATAAACCCGATGACTTCCGGCGTGGCGATTTGCTCTTCTTTGGTTCGGGCAACGGTAAGGTGGTTACCCATGTAGGAATTTACGATGGCTTTACCCGTTTTATTCATGCATCGGGACGGGTGTTTGAGAGTAGCTTCAATCCGAGCCACCCGCTCTACCTGCCACGCAAGGTTATTGCAGCGAGGCGCATATTAGGCATAGACACTCCTGAGGGGATAACCCGTTATTCCGATCATCCCTGGTTCTTCTGACTGGTTTCTCCGGCGGTTCAGAAAATGTCCATCTCGGCCACTGTGACGCAGGGCGAGTCTTGGGCCGTGGCTATCGGGATGAGTTTCACGTAGCGTCCATTGAGTGCCTTTGTCAGATGCTGCTCGCGAGGCGATGGATCGTTGATGAGATTGCCAAAAGAATAGGTGCCGCCATCGGTCCACTTCTTCCCATCTTTGCTCACCTTGATGTTCCATTCCTCCACCATGCCGTCGGCGTTGACAGTTTGCGGTGTGTAGGTGAATCCACTTATACGTTTGTCTGCTCCGAGGTCAATGACCAGTGTTGTGCTGTCAAGTCCGGTGCTCTTCCAGTAAGTTGCGGGATTGGCATCGAAAGCTGCTGCCACGGGGTGTTTCTCTTCGGCGCCACAGCCATCGGAAATAACCCAATTGTCTTTGATGTAACCAAAGCGGGCGTTGGTGACGGGGCCATTTTCATTGTTTACCGTGGCCATAGCGTTGACTGTCCCGCAATCCATTGTGAATGGACCGGTGTAGACTGTTGACGACTCAGAGGGGTTGGACCCATCAGTAGTATAGCGGATTATCATGCCGGTGCTAAGGTTGGCTGCGGCGTTCTCGCCGGAGGTTTTCCATTCGAACTTGTCACGCTTAGGTTCAATGGTCACTGTGCCGTCAAGGGCGCGGACCACATCAAGTTGCGGCGGACGTGCTTCGTAGTAATGGGCGGATACTTCTGCTATATATGGTTCTGCGCGGGTGCCGGTGATGGTGATTTGGAAACAATCAGTAGTGACATCGGCAAATCGCAGGATGCGTTTGAAGCCCACATTGGTGCACTCGGCAACTTCTTTCCACTCTCCATCAACCCGCGCCAAAAGCTTTAGGCTTTCTATGCGCTCGCCACGCACCGACACCGGCTCCTGAATCATGAAGCGGTTCACCGTAACGGGCTGCGGAAGGGTGATGATAACTGAGGTGTCGGCCTTGATAAATGTTGTGATGTCGCCGTCAAGAAGCACGGGAGTGTTAGCTCCGGCAAGGAGGTTGGTGCCGTAGGTCTCGCGGATGCGCTTACCCACTTCCTCAAGCACGTCAACATCAGTCTGCGAGAATCGCCCCTCGCGGTTGGGCGGAATGTTGAGCAGCAGTATGGCGTTGCCGCCTACGGAGCGTTCATATATGTCAAACACATCGTTGGCCGAGCGTGTGCGCTGGGTGTCATCATCGCGGTAGAACCAGCCCTCACGTATGGAGGTGTCGGTCTCGGCCGGCTGATAGTGAAGATATTCGGCTTTGGAGAGCACATCAAGGCTGCCGAGGTCGGCAGTAGCGAATACGGGGCGTGCGTTGCTCGTTATGGGATGTCCGGGATAGCCGATTACGTTCCACTCCGTTGAGCGGGTGTCGCCCGCCTCATTTCCGCACCAGCGAATGTCCTCGTAGCCGAACACAACTGCGTTAGGAGCAAGTGTGTGAATCAGTTCCATCCAAGCCTTGCGGTTGTAGGTTTGTCCGCCTTTCTGCTTGGGATGGGCTCCATCGAACCACAGCTCATCCATTTCACCATACTCAGTCAGCAATTCATAGAGCTGGTTGAGGAAGTATTCGTTGTAGTCATCGATGCTGTCAAATGTGAATGTGATTTTGTTCTTGAACGGGCGTCCCTCCACCTCGCGGGGAATTGTGCGCGTTGTCTTGGGGCTTTGGTTGCCATAGAGTCCGTCGGGGCGTTCAATGTGATATAGGTCGGCCGGCGATAGGTAAACTCCGAGTTTAAGCCCCTGTTTGCGGCATGACTCGGCAAGATCGGCGAGAATGTCGCCTTTGCCATCGCGGAACCCGGTACTCATTATGCCATGGTCAGTGTAGCGGCTCTGCCACAGTACGAATCCGTCATGGTGTTTCACCGTCAGCAACACTTTCTTCATGCCCGCATCTTTCATGGCCTTGACCCATTGGTCTGTGTCGAGCGTTTTAAGGTCAAACATCCTCGGGTCCTCCAGTCCGGTGCCCCATTCGCGGCGGCTGAATGTGTTGGGCCCGAAATGAACAAACGCTGTGAAGCCGTCCTCAAGCGCATGCACCTGATTGGGCGTAGGCACCACGTGGACAGCCTTCTCCTTAAGTTCCTCAATTCCTGAGAGAGGTTGCACCTTGATGGTGTTGGCGTATGGAATCTCTGTCTGAGGACTCGTTTGGCTGTAAGAGACCACTGCTATGAGTGCGGCTCCGAATGCGAGTATGGTTCTTTTCATGGAAGTCAGAATATGTCAATTTCAGCTATTGTAGCGCAGGGAGAGTCGGCTGCCGTTTCGAGAGCGGTGAACTTCACGTAGCGGGCATCAACGGCCTTGTTGAGCTGCTGTTCGCGCGGCGTGGGATCGTTGATGAGGTTGCCGAATTCGTATGTGCTGGCATCGGTCCATTTCTTTCCGTCCTTGCTCACCTGTACCTGCCATTTGGCAATCATTCCCTCGGAGTTCTGAGTCTGCGGAGTGTAGATGAATCCGGAAATTCTGCTCTTCTCCCCGAGGTCAACAGTGATTGACTGTTCGCCTCCATCAGCGCTTTTCCAGTAGGTTGCCGGATTGGCGTCAATGGCTGTAGATGCCTCATGACCCTCTGCCGCAGAGCCGGTAATTTTCCATCCTTCCTTGACGTAGCCATAGCGGGCGTTCATCACGGGACCGGTCTGTCCATTGAGCACTGCCATTGCGTTGACCGTGCCGCGGCCCATTTTAAACGGGGCGGTGTAGACGGACGATTTGGTTGTGGGCTGAGAGCCATCGAGTGTGTAGTAAATGGTAGCTCCGGCGGCGAGATTGCCGGCAGCGTTGGCATCGCTGCTGAACGATTCGCGCATGGGCTCTATGGAGAGCGTGCCGTCAAGTGCTCTCGTTGATACGAGCTGCGGCGGACGTGATGCGTAGAAGTGGGCCGAAACTTCGGCTATGTAGGGTAGTGCGCGTGTGCCTGTAACAATGATGCGCAGCCGGTCAGTGGTGACTGCTGCGAAGCGCAGTATGCGTTTGAATCCCACGTTGGTGCACTGCGCCACCTCTTTCCATGCTCCGTCAATCCATGCCTCAAGGCTCAGGCTCTCTATGCGCTCGCCACGCATCGACACCGGCTCCTGAATCATGAAGCGGTTTACCGTTACGGGCTGCGGCAGGGTGATGACTACAGGGGTATCGGCTTTGATGAATGTTGTTATGTCGCCGTCAAGAAGTTCGGGCATGTCAGCTCCGGCAAGGAGGTTGACCCCGTATGTCTCGCGGATGCGCTTACCCACTTCCTCGAGGACGTCTACATCGGTCTGCGAGAATCGTCCTTCGCGGTTGGGCGGAATGTTGAGCAGAAGGATGGCGTTGCCTCCTACGGAGCGCTCATACATGTCAAACACATCGTTGGCCGAACGGCTGCGCTGGGTTTCATCATCGCGGTAGAACCATCCCTCGCGGATTGACACATCGGTCTCCGCAGGCTGATAGTGCATATACTGTGACTTTGCGAGCACATCAAGGCTCCCGAGATCGGCGTCCATCATGTCATGGAATGCGTTGGCTGTGTCAGGGTTGAATTCGTAGCCCACTACGTTCCACTCCGTAGGACGAGTCCACCCCGCTTCGTTGCCGCACCAACGTATGTCCTCACGTCCGAAAATCACGGCATTAGGTGCCAATGTGCGTATGAGTTTTTTCCACGCTTTGTAGTTATATGTCTGTCCGCCTTTCTGCTTGGGATGAGCACCGTCAAACCACAGCTCGTCAATCTCTCCATACTCTGTCAGCAACTCGAAAAGCTGGTTGAGAAAGTATTCGTTGTAGTCGTCAATACTGTCAAATGTGAAGGTGGTCTTGTTCTCAAATGCGCGTCCCTCCACCTCGCGGGGAATTGTGCGGGTTGTCTTGGGGATTAGGTTGCCGTAAAGACCATCGGGGTTTTCAATGTGATATAGATCGGCCGGCGACAGATAGATGCCGAGTTTCAGCCCATATTTACGGCATGATTTGGCAAGGTCAGCCAACACATCGCCTTTGCCCGACATATAGTCGGAACTCATGATGCCGTGGTCAGTGTAGCGGCTCTGCCATAGCACGAATCCGTCATGATGTTTCACTGTCAGCAGCACTTTTTTCATGCCGGCGTCTTTCATAGCCTTGACCCACTGGTCAGTGTCAATGCTCTTTGGCGCAAACACCTTAGGATCCTCCATTCCGGTGCCCCATTCTCGGCGGCTGAACGTGTTGGGCCCGAAGTGGACAAAAGCTATGAAGCCGTCCTCGAGGGCGGTGAGTTGGTTCGGCGTAGGCACAACATGAACGGCCTTATCCTTAAGATCGTCAATCCCCGCGAGTGGTTGCACCTTGATGGTGTTGGCATAACCCGTGTCGGCAATCTGTGAGTAGGCTCCTGCGGCGAGCATGGCGGCAGTGATGGTAAGCAATATCTTTTTCATGGTTTGGTACTGATTTTTTTGATCGGTTGCAGCTTGGATTCTTAGGCTATTGCAAAGTTACATTTTTCTTTTATTAAATCCAAAGCTTATCGCAAATCGGTGCATAACACAACAGCAGTACAGACTCTGTGTCATCTGTACTGCTGTGTGCTGAATTGTTATTGCCGATGGGCTATTGGCGGCGGAGGCGGGCTACAGTTTTGCGGGCCTCGGAGCGAACACTATCGCTGAACCGTTCGTCATCGGCCACATGCTGAACCTTGTCGGCTAACTCGTGGGCGCGATATGAGTAGTTAAACCAGCCCAGAGCCTCTACGAGAGTAAGCTGCAGCGATTCGTCCGGACAGCGATACACGTAGTCAACCAGCTCATCTATTGCAGGATGCAGAGGATTGTTACGTAGCGAGCGTATGAACTGACGGAGTTCCTTGAGGTCGGGCTTCTCGGCCTTCATCTGTTCAAGGGCGGGGGCGTAGCGGCGGTCAGAGTACTGCTCGGCAATGTTTTTCTCAGCTTTTGCCACGGCTTGCTCCTCGTCATAATTATAGCGGAAGGGTCGCTGTGAGCGGAGTTCGGCTATCAGGGCATCATAGCTGAAGAGGGGCATGTTCATGAGCAATTGGAAGTTGACACGCTCGCCCTTGAAATCGTCGGCAAATGATTGTATGATAGCCGGAATAAGCTGCGGGTCGCCGTTCTTGCCGGCAAATGAGGCAGAGAACCGTCGGATAAGTTCATAGCTGTCATTAAGGCCGAGCGCTATGGCTTGAGTGAACTCGGGCGATTGCGTAACCGAAAGTTCCATCAGTGCAGAAAGGCGCGTCAGATAGTTTGGAGAGGTTGTCATGATTTGGAGAAGCTGCTGCGGTGTCAGGTCTCCGGCTGCTGCCAGCTGCTGCACGGCCATGGCCTGCATGGCGGGCAGAGGAGAGTCAAGCTGTTTTTTCCATGCGGGAGCTCCCGATGCTACGACCTCGTTGATGTCAAAATTCAATTTCTCGTATGGGGCAAACGCGAATGTGGGATCGCCTATGACGTGTGATTCGAGATACGGGTTGTACTTCACCATGTTGCCTACGCGCATTCCCAGACCGAGCAGACCCATGTTGCGATCCGGAAGCTTATCCTGCAGAGAGTTGACCGTGTTGGCTATCACTGCCACGCAGTCACCATCGCCGAAAATGTAGGCTCCGGCTATATACTCGTCGTTGTTGAACGCTCCGTTGTAGCATGCGTCCAGGATTGCGACCCGGGCGTTGGGTGTATAGCGGTTGAAGTCGTGGAGATAGAGGTCGAGTTGTTCATCGTAGATGGAATCGGCGGCAATTGATGCGGAGTCCATCACGGTGTCAAACCAGTGGACGGGAACGTCGTAGTTGCGGGCATAGCGTGCTTTGGCGCTGTCAAGAGGAGTTCCGGCGTCAACGGCGCTGCGAATCTTTGACCGGAAAAATTGCTTAGCTGCCGAGAGTTGGGCTGCTGCATTGCGGGGCTCCGGATAGCGGTTGATATACTCCTTGTCAGGCGAGCCGTGGTGATGGAGAAGAGCCAGTGAGGTCTCAGGACGCTGCATGCGGCTCATCAGGGGATATTTGGCAAACTCAGCGTTGCGATGGTCAAGGAAACTGAGCTTTGATTGCTGATTTTTCATCCATGGAAACTGCTCAAGGTGAGCCGCTTTTTCATCAATGCGCGACAGGATTGATTCCGAGTTGTAGCCTGAGCCTGAGAAAAGCACCATTTCGTTGATTTTCTCGTTGCGGTTCTTGACCTCCACGAGTTTGCGCAGATAGTGGCGTAAGTTCTCGTATTTGTCGCGGCCGTAGAAGTCCATGCTTTTTATTCGACCGGAATATAGCTGAGGATGAGTGCTTTGTGGAGAGTCGGCGCGCATTGAGTAGTAATAGAGCAGCGGCGAGGTCTCGTCTTGACTCAGAAAGTCGAACCGAAGGTTGAGGTCGTCGTAGAAACGGTCGCTCGGACACGCTGACCGGCTCATGCGCTTTGGATTCTGCACCACCTTGAAGGCTGATGTCAGATGCTGGGCATCGAGTAGCATGGGGATGGGTATGTCGCCCACGAAAACCATTCCCTCTATGGGCGATTTGGGGCGATGGGCCATTGCGGATATTATGGAGCGTATGGAGTCGGGCGTAACGCCGGGGTTTATAACCACAATTTCCGCCGCAAGGTTTTGGCGCTTGACGGCATCGCGGTAGGCTGTCAGTTCAGTTTTCGCGTTGGCGTGGCTGGCACTGTCAACGAATATGGCGAATCCGCGGGAAGCAGCTGAGGCTCCGGTCGTTATGACCAGAGCCAGAGCTATGAGTAAGGTTCTTTTAAGAAAGTTCATTAGGGGTTGGGATTAGAAGTAGAGTGAGAGTCCGCAGGCGAGAGTGGTGAAGTTTGTACCCTTGTATAGGTCGCCGGCTTTGCCTCCGGTGCAGTGGCTGTTGTGGGCGCTGAGTGAGAGCCCGAGTACCACGCTGCGCAGGGGCAGATCGGCCGTCAGGTCGCTGCCTACGGAGTAGATATTTGATGCCAGATAGGCCGTCATGGGCATGGAGTAGGTCTCTGCCAACTCCTCGCCGCTGAATCCGCTGGAGGCGGAAAGGGCCGCGCTGTAGCTTCCGTCAATCGAAACGCCGAGGCGCACTTTCTTGACTGCAACATACTTGGTGGCGGCCAGCGAGCCTGTCAGGCGGCGGTAGTCGCGGAAGTATTTCTCAGGGAAGTTCTTGGCCTTGGAGTCGAGGAAATCAACGGCTGCGCGAGCCTTGAATGTGGTGATTCCCTGTGAATTGAGAAGGTCTAAGCGATATGCGCCTCCAAGGTTGAGCAGAACCTGTTTGTGTTTGATGGAGGAGCTCATTACATCGTAGCGCGTGGTACCGTTTTCCACCACCGGATGCTGGTCATACCATCGGCCGTCAACGCGGTTGGCATCGTAACGGATTTCAATGTTATGCGCCATGCCGGAACCGAGTATTGACGTGCGATTGTAGATATGGATAGCTTTGTCGGTGTACTTGCCGGCCTTGAATTGGTAGGTGCTTCCGCCGTCAGTGGCGTTTTCATCATTGTAAGAGTATGTGGCTGATATGTAGTCCTTCACTGAAGAGGAAAAGTCGTATCGCAGATCAAGACCGCCGAACCAGCTCACGCCTTTGGACGTGCGTGAATAGGAGCTGCCGCTCTGCGGATAGTACGTGCCGAGCCCACTCATAAGATAGAACTTGTAGTTGACGGCTGTGGCCAGGCATGAGTAGGACGATGACTCGTTGAACACGTTGATTCCCGCTGTGGCACCTATTGACATAGCCGGAAGCAGTTGCCACTGGATGCCGGGATTGAAGCTGAACCGCATGCCTTTTGTCTCGAGGCGGGGGTCGCGTTCATCGCTCATCACGCCTACATTGTAGTCGACATTAGCACCGATGCGGATGTTGCTGCCGCAGTCGTGGGCCACTCGGCCCATCACGCGGAAACGCTCGGTGTTGTAGTCGCTGGCCTCGGCATCAGCCAGTATGAATGGGTTCAGGGGGCTTTGGAAAAGCGTGGAGTTCCACATTGTCCGGCGCTTGTTCTCGTTGAAGTATTGAACGAGACCTTCCACAACCGTGGGACCGAGGCGTTTGATGCCTGACACTCCCACCGTAAGCGCGTCAGTGTGCGACGAGCCGTCAATGTTGTGCAGCAGTCCCTTGCCCCAGTCGTAACCTACGTTGATATGCGTCACGTCGCTCGTTGGCGAATAGCTCAGCGCTACGGGATTGAGAGCGGCATCCTCCACGTTGTGAACGAAATTGATGTCCTTGTATTGGATGAGCGAATCGGGATTCATGTCTGATTCCGGTCCGGCACCGGCAGCCGTGAATGCTGCGGCCAGAAATATGGTTAACAGTGCAGTGAATTTACGTTGCATGGTTATGATTGGTTTAGTCAATAGTGGTGGGGATAATGAATGGAGTGGGCTCCTGGTCGGTCAGGAAGTCCTCTGAGGAATTGTTGGTATCCTTGAGGATGACACGCCCGTCGGCAGTGATTGATTCAACTTTACGGCGAGCACTGTAGCCCATGTAGGGTGCTGACATGAACAGGATTCCTGCATCAACCTCGGCACGCAGACGAACGCACCGTGCGTTGGGTTTGTCAGCATTGTTGACTATGTTGAGTCCGTCAAGTACGTATTCCTGTGGTATGATCAGGAATTTAGAAGTGGGCAGAGTGCCGTCGGGACGGTTCTTAAGATTGTCGGGGTCGTTGGCATAGGCCACAGGGTCAACTCCGTCAGGCAGTTTTGCGAGGATTATCGCATTGCCGGTGTAGGGAAGGCAGAAGTAGTTCTGTGAGCCGTTGTGGTAAATGACAGGCATGTTAGGGACATCGGGATTGTCAAGCGCTACGGCCGGTTTGTAGTCAATCAGACACACCTCAAAATTGGCGTTGGTAAGATTGACGGGCGACACTTTCGCACCGGCCACAGAGGGATCATACATGGTTTCGGTCTCAGCCGTGTGGTTAAGGGCTTGACTGGCAACGACAATGCTCTGGCCCGGATTGACGGGATAGTCGTGTCCGGAACCAATCCATGCCACGGTGTAGTAACCCAGTGCGTACTCTTTCATAATCTCCCCGTCCTCCATCCATGCTGTGGGAGTTGCGGTCTGAGTGCCCTCCAGCATGCCGAGAACGCAATTGTCAAGATATAGCGTCTGGTCCGAGTTGTTGTAAATCTCGTAGAAGTTATCGCGCATATAGGGTGTCTTGCCGTTGGGCTTCACCATGTTGTAGTAGACTTCCTTGAAAATCAGTCCGCCGGCCACGCTCTTGTTCAATGCCAGCGAGAGTGACACGTTGTCAAACACCGATATGGACTTGGAAGCGCTGAATGCGTAGACGGAGGCTCCCTCGTTGGAGATGAGTGACACGGTGACCGTGTAGTCGCCCGCCGGAACCTGGAAAGAGTAATTTGTGGATATCTGGGTGGAGCCGTACTGTTGGCCTGTCAGATCATCGGTCACGGTGACTGTACCGCCTGTGAGCGTGATGTCCTCATCGCCTTCGGGCATGGTGGCTTTGAGGCTTATGGTGTAGTATTGCGAAACGCCCTCGTCGTCAATGGAGCACGCTGTGGCTATTGCTGCGATGGCCACGGCTGCGATGGCTCGTATAATATTCAGTTTCATATTCTTTTTTTACGTGTTAGAAACGGGCCTTGAGTTCGGCGCCGAAATACATTGGACTATAGAGATCCTTGTAGCCGCCTATCATGTTCTGGCGGTACTCGTTGGAGAATTTCAGGAAGTTGTTGGCAACCACGCTTATGTCAAGGAAGTTCTTAATTTGCTTCGTTATCTTGAAGTTAAGCTGGCATGTCACGGGATATTTCTGAGTGTTGTAATAGTTCTGGTTGGTGATGGTGTAGGTCAGCTCATCGGGGCGTTCAACCGCCGAGGCATCCCATGTGTGGTAGGCAAGGTCTTTGTCATAGTACCCTATCGGGTCAACCTGAAACATCTTTGTGCCATTGTTGTTATCAACCAACTTGTAGCAAGGGGTTCCGTCAGAGTCCTCCCAGATGTTGCGGAGGCTCTCCTGCCATACCACTTGCACCGTTGTTGACACGATTAGCTTAATGGCGGGAATGTGGGTGATGAAGCGGAAGTTGGAGTTGAAGCGTGAACGGATTGTTCCGTATCCTGCCGGAAGAAGTGCCAGGTAAGAGTTGAAAGTTGTTATGCCCGTGGTGGGGTCAATGCCGGCCACCGGCTTACTTGACTCAAACTGGTAGCCCATGTCGCGGCGTTTGATCCAGAACCATGCGCCGTCAACTATAAGGTCGGTTGACAGCGAGTTGATGCGACCAAGGTTGAGCGAGTATTCAATACCGTGTTTGTCAGTGCGAATGTCGTTAGAGGGCGACTGATATGTGCGTATTTCACGCTGCTGGTACACGAGAGCGTCCTTTGTTACCCCATCGGCAGTTGTGTATTGAACAGTAGAGCCGTTGTAGGTCGGGATTGTTCCCGAGGACTGGTCCTCCGTGGGGATTACGTAGCGGTTGTAGTTGACGGAAATGGGTCTTGTAGTGTAGCCGAATTCGTTGACTGTACGTTCCTTGAAGAATGTTATGAAGCCTGAGAATTGACCAGCCTGCGCGCTGAGCCCTATCTCCCATTTGTGGGCGCGTGCCGGCTTCAGGTCGGCATTGGCTGTGTTGGGCACGACGGCCGTGGTCATCACGGCTATGTTGCGCGGGTCCTCAAATGCTATATAGCTGTTGTAGTTTACGAAGTCAAAGTAGGCCGGAGTGGGGTAGAGATATGCCATGGTAGGCATCTTGGATGCGATACCATAGCCACCGGTGAGGGCGAAGCTGCGGAACACGCTGTTGTTCTCCGGGGTGAGGAACTTCCACGAAGCGTTGACACGAGGGTCGGCCACAGTGATGCCTCCGCGGAGGGCCTGCTCCTTGTCGACAGTCAGGTGGCTCAGACGCACACCCGGCTGCACTGTGAGCTGTGTAGCGCCCAGGTTGAGCTCTGTCATGTTCTCAATGAAGCCTGCAAAAGTGTTCATAGCCGGCACGGAAGAGTAGGAGCGTGGACGCACCATCTGGCCTTCCCCCTGCATGGGTGGATAATCCTGATTGTACATAAGTCCGCCACCGTGGTTGGCTGTCAGATTGTACTCAAGACCTAACTTGAAGTTAGACGAGCCTTTGCTGAAAGAGAGCATGCGGTTTGCCATAAGCTGCACGAATGCGGTGATGGGCTTACCGTCAAGTTTGTAGTTACACATGTACTGCGCCGGCAGGAATGACACTTCCATTTCGCCGGGAGTGTAGGAGTGGGAATAAGGCACAACGCCGCTGCCCACGGTGCGGTTGTAGATATCTTCCTGATGTGAATACTGGAAAGAGGCCGAGTAGTTGAGCGAGGAGATGGCTTTAGTGTTCAGTCGCCACATACCGTTGATACCCAATCGGATACCCTCATCGTTATTCTTGTAATACTCTCCTGCCAGAAGGTCCTCATCGCTCTTTGTGTCGCTGAGATTCTTGTAGTATGTAGCCTTGACGTTGAATGTCAGCGGCTTGGATGTCTGCATGAACGTTGTTGAGTAGGAGAGGTTACCGGTCACGCGGTCGTAGCCCAGATATGAGCGCCGGCGGTCAGATACGGAGTGGGTATATTCGGCTGCAACGTTCATGAAGCCGCCGTTGGTTCCAAGTCGGAAGCCCTTTGCGATCGAACCGAGTTTGGAGTTGGGGTCAACCTTTACAGCAGCCTCCCAGGGCATTACACCGGCTTTGGTCTTTACCACCACAACACCCGATGTGAGGTTACCATACTCTACAGAAGGTATACCGCGGATAACCTGCAGCGATTCTATGTTGTCAGGCGATATCTGACGGAGGTCAACGCCTCGGCCGGCCGTGGTCTGATTGTTCATCGTGTTCTGCTGAACTGACGAGTTGTTGCCCGAGCGTGCTGTGGAGAAAACCTGCATGTTTGCATCGTTTGACAGCGGAGCTCCGTCAATCACAATAGATGTACCCAGAGCATTGTTGGCATTGTCTCCGGCATCAATTTCGCGGATAGTGGCCTGGCCTGCATTTGTGAGGTCAGGGTTCTTGGTCACGGCACCCGGCAGTAGTTGCAGCATGTCTTCAAGGCTCTTTGCCTGAAGGTGTTGTATGGCAGCCTGGCCAATGTTTGATGTGGCTCCCAGGCGGCCCTCCTGGGCGGTGACAACCACCTCTTTGAGGGCGAGCGTCAGGGGCGACATCTTGATTGTGAGGTTCGTAACGTTCGAATTCTTTATTTCGAATTCACCTGTGGCCGTCTCGAAGCCAAGGTAGGAGACTTCGTAGGTGTAACGTCCCGGTCTAAGTCCTTTTATTATGAAGGCTCCGTTCTCGTTTGTTGTGGCCCAATCCTGGGTGTTTAGCTTGACCATAGCAAGATCTATGGGCTGACTGTCATCCGTGGATATGACTCGTCCCTGAAGCGAGTACAATCCTTGGGCAGCTGCGGTGAAATTCCCGGCGAGCATTATTAACGTCAGGAACAACACGCTGAGTTTTAACTTTTTACGCATTGTACAATGTGGAATTTTGATTTGGTTATTAGTTCTCTTTCAGCTGAATAACGCTGAATCCAATGCAAAAGTAAAGATTAACAGTATGATATCCAATACCTAATAGTAGGTAAAAGACGATAAAAGAGTCGCCTCCGAATCCGGAAGCGACCCTGATGTAATCGTGATGCGTATCTGTAGGTCAGATTATGGAGTTACGCTTGGTCCATTCAATAATTTCGGGTATGTAGCCGAATGCAAGTCCGGTTACGGTGTCGGCGCAGCCGTAGTAAACGGCCAATCGTCCGGTGGCAGGGTCGTGAAGGGCTGCGCAGGGGAATGTCACGTTGGGAACATCGCCGGTCAGCTCATACAGTTCGCGCGGAGCTATCAGATATGGACCCGAACGTGCCAGCACTTTCCACGGCTTCTCCAGATCGAGCATCGCCGAGCCGAATGAGTATACGTAGCCGTTGCATGAACGCAACACCCCGTGAAACAGCATAAGCCATCCCTCCGACGTCTCTATAGGTATGGGGCCGGCGCCAAGTTTCATGCACTGCCAGGCGCTGACTTCAAACGGAGCAGGTGACATCACATGGCGATGGCGTCCCCAATATACCATGTCAGGTGACTCGCTGACGAAAATATCGCCGAAAGGAGTGTGTCCGGTGTCGCTCGGGCGCGACAGCATAGCGAACTTGCCGTTTATCTTGCGGGGGAACATCACACCGTTGCGGTTGTAAGGCAAGAACGCGTTCTCCAGTTGATGGAAAGTCTCGAAGTCAGTGGTCCATGCCACGCCTATGGTGGGGCCGTGATAGCCGTTGCACCATGTCACGTAGTACTTGTCATCAATCTTGGCCACACGCGGGTCATACCCGTAGACCCACTGACTTATCTCTTCATCGCCGCCTACAAGGTTGAGGTCCTCTTCGTTGATGTCCCAATTGAAACCGTCAGTAGAGAATCCGGCATGGATGCGCATCCGGCGGTTGGTATCGTCAACTCGAAACACTCCGGCAAAGTTGTATTTACCCTTCTTGAAGGGTACAACGGCCGAGTTGAAGATGGAGTTTGACGTGGACAGAGCGTCACGTTTGATTACAGGGTTGGCCGAATAGCGCCACAGCACATCCTTACATCCCTCGGGCCGATCCTCCCAGGGGATTTCAGGCAGAGGAGCGCCCGGAATTTTGATATCTTTCATAGATTTTTTCTGTTTGTTGAACTTTGATTATATGGAATATAATATAAACCTATTGGAAACAAGGCGGGTTCATTCAGAGCGAGAAGGATTAACTCATCTGCTCGTCCTCAAGTTTGGCTATGTCCTCTACAGTTGAATCAGTTGAGGCCGTGTCGTCAGAATTGGCACGCTGCACCTTGAGCTGGCTGACAATCTCGTCCATGCGGCGATTGTTAAGCGGGTAGAGGCTTATCACAATAACGGCAAGAACAGCAGTGGCTGCGGGAACGAGCGATATGAGTGCCCACAGGCATGATATGGCAGAGTCAGGTTGAACAACCGCTGCCGGATCAATACCCATTTTCTGTGCAGCATCGGGAGTGATGTAGCCATAGGCATCAAGAAGCCACATAACTGCTGCGCCGCCAAATGCGCCGCCAAACTTCTGTGCCATGGATGAAGAAGAGAATATAAGCCCGGTGGATGCTGTCTTGAACCGGAGTTCGGAATAGTCGCTCACGTCGGCATACATTGACCACAGTAGCGGCGACATGATTCCCGTCAGCACGGAGATTACTATCTGCAATCCCAACATAATCCACATGCCGCCTTGAGAATCGTAGGGGACAACCGTGAAAATGAAGAAGAACAGAACGGACATCACCACCAGCGCCACGTTGACCATAAAGAATGTGGACTTCTTTCCAAACTTGTTGGCTATGGGCACTGTCAGGCTCACACCAACCATGTTGGCGATTTCGCCGATGCTCAGGAACAATCCGGAGAAGAAGAGGAATGAGAGTCCGAACACCAGAATATGGGCATCCGATGGAATTATCGAAGTGAAGAAATAGGCCACAGTGGCTCCGCGTACAGTTCCGAACAGCTGGAAACACATCGTGGCGGCAATCAGAATCCACCAGGGTGAGTTCTTGAAAAGGCTCTTGAAGTCAGAGCCTACGGACACGGTCGATACCGTGCGCACATGCTCTCTGGTTAGTTTGAAGCAGCAGAGGAACAGCAGGAAGCATGCCAATGCTATCACAACCATGGCGGCCTGCCATGAACTTGCAGGCGACATTCCGATTGCTTTTTCAAACCAATTGCACATTGGCTCCCATGCGAAGAGCGATATGAAAGAGCCGGCGTAGGCGAGGAACATTCTGTAGGATGAGAACACGGTCTTGTCCTGCGGATTGTCGCTGACAACCCCGAGCATTGCACCGTAAGGCACGTTGATACCCGTGTAGACCGTCATCATGAGAATGTAGGTCACGTAGGCCCAGATGAGTTTTCCGGCGTAGCCCCAGTCAGGGGTGGTGAACAGCAGTATGCCGCATATTGAGAACGGCGCCGCCATCCATAGCAGATACGGTCTGTACTTGCCCCATCGCGTTTTTGTGCGGTCGGAGATTATACCCATCATCGGGTCGGATACGGCATCCCACAGGCGGGTTACCAATACCAGTACTCCGGCATCAAAGAGTGAGAGACCAAAAATGTTGGAATAGAAGATTGGCAGATAATAGGAGAATATCTTCCAGAACATGGAAGATGACATGTCACCTAAGCCGTAACCGATTTTTTCAGATAATTTAGCCATTGCAAGCGCTTGTATAATGACGGATAGTCCGTAGTGAGAAAGGTACCCCGGAGCAGAATCGAACTGCTATCAAAAGTTTAGGAAACTTCTATTCTATCCGTTGAACTACCGGGGCTTGAAATTTTTCGGTGCAAATTTAGCAATAAATAATGGAAAAAAACTAACTTTGTTCCATTAAAACAAAAGAAATGGCTGAAGGAATTCTTGAAAAGGACATGATATCCCGGCCGGAACTGTGGCGGCTTGTGCTCATGGTGTCCGGCAACTCGCTGCATGTGGCCCTTTATCCTCCCGTGGCGAGAGAGGAGATTATCTGGCGCAAATTCAGTTTCGATCCATCAACACCCGGAAGGTTGCGCGCCATAGAGGACATTATCTACGGCAACCCACTCCTTCTCTGTGACTTCAAGCGGGTTGACTGCATTATAGATTCCACTGACTATCTGATACTGCCCCCTGACACTCCGGAGAATGACCGTCCTGTGCTCATGGAGTCTGTCGGACTTGATGCTGACGAGGAATCGGTCATTGAATCCTGCCCGGCTGAGAATGCGATGTTTGTCCAGTCACTTGACCGCGAGATTGTGCCGTTTCTCCGGCGCACATTTTTCAATGTCTCATTCGTGGCAAAAATGTCGCTCCTTATTTCATATTTTGGAGACCATGATGCCAATTTTACTGCACGACGCGCTTACGCCCTTGTTGATGACTCGCATCTTTCATTTCTAGCGTTCGATGGCCCGAGGCTCCTCGCGGCCAACGAATTCAGTTACCGTAGGCCCACCGATGCGGCCTATTATGTATTGGCATCCATGAAACAGCTCGGCTTTGACCCCTCCGATCCTGAAGTAACGCTCTCCACCCACCGCACACTCTCTGACGACAACACCACAATCCAGTCACTGCTGAAACCCTACGTGCGCTCGCTCCGCACGGTTCCGTTCCCGACCCTCCGCTACAGGGCCTCACGCTCAACGCTACTTATCCCGTTCCCGCTTATCGTCCTTCCTATATGCGAATAATCAGAGGAAAATACGGTCGTCGGCGCTTTGATGTGCCCACCAACATAACAGCCCGTCCTACAACAGATTTCGCCCGCGAAAATATCTTCAATGTCATTGAAAATATGATTGATATAGAGGATATTGATGCCCTTGATCTGTTTGCCGGAACGGGTGCCATAACGCTCGAACTCCTGTCGCGTGGAGCCCGGCAGGTCACGGCGGTGGAGAAAGCCTCCACCCAACAGCGTTTCATAGCCGCAACTGCCGAAAAACTCGGTGAAAAAAATCTACGCCTAATCCGTGGCGACGTATTCCGTTTTTTAAGCTCCGCCACTCCTGCGTCCTACGATTTCGTATTCGCGGATCCTCCTTACGACATGCCCCGCTTTGATGAAGTTCCGGCAATGGTGCTCTCATCCGGGATAGTCCGTCCGGGCGGAATCTTCATTCTTGAGCACTCGAAAGCCCGTGACTACTCGATGCTTCCCAACTTCCATCGCCACATTGCCTACGGAAGCGTCAACTTCTCAATCTTCGAGATTCCCTCATGAAAACAATGCCGGCCAGAGCAATCGCTAAGGCCGGCATGTATCAGATAGATTTGCGTTCAGTCCACTTTCTTGAACTGGTCTTTGCCCACTCCGCAGATGGGGCATACCCAGTCGTCGGGAAGGTCTTCAAATTTCGTTCCGGGAGCGATGCCTCCATCTGGATCGCCTACTGCGGGGTCGTAAACCCAGTCGCACACTTCACATACGTATTTGTCCATAATCGTAGAATTTATTGATTAATGAATGAATCAGTGCAGAATTCCTGACAATAGAGTTATCTCAATCCTAACGATACAAACAATCCTGCCAAACAGATGGTTTGATTCCAATGGACAATGTCAGATGGCGGACAGCTCTGCGAGCTTTTGCCACTGGTTCTCGTAGTGCAATGCCCGCTCATTGTAGCTCGACAACTTAAATCCCGTCCGTGGACTGATTGCCAACCGAGTCGGGTCAAGTAGCCGTGAAGCCTTGCTGATCATCGCTTTGATTGATTCCGGCGCTTCGGGGAACGGGCTGTGGGCATCGGCAAGTCCAAGCACCACCGCCTTCCCTTTCGGAATGTGGCGCAGAACCTCTGTGGCATAGTCGTTGTCAAGGTCAAGAGGAATGAAAAACTTATCCACATTCAACGACTTCAGCGCCTTAGGCATTATATTGTCCGGATACTCCACGTATTCCCATTCAGGAACTATCGTGTCGCCTCCCGAAATGTAGATTGATTTTTCAATTCCGGCAGGCAACCCGTCATGCGATTTGTTTAGCACCGTGAGCAACTCGCCATGCAGTTTTATCAGATCAATTCCTCCCTGAAGAAGACGCTTGGTGTAGTTGTCCTCACACATGCGCCCGAGCGCGGTGTCGTCAAATTGAATTGCATCGCAGCCGAGTTCATGAAGACGCAGTGCTGTCAGCCGATAAGCTTCCGCTATATCGCTGATCAACTCATCCGTTGAGGCTTCATAGATCCTTTCCGGATTCCCTTCCGAGAGTTCATAGATTTCCAGCAAAAGATTAGCTGGTGAGGGGAGTGCTTGTCGGCAGTGAGCACGACCGGCCACTGCATGGTGCAAGAACTTGAAGTCTTCAAAAAACGTATGGTTGGGGTTATATTCTATTCGCCCCGTAATTTGAATGAGATCAGCCGATGTTTCCACCGATTGGTACACGCGGCCTGAACTTACATGCTCGTGTGAAATCCCATTGAGTCCGAACCAGAAGTCGTTGGACCAATGCTTCCGCCGAAGTTCCCCGGAAGTTACAAACGGCAGGCCACAGCCTATTTGACGTTCCACAATGTCGCGCACCGAATCATCTTCTATCTCCGTAAGCTGTTGGCGCGATATGGCACCACTCTCAAAGTCGCCTTTGGCTTGTATCAGCTTCTCATCGGGCAGAAAGCTGCCCACTGCCTCTATTTTCATGGCCATAAACTCCTTAAGGTTAGAAAATTCCGTTGACACCGCAGAAAATCAGCACGAGATAACCAAGGAGCAAACCAACCAGACCCATTATGAGGCCGGTCTTGACCATGTATTTCTGCTGTATGAATCCTGTGGCATCGGCCAATGCATTCGGAGGAGTGGATATGGGAAGGACCATTGCCACCGATGAGCAGATAGCTACACCGATAAGTAGCGTCGATACCCCGCCAAACGAGGCGAGTTGCTCCGTCATTGAAGTTCCGGCTATTGCAAGTATTGGGATGAACAGTGCAGCAGTAGCCGTGTGGCTGATGAAGTTGGCCATGAGATAGCAAAGTAATCCTGAGCCGATTATCACAACCAATGGCGACCATGAGCCAAAAGGCACAGCTTCTATGAGGTGTCCGGCAAGACCCGATTCTTTCATCGCAACACCCAAGGCAAACGCTCCGGCAATCATCCATAGTATGCTCCACGATAGCTGCTCGAGATCGCGTTTAGTTATCACCCCGGCCATACATAGAACTGCAACCGGAAGCATTGCAACAACGTTGGCATTCACACCCGTAATTGAGTCAGTGAGCCATAAGAGTATCGTTATGGCAAACGTTATGTACACCACCTTATCTTTCCAGTGCGGAGCGTGGTTTGATTCAATCTGAAGATGAATCTCCTTTTGTTTGAACGGGAACAGATACTTCAGCAGATACCATGCGATAAAAAGCAGGACAAGCGTCAGCGGCACCATCACCATCATCCACTGGCCGAACCCTATGCCCATATTCATGCCGTTCGGGTCGTTCAGGAATTTCAGGGCTATGGCGTTGGGCGGGGTTCCTATAGGAGTCCCCATGCCACCGATGTTTGCTCCCACCGGTATGGCAAGCGCCAAACCTATCTTACCTTTGCCATCGGCCGGCAGCGCGCTCAGCACAGGTGCCAGAAAGGTGAGCATCATGGCAGCCGTTGCAGTATTGCTGATGAACATTGAAAAGACGGCCGTCACAAGGATAAATCCGAGCAACACGTTTTCCGACTTAGTGCCGAACGGGAGTAGCATCACCTTTGCTAACTTCACGTCCAACCCTGACTTCGTGGCCGCGATTGCAATGATGAAACCGCCAATGAAGAGCATGATGGTAGGATCTGCAAAGCAATGGAGAATGTCGGTGTTGTTAATAAGATTAGCCATCTTCTCGCCGTCAGCGCCGGTCTGGAAAAACCATAGAGCACTGTTTGACGCACAAAACAGGAGCAGAACCACGACCACAAGCGAAGTGGTCCATGCCGGAACTGCATCGAATAGCCACATCAATGCTGCGAAAACAAATATTGCCAGCACGCGGTGTTCAACCGGAGAAATCCCCGGCAGACCGTAGAGCGACGATGGCGCTACCCAGAAAAACAAAGGTATAACTATCGCAAAAAACAATTTTATTGCCTTTACACCTATAGGATTGCGGCTACTGCGGTGCTCCTTCTTCCACTGGTGATATTCCTCTACCAGGTGGAACCCATGAAACATTGTAAACATGACAGCCCTCCCTTTATTTGGTTGCTGAGGGGCAATCCCCTCCGGAAATATGGGTTATTGACTGAAGCTGTCGATTACCGCAGTTGGACGGATGCAGCCATTGTTGAACACTAAGGAACTCACACGGGAATTCCTTTTCGCACCTTGCACATTTCATAATGAGATAATGATGGTTTAAGGTGGAAAAGATTAGGGATTGGGGAATCTGCAACGCTGACATGACAACATGGTTGCGACACATCACCGCAACTATAATTATAATCCGAAACATCGGCCACCGCGCCTGACAGGCACACCGATGCCGGCTTTTCTATGTCCATGTCAAATCTCCTCACTTCAAAATCTATTCCACGAGATTATTGAAATAAATCCGTTTGGCAGGTCTCCTGACTCGTTCTATTTCTCCTGCGCCTTCCCATCGGGATTACCCGACAGTGGCCTGATGCCGGTGATTTTGAAAAACTTACAGTAGCGGGTCTGTTCCGGACTTACACCGGATTCCCTATTAATCGCTGCAAAGCGAACCAAAACGTGGCGCAAAATTAACACATTTCTCCCACACCACCAAATCCCGCACTACCCACCCACATGCCCCACATGGCCCGTATGGGTTATCATGCTGTGCTTATCGGTCAGTCAGCTATGGGGGTGAAAAGGATGCCTCGGGGGAGCGGAGTGCCGTTGATTGTTTTGAAAGTGTTAGCCTCCATAGGTTGAAACACTAATGTGCCGCCTGATGAGGAAATGTACTCCTTGCGGTTGTATTGCGTGGATGCCAGTTGAAACCGTTGCTGGAGCGGATGATTGTAATAGGTCTTTTCAATTAAAGTCAGCATCTGCTCCGGGATGCTGATTTTATCGGCGGGATATATATCTATGCATCTGGGTAGAAGGGATATGAAATGGCGCCCCTCGTCCGATGCATACCAAGAAGGCCAGTCCTTACTGTCGGCACCGGATGATGAGTGCATTTCGGCCCATGTCTCTTCAAGGAAACGGGTTTTCTGGCATAGCAGAAGATAGTCGAATTCGTTGTCGAAATACAGATAATCGCCGTTGGGCTGATGGTAGACAATGGCGAAACCGGGAGCGCTTCCTGAGTTGCGCGCCACTATTTCCATGGTGAATCCTTTCGGCCGGACCACACTGTCCGCATTGTTGTCAGCCATTGGTTTGGATGACGCACTCCCGGAGCATCCGCAAATTAAAAAAATCATTGCGGGGATGATAAGAGCAGGTAATAGATGCTTTAATTTGATTAAAACTTTCACAATGTGTGAGACTATATAAAAAGTGGTCAAGAAGCACGAA
>CAZASF010000023.1:0-34987 GCA_964487725.1 uncultured Bacteroides sp. | reverse complement strand
TACCCCAATAGAAAAAATCCCAAAAATGCTTGGAATTTAACATAGAATACGTGAGCCAACTATGCCACGTCTAAACTGAAGGTTCTGGTAAACCTGTGATACTGATATGGTAATAGCAGCTCACGCTATGAGCGTGAGAACCACTATGCCATCTCTTGTATCACATTCAATTTACCAGATTTTCAGTTTACAAGATACGCATAACGCTTCTAATTTTCCAAAATATCCTGGACAGACAACGCCTATCCAACTGCAAAATTACAAAAAAATAGGCTCAGGCCGAAATTTCATGCACTGTAATTTCGGCCTGAGCCGTTAGAAGGATGTTCGATTCAAAAACATTTGAATCGAATTATTTTTGATATATTCAAAATAGTTGATATATTTGCGGAAACTTTTGAATATGATTAAAACAATAGGAAATATTCCGAGGCCAAAATATCTTGACAGGATCTTTAGTTATGAAGGAAAGGGTGTGATAAAGGTGCTGACCGGGCAACGGCGCGTAGGGAAGAGTTGTATATTAAATTCCGTAGAGGAGCGACTCCGCCAGTCATCGCCAACAGCTAATTACATTCACATAAATCTTGAAGATTTTGCTTTTTCTCATGTCAAAAGCGCATCAGATTTAAACGACGAAATTGTAAGGCATCTGTCGGATTCAGCCATGAACTATATATTCATTGATGAAATCCAAGAGATTGAGGATTTTGACAAGGTTATTCGTTCGCTTTGTCTTGATTCACGCAACGACATCTATGTCACAGGAAGCAATTCCTCAATGTTGTCTTCCGAAATTGCATCGCGTCTCGCCGGACGAAGCATAGAGATTAGTGTGCATCCTCTTTGTTATGACGAGTTTCTTTTGTTTCATTCACTTGAAGATTCGGATGAAAGCATAGACCTATACTTGAGATTTGGAGGAATGCCATATTTGAGGAATCTTCCCCAACGCGAAACATGGAATGAATATCTCACCGGAATCACCGATGCGTTGGTTTACCGCGATATTGTTACCCGTCATTCTGTGCGCAACAATGATTTTCTACAGAGGCTATTACTTTTCCTGGCCGACAATACGGGACAAATTTTCACTGCAAAACGCATAGCTGATTATCTAAAATCGCAACGTGCTGGCGGGACTGTGAACAGTGTACAGACATACGCCGACTATATTTGCGATGCCTATGTCACTAATAAAGTGCGACGATGGGATATAGAGGGTAAGAAATTCTTTGAAATAGGTGAAAAATATTATTTCGAAGACATCGGTATTCGGAATTCAATCATAGGCTATCGGCCTATGGATATTGGGGCAATCCTCGAAAACGCCGTTTACAACAAATTGTCGGTGGATGGCTACGATGTAAAGATCGGAGTGCTTTCAAGAAACAAAGAAATTGATTTTGTCGCTGAAAAAGACGGTGAACGGAAATACATTCAGGTTGCTGTGAATGTCTATGATAAAGCTACGGTTGAACGTGAGTTTGGTAATCTCGAATCGATTGGCGACAATTATGAAAAGTTGGTTGTCACACTGCGTGATTCGACGCCAAACACCCATAACGGCATCAAAATGCTTTCTCTCCGTGACTTCTTGAATATGCCTTAACTTATTATATCGGAAGTGGCAACGACATTCGGTTTCAAGGACATGGATGATATTGAGAAAGCAAAACTCTAATTAATATATACTAATGCAGAACTCTCAACTTCACATAAAAAACATGGTGTGCCGGCGGTGTGTGCTGACGGTTGAAGACATTTGCCGCAGTCTCGGCATTGACGATGCGAAAGTGTCATTAGGCATGGTTGAATTTAAACAGATGCCTGATAAGGAAATATTGAATCAGCTCTATGAGAAGTTGGAGAATGTGGGGTTTGAGCCTTTAGAGTCAGACGATTTGGTGCTGATTGAAAAAGTAAAGGCTCTTGTAAGATTTTATGCAAGAAATGTTTCCGCACAATCGGTCAAACTCTCATCATATATCGAAGATTCCATTGCCAGAGATTTTCGATATATCAGCCGTATGTTCTCATTAATAGAAGGGCGTACCATTCAGAAATATCTGATGCTTCAGCGTATTGAATATGTAAAAGAGCTTCTGCTCGACAACAACTTGACGCTTACCGAGATAGCGTTTGACGCAGGCTTTTCAAGCGTGGCTCATCTTTCAACCGCATTCAAAAAGTTTGTTGGTATAAACATATCTGAGTTCAAAAACGGTGGAAGCAGATTGGGCATTGACGAGGTATAAAGATGTAACATAATCTGCGAATTGTATAACATATTCGGAGTGGTTTCATAGTAACTTTGCACTATGAAATTTCTTTACTCACTTATAAATATGCTGGCTGAGATGGCACCTTATCTGCTTCTCGGCTTTCTGGTGGCCGGAGTGCTGTATGCCTTTGTGCCACAAAGTTTTTACAGGAATCATTTGTCAAAGCCCAACATCCTGTCAGTGATTAAGGCGGCGATTATAGGCATACCTCTGCCCCTTTGCTCATGCGGAGTGTTGCCGACAGCTGTTTCCTTGCGTAAGAGCGGAGCTTCGCGCGGAGCCACCACTTCTTTCCTGATTGCCACGCCACAGACAGGCGTTGACTCCATAGCCGCTACTTATTCGCTGCTTACCCCGGCATTTACCATTATACGTCCGGTGGCAGCTCTTGTATCTGCTGTTATTGGTGGCGTCCTTGTAAACCGTGAGGATAAAGAGACAAGCAAATCTAAGGACGGCGAGGTAGATACCATTGATGCTCCTGAGGCCAAGTCTTTTGGTGAAAAGATTACCACAGCCCTGCGATATGGGTATGTAGATATGATACAAAATATTGGCAAGTGGCTATTGATTGGATTGCTGATTGCTGCGGCTATTACAGTTTTCGTGCCGGATGGTTTCTTTACAAAATTCTCACAATACCCGCTTCTTTCAATGATTGCAGTGGTAATCGTTGCGATACCGATGTACGTCTGCTCCACAGGCTCTATACCCATTGCCTTGTCACTGATGTTGAAAGGGCTGAGTCCCGGAGCTGCGTTCGTACTGCTTATGGCCGGACCGGCCGCCAATTTCGCCTCTATAATCATAGTAGGCAAAGCGTTGGGCAAGAAAGCCGCTGCAACTTATCTTGCCACTATCATTTTGAGCGCGATAGCCTTTGGTTTGTGTATTGATTACATCCTGCCCAATGAATGGTTTGCGATGTCAATGTCGGCCATGCATATCGGATGCCACGTGAGCGCGACCACATTCCAAATTATTTGTTCGGTAGTGCTTGTGCTACTGCTAATCAATGCAATAATCCTGAAATATAAACCAAAAAAGAAAATGAATATGCAACAAAATCAGATTTACGTAGTAAAAGGAATGACCTGCGGCCACTGCAAGGCCATGGTTGAGAAGAACCTCTCCAAACTCCCCGGAGTTGAATCCGTAGAGGTTGACCTTGCATCCGGCAAAACAAGCATAACAGGCACTCCCGATGAAAACGCCGTCCGTGAAACCATCGAGGACCTCGGCTTCACCATAAAATAAAAGCTATTACGAATCCTTGAAAATCTTTTGAACAATGACATAATTAGGAGAGGCGGCGCCAAAGATATTGACACGGCCTCTCCTTTGCTGTTCGTTGAACGATATCTGCTTTTAAAGCTGGGTTAGGAGTCAGCAGCTGTGGGATCAGTTGGCAGTTGACCGGTGGCTTTGAGATATTCGGTAATGCGCAGCTGGTAGTCGGAGTATGCGCTGATATATTGGTCGCAGGCGCGTCTGTAGAGAGTCTGGGCTTCAAGTAAGTCAGTGATTGTTGACACGCCAACATCGTAATATGTCCTGTTGAGGCGCAGATTCTCCTCAGCCTGTCCTATGGCTTCCGATGCATTCTGTGTCTTGCGGTAGGCAGCCGTCAGATTATCCCAGGCATCGCGCATAGCAATCTGGAGCATTTCCTGTCCGTCCTCAAATTGGATGCGTGCGTTCTGAATCTGCAGGTCCTTCTTTTTGATGGCGTGTGAGCCGCCCCACCATCCGCTCAGAGGAACTTTCACGGAGATGAACACGGCGCCGAAGTTTTTGTTTTCCTCAAGGAGATTGTGGAAAAACCATCCGGCCCCCACGCCAACCGTGGGCAGATTGCTGCCTATTGTGATTTTCTTTTCCAATTCAGCTGCTTTTATGGCGGAATTCAGCATGCCGTAATCGGCGGTGTTCAAAACGGCATCCTGCGGATTTTGCCACAGTTTTAAATCAAATTCAGGGACATCTCCGATGGCAAGACGCTCAGTGACCTTGATGGGTGTGAGGCCAACACCGATGTATTGCCCAAGCAAATTTGAACATAGTGCTATGCCGTTGTCAAGGTCAATCATCGTAGACTTGAAATCGTTGCGCTGCAGCTCCACTTTCAGCAGGTCATTCTTGAGGATAACCCCGGCATCGACAGCTGCTTGAGTCTGATAGGCGAGGGTGTCCAGCATCGTAATCAGCGAAGCGAGGGTTTCGCGTTGCGATTGAAGCGACACGAGTTTCCAATAGTATTTGTCGACCGACACGCATATCTCCTCATCGGTTTGCCGTTTGCGCAGTTCGGCCACTTGTTCGCCAACGTGGGCAAGTGCATTTCCATTGACAATCTGACCGCCGGCAAATAAGGGTTGTACAGCGGTAATCCCAACGGTATAGCCCTTATCAATCATTCCGAGTTCAAAGAGGTTAAGGACATTGTATTGGATAACGTCATGGTTGGCCCAGAACGTTGATCCGGAGGCGGATACTTCGGGGAAATACTTTGTGAAGGCCTCCTCTGAGGTCTCTTTAGCAACCTTCATGTTATTTACAGAGGTTTTAGCCGAGGCATTCCCGCTTAACGCCATCCGGCGACACTGGTCAAGCGATAGCGACAGAGTATCGCCCGGAGCATAATCCTGCGCGTAAACCGCCGTGGCAGAAAGTATCGCGGCAAATATAGAGCTGACTAATATCTTACTTTTCATCGTTTTTAGGTTGAGGGGTTTGTGTTTCTGTTTCCTCTACGGGATAAACCGGTACTTCAATGGTTGGCGCCGTCTTTTTGCAGAACTTCCAGTAAAGAATGGGAATAACGGTCAGGATGAACACCATTGTGATTGGTGTGCCGAAGAAAATAACGATACCCATTGGTTTCCATAGAGCGCTTCCCGAAACAACCATTGGCAACACACCCATAGTGGCCGCGGCCGATGTCAGGAATATAGGACGCATACGCCGCTCGCTGGCTTGGAATATAGAATCCTTTACCGACATGCCGCTTTCCTGAAGCTCCTCAGCGTAGTCAAACATTATTATTACGTTTCTCACAAGAATGCCCATGAGGCTGATGAGTCCGAGTGTGCAGGTGAGGCTGATTACCTCGCCCATTATAGCGAGCCCGAATCCAGTGCCCGGAATCACGAAAACAAGTGACAATAGCATGAGCAGTGGCACCGTGACGCCCTTGTAGTGGAACAAAAGGATGAAGAAAATAATGACAACCGCAATCAGCAATGCAGCGCCCATTTGCGGCAGTATTTCCTGAGTCTGTTCGTAATCGCCGCCGTAGCTCAGAGTCACGCCCTCAGGTAGCTCAATTTTGTCAAGCTCTTTTTGGAGAATTGATGTCTGAGCAAGGGAGTTGAGGCCCCTTACATTATCAGCCGAAATTATTGCGGCGGGCATTCCTCCGTGATAGTCGATTTCGCCGGGATGCCACGTCGGTTTAACTTCGGCAAAGGCCTTGAGCGGAGTGTTGCCTACGGCCATCACCGGTATGGGCTCACGCATGAGTGCCGCGTATGTTGAACTGTCGGAGTTCTGCGTTTTGGCAACAATGTTGATTCCATAGTCGCCTTCCCAAAGAGTTCCCATAGGAACTCCCGATCCGTAGCGCATGGCGAGTGTCATCTCGAGCAGAGTATTGTTCAGCCCGAGGCGCGACATCTGTGTTGGGTTCGGTTCCACTGTTGCCGCCACCAATTGAATTCCGGACTGCGGCCGAACCAAGGTCAGCCCGGGAATGCGGCGCATGATGGAGATAACCGTGTCGGCAGCCTTCATATTTTTTGCATAATCCAATCCTGACAGGCGCACCTCCACAGGATATTTCGCATTCGAATAGCTCAGCTGTTTGAACTTGACGTATGCCCCCGGGAAATAATCCTGATATTTGGGCGTATATTCGTTCAGCAACTCTATTGTGGCCTCATTGCTCTTGGTGTTGACAATGAACTGAGCATAGTTCGGACCGCCCACCTGCGGCGCGTAGGTAGTCTGGAAGCGGGGAGAGGACATACCGTGAAATGACGCTACCGATACCACTCGGTCGTCCTTGCGCAGTATCTTGGCAAGACTGTCAGCTATAGCGTCGGTTGCGTCAAGAGAAGAGCCGGACGGAAGGTAGATTTCAACCGCAAACTGGTCGCGCTCGGCTATGGGCATAAGTTGTATTGGACGCGTAACGAAGGCCCATGTTCCCAATATCACTGAGATTATGCCTATTGCAATGCTTGTCTTTGGCCAATTGAATACCAATGTCACCAACTTATCATACCATTTCTGCAGACTCACGAAGAACGAGAATTTCTTCTTGCCACTCTCTATGGCCTCTTTCTCCATGGCATAAATCGGTTTCTTGATTATCTTGTACTGCAGATATGGCACGAGAAGCTCGGCAACAATCAGTGATATGGTGAGAATCAGCAGTATCGCCCAAGGGAAGTCCGTGAGGAAGTCGCGGAACATTCCCGTCATTGTTATGAGGAAAGGAAAGAACGTGATTGAGATGGCGAGAGTGGCCGAAACGATTGCTCGGAAAAACATTGTCCCCGCGTTTATAGTGGCCTGAACGTGAGGCATTCCATCGGAAATCAAGTCAACATACTCATCAATGATTACTACCGAGTTGTCAACAATCATTCCGAGCGACACTATGAGACATGCAAGCGTCACCGTGTTCAATTCTATACCTAAGGCGTAGAACAGACCTAACGATATGAAAATGCTGACCGGAATTGTAAGAGCTGCGATAAAGGCTACTTTCAGCGGAAGCAGAACCATTATCACCACGAGCACTGCAACTATGGCTATAAGAAGCTCCTGCAGGAAGTCAATGACGCTGAGATTAACCACTGTGGGCTGATCCGTGATTTTAAACAGTTCCATGTCGGCAGGCATCTCCTTGGCAAAATCTTCAATAACCTTTCCGGCGGCATCTCCCATAGCCACGATATTTTCGCCGTCCTTCATCTCAATGCTGAGCAGAAGGCAGTTTTCACCGTTGTTGGTTATGTAACTTGATGGCTCGGGGTATTCGCGAACCACGTCGGCTATGTCGCTCAATCTTACCACATCACCCGTGGGTGTGGAGAACACAACGGTCTGTTTTATATCGTTGACCGAATTAAACGATTTAGCCACATATAGCGGCATTGTGTATGTAGATGATTTGAGGCGTCCGCCGGTCGTTTTGAATCCCTGTGACAGAAGCGTCAGCGCCAGAGTCTTTTCGTCAATTCCGTAATGGGAAAGACGTTCGGTGTTGATACGGACGCTGATTTGCTCGGTCTGTTCGCCGTAGACGGTCATTGAGCCTATGCTGGGTACTGCCCGCAGGCGGTCGCGCAGTTGCTCCATGTAGTCATGCAATTCACGGTAAGTTTTGTCCTTTCCCTGCATGGTGAGAAGCAGAGCTGATGTGTTTCCGAAGTTCGATATGGTTTCAACGGCAAGTACCCCGGCCGGAAGTTCGGCCTTGACTGCGTCCATTCCGAGTTTGAACTCATCCCAGAATTGGTCGGATTCAGTAGTGTTGACGTTATCATCAAGAGTCACGAAAATCATCACCATCCCGTCAGAAACCTGAGCCGTGGTTTTCTTCTTGTTGACCTCCTTGTAGCTGAACACGTAGTCCTGAAGCGGCTTCAGCACCTCTTGTTCTATCTGGGTGGCGTCAGCTCCCGGATAGACGGCAGCAACAACACCTTCGCGTATTGTGAACGAAGGAAATTCATTCTTGTCCATCTTTATTAGGGAATAGACACCCCACGCTATCAGTACCACGGAGATAAGCAGTACTATGCGTCTGTACTGTAAGCCGAACGATACTATGTTCGGATTCTTGAACTTATCCATGGTAATTTCAATTTACTGATGTAACCTTAAGACCGCTGCTGAGCTTCTGCTGACCTTCCACTATAACACTGTCAGTAGGTGCGAGTCCTCCGCTGATGATGATTCCGCGGGAGTCGAGCCCTCCAACATTGACTTTCTGTCGCTTGGCTTCGCCGTTTTTCTTTATCCATACGTAACTTGAGTTGTCCCATGCCAGAACCACGGCTTGCGGTGGGAGAACTATTTCAGCATCCGTTGCGGATTCTGACGATGGGGTGACCCCGTCAACTGACACACTGCATATCATTCCCGGGAGAATGTTGTCATCGGGATTTGTTACCTTGAATTTAACATCATAGTTGTGTGACAGAGAGTTGGCTGCCACAGCTTTCTCCACCAACTTAGCCGCGTACGTTCGTCCTCCGGCGGTTACAACTGCATCTGCCCCGGTTGCTAAATTGGCGAGATCTGATTCCGGTACGGATATTTTTACTTTCAGGGTACCCACATCCATTATTTCCACAATCGGCATTCCGGGGGCAACCGTCTGCCCTACATCGGCCAGTTTATGGGCTACAACTCCTGATATCGGGGAGCTTATACTGGCATCGTTCATTCCGTTTCTGGCAATTGCGGCTGCTGACTCGGCCTGCTTGAGCTTCTCTTGCACGGACACCCACTGCATGTCAGGCAGTGCCTTTGCATCGTGCAACTTCTTCATGCGGTTATAGGCATCCTGTGCTTCGCGAAGCGCAGCTAACGATATGTCGTAGGTGCTTTTCAGTGACGAACCGTCGACACTCGCTATTGATTGTCCTTTCGATACATGCTGACCTTCCGACACATTGATTCTGGTTATAGTCCCGCCCACAGAAAAGCTCAGTGTCGTTGAGCTTCCGGCCTCCACCGTACCGGAATATGCATCGGCTGTCGTTGCTGAGGCCGATGGAGTAGCTGAAATTGTTTTGACTCTGACGGGGTCAGTGTTCTCACCATGAATATCCGGATTACTATGACCGCAGGACGAAACGGCCAACAGTATGGTCGATGCGGTGATGAATTTGATGTGAGTATATAGTTGAAACATAATGGATAGTTTTAACTATTACAACATGGATAATGCGAGCATTGTTTTGGCAGAATGGAACATGAATTTGGCCCGAAGGCGTGATTTTAGTCTTTTCAAGAATTTATTTGTAATTTTGCACCGTCAAAAAATAACGTAAAGTAATCATGACCAACTTCGGACGTAAGTATTTCATATTTCTTATTGTATTTTTAGGGATGTTGTCGGCTTTCGGGCCATTTGTGACCGACATGTATTTACCAACATTGCCATCGTTGGCCGATGTGTTCAACGCTTCTCCATCGCTTGTCCAGATGGGCCTCTCCATGAGTATGCTCGGACTTGCCGTTGGGCAGATATTTTTCGGGCCGTTGAGCGATAAGTACGGTCGTCGGAGTGTGTTGATAGCATCCATGATGCTTTTTGCATTATCTACTTTGTTGTGTATCTTCTCCCCAGATATACAGACCTTTAACCTGAGCCGATTCCTCCAGGGTCTCGGCGGCTCGGGCGGACTTGTATTGTCGCGCTCTGTGGCAACCGATTGCTACTCCGGCAGAGAACTTGCCAAAATGCTGGCTATAATAGGAGCGGTAAATGGCATTGCTCCGGTCTGTGCTCCCGTGGTAGGAGGCCTTGTCTCGGAGGCTATAGGATGGCAGGGCATTTTCTGGATTCTTTTTGGAATTGGAGTGGTTCTTCTGGCTATGTGTATGCTCTACCGTGAGTCCTTGCCCGCCGACCGGCGATATACCGGGCGCATATTAGGGCTTATGAGCAGTTTCCCGAAGCTGATGAAAATGAAGTTTTATGTAATCTACACAGTGCTTTTCGCATTCGCAAATGGCATCCTGTTCTCTTACATATCCTCCGCCTCGTTCATCATTCAGAACGAGTTTGGCTACAGCGAGTTGATGTTCGCAGTATTCTTTGCCGTCAATTCGGTGGGCATCGGTTTGGGCTCAGCATTGTCGCTCCGTTTCCGCAAAATGCCCTCTGCGGCCACAGCCGGATCTTTGGTCATAACGTTCAGTATTGTCGTGCAGTGGATATTCCTGACCATTGGTGCGAATTTCTGGATCTACGAACTGATGACATTCGTGATGCTCGTTGGAACTGGCCTGATATTCACCTCGGCCACAACGCTTGCCATGGACGAAGGTCGTGAGGTGACCGGAATGGCATCGGCCATTTTCGGCGCATGCGGATTCCTCTCCGGTAGCATTGTTTCACCCCTTGTAGGAATCGGAAATATAATGACAACCACCCTGTGCCTGCTCACAGTCTGCGTTGTTGGCACGCTGGTCTTTGCCCGCATCGCTGCCAACCGCCCGCGACCCACCTCCGCCTAATTCGCTACTCTTTTGACTTTTACAGGTTAGAAGTCATCGTCAAACATGCCGCTGTCAAGGTCATCGTCAAAGTCCTGTTGTACGTAATCGGTAGTACCGTAACTGCTACGGTAACCACCACCATTGTCATACTTATGAGAATGGTTGGCATAACGTTTACTCTCCCTTTGGCGTCTCTCCCAAAAAGACTCTTTCTTATGATGTCCGAACAACCGGTCGAACACCATCATATCGCGCATAAAACTCCAGAATCCCATAACTATAATTCAATTATTTGTTGGATTTGACGATCATATTTAATTTTCCTGCTTTTTTCTTCTCAAAGGTGGCTAATGGACACCTTTGAGCGCGTTTTTTGCCGGTGATTCAATGAAAAGTTATTACCAGATATTTTATGTGGGCAAGAGTGAGGTGGCTCTTTTCTGATTACAAAGATACAATAATTTTTGATATGGCAAACTTATAGGCGAATGGGGCGGATTTTGGAGCAATATCGTTGAGCGCCACGTAAAACATCCTTTTGCTCTTTGGCGTTATATAAGGGAGATGATTTATTTATGACAGTAGGAGATGGTAAGGCGCAATCTTATAACATTTGATCAGGTCATACGTGCAATCGTTACTATTATTGCGATTGCCGTGTTGGTGTGGCTGGTCAATTATCTGAGAAATGTGCTGTTGCCTTTCTGCGTGGCATGTCTTATAGCGTATGTGCTTGAGCCGGTGGTCACTTTCCAGCAGAATCACTTCAAAATGAAAAGCCGGGTTATCCCTGTGTTCCTCACGCTGTTTGAGGCGGTCATTGTTGTTGTGGGGGTGGCTTGCATCGTTGTCCCTATATCAATAAATGAAATCAATCAGCTGGAGGATCTTATAAGAGCCTCCTCAGGACATTCAACCCCGTTTCTACCTCCTGACATACAGGAATACATTACAAAACATCTCAGCATTGAGAATCTTCGGCAATATATTGACCCTCAGCAGATAGCCGATCTGTTTTCCAAAGGCACGTCCGTATTGTCGGCAACCCTTGATGTTATCATGCGCACCATTGAATGGCTGCTGACTTTTATCTACGTGATTTTCATCATGCTTGACTACCACCAGTTGATGAACGGGTTCCGCAATATTGTGCCGCCGCGCTACAGATCGAAGGTTTATCCCGTCTTTGATGATATCAAGGTCAACATGTCGCTCTATTTCCGTTCACAGGCAGTGATAGCTGCATGTGCTGCAGTGTTTTATTGCATCGGATTCTCAATAGCCGGGCTGCCTCTTGCTATTGTGATGGGGCTGTTGGTGGGCATTCTGTACATGATACCCTACGTGCAATACGTGACGCTCATACCGGTCGCAATTCTCTGTTATCTCGATTCGCTTACCGGTACAGCCGGATTCTTGTCGGAGCTGGGCAAATGCATAGTTGTTTATGTGGTTAGCCAGACTATATGTGATTATTTCCTTACGCCGAAAATCATGGGTAAGTCGCTCGGATTGAATCCGGCGATTATATTGCTGTCACTGTCAGTGTGGGGCACGCTGCTCGGCATCATAGGTATGATCATAGCACTGCCGTTAACCGCGTTGCTTATTGCTTATTATAAGCGATACATACTGACTGAAAAAGCCGCTACAAAACAGATTCCGGCAAAGGAATAGATGCATGTTTCCGACTGAATGATAAAAAGAGTGGGAGAACCGTTGTTGGCTCTCCCACACATTTATTGATAGAATGATAATGATCAGCGTCCTGTTCCGGCCGACACTACTTTTGAAGTAGTGGTGAACGAAAATAAGCTGTTGCCTGACACTGTTACAGAGTAGCTGGCACTACCTGTCATGCCCGGCGCACTTAAGAACAGGTTGCCTCCGCTCACTGTGCGGGGAAGGTCAAATTCAGCAATCACCTTTGACGATGAATTGAGCAGCTTGACGGTGCTACCCTTGGCCGCTGACAATCCGCTGTAGGAAACACAGTATTGCTCGCTTGCTGTTGACGGGAGTGACTGCATTGTACCACCTACGGCCATAACCGTACCACCATTGATTTTTAGCCAGTTGGAGTTATCAACGTCGAGACCGCCCTCGGGAGCCGAGGCTCCGGATGCTATGACTGTTCCGCCTGATATTGTCATGGTGCCATTGGAGTCAATGCCGTCATTGTTGGATGAGTAAGCGTAGACGGTTCCACCTGTAATATTGATGGCGCTGCTAGCGTTGATAGCATCATCGTAGGCGCGTACATATAATTCGCCACCGGATATATTCATCACTGCTTTGCTCTCGAGGCCTTCGGCACCGTCGTTTCGTCCTGAAGCATAGATTGTCAGCTTTCCGCCGGAAATGTTCACGTTTCCATCGGCCTTCACACCCTTGGGCGAAGAGTCAAGGTCTCTGGAGTAGGTGTACTTGCTTCCGCTGGTAGCCACTGCGACTTCGCCGCCTGAAATGTTGATTTCGCCATCGGAGTTGAGTCCCTTGCCGCCGCTACCGGTGCTTCGGGCTGTGATGGTTCCGCCGGATATGATGATATCGCCATCGGTCTTGATTCCTGCAGCCGATGAAGTGTCTTTCTCATCTGAATCATAGATGGCATTGCCCGAAGTGTTGAGGTCAAGGACACCGCCTGAAATCACGGCGTCAAGGTCAGTCTTAATTGCCTTGCCGGCCTGACTGCTGATATTGGCATATATATATCCGCCAAGAATAGTTACGCCGAGATTGTCATCGCTGTCGCCTTTCACGTGCAATCCGTTTTTGGCCGCTCCCTTTATTACGAGGCTCACTCCCGGACGCATCGTAAATGCTTTATCCGTCGCCACGGCATGTTTGTTATTTCCGGTAACGGTAAGCAATCCGGTGCCGCTCATGATTATGGCACTTTCGCTGAAAAGGCATCCCTTACGGTCCTCTGACGCGCTCGGGTCAAGCATATACGAATCGTCAGTATATGTTGCAGCGTCGGTCAGAGTGTTCTCAGTGCCGTTGGTCACGTGGAGAAACATGCGCTTCTTGCACTGGTTGTTGATTGCCGGGCCTTTCTGCGACTTTATGGTCACGCCGTTCAGCGTCAGTTTGAATTTCTTGGCTCCATAGATTTTTATGCCGCCGTTGTCAGTTGAGCCTTTAAGCTCGATTTCAACTCCTGACACGGTGTTGGTCGACATGTCAATCGTTACGTATGCTCCGTCTTCGTTATGGAGGATTTTGGAGTTGGAAGTGGTGACCGAGGCTGAATTTCCTGAGAAAACAACCTCCACTTTCTTGCCGAAAGAATTCACTTCATGGTATATGTCCTCATCCTGACCAACAACGTCGTTGGCGGCATCCGTAGCTTTAGTGCCGTCCCAGTCGTGGATTGTGCTGGTTATCTCGGGCGTGTCTCCGTCGTCAGATACGGTTCCGCCCATGCCGCCCATTCCGCCGGGGCTGAACGAGCCACCTCCAATGTCGCCCGGAAGGCCGGACTCATCGAAGAATGTGCCGGATGTAGGGCTACAAGAGGTGTGCAGCATGAACATCAGTGCTGCAATAATTGGTGTTGTTAGGTGTTTCTTGTGTTTCATTTCTTTTGGGGTTCGTTTGGGTTTTTTCCCGGCTCCTGATCGCGTGGCGGTTGGGGGAACAGACGCTTGAGCTGCTGATTCCTTATCTCAAGCCACTTGTTGTACTTGGCCGGTTCTTTTTTCAATACTTTTTTAACGGTTTTACATAGTTTATCCTCGGCTTTGGTTTTCGTCTTTTCAAACTTGGCTGGATCAAAGTCCTTGTCGGCAGGTTTATTATTAGCCTTCATGTCGTAGGGAGCACCGCCCTGTCCGCCGGGACGACCTCCCATTCCACCAGGGCCTTTACCGCCACCAGGTCCGCCCATTCCGCCGGGGCCTCCACCGGGGCGTCCGCCAGGACCTCCGCCGCCCTTCATGCCAGGACCTCCGGCAGGAAGGTTTGGCCCTGCATCGTTGCCGAACACGGTGTTGTTATATTTCTCGTATGCTGAGCGAATCTTTTCAAATTGTTTCTGATCAAGGCCTAAGTCATTTTTCACCTGATTTGTGAGATCAAATGCTGAAGGTCGGAGCTGCGGTTCGTTTTCCATTTTGGGCTTGCCCTCCGGGCGGTCGTTGTTCTGTGCGCTGACAGTGCCGCAGAATGCCAGACATAGCAACAACAGTCCCCATTTTGTGAGTGATGATTTCATGTGAATTTAAATTTTGGTGCAAAGGAAGTAAATAATTTTAAATTCTGCATCCCTGTAAGTTGCAAATTAGCGCGATTTTGGTGTATATTATGCAATATTGTAATTAGTTAACTAGATACGGGAATATGCAGTTCCTTATCTATATTCCGTAGTAAAAATAATTTAGTTTACCGACGATAAGCCGACGTTTCTCCATGCTTGTCAGACCGGAAACTTGTTTTGTAACTGCCTGAATAGTAACTTTGCGTCACAAAAAATTATGGCAACGATAATATACTGCAGCTATCAGTCGCCCGCGGGCGAACTGGTTATTGGCTCTCTTAATGACAGGCTTTGCGTCTGTGACTGGGCCGGTGAGGAACGACGGGCAAAAATTGACCGTCGCCTGTGCTCTAGTTTTGATGCACAGCTCAAGGAGGGAACATCCGGAGTAATCCTAAAAGCTATTGCCGAGATTAATGAGTATTTTGACGGACGGCTATCGACTTTTTCCATTCCTGTCTTGTTGGCCGGCACCATGTTTCAGCGTCGGGTGTGGAGCGAGTTGGAAAAAATCCCGTATGGTTCCACAGTTTCGTATGCCGAAATTGCGCGTCGCATTGGCAGGCCGGCGGCAGTCAGGGCAGTGGCATCAGCCATTGGCGCCAATGCCGTGTCCATTATCGTACCGTGTCACCGTGTCATAGCAAGTGATGGACACCTTGGCGGATATGCCGGGGGCCTGGAAGCTAAGCGTTTGCTACTTGACCTTGAATTCTGCGTCAGCAATCCAATGTGACGTACAAACATACCCTGAACCTATTGCTGATAGTCAGCAATAGGTCCAGAGAATGTGTGTATGTTTTTGCTATGTATCAGGTGTGATTTCCAGGAGTATTATTTATCACTCTTCTTTTCAGGACGGGGCTGAGGCTTCTTGCCGTCAAATCCTTTTTTGCCGTCGCGACCTTTCTTGCCTCGCTGGTCTCCGCGGAATCCTTTGCCTGCCTCGGGACCTTTGGGGCCATTATCACTGAACACGTATGAATTTTCAAGGAACACTACATACTGCTCAGGGGTGAGGATTGCCTTAATACCGGCAAGGTGGGCCTTACGAGCGTCATCGCGCTTGGTGATTTTGGCATCCTTCATCTGCTTCTTCTGCTCGTCAGTCAATTTCTGCTTCTGCTCACGGCCTTTATCCTGGGCTCCGCGGGCTTCCTTGCGAGCGTTCATTTCCTGAGAGCGCAGGGCTTCGAGTTTGGATTTCTGTGCATCGGTAAGGGTGATTCCTTCAAATGCGCGGGCGTCACGGTTAGCTTTGCCGTTAATGTCCTTTCTATCTTTCTTGTCCTTGCCGTCAGCTTTCTTGCCCTTGCAGTTTTTTACTTGCTCGGTCTGTACGGTAGAGGTAGTTGTCTGCTGGTTGTTGCTCTGTGCGAAAACTGCTACTGAAGATGCGAGAATTGCAATGCTTAAAAAAATCTTTTTCATGTGTCTTTTCCTTTTATATTGGCTTTGGATTTGTGTGTCTCCTCGGCCATTGTTAGTATTACGTTTATTTTCTGTTTACGGTTCTTTGACGGCAAAGATTGCTCCTGGTTTAAACCGAGAGAGTCATTTAACCTTCATTATGTCAAGTGTTAACAGACCTAACTCACGATAATCCTTCATTTCCGGCACTTCGGACAGAGCCCTTTCACCATATATGTTATAGAGCGGGGAACGAACCCCTCGGGGATGTCGGCTTCGGGAATCGGTACGGATTCGAAGCAGAACGTAGTGTTGCAGGATTCGCAGTGGAAATGGACGTGCATATCAGATATAGTGCAGTGTTCATCGCCGTGACATGCCTCATATTTCATCGAGCCGCTGCCGTCCTCTAAACCGTGAGCCAGATCGTTGTCAAGGAAAAGTGTGAGGGCGCGGAATATACTTGACCGGTCCATGGTGGCTATTATGGTGTCAAGATCTGAAAGGCTCACCGGATGAGTGGTGTTCAGCAGCGCGTCCAGAACAAGGATACGGTTGGGTGTGGGTTTAACTCCTTTGTGCTCGAGTATTTCAGCAGCTTTCTTCATAGGCTTTTCTACGCTGCAAAATTAAAGGGTTGTTTTGAACTGACAAAATGAAGCCCCGTAAAATAAGAAACCGCAGGCTGCCGGGCCTGCGGTTTTATGCGGGTTAACAGGTTTTACTTGTTGCCGCCATCGACTCCTTTCAGTTTGTGTTTGAAATCGTCGAGTTGAGCAAGGAATGCGGCGAAATCAGCATTGTCGGGATATTTCTTCAATGCATGATGAAGCAATCGCAAGCCTAACACAAGCTGGCGGGCGTGTTTCTCGGTAATGCCCTGATCCTTTTCGGCTCTGGCTGCTAATGCGGCCAGGTCATGATGACCGCCGAAATTAAAATTCATAACTTCCTGGATTTTTCCGTCAACCACTTCGGTTACATCAAAATGATAGGAATGTTTTACCTTATTATTACAATTACAATCCATGATTATATTTAGTTAGTTGGTTATTTTCTGCCGTAAAAACATAATATGGTGAGTAATGGTTCATACGTGGGAGATTATATTAACAAAATTTCATAATACTCCGTGGAATATACGTACCAACAATCGTTGTTTTTACCTAAACAAGGTTAATGCAATCAACTGTGACCCATATAAATGCGTTTTCATTTCAGACAAAAAATTAATAATCAAATGGATAAAAACGAACAATATATAACAGAGGCAACAAATGCCATTATAGTTGTCGACATGCAGAATGACTTTGTTCTGCCTGGTGCTTCAATGAGGGTTATGGGTGCCTACGACACTCTGGGAGCCATAAAGAAGTTTCTTGACTACGGTAGAGCTCAAAAATGGGCTATAATCTATGCCTATCGTGTCCACCGTCCGTCGGGCGTTGATGCCGAGCTTTTCCGTCGCCATTTCTTTGAGGAGGGGCAGCCGTTCTGTATCCCCGGAACAAAGGGTGCGGAAGTTGTTGCTGAAATCGCACCTCAACCGGGTGATATAGAGATAACGAAACATCGTTTCAGCGCATTTTTCGGTTCCGACCTTGACATTGTATTGCGCGGCCTCGGCGTAAAGAATCTCTACATCGTAGGTACGCAATATCCGAACTGCATACGCTCAACCGCGGTCGATGCAATGAGTATGGACTACAACACCACCGTTGTGACAGACTGCTGTTCGGCTGCCTCAGATGAAGTGGCGCAGGCTAATGTCTATGACATACGCAACATGGGCATTCCGTGCATCCCGTCAACCGACATAATGAAACAGTAACAACACATATTTTATTCACCTAAATAATAACCGTTATGGACATACAGAACATACTCTCGGAATTGACCTCAAAGTTTGGCGGTTCATTTGATGTATCGGCAGTAACCGAGCACCTGAAAGGAATAGACACAAGCAAATTCTCCATGTCAGAAATAGTGGAGAAAATCAAGGGTGCCGGGTTGATTGGCGACCTTGACGGCGATGGTGTCAAGGAAAGTGCCTTTGAGGAAATCAAAGGAAAGATCAGCAATCTTTTCGGTTAGAAGAAAATTAGACGTAATGGATTAAACCTGGGGCGGCTGCATGACGCAGTTGTCCCGGTTTTATTTTGGCATCTGTGTTCGTGGGGAGAAATGGTGCGTTTGTCGGATATTAGTTGTAGTTTGCTGATGTTTGATGTAAGGAAAGCGAAAATTTGCTAAATTTGCGAAAACAACATTTGGACTATGGATTCAACCAACAACCGGAGGCTCGAAACTATAATTTATGCCGGTCTGTGGACTCTGGCGGTGCTTCTATTCCTCCTTGACATAATCCGTGCGCGGAGCTACACTGAATTGCCGCTCATTGATGGCGAGTCCCTTATAAAACTCGCTGCAAAGTTGTTGCCATTTCTGGCTCTCTTTGTCCTGAACAACTATCTGCTAATTCCGCGCCTTCTCAAGCGAGGATTCTACGTTTCTTTTCTATTTGCAGTTGTGCTGTCGGTTGCGGTCGTATGGCTGTGGCAGAGATTCCAGTTCTATGGCTTCATAGCCACCGAGGGTGCACATGAGTTCGAGCGCCCTCCTCACCCCGGTCCTCAACCTCTTATCCCGCTTCCGTTGTTTCTTGATGTGATCTATGACCTTCTGATTGTCGGGGTCAACATTGCCATTTCCTTGATTTTCCAGCATTTTCAGGATAGGCTGGAACAGGGCGTGCTGATGAAGAAGAATGCTGAGAATCAGCTGACTTATCTCAAGGCTCAGGTTAACCCTCACTTTTACATGAATATGCTCAACAACATTCATGGCATGATAGAGATTAATCCGGCCAAGGCTCAGGATATGGTCATTGAGATGTCGCGACTGATGCGATACATGCTCTATGAAAGCTCCCGCCCGATGATTGAACTGACCGCAGAAGTGGGGTTCATACGTGATTATCTGGGCCTTATGCGCGAGAGATATCATGAGGATGCCGTAAGCATCTCTGCTGATCTCCCTGACAGCAGTGTCACTGCCGGTATTAAGGTGCCGCCGTTACTTTTCATCGTGTTCATTGAAAACGCATTCAAGCACGGTGTCAGCTATTCCGGCGATTCGTATGTCAGTATCAATCTGAGGGTTGATGATGGAAAAGTTGTTTTCAACTGCCTTAACAGCATCCATGCGGCAACGTCCGATAGTAACAAAGAGCATCGCGAGGGTATTGGGCTCGAGAACGTGAAGCAGCGTATGGACATTATTTTTGGTGACCGGTACAGCCTTGATATCACCTCGGGGCCTGTAACTTACACTGTAAATCTGACATTGCCTTATGAGAACGTTGATAATTGATGATGAGCCTATTGCTCTCGAAAAGCTCCGCAACTATGTGATGAAGGTGCCGTTTCTCGAACTTGTTGGCGCATGCCGCAACGGGTTGGAGGCCACGGCTGTAATGGCCACGGAGAAGATTGATGCCATATTCACTGACATCAACATGCCTGACATGGACGGCATGGAATTCATAGGTTCTCTTACCAATGCACCGTTGGTGGTGTTTATAACTGCATATACGGACTATGCTGTTGACAGCTACAAGTATTCGGCAGTGGATTATCTGTTGAAGCCCTACAGTTTCGCTGATTTCCAGCGTGCAGCTAACAAGCTGCTGGAACGATATAACCAACGGCATCCTGCAACTGAAGACAAGCCTTCACAATCGCGTAGCGATGGCGGAGATTCTCTGTTTGTAAAGGTTGATTATAGATATGTGCGTGTTAACCTTTCTGATATCCGATATATCAAAGGCTACGGCGAATATCTGCAGATTTTCACCAAAGGGGCGGAATCACCGTTGCTGACTCTCAGCTCGTTTAATTCCATAAAGGACAATCTCCCCCGGAACTTCATTCAGGTCCATCGCTCCTACATCGTGAACATGGATTCAGTTCAGAGCATTGTAAAGGGACGCATATTGATGGATGCCGATACGTACATCCCTGTAGGCGAAAGCTACAGAAACGCTTTCCAGTCCTATATTTCCGCTCATTCCATAGCGGCTGTGCAGAAAAAATAAGGCCGGTTCATTGAAGATTTATAGCCGTTTGTTGAACTTTTTTGCACATACTAAAATTATAATTTTATTTCGCGTATATATATCACATTAATTCAGTTCATCATCCGTATGAAGATAACGAATCTTACAGCATCATTTCTGGTCACATTTCTAACCCTTCCGGTAACTGTATCGGCTGAGGTGTGGAATTATGCGGATTGTGTTGATTATGCAAAAAGTCATAACATTTCCCTCCAGAAACTGAGACTTAACGAGCAGACCTCGGAGTATAATCTTGAGGAAGCGCGTGCACAGTGGCAGCCCACTCTTGATTTCAGTACCACCCACGGCTTCACCAACATGCCCTGGGGCAACAACGGAAACAAGAACGCTTACAACGGACAGCTGGGCCTTAATGCAGGATGGACGGTGTGGAATGGTGGCGAACGTGAGAGAACCATCGAACGCAACCAGCTCAACACTGAAATCAGCCGCATCGACACTGAGGATGCTATCCGCACTCTTGAAACCGACCTGCTGCAAGTTTACCTCAACATCCTCTATGCCCGCGAGGCTATAGAAATCTATCAGGACGCAGCTAACTTAAGCGGGGCTCAGGCTGAGCGAATGAGGCAGCTCATGGAGGCCGGTTCTGCATCGAAAGTTGACTACGCGCAGCTGAAAGCCCAGCACGAACAGGACCTCTACAGTCTGGTTAGCGCGCAAGGCACCTACGACACACGGCGCATGGAACTTAAAAAGCTTCTTGAACTCGGAATAGACCGCAATATCGAACTGGCCAATGTGGAGGTAACCGCAGCCGAGGTTCTGGCTGCTCTGCCTCCTATTGATGAGAGCTACCGCATGGCCGTGGCCACTGACCTAAAACTCAAGGGCCTTAAGCTGGAAGAAGACGGCGCGGAACTTGACATTGAGATTGCCAAGGCATCAGGACGCCCCAGAATATCTCTCAACGCCGGCATCGGTACAGGTTATTATGTTCCCGGCGGTAGCTTCGGTAATCAGCTCAAGCAGTCGCTCAATGAAAACATTGGACTGACTCTATCCATCCCGATTCTTGACAACAAGCGGACCAAGTTGGCTGTGGCAAAGGCTCAGGTTCAGCAGTTGAACGCACAGTTGGATGCAGATCTCCGTTACACCGAGCTTGCCCAATCCGTGGAAAACTGGTATATCGACACCCGCTCTGCGCAGAGCCGTTACAACGCAGCTGTCCAGCAGCTTGAGTCAGCTAAGACAAGCAACGAACTGACCAACGAGCAGTTCAACCTCGGCCTCGTTAATCCCATTGAGCTTATGACTGCCCACAATAACCTCATTGAGGCTCAGCAGTCATTGCTTCAGGCCAAATACATGGCCTTGCTCGGACAGAAAATGATTGAATATTACAGAACAACAACAGTATCCCTATGAAATTGACAAAAACAGGCTTAACGTTGGCTCTTGTGTTGATCATGAGCGCCTGCGCCAAAGAAAGCAAGATTGAGCTTGCCACCGTTAAGGTGGAGAAAGGCAACCTGACGGAGACGGTTACCGCCACCGGTACGGTTGAATCCGTGACCCAGGTCGATGTCGGTACTCAGGTTACCGGTATCATTGATAAACTATATGCTGACTTCAACTCCATCGTGAAGAAAGGAGAGCTTATCGCAGAGATTGAAAAAACTGTGTTGGAGAGTGACTACAAAAGCGCCGAAGCCAGTGTGGCCTCAGCCAAATATACCTACGAATATAACCGTACGAACTACGAGCGCAATAAGAAACTCCATGACAAACAGCTTATAAGCGATTACGAGTTTGACACCTCGCAAAAGGAATATGAGGTCTCGAAGGCTGCTTACGACAAGGCTGTGGCTGATCGCGTGAGAGCTGCCAAGAACCTTAACTACGCAGAGATTTACTCTCCTATTGACGGCATTGTGATATCCCGCGAAGTTGAGGTCGGACAGACAGTCGTGTCAAGTATGAATGTTGCTAACCTTTACACCATTGCGGATCTTGACAACATGCAGATTGTAGGTAATGTTGACGAGGCTGATATAGGTGAGGTAAAGGTAGGTCAGAAGGTGAAATTCTCGGTTGACGCCTATCCCAACGACACATTTGAAGGTACCGTAACACAGGTGCGCCTTTCTCCCACTACGGAAAGCAACGTTGTTACCTACGAGGTGATTGTTGGCACTTCCAACCCTGACCATAAGCTCATTCCCGGTCTGACAGCGAACCTTACCATCTACACTATGAGCGAGGACGATATTCTTCTCCTGCCGCCCGCTGCGTTCACATTCGAGCCGGAAGATCACCCCGACATGAACCTGCCTGAGCCTGGCAAAGCCATAGATAAGTCATCACTGTCTGAGGATGAGAGAACCGTATGGGTTGTAGAAGGTAATTCGCTGGTTAATAAACTGGTGAAAATCGGTGTGACCAATGGGATAAAGACGAGCGTTGTCAGCGGCCTCAAGGACGGCGATGTTGTAGCCGTGGGGTATGAATCCGGTAAAGAGATGGCCGAGCAGCAGGGCGATGGTTCGTCAGACAAGCAAAGCCCCTTCGCGCCTCAACCGCCGGGCCGCAACAAAAAGAAATAAGCTGACACGTCTTAATTAACCACTTCCTCTATGTTATGAATGATAATAAAGAGATAATACGTGTTGACAAATTACGCCGTGAGTTCATTGTCGGTGGCGAGAAAGTCAAGGCGTTGAGAGGTGTGTCGTTCACTATTCGTGAAGGTGAGTTCGTTACCATTATGGGTGCGTCCGGTTCCGGTAAATCAACGCTCCTCAACTTGCTCGGATGTCTTGACACCCCTACCTCCGGAGTCTATGAACTTGATGGCGTGTCGGTACAGTCAATGAGCAAAAATCAGCGGGCTGTGACACGTAACCGAAAAATCGGATTCGTGTTTCAGAACTATAACCTCCTGCCTAAGACCACAGCCATTGAAAACGTGGAATTGCCTCTCCTCTACAATTCCTCCGTCAGCTCAAAAGAGCGTCGCGAAAGAGCCATAAAGTCACTTGAGGCTGTAGGTCTGAAGGACCGTCTGTACCACAAGAGCAACCAGATGTCGGGTGGTCAGCAGCAGCGCGTAGCCATTGCCCGAGCACTTGTCAACGACCCCGTGATAATACTTGCCGACGAGGCAACCGGTAACCTTGACACCCGGACTTCGTTCAGCATCCTTACTCTCTTTCAGGAGCTGCATGCCCGTGGGCGCACCATTATATTTGTGACCCATAACCCGGAATTGGCCGATTACTCGTCGCGTAACATCGTGTTGCGTGACGGCAAGGTGATTTCCGACTCATATAATGATAACCCGAAGTCTGCCCGCCAGGCATTGGAGGCACTTCCTAACGATAATGACTGATGAAATTTGCCAATCTTCTGAAAATAGCATTGAAGGCACTAAACAACAATAAGTTGAGATGCTTTCTGACCATGCTCGGAATCATAATCGGTGTGGCATCCGTCATAACCATGCTCGCTATTGGTCAAGGATCAAAAAACAGTATCAAGGAACAGATCTCGGAGATGGGATCCAACATGATCATGATTCACCCCGGTAACATGCAGCGAGGTGGTGTACGTCAGAGCGCCGATGACATGCAGACTCTCGAAGTCTCCGACTATGAGGCCCTGAAAACGCTCCCCGGAATTTCGGCCATTTCTCCATCGGTCAACTCCGGCGGTCAGCTTGTGAACGGTAATAACAACTATCCGTCCACAATTTATGGTATTACCCCCGACTATCTTGACATTCGCAAACTCAAGATAAAGGAGGGTTCCATGTTCACTGACCATGACATAAGTACAGCCGCAAAGGTATGTGTGCTCGGAAAGACGGTTGTCGACAATCTGTTTCCTAATGGCGAGGACCCCGTTGGAAAGGTTATCCGTTTCGGCAAGATACCCATGACTGTTATCGGTGTACTTGAATCGAAGGGTACAAACTCCATGGGTATGGACCAGGATGATGTGGTGCTCGCTCCTTACACAACCGTGATGAAGCGAATACTTGCCATTGATTATATTCAAGGCCTGTATGCCAGCGCAACGGATGAGGACAAGACCGAAGAAGTAATTGATGAGATAACCGAAGTTCTCAGAACCCAACACAAAAAAAAGGAAGGAGACGAGAATGACTTTGAAATCCGTTCGCAGCAGGAGTTGAGTGAGATGATGAACTCCACGTCTGACATGATGACGGTGCTGTTGGCCTGTATCGCCGGAATTTCTCTGCTCGTTGGTGGTATCGGTATCATGAACATTATGTTCGTATCCGTAACCGAGCGTACTCGCGAAATCGGTCTGCGAATGTCAATTGGAGCAAGAGGCATCGACATCCTTTCACAGTTCCTTATTGAAGCTGTGATTATCAGTGTCACCGGTGGTGTCATCGGAATCCTGCTCGGATTCCTTGCCTCATGGCTTGTGACGGTTATTGCACAGTGGCCTGTGTATATCCAGATGTATTCTGTCGGACTCTCGTTTGCTGTCTGCACGCTCACCGGAGTGTTCTTCGGATGGTATCCTGCAAAGAAAGCCTCCGGTCTTGACCCAATAGAGGCCATAAGATACGAGTAGGGGATAGAGCATCTCCTGCAACACTTAATCAAATGCCTGAATTTTGCGGAGATTCAATCCGCAAAATTCAGGCATTTGTAATATCTTTGCATGGCTAATCAATTGCAATCAAAATGGTAAAGATATTAATTGCTGTGTTTTTTGGTGGTGGCATGGGCAGCGTATTGCGCTACGGTATCCAGGTGCTTTTGCATGAACGTATTGTGGTATACAATTTCCCGTGGGCTACATTTACGGTCAACATCGTGGGCAGTTTCCTTATAGGACTTTTCTACGCTCTGTCGGCCAAATTCCAGCTGTCGGAGGAGGTGCGTCTGTTTCTGACAGCCGGCCTATGCGGAGGGTTTACCACATTTTCTACTTTCAGCAGTGATACTTTGGCCCTATTGCGACAGGGTGATGTGACAATAGGCCTTGTTTATATTATCATAAGTGTACTGCTCGGGTTACTGGCATGTTTCCTTGGCGCGTCAGTCTGCCGAGCCTGATAAAACATCTTATTTACTCCGGTTGTTAAACTATGTGTAACGCACATAGTTTATAATATTGTAGTATGGATAAGTCTCTTGACACACCGTTACCGGAGAAGGACTCGCGCCCAAACACGAATCCGAGTTTCAACCGCACCCAGTTCATAATCTGGATAGCTGTACTTGTGGCCGGAGTTCTGCTTGGAATGCTCCGGCTTCCCGCCATTGACTCTGTGGCCAATGTTATTGCCCGGATTTACACGAGGCTGTTCCAGTTCCTTGCCGTCCCCACTATTGCCATGGCTGTAATCACCACATTGGCATCTTTCGGCAAGGATAGCTCTATGGGCCGGATATTTGGTCGTGCATTGACATATACGTTGCTGACCACACTTGCAGCTGCCATCGTGGGACTAATCTTCTTCCTCATCATCAAACCGGGCAATCTCCCTGAAAACCTTTTGATGAGCTCCGGTGGCACCGCAGTTCCTGACAATCTCAAGAACTTCTCCCTTGGAGAGCACTTTATGTCCGTTGTCCCTGACAATGTTCTAAAACCGCTTATTGATGGGAATGTGCTCTCGATCCTGCTGATAGCCTTTGCCGTAGGTATAGGGATATCAAAAATGCCGGAGTCATCAAACAAATCTGTGCTCACGCGCGGACTCCTTGCCGTACAAGAACTTCTGTTCATCCTCATCCGTGCCCTTATATGGACGCTTCCTCTCGGCATACTTGCCTTTTCCGAACAGTTGTCAGCCCAGATGTCGGGCGGTATGGTTATGGACTCCATCGGACGTTATGTAGCCGTTATAATTTGCGGCAATTTTGCCCAGTTCCTGATTGTGCTCCCCATCTTCCTGCTTTCGCGCGGCCTTAATCCACTGAAAGTGTTCAAGAAAATGGCCCCGGCTGTTCTGATGGCGCTTTTCACCAAAAGTTCGGCTGCAACACTTCCAGTCACCATGCAGAGTGCTGAACTCCGTCTGGGTGTCAGTCCGAAGATATCGCGCTTCGTCCTGCCGCTCTGCACCACAATCAATATGAACGGATGCGCGGCTTTCATACTTGTTACCTCTCTATTCGTTATGCAGAACGGTGGGGCCGATATTACTGTTAGCACCATGATTACATGGCTCGCCATAGCCGTTATCTCGGCAATTGGTAACGCCGGGGTGCCTATGGGATGCTATTTCCTCACACTCTCGCTAATGTCCGGAATCGGTGCACCCGTAGCTGTGATGGGTGTGATCCTACCTGTCTACACTGTTATTGACATGATAGAAACTGCCGAAAATGTATGGTCCGATTCTTGCGTATGTGCCATGACGGGCCATGATTTGGAGAAGTGAACCTTGATTCGCGCATGAATGTTATTACGGTGACATTTCTATACTGATATCAAAAACATACTAAATACTCATAACCATGATAAGATTAAACGTATTCCTACTTCTCGAGGAGGAGAAAAACAGAAAAGCGGTTGTCGATGCCGCTACCGAACTTGTAGAGCTGTCGCTGCACGACAAAGGGTGTATTGCCTACGACCTGTTCGGCTCTCTGACCGTCGACAACCACCTCATGATATGCGAAACTTGGAAAAACGCTGCTGACCTTGAAGCTCATAAGAAATCGGAACACTTCAAGCGCATTGTGCCCCAGCTTCAGAGTCTCGCCACCATGACACTTGAGGAATTCACATTCTGACAATCTATTGCTGACAGATATAGCGAATATGCGGAGTCCGGAAAACGGATTCCGCTGTTTTTTTGTCATGTCAGTGTTATTCCTTACATTTGCATATTGACGAATATTAAACCAATCACCAACATGGTAAATCAGCTCCAACCATCCGCTCGTCCCAACATCGGGTGGATTGACTTCCTTAGAATACTCGCTTGTTTTATGGTCGTAACCTCCCATTGCTGCGATGGATTCGTTGCTCAGTTTGACAGTGACCCGCAGTCGTTCTATGTGGGTGTGACGTTGGGAAGTCTCATGAGAGCATGTGTCCCCTTGTTTGCCATGATGACCGGCGTTCTGCTGCTTCCGCTTCCTCCGTCAATGACTTTATCGTCATTCTATCGTAAGAGGGTAGGGCGCATAATCCCTCCGCTCATATTCTGGTCGTTGGTGCTTCCCCCTGTAGCTTATCTCTATTTCACAGGGTGGGGGAGCCATACAGTGAATCCTTCCGTCGACATGTCAGCCTACACCCCTGAGGGTTTGACCAACCGTCTGTGGTCGTGGATTCTCAATTTCAATTTTGACACAACTCCGCTATGGTATCTCTACATGCTCCTTGGCCTGTATCTCATCATGCCCATCATCGGCTCCTGGCTGAAGGAGGCTTCGCAGAAGGATATCCGCAACTTCTTGTACGTGTGGTTCATCACCCTCTTTCTCCCGTATCTGAAACTCTTTGCACCAGCCATCGGCTATCTGGGCAACTACGGTAATCTGGACATTCTCGGTGGATGTGACTGGAACGCATTCTCCACGTTCTACTATGTATCCGGATTCGTTGGTTATCTCGTCCTGGCCTACTATCTTAAGACTTATCCACTGCAGTGGTCGGCATCTCGATTGGCATCGGTATTTGTGCCCATGTTCGTAGTAGGCTATGCCATTACAGCCGGAGGATATGTGTGGATGCAAAAACTTCACCCCGGCGACTACGCCTACCTTGAAATTATATGGTTCTTCACGGGCATCAACGTGTGGATGATGACTGTGCCGGTTTTTGTAGCCGTGCAGAAAATCAACTTCAAGAGCCGCCGATGGATGTCAGTGCTCGCATCGCTTACGTTCGGAATCTATCTTTGCCACTTCTTCTTTGTAATGGTGGCCTACGATGTTTTCGATATGAATGCACTGCCGGCCGTTGTTCGCATTGTCCTGATGGCCGTTTCCGTGTTCTGTGTGGCTGCGGCTCTCACATGGCTACTGTCACGAGGCCGGCTGACGAGGTTTCTTGTCCGATAATCAGAAATCAAAAAGCAGGATGGCGGAAATGTGCCAACCCGAAGTGTGCAGTTTTGCTTCGGGTTCTTCCGTAAACCGGTGTATGGCATTTCCCATGCCAAATCGGTAACCACCTTGCAGTTGTAGAAAGTTGATAATGTCAAATCCTATGCCAACGTTCCATCCCGGCTGAAAGCGGTTCATGCTGATTGATGCAGCCGATTTTGAGCCGGTGTGAAACATCATTGACGGTCCTGTGAAAATGAACGGAGCCGCCAGATTGCTCACCGAGCTAATCCAGAATTTGTACTTCACGTTGAGAGGAACGTCAATGTAGTCGCGCCCGAAGTCAATCGTTTCAGCCCCGTCAGTGAGTCGTGCGTTGTAGCGATTGTAGAGTATTGAGCCATCGAAAGCAAGTCCCGAGTTCGGCAACTGATACTCCAGAACAAGGCCCCCGCGGAAACCGCTTCGGTTGTCAACTGACAGTCCTGGAGCATCCTTTAATTTTGCATCGGCAAAGCCTCCGCCAAAATTGAAACCATAACGCAACTGAGCTGCGCTGTCAGCCCATCCGGTAGCCATCACAGTTGCGGCCACTGCTATTTTCAGTAAGAATCTGTTCATGCTCACTCTCATTACAACCGCAAAAGTAACACAAATTTTTGAAATAACCTCCTTCCGCCGCGCCCACATAACTCATTCTGCATCGTACATCGTGCATTGTACATCCTGCATGTAAATAATGTGGTTTTGGACCGGTTTGAACAGGCTTTTATTGCTCAAAAAGTCTTATCTTTGCCTTTGCAAATATAGGATAGAAAAATATTACAATTAAAAACCAACTCGCAATGTCAACTATTAAGGAAAAGTGCTATGATTTTGTCTATGGCAAGTCATTTGATATCTTCATAACTATTGTAATTCTTCTCAACTCATTTCTTATAGGAGTCCAGGCCACTTATAATAACCCGACCATCGAACTCATACAGACAATTATCCTGTATATATTCACCATTGAATGCGTGCTTCGATTCATTGCTGCCGGCAATCTTAAGGCTTATCTCAGCTCCGGATGGAATGTATTTGATCTAGTCCTTGTGTTGATTGGGTGGATTCCCACATCAATAGCCGGTAATGGGTCAACTATGATGGTGCTCCGCGTTCTGCGTGTGTTTCGCGTTCTTCGTCTACTGCGTGCCGCACAGGAACTCAAGCTTATCATCACCGTGTTGATAAGATCACTGAAGTCACTTCTTTACAACGGAATCCTTTTCCTTATATTCATGTACTTGTTTGCCGTTGCGGGCGTTTCTCTTTTCCGATTGCCTGACCCCGAGAATCTGCATGGCATAGAGTTGCAGCATTATGAGCAGTTGATGGCTCAGGCTCCGCATTCTCCGAGCAACTCACCTGATCCGTATGGAAATATCCCTGAGGCGTTTTTTACCTTGTTTAGAGCTCTGACCGGCGAGGACTGGACCGATTTGAGGTATAATCTTGTAACTGCGTCTGACCTTGGCCTAATACAAGTAAACGGTACGGTTGTAACTGTTTTCCATGTTATATGGTTCTGTATTGCAGCATTCTTACTCCTCAACTTGGTTACGGGAGCTGTCATCAACAACTATCAGGTATCAATGGAGGAAGCCGAACGCCGCAAAAAAATGCAGACAGAATAACATTCCCCCACTCACATTGTAGTAGCATAGCTACTTCTTTATAATAGCCACGGGTGAGGCCAAGGGCCGTAACCCGTGGAAAGTTACATTCTGTATTCAGCGATGTCCGTTAGCGGCGGCGCTTTGCGCAATACTTGCCGCTTGCATGACCGCCAATGAATGCGGCAACGGCCAATACTGCCAGCCCGGCAAACATGAAGTGGCGGATGTTGCGCCGACGGCGTTCCTGACGTTCTATTTCATTCTCCACTTTTTTAAGCAGTTCAACTTCCCGAGTTTCTTTTGATTTTATAAGTGCCATAGTAATTTAAATTAAGTAAGTGATTTAATTACAAAAACAATTACTGAGCCTGATAGTTGCAAAAAAAGAGTTTCCTTCCGCGTGAAAGAAAACTCTTTATTCTTGAAAAACCTATGTTTTATTATTTCTTCGCTACTTTAGTATAGCGTTCGTTCAGGCCTTTGATGACTTCGTCAGTAATGTCAAGCGCGGGGTTGAAGTACACGCCGGCTGCTTTGAAGAGAATAGCATCGTAGCCTTTGGTTTTGTTGTATTCCTTTATGAATTCCTGAATTGAGTCAGCCAGCTGCTGTTGCTGCTGCGCGAGTTCCATTTCAGTGCTGCGCTGGAGATTGGCCAGATAATTCTCGGCATCTGACTGCATTTTCTGGAATTTCTGCACATCGGCCTTGTAGCTCTCCTCTGACAGGTAACCATTGGTTTTCATCTTGGAGTCGATGCTTTTGCCAAACGTCTGGAGGTCGTTCTGGCGCGACTGCTGGGCTGCTTCAAGTTTGCTGTAGGCACGTACGGCCGACTCCTGAAGGTCTTTGGCGAAATTGTATTTGGCGGATATAGAGTCTCCGTCAATGTAGCGTATGTTCAGCGTAGGCTGGACGTCTGTTTTCTCTGTTGTCTTGTCGGTGGTAGCCGTGGTGTCAGCTGTTTTTCCATCGGAATTAGAGCATGATGCTAAGGATGCTGAAGCGATAAGTGCGCAAAGAGAAAGTGTCGCAAAAATGAACTTTTTCATTGTAAAGTGTAAAATAGAGTAGACTTTCTTTGAAAGATTGTTTGTTCTGGTTGGTTTTGTTAGGTTCTGTCGTTTGTTGCGCAGCCTATTCCTTTTCTGCGGAGAGCCGGAATGTCATGGACATGCCCTGTGGGGAATTTTCCGTTCTTTACAAACAGCGCCTTCACTCCAAGCAAAATCACTGCGATTCCTATCAGAATTATGGCTAAAATTACCGTTTGCATGTTCATTATTGGCTTTTGCAATGCAAATATAAGAAACATGCTGAAATTTTTTGCCATAAGTCAATTTTATTTTGTAACTTGTGGTCGTCTTTGCGGTTTATTTAACAATATTTTTCTTTTCAACGCCGAATTGACTGTAATTATTGACAATATAAAATCTGAAAAAATCAAAACAGACTGAAAAAATGAAAGTATCAGAACTACAACCCCGCGAGGTGTTCACCATTTTTGATGAAATCACCAAAATTCCCCGTCCTTCCAAGAAGGAAGAAAAGATCAGAAAGTACATTCTCGACTTCGCAAAAGAGCATGGCCTCGATGCCAAGACCGATGCCATTGGCAATGTGGCTATCAATGTTCCCGCAACTCCCGGACATGAGTACGCTCCGAAAGTAATCCTGCAGGGCCACATGGACATGGTCTGCGAGTCCAACGACAAAAGCTTCGATTTCAACACCACTCCCATCACCACTATAGTTGACGGTGATTGGGTTCGCGCTGACGGAACAACTCTCGGTGCCGACAATGGTATTGGTGTGGCTGCATCTCTTGCTGTTCTCACCGATCCAACCGTTGTTCACGGTCCGGTGGAAGCCCTCTTCACCATGGATGAGGAGACGGGAATGACCGGTGCCTTTAATATAGGCGATGGCATGATTGACGGTGATATCCTCGTCAATCTCGACTCTGAGGATGATGCCGAACTGTTTGTCGGATGTGCCGGCGGTGTTGACACTGTGTGCACCTTTAAATATAGCCGCACAATGGCTCCGAAGGACTTCCACTATGTCAAGATAAGCGTTGCCAAGGGCCAGGGCGGTCATTCGGGTGGCGACATCCATCTGGGACGTGCAAATGCCAACAAACTCCTTTGCCGTTTCCTCTTCAACGTGTCCGGCACTCACGAAGTCGTTCTTTCGGAAATCGACGGTGGTAATCTCCGCAATGCAATCCCCCGCGCCGCACATGCTGTTGTAGGCGTTCACGCCTCGAAGAAGGAGACCATCGTGGCCGACTTCAACAAGTATGCGGCAATGATAAAGGAGGAATACGGTGATCTCGAGCCCACTCTCGAACTCACCCTCGAAACCGTGGATATGCCTGACTTCTGCGTTGACTCCGAAACATCAACTGCCGTTATCCGCTCAGTCTACTCAGCTCCCCACGGAGTTATATCCATGAGCCGCGACCTTGAAGGCCTTGTTGAAACATCAACCAATCTTGCTTCAGTGAAGATGGGTGCCGATAACACAATTGTGGTCACCACCAGCCAACGCTCGTCGGTTGAAAGCCGCAAATGGGACATTGCCAATCAGGTTGAGGCCCACTTCCTCCTCGCAGGAGCAGAGGTGAGCCATGGCGAAGGCTATCCCGGATGGAAACCCAACATGAACTCGCCCATCATGAAGGTTGCAAGTGAGGCCTACAAGGAACTCTACGGCATCACTCCGGCCATCAAAGCTATCCATGCCGGCCTCGAGTGCGGGCTGTTCCTTGAAAAATATCCCCACCTCGACATGGTTTCATTCGGTCCCACTTTGCAGAACGTACACTCTCCCTCCGAACGCATGTACATTCCCGCTGTAGAGCGCTTCTATGAGCAGCTCAAACTGACGCTCGCCAAGGTTGCCGACATGAAGAAATAACAAGTAACCATTTTTAATATTAAACTTTTTGGGGGTCATGGATGTCATATATTCATGACCCTCATGTTTATTATGAAAAAATCATCATTTGTTGCACTCTCCCTTCTATTAGCCATGTTAAACGTTCCGGCAATCAGCCACGCCGCAGGAACCACGCCTGAACACCCGGAGCAGCATATTCAGCATCATGAACAGCCGGCTGACAGCCTCGAAACAACCGAGACAGAATCCGGGATTGACCACGAGACAATCCACCGTCTCACCGAAGAAGATTACCGCGCAGTAGCCGAGGAGCTTGGCGTTGATGTGGCTACAATCAAAGCCGTAGTGGAAATCGAAGCCGGCTCAACCCACGAAGGGTTCTACAAACCCGGCCTTCCGCTGATTAACTTTGACATGACCATGTTCCGGCGTTTCGCAGCCCAGAACGGCATCAACCTCTCAAAGTACAACAAGAGCCACGCCGTGGTGTTCTCCCGGCCTAATGCAGCCCGCTATGGTTCCACTCAGGGTGGCCAGCAGGCCCGACTGAAAGCAGCCCGGACAATTGATGAAGCCACAGCAATACAAGGGTGTTTCTGGGGCATGTTCCAGATCGGAGGGTTCAATTGGAAAAAGACCGGATGCTCGTCAATTCAGGAGTTTGTAGAGCGAATGAGCACCTCCGAGCGCGAGCAGCTTGAACTGTTCGCCCAATTCATAACCAACACTGGAATGCTGAAGCATCTCCGTAACAAGAACTGGGCCGCCTTTGCACGCATGTACAACGGCGCATCCTACGCCCGCCGAGGCTACCACACACGCCTGGCCGCCTCCTACGCAAAACACAACAAATCCGGAAAATAACTCCCTCCGGTACTCAGCATCCATTGATTGTCGTTTCGTCTATCCTGATAGCGACCGTTCCGCCCACAAGTTCTTATCCGGCAGTCGGATAGCTCACGTGGGTAGGATTAGCGTATATGTAGAGGCGCGTAGCGCTGGAAGTCATAGGAACCCCATCCGGAGTGTCAACGAAGGATGGGGGGATAAGAAGGGGATAATGGTTAAGGGTCGTAGACCCGGATTTTTATTTGAAGTAATCAGGTAGAAATATCCACTGATGATGTTGATAAAAATCCGTTAACTCATCTTCAAGAGAGCGTAGCCCATGATGGCTTTCCTGATTCTTTATGTATTCCACTATTTCGAAAACATTGTTGCGCGACACTGTTTCTGCAAAGTACTCTTTGCACCACCCATCGAAATATATGAAACGATCATCACGTCTCATCCACTGAGATGTTGAGGTTTTAAGTTTGTTGACAATTGTAGACAATGCTATTGAGGGATGAAGATTGAACAGAATGTGAACGTGATTAGACGTGCCGTTTATCCTATGGACAAAACAGTTATTATCCCTCAATATAGAGTATAACATTTTATAGACCTCCCTCCTAAGTTCGGTTGGAATAGTTGTGCGGCGGTTTTTTGTGGCAAAAACCAAATGATATGTGGAGTCAACTCTGCTCATATTGCAAAGATACAAATAATTCTCAATCAATAAGCCGGGTCTACGACCCTAAGTCGTATTTATCAACACCTCACCCCACCCTCCGCTACGCTGCGGATGGGGTTTCACTTATTTTCGGCGCTACGCGCCTTGATAACTCATGTCTAGTGGGACAGCTGTGGGAATCTCCGACTCCATAATGGGTCAGTAGAAATGACTTGTCTGCATGGTTGCGCTGTAGGCACATTTTAATAGTAGCCACGGGTGAGGCCATCAGGCCGTAACCCGTGGGAAACCCATCGAAATGCCCCGCTCCGCATCGCGGGGCCTCATCTCTCATAGCGTAAAGCCCTGCCACGCAGAGCTTTTATCCTCCATTGCAGACCACGGGTTACGGTCTGATGGCCTCACCCGAGGCTACTATTAATCCGCGGCTATGCCGCGCCCCGTATCATCATCCAGCACTGGCGGGGGTGTATCGTCCGCAGGACGATGATTTTTTCGTAACTGGAAATCTAGGACCTGCGCAAACGAAAAGTGTTAAAATTTCATCAAGATATCAAAAATTTTATTTTAACATTTGATC
>CAZASF010000022.1:0-35056 GCA_964487725.1 uncultured Bacteroides sp. | reverse complement strand
CTACCTGAGGCAGGCAAATGTGTGCCTGTTTCTATATTTGCACGCGATAAAGTGTCACCAGTGTTACCGTGCTACCATGTTACTGGGGCGATAGCGTTGGTAGCATGGTAGCGGTGGGGCGCCAATAGCACGGCTATAAGTATCGTTGCAATCGCGCTCCGTGGGGCGCAAATTCAAGAGGCGTGGGCGGAGGGATGGATTTTTTTCGATTCTCAGAGAGTTAGATTTGCCGCAACAATCTATTCCACAGATTGTTAGCTGCAAATTCCGCCTGCGGTGATTTCCGCCGGAAAAACACACTTGGCCCCGGCCAAAGGGAATTTCGAAAATAATCATTATCTTTGTGGGTAATATCATGCAGTAAATGGACAATATGATACAGTGGACCTCACAAGAGGTGCCGTTCCCCGACATTGACCAGCAACTCACCGAGCAATGGCTCAGTGAAGTGGCCCGCACACACAACCGCATCCTCGGCCCGATAACCTACATATTCTGCTCGGACAGCCGTATCCTTGAGGTGAACATCGAATTTCTCAACCACGACTACTACACGGACATCATAACATTTGACAACACCCACGGACGGCGCGTCAGCGGCGACATTTTCATTTCGCTCGACACGGTTCGCTCCAATGCCAGCGCTTTCGCCACCGAATATGCCACCGAGCTTAACCGCGTAATTGTCCACGGACTGCTCCACCTCTGCGGAATCAACGACAAAGGACCTGGAGAGCGTGAAATCATGGAACAAAATGAAAATCAGGCGCTTGACCTCCTGAAAAGAATGACCCAACGTAAGAACGGAAATGCAGTTTGACTACGATGTAATAGTGATAGGCGCCGGACACGCCGGCTGCGAGGCTGCCCATGCCGCCGCAAAACTCGGCAGCTCCACCCTGCTCATAACAATGGACATGAACAAAATAGCCCAGATGAGCTGCAACCCCGCCGTGGGAGGCATTGCCAAAGGGCAGATTGTCCGCGAGATTGACGCACTCGGAGGCATGATGGGCGTGGTGACAGACAGCTCCGCTATCCAATTCCGCATGCTTAACCGCTCCAAAGGAGCCGCAATGTGGAGTCCGCGTGCACAAAGTGACCGAATGCAATTCAGCGCCCTTTGGCGTCACACACTCGAAAACACCCCGGGCCTATACCTGTGGCAGGACTCTGTGACCTCGCTGGTGATTGAAGAGGTCCAAGTGTGCGGCGTGCGGACTGCCCTCGGAGTGACGTTCAAGGCCAAAGCCGTGGTGCTCACAGCCGGCACGTTTCTGGGCGGACTGATGCATGTGGGCGAAGTGCAGACCCCCGGTGGACGAGTGTCAGAACCCGCGTCCTACGGCATCACAGAGCAGCTTCGCTCCCTGGGATTCGTCACTGACCGCATGAAGACCGGCACCCCGGTGAGAATCGACGGACGCTCCGTTGACTGGTCGCAGACCACCATACAGCATGGCGATGACGAGGATTTCCACAAATTCTCCTTCCTCCCCTCGGTCAGACGGCAGCTGCGCCAACTCCCCTGCCACATACTCTACACCAACCCACGCGTCCACGAAATCCTACGCTCCAACCTTGACCGCTCACCTCTCTACAACGGACAGATCCGGAGCATAGGCCCACGCTACTGCCCAAGCATCGAAACCAAGATTGTCTCCTTTGCTGACAAGCAGGAACACCAGCTCTTCCTTGAACCCGAAGGCGAGGACACTCAGGAATATTACCTTAACGGCTTCTCATCATCGCTGCCGCTCGACGTGCAGATTGCCGCCCTGGAGCAGATACCCGCCCTGCGCAACGTGAGAATCTACCGCCCCGGCTACGCCATAGAATACGACTTCTTTGACCCCACACAGCTCCGGCACACCCTTGAATCGAAGCTCATCGGCTCTCTGTTCTTCGCCGGTCAGGTCAACGGAACCACCGGCTACGAGGAAGCCGCCGGCCAGGGACTGATTGCCGGGATAAACGCAAGCCGGAAAGCCTCCGGACTCGACCCCTTCACTCTTGCACGCGACCAAGCCTACATAGGAGTGCTCATTGACGACCTCGTCACAAAAGGCGTTGACGAACCCTACCGCATGTTCACCTCACGCGCCGAATACCGCATACTGCTGCGGCAGGACGATGCCGACATGCGCCTCACGCCCTTAGGTCACGCCATTGGCCTCGCTTCTGACGAGCGCTTCAACCTCATGGAGAGCAAACGCCGCCAGATTGACTCCCTCCTCGAATTCGCAGCCAGCTACTCAGTCAAGCCTGAATCCGTTAACCCCTGGCTTGAACAGCAAGGCTCATCGCCGCTGCGACAGGCCACCAAGCTCGAACAGCTCCTGCTGCGTCCAGGCGTAACATTTGCCGCGGCTATAGACCTACTCCCCACACTTGCCACCTTCGTAAGCACCAACATAGAGGAGTCACGCCGCCAAGAGATTATCGAAGCTGCCGAAATCCGCCTCAAATATCGTGGCTACATTGATCGCGAGCAGCTCACGGCAGCCAAAATCCGCCGCCTTGAGGACGTGAGGATAGCCGGCAAACTGGACTACGAAAAAATCACCTCACTATCCACCGAAGCACGCCAGAAGCTCATCAGAATCCAACCGGAGACCATAGCCCAGGCATCGCGCATACCCGGAATTTCCCCGAGCGATGTCAGCATCCTGCTCCTCATGATGGGCCGATGATTGTTCCACGTGGAACACGCACACCAGCATCAAAACAATCAACCAATAGCATAAACAAATGGAATACGTTAAATCAAAAGTACGTGACGTTATTGACTTCCCTCAGAAAGGGGTAGTGTTTAAGGACCTCACAACAGCATTCAAAGACCCTCGGGCCCTCCACATCATAGGATGGGACCTCTCGCAGATGTATCGCGACAAGGGGATAACAAAAGTAGTGGGCATCGAATCACGCGGATTCATAGCCGGCTCAATCGTGGCCTTTGAACTCGGCGCAGGTTTCGTCCCGGCACGCAAGCCCGGAAAACTTCCCGCCGACACCATCAGCTGCTCATTCGACAAAGAGTATGGCAAAGACGTTATCGAAATCCACCGCGATGCCATCACGCCCGACGACGTTGTGCTAATCCACGATGACGTGCTCGCAACCGGCGGAACAATGGCCGCAGCCTACAATCTTGTCAAGAGCCTCAACCCAAAGAAAATCTACGTCAACTTCATCATTGAACTCGAATTTCTCCACGGCCGCGACACCCTGCCGAAAGAAGCCGACGTAACCAGCCTTATCCGATACTAAGCAGCAGGGAGCCATCGACACTCAATGGCCAAGCACCGCAAATCAGCCGAGCTGGAGGAAAAGATAGCAATCCTCCCGTCAACCCCCGGAGTCTACATGTACTTCGATGCCGAGGGGACGGTGATCTACGTGGGAAAAGCAAAGAACCTGAAGCGGCGCGTATCGTCATACTTCAACCGAACCCACGACTCACTCCGCACCAACCTCCTTGTCCGCGCCATAGCCGACATGAAATACATCGTGGTCCCAACCGAGCAGGACGCCCTCAACCTTGAGAACTCCATGATAAAGGAGTATCAGCCCCGCTACAATGTGCTCCTCAAGGACGACAAGTCCTACCCCTGGATCGTGGTCACCAAAGAGCAATTTCCACGGGTGTTCATGACCAGAAAGCGCATCAAGGACGGCTCAAAATACTACGGCCCGTACACCGACACCGCCTCAGCCCGAACCGTGCTCAACCTCATCCGCGAGCTATATCAGCTCCGCTCTTGCCGCATGGCTATAACGCCCGAATACGTTGCCAAAGGGAAAGGACGGCTCTGTCTGGACTACCACCTCAAACGTTGCGGAGGCCCATGCGTGGGGAAAGTTAGCCCGGAAGAGTACGGCACACAAGTGGAGCGCGTGAAGCAAATACTACGCGGCGACATGAACGAGTTGCTTGACCATCTGCGCTCCGAAATGGAAGCACTTGCAGCCGAACTACGCTTTGAGGAAGCCCACGAGCTGAAACTCAAATATGACATGGTGGCCCGCTACACAGCCAAGAGCGTAATCGTAAGCCAGACGATAGGGGACGTTGACGTGTTTGGCGTTGACGACGATGGCTCACAGGACGTCTACATCAACTACATGCACGTGCGCCGCGGGGCAGTGGTCCGCTCCGTAACCCTCGAATACAAACGTCGGCTCGACGAGACCGTTCCGCAGCTGTTAGGCTACGCTATGGATGAGATTCGAAGCGAGTTAGGCGTTGATTATGAGGAGGTTGTAGTAGCACAGAAGCCTGACGTGGATATGTCCGGAGTCACATTCATCACTCCGCAGCGAGGCGACAAGTTCAAGCTCCTGGAAGTATCGGAGAAAAACGCCCGCCAGCACAAGATTGACACCCTCAAACACATTGAGCGCAACAACCCCGAGGAGCGAGTCAACCGCCTGATGGACAGAATGAAAGCCGACTTCCGCCTAATGGTGGAGCCACGCCACATAGAATGCTTTGACAACTCTAACATACAGGGAACCAACCCGGTAGCCTCATGCGTAGTGTTCCGCGACGGCAAACCGGCCAAGAGCGAATACCGCCACTTCAACATAAAGACCGTAACAGGGCCCGATGACTTTGCCTCAATGAAAGAAGTTCTCACACGCCGCTACACACGCCTCGTCAACGAAGGCAAAGAACTCCCCCAGCTTATAGTGGTCGACGGCGGCAAAGGACAGCTCTCAGCGGCCGTGGAAGCCCTTGATGCGATGGGGCTGCGTGGAGTAATAGCAGTGGCCGGCATAGCAAAACGCCTTGAAGAGATATACTTCCCCGGCGACTCAGTGCCGCTATACATTGACAAGAACAGCGAGACACTCCGAGTGGTCCAACACATGCGCGATGAGGCCCACCGCTTCGGAATAACCCACCATCGCAACCGCCGCAGCAAATCGCAGACCGTCTCAGCACTCGACTCCATTAAAGGAATCGGCGAGAAAACCCGCACAGCACTCCTCTCCGAATTCCGCTCACTCAAACGCGTACGCCAGGCCGACATTGACGACCTCGCCGCCGTAATAGGCCCCGCAAAAGCCTCAATAGTATTCTCCGCTCTCCACCCCGATACACCATCAGAAGACCTCGCCGCCACTCCGGATAACATTATTTAAGCAATAACCTGTTGATTTTACGGATGAAACAGACTACCTTTGCAAAATATGATAAAAGTTAGCAGCGTAACCAAATCGTTTGACCATCTGCAAGTGCTGAAAGGGATAGATCTTACCGTGGACCGCGGCGAGATAGTGTCAATCGTAGGCCCAAGCGGAGCCGGAAAAACAACCCTGCTGCAAATCATGGGCTCACTTGACCGCCCTGACAGCGGCTCAGTAAGCTACGACGGCGACGACCTTTTCGCCCTTTCGGAAAAGCGCATGGCACGATTCCGCAACGCCAACATAGGCTTCGTGTTCCAATTCCACCAGCTCCTGCCCGAATTCTCCCTCGCCGAAAACGTTGCACTGCCCGCCCTCATCGGCGGCACCTCTCGCTCAAAAGCAATGGCCCGTGCCAAAGAGCTCCTTGACTACCTCGGCCTCTCTGAGCGATTCAACCACAAACCCGGACAGCTGTCGGGAGGCGAACGCCAGCGTGGAGCAGTGGCCCGCGCTCTTGTCAACTCACCCCGGGTAGTACTTGCCGATGAACCCTCCGGAAGCCTTGACTCAGCCAACCGGCAGGAACTCCACCGCCTGTTCTTCGACCTGCGACGCGACATGGGCCAGACCTTTGTCATCGTAACCCACGATGAATCACTTGCCCGCATGGCCGACCGCACAATCAACATCTGCGACGGACTCGTCAGCGAAATCATAACCCGCACACAGCCAGAATGAAACCATCCCTCAAAATACTCGCCGCAACAATCTTATGCCTGGCTGCACTGTCATGCAAAGACTCCCACGACGGCCCCACGATAGCCATCTATCAGAACATCGTCACCTTTACCGGCAACGTATCAAACACCGTTGTGTTCGAATATCAGGAGATGGACGACTCCCCCATCGTACGCCTCACCGTTCCAGGCCAAATATCAACCGACAACGTCCCCGCCGGTTCACGCCTGCTGCTGACCTACTCCCTACCCGATGACGTGGCCTACGGCGAAGACTGCTCCAACATAACCCTCCGGGGCTTGCAGACAATCTACGGCGGCACAGTCACCACTCTGCCCCACTCATCAGCCTCGCAATACAACCAGCCCATCAACCTCATCACAATATTCCGCACCGGCCACTATATCAACTTCACAACCATGATGCCGGCTCTTGACGGACGGGAATACACCCTCGCTGCCGCCGAAGAAAGCATCGCCACAGGCAATGTAGAGATGTATCTAACCACATCGACTCAATCCACCGCCTCATCCTACAACACCCGCCAGGTGGGAAGCATTGACATATCACCCGTATGGGACCTCTCCGACGTGAAATCCATAACAATCCACGTCAACAACACCCAAAACCCAAACTCCACCGAATTCACATTCACAAAATAACAACCTAACACTACTTTATTTTATTTACTCTCCAAATTTTAACACAACCACAGAAATGAAAACAATCAAAACAATTACCAACCTTTTTCTTTCGCTATGCGTGGCAGTGGCCGCAACATCATGCCTCAACTCCGACGACGAATACACCGGTCAGGCCTCAGCAGCCGACGTTGTAACTGTTGCCAACTATTCAGGCAACAACATCTACTTCACAGTAGCCACAGGCACCAACACCACAGCCACCCTCTACAGCGACCAGGCAGCAAAAGTTGACGCCGACGCATTCCCCGTGGGTACTCGCGCCTACATCACCTACACCTATCAGACAGGCCAGGACACCAGCCTTCCCGTAAGCATAAGCCTCATGTCCATATCGCCCGTCTCTACACTCTACCTCACACCAACCACCACACCTCCCGCATTTGCCTACACCCCCATCGCGATCAACACAATGTACTGCATCGGAGGCTACATTAACCTCGTTGTGACAACAGCCGATGCCTCAGCACGCACATGGACATGCTACTATGACACCGCAAGCTCATCAGGCAACGTGGCCAACCTGTACCTTGACACCGAAGCAACAAACGAAACCGCAACATCAGTGAGCACCGTTCTCTCTATCAACATCGCACAGCTCATCAGCACCGGAAACTTCACCAGCATAAACTTCCACTTGCTCAACCAGAGCAGTCAAAACGAAATAACACTCCAACTCTAAGCCCCAACACTCATAAAATGGACAACCAGAATAAACCGGCCAACGAAATCAAAATCGAGCTCTCCCCCGAAGTGGCCAAAGGCATCTACTCCAACCTCGCCATCATATCCCACGGCCCCTCGGAGTTCTTCCTTGATTTCATAACAATGGCCCCAAACATGCCGCAGGCCAAAGTGCAGGCACGCGTCATAATGACCCCCGAGAACGCCAAGAACCTCCTTATGGCTCTCAGCGACAACGTACGCAAATATGAAGCCACCTTCGGCGAAATAGAGCGCAAACTCCCCAAGACAACACCCTCGCAGGGAAACCCCGGTGAAATCCCCAATCCCTTCATAATGGGCGGTAAAGCCTGAGGATAATCCGCACTCACACTCCACAGAGCCAAACCACAAACGCTAAGCAAACAAGTGATGAAACCCAACAACCTGACCATCTACAACTCACTCTCCCGCCTGAAAGAAACCTTCCGGCCCGTTCATGAAGGCCGTGTTGGAATGTATGTATGCGGCCCCACAGTCTACGGTGACGGACACCTTGGTCATGCACGACCCGCCATCACATTCGACGTTGTGTTCCGCTATCTCACCCACCTCGGCTACAAAGTGCGCTACGTCCGCAACATCACTGACGTGGGCCACCTCGAACACGATGCCGATGACGGCGAGGACAAGATAGCCAAGAAAGCCCGCCTGGAGCAGTTGGAGCCCATGGAAGTGGTGCAGTTCTATCTCAACCGCTATCACTCCGCAATGGAGCGCCTCAACGTGCTTCCGCCATCAATCGAGCCACACGCATCAGGCCACATCATAGAGCAGATCGAGTACATCAAGACTATCCTTGACTCCGGATATGCCTACGTCAGCGACGGTTCTGTCTACTTTGACGTCCCCAAGTACAACCGTGACCACAACTACGGCAAACTCTCAGGACGCAACATTGACGAACTCCTCTCAGCCACCCGCACACTCGACGGACAGCAGGAAAAGCATAACCCGGCCGACTTCGCTCTGTGGAAGAAAGCCTCTCCGGAACACATCATGCGATGGCCATCACCCTGGAGCGACGGGTTCCCCGGTTGGCACCTCGAATGCTCCACAATGGGTGAGAAATACCTCGGCACTCCATTCGACATCCACGGTGGCGGAATGGACCTCAAATTCCCTCACCACGAATGCGAGATAGCCCAGTCCGTGGCCCACAACGGCCATGACTCCGTGCACTACTGGATGCACAACAACATGATTACCATCAACGGGCAGAAGATGGGCAAATCGCTTGGCAACTTCATCACTCTCGACGAATTCTTCACCGGCTCCCACAAACTGCTTGCGCAGCCCTACTCTCCGATGACAATCCGCTTCTTCATCCTGCAGGCCCACTATCGCGGCACAGTCGACTTCAGCAACGAAGCCCTGCAGGGAGCCGAAAAAGCCCTGCAGCGCATGCTGGAAGGTTACCGCCGGTTGAAGAGTCTGAAAGCCTCTTCTGACACTGACAACGTTGACATTGCTGCCCTGGAAGCAAAATGCTACGAGGCTCTTGACGATGACTTCAACACCCCCGTACTCCTGTCGCATCTATTCGAAGCATGCTCAATTGTCAACAAAATCAACGATGGCTCCTTGAAAGCCTCGCAGAATGACATTGATGGGCTTCGCCGCCTCTTTGACACATTCCTCGTGGAGATTCTCGGCATCCGTGTCGATGGCGTAGGTGCGGAATCAGGTGAGAACTCCGAGTCAATGAAACCGTTTGAACAGGCGGTTGATCTGCTTCTGGAGATGCGCTCCGAAGCCAAATCACGTAAGGACTGGACCACCAGCGACCTAATCCGCGACCGCCTCGCAGCAATAGGCTTTGACGTAAAGGACACCAAAACCGGCTTCGAATGGTCATTGAAACAATAACACCCTTATTAGCCATACATAAAGCGGGCAGCGATTCTCTCGTTGCCCGTTTATTATTTTGTTTTTGCCGAATATTGCGTCAGGCTATTTCGTCACGAACTTGTAGGTGATTGTGCCTGACTGACGTGAGGGAGCATCGAGTTTAACCGAGAACTGCGACTTCTTAGCAGCCACGATGCACGCCTGACGCACAGCCTCATTTGCTGCCGCTCCGCTGCTGCCGCTAACCGTAGCTTCAACAACCTTTCCCTGCTGATTGACAATGACACGCACAGTCACAGTGCCGTTAGGAGCCGTCTTGGCAGGCAGAATCCAATGTTCCAGCGTACGGCCCGTCAGACTATAGCCCGGAGCGCCCGATAGAGCACCGGTTGTGGAGTTACCCTCCGGCGACCCGCTCTTTCCGCTTCCAGTGCCTGATGACGTGTTAGAGCCGAATTTCATCTGCCCGGCTATCTTTTGCTGAGTCTCACGTTCAGTCTTCTCCTTTGCCTTCTGCGCCTCGAGTTCAGCTTTTGAAGGTCCTGTCTTGGGAGCCTCTTTAGCCGGTGCAACCTTCATTGGCGACTCACGCTCGGAGTTTACAACCGGCGTAGGGACAGGAGCAGGCTCACCCTCATTGCTCATATCAGTACCATCCGTGGTTGGTTCCTCAATAGCAGCTTCCTGAGCCGGCTCGGCGGCATTCGCCTCCGGCTGGGCAATGTCGCCCGTCATAACGTATTCGCCCTCGAAAAGCAGTTCCGAGGAATCCGCCGGTGGCCATGTCTGCTGCGATGCGGGTGTGTAGGTCAATCTCAGGCAGAAGATTATCACAGCCACAACAATTGTGAACAGAAGCGTGATCAATGCGGCCACAAGTTCATTGCGGCGTTCGGGAGTCAAACGGGATTTCGTGTCCGGAGTGGTCATTGAGGAAGAGCTGATGAGGGTGCCGGTTTGGTAGCCAGCACCATTTTAAGTCCGTTTCGGGCGCCAATGTCAAGAATTTCCACAAGAGTGCCGTAGGTCACATCCTCATCGGCATAGATGGCTATGAAATCCTCGGCATTTTCACGCTGACGCATCACCTGAATGAAACTTATGAGCTGGTCAACGCTCATAGGCTGCGGGGTTGACGTGTCGTCGGCAAATGATGCATAGATTGTTTCGTCCTTATCCACAAAAATCCTTGTGGAGGGTTTTATCGCTGTCTGCTCGGAGCTCTGCGGCAGGTTCACCTCAAGGGCGGTGGGAAACACGAATGTGCTCGTCACCATGAAGAAGATGAGCAGGAGGAATATGACGTCGGTCATCGAGGCCATCGAAAACAGCGAAGTCATGTCATATTGACGTTTCAGTGCCATTGCTGTAGTGGAGTGAAATGTTTATACCGGCTCGTTGAGAAGATCCATGAACTCCATGGTCTTTGCTTCAAGCGAATTCATCACACCGTTTATGCGGGCCACGAGATAATTATAGGCGAACAGAGCTATAATACCCACAACAAGACCGGCAACTGTGGTTACCAACGCCTGGTAGATACCCCCGGCAAGCACATCAATATTGGCACTCGTGCCCGCCTTGGCAAGATTGTAGAATGCCTGCACCATGCCCCACACAGTTCCGAGGAAACCTATCATAGGGGCGCCGGCTGCCGTTGTAGCGAGCCATGGGAGACGTTTGCCAAGGTTGGCCACTTCAATATTGCCGGTGTTCTCTATGGTCACCAGCACATCGTTCATCGGACGTCCAAGTCGCGAAATTCCTTTGGCGATAAGCCGGGAATAGGGTGTGTTCGTGCGTGTACAGAGATTCTGTGCCGACTCGGGGTCGCCGTCAAGTATATAGTCCTTGATACGCTTCATGAAAGTGCTGTCGTCCTTGTCAGCATGACGTATGGCGAGCCAGCGCTCCACAAACACGTAGATTGATACAATAAGAAGCAGGGCAATAGGAATCATTATGAATCCACCCTTGACACACAGGTCCCAGAACGAGAGAGATTCGGCTACGGGAACTGCCGGTGTAGTTGTAATGGCGTCATTTACAGTTGTGGCTACTGCTGCAAGAGTGTCGGTGACTTCCATTGTCTGGGTCTGCAATGTTGCGAAAAGAGATAGCATGATGGAATATGGGGTTATATTGGGTTTTCAGAAAAGTTTTGCAAATGTTTTATTTCACGCACTGCTTATAGCGCTTTATTGTCTCGGCAAGTCCAAGATACAGAGCGTCCGAAATCAGAGAATGGCCAATGGATACTTCATTCAGGTAGGGGAGTGCCTTGTGGAAATATTCCAGATTCTCAAGGCTGAGATCGTGGCCGGCATTGACTCCGAGACCTGCACGGTGAGCTGCACGACTTGCCTCAACGTATGGAGCCACTGCTTCCTCGGGATTGCGGGAATAATTGTCGGCATACGGTTTGGTGTAAAGCTCCACTCGGTCAGTACCTGTGGCAGCAGCTGCCTTTATGTTCTCCGTGTCAGTGCCAACGAATATTGATGTGCGTATTCCGGCATCGCGGAGCGTGTCCACAATTCCCGTGAGAAACTCCATGTTAGCCTTAACATCCCAACCCTCATGGCTCGTCAGGTCACCCGGCGCATCTGGCACCAGCGTAACTTGTTCTGGCTTGATTTTGACCACAAGGTCCATGAATTCGGGCGATGGGTAGCCCTCTATGTTAAATTCGGTCTTTACGAGCGGACGCAGCAGAAACACGTCATTATATCGTATGTGGCGCTCATCCGGGCGTGGATGCACGGTTATGCCGTCGGCTCCAAGACGCTCGCATTCCGTTGCGAACCGCTGCACGTTCGGCATGTTTTCACCCCTGGCATTGCGCAAAGTTGCTACTTTGTTGATATTTACGCTTAGTTGTGTCATTGACGTATAAACTTGTTGACGATGGCGGGCGTTGTATTTATAGCAAATGTTACGAAAATTTTTGCTATATTTGCACACCACACATTTTTCAGAGTACAAATTTAGTCAGAAAAATCGCAATTAAAAAGTATTGAAATCAAAAGATAACATATTGTTTGAAAAAAAGCCCGCAGGAATGAGTCCGGTGACGGTGCCGATTCACTCGGAAGAGCGTCTGTTTCCTCCACTTGAGGAGTGTAGCGAGCTTTCCATTATGTGTTACCGTTCGGACTACAGCGCCTCACGTATAAGTCGTGCGGTTGAGGATGCCGATGCTCATCTGCTTAACCTCAACGTCACCTCGGAAATAGGACCCGGAGGAGAGGTGGTAGTGGATTTGCGGGTGTCGCACCGCGATGCCGGAGCCGTCAGCCGATCACTCGAACGCTACGGCTACACAACCCTCAACATACGCAGTGGATATGATATCATGCAGGAAGTGGCCGCTGACCGCATGGCCGAACTGATGGCCCACATAAATATATAAAACATGCCACGAATCGACATATACGGAAATCCAACTCAGGCTACAAAACTCGACGAGCTTCGCGATTTTTTCAAATCGCTGATTCTCTGTGCCAATATTTCCGACATAAGAGTGGAGCCGGAATATCTCACGTTTCTCAATAATGTGATTCCGCAGGAGGCCTCCCGGCTTCTTCCCATTAAAGGGGACCCGGAAGTACGGCCGGCTGTGGCCCTAAGTATCGGTGGCGATGGCACATTCCTTACAACAGCCAACCGTATAGGCGACTCCGGCACACCGATAATGGGCATCAACTCCGGCCATCTGGGTTATCTCTCAGCCGCCGACATTGCCCGGGCCGACACTGTGGTGGAAAACATAGTCAACGGCGAGTTCACCGTTGAACCCCGTACGGTCATAACCGTGGATTCCGACTCTCCACTGCTACCCGACCGCCCCAACGCACTCAATGAAATAGCCATCCTTAAGCGGGATTCCGCGTCGATGATAACCGTGGAGACGCGCCTTGACGGCCATCTGCTGGCATCAATCAGCGGCGACGGGCTTATAGTGTCGACTCCAACCGGCTCCACAGGCTACAACCTATCAGTGGGAGGCCCCATCGTATCTCCGGCATCTGCACAATGGATTCTTTCGTCCGTTGCTCCCCATTCACTGTCAATGCGCCCGCTTGTAGTCGATGATTCATCGGTCATTTCAGTTCGTGTCCACTCACGTTCCGGTTCTTTCATGCTGGCTATCGACGGACGCTCCGCACCCATGCCTGATGACACAGAACTCACGCTGAGAAAAGCCCCCTATTGCATCAATGTGGCACATCTGCCGGGCCAGAACTTCATTGACACACTCCGCTACAAACTCCATTGGGGCGACAGATAACGCTCCACACCGCACTATACGGTGAAATTTAGTGCATGCAGATTGTTTTGAATCGGTCAAAAAACATTATCTTTGCGTGCTAATTGCAATATTGTCTGAATTTTCATACTTCAGCGCATGAAAAGATATAACATCCTTAACAATTCGCTCGGCTGGCTATGTTTTGTGATTGCCGCTATCACATATCTGCTGACGCTCGAGCCAACTGCAAGTTTCTGGGACTGCCCGGAATTCATACTGCAAGGTTACAAACTTGAAATCGGTCATCCGCCGGGCAACCCCATATTCATGTTGGCAGCCCGCTTCTTCACCAATTTCGCATTCGGCGACGTGACGAAAGTGGCCATCATGGTCAACGCCATGTCAGGGCTTCTCAGTGCCGGCACAATCCTTCTGCTGTTCTGGACAATTACCCATCTGGTAAAACGCCTTGTCGTCAAGGACGACGCCACAGAGATTTCCCCGCTCAAGATGCTCGTGATTTTCGGATCCGGAATTTGCGGCGCTATGATGTATGCCTGGAGCGACACATTCTGGTTCTCGGCTGTGGAAGGCGAGGTTTACGCTTTCTCCTCATTCTGCACCGCTCTCGTGTTCTGGCTCATTCTGAAATGGGAAAACAGGGCCGACATGCCCCACAGCGACAAATACCTCGTGTTCATAGCCTATATCATAGGTATATCAATTGCTGTTCATCTGCTTAACCTCCTCTGTATTCCCGCAATTGTGCTGGTGATTTACTACAAGAAATTCGCCAACCCCACGGGAAAAGGCTCGCTCATAGCACTTATGATATCATTTGTCATCGTGGGCCTTATACTTTACGGACTCGTCCCCGGATTCATCAAGATGGCACAGCGCTTCGAACTGATATTCGTCAACGGATTAGGCATGTCATATAACTCCGGCACACTGGCCTACGCCATAGTTCTTGTGGCACTGTTCTGCTGGACAATCTATGAACTTTACCGTCAGAAAAGTCCTTTGAAAATAAAAATATCATTCGTCCTTAGCGTATTCTTCTCAGGTATATTCTGGATTGGTCATGGAGCACTGATACTCACGTGCCTTACAGTTGCCCTCATAGTATATTTGTGGACAACCAAACGTCTGCCGGTGCGCATTCTAAATGTGGCCGCAATCAGCATACTCGTGATATTTGTGGGCTACTCAAGCTATGCACTGCTTCTGATTCGCTCATCAGCCCACACTCCCATGAATCAGAATGCACCCGACAACGTGTTTGCCCTGGCCTCTTACCTCAACCGTGAACAGTACGGCGATCGTCCGCTAATTTACGGCGAAACATTCGAGTCACAGCCCGTTCGCGATGAGTCAGGAGCTCCAATTGCCGAAGCCGGGGAAAAGCAGTATGCCCGCAAGGTGAAAACATCGCCCGAGGAGAAAGACGAATACGTAATGTATGGCGAGCGCAAGACCTACGTCATGACTCCCGAGCTCAACATGCTGTTCCCGCGAATCTACAGCGGCGAAGCTGACCATAAACAGGCCTACAGCGACTGGATTGGTGGTCTGGAAGGCAACATTGTACAGGCCACAACATATCAGGACGAGAACGGAAACTCTCTATCAACCGAACCCCGCGTCAAACCCACGTTCGGCGAGAACTTCCGCTACTTCATGAACTACCAGCTTAACCACATGTATTGGCGCTACTTCATGTGGAACTTCGCAGGACGCCAGAACGACATTCAGGGCAATGGCGAAGTGAACCATGGCAACTGGATTTCAGGCATCCCGTTCATTGACAATCCCCGCTTGGGCGACCAGTCGCTCCTACCCTACGATGAAGGAGAGGGCAACGCCGGACACAACGTATTTTTCCTCCTGCCGCTCATCATGGGCATCATAGGACTTGGATGGCAAGCCTTCACCTCAAAACGAGGCATAGAACAGTTCTGGGTTGTGTTCTTCCTCTTCTTCATGACCGGTATAGCCATTGTTATATACCTCAATCAGACACCGGGCCAGCCGCGTGAGCGCGACTATGCGTTCGCCGGATCATTCTACGCCTACGCCATCTGGGTAGGAATGGGAGTAGCCGGACTCTGGAGACTGATAGTGGCTGCCATGCGCAACAAGAAAGAACCGGCAACCGAATCCTACGATGAACCCGCTCCCGAATCGGCCCGCAAGTCAATGATTGCTGCTATAGTAGCCGCTGTGGTGGGCATTATCGTGCCTCTGCAGGTTGTTTCGCAAACGTGGGACGACCATGACCGCTCTGACCGCTATGCAGCCCGTGACTTCGGTATGAACTACTTGAACAGTCTTGATGAGAATGCCATAATATTCACCTACGGCGACAATGACACATTCCCGCTTTGGTATGCCCAGGAGGTAGAGGGTGTGCGTACTGACGTTAAGGTTGTCAACACCTCATATCTCACTACCGACTGGTACATAAATCAGATACGCCGTCAGTCCTACGACGCTCCGGGAGTGGAACTACAGGCTACTCCTGCCGACTATGCCTACGGTAAGCTGCCATTCGCCTACATAATACCCCAACTCTCAGCCCGCGATACTATTCCTGCTCTCCAGGCTGTTCGTGAAATCTACAGTCCGGAAGCGTCAGAAAATGACTTCGGTGTAACGCTGATGCGTCATCCTGTAACATATATTCCTATGGATGTCAATCAGCTTAAGCAGAAAGGAGTGATAACCGATGCTGATCTCAAGAATCCGATGTACATGGCCCTTGATGCCATTCCTCTTGACTTTGCATCCAACAGCAGCACTCGCAACGGTCTTTACCTCAACAACATCATGGCTCTTGACCTGATAGCAACATCCGCCGCTAACGGATGGAACCGTCCTGTCTACTACGCCATGACGGTACCTGATCGCGTCTACATGGGTCTGACTCCCTTCATGCGTAGCACCGGTGTGGCTCTTGAGGTAACTCCCCTACTCAACCGCGTAAGCAACGTGACGCCGGTCAACACTGACAAGATGTATCGCAACGTAATGGAGAAATTCCGCTGGGGTGGAGTTGACAAGGTGACGGCTCCCGGGCAGATTTATCTTGACGAGACCGTTCGACGCATGGTGACCACACACCGTTCGGCTCTTCTTGATCTTGCCACAGCTCTCGCCAACGAAGCTCATTTGGCCGATTCCATAGCCGGACCGGACGCTGCCGCAATAGAGAAATATCGCGCTGACCGCTATGCCAAAGCCCACAATGTGCTGAACCTCATACGTGAGAAGCTCCCCGTTGCAGCCATGCCGTATTCTCCGCAAGTTGGCATTGCTATTGCCGAACTCTACACCACGCTTGGAGAGGAAACCGGAAACAAGGCCGACTTACAGATTGCCCGCGACATCCTCCACAGCGAGATAGAACGGTATTCACGCAACATTCTCTACTATCAGAGCCTCAGCCCGAGCCAATACGAATCGCTTCAGGGTCTTGACCGGTGGATTGACATGATTCACTTTCTTGACCTCATAGAATCCTACGCTGCAGCCGGCGGTGACACTAACAAACTGACAAAAGAACTCTCCGACAAGGGAGTGCGTCTTGATCGTCAGCTCAACTACCGCCAGCAGGTAGAACGTGCCCAGCAAGCCCGCCAGGCAAAGGAACTCGAAGCGCAGCAGGCCGAGGAAGCTATGGCCGAAGATTAAGCGGATAAACTTCCCTGACCTGTGCGGTATGTTCATAGAGCAACCTCCCCTCGCCTATCGACTCCTGTTTCCGGAGGCTATATGGCGTATTAAACACAAGAAACGCAAGGTGGCGTATCTCACGTTCGATGATGGTCCGGTTCCGGAAGTCACCCCGTGGGTACTGGACATTCTTGATCGTTACGGCGTGAAAGCTACCTTCTTTCTCGTGGGCGACAACGTAAGGCGCAATCCCGAGCTATTCGAGGAAATAAAGCGTCGCGGACACGCCTGGGGCAACCACACCATGCACCATCTGCAGGGGATGAAAGTGACTTCTCACCGCTACATGCGCGATATAACCGAGGCCGATTTTCTGTTGGACACTCCCCTGTTCCGGCCGCCCCACGGGCTGTTGCGCTGGAGTCAGGCTGCTGCCATAAAGAACCACTACAACATAGTGATGTACGACCTCGTGACCCGCGACTACTCCAAAAAACTAACCGGCGAAGAGGTACTTGACAATGTAAGGCGCTATGCCCGCAACGGTTCCATAATAGTGTTTCACGATTCACTCAAGGCTGAAAAAAACATGCGTTACGCCATGCCAAGAGCCATTGAGTGGCTGTTGGCCGCAGGATATGAATTCGAGAGAATCCCAGTGCTCTGACATTGACAAACTGATTGCCGGATCGGGAGTAGCTCGCTATGCCGTGGTTCGCACCGGACCTGTTGAGGAAGATGCCAATGAGCAGTTCCTGCAGTGGACCGAATCGGGCAACCACGGCACTATGGAATATCTACCCCGTCACCGGAAACTCAGGACCGATCCCGCTTATCTTCTGGATGGAGTAAGGTCCATGATTTGCTGCGCAATCCCCTACCCTTCGCCGCTCCATCTGCCTCCACGAAAGTCACAGATTGCTGCCTACGCACTTGGCGATGATTACCACGATGTGGTCCGCGACATTCTATCGGTTATTGCCTCCCGTATAAAGAATACCTACGGAGGCGAGGTAAGAGTGTGCGTTGACACGGCTCCCCTCCCCGAACGGTACTGGGCTCTCCGCTCCGGACTTGGTTTCCGCGGTCTCAATGGACATCTCATAGTCCCTGACCTCGGCTCCTTTTTCTTCCTCGGTGAGATTCTCACTACAGCCCTTCTGCCTGTCACCGACAACGGATGCACCACTTCCGAGTGCATAAAGTGTGGAGCATGTGTCAGAGCTTGTCCCACCGGAGCATTGAAAGCCGATGGAACTGTTGACGCCCGGCGCTGCATATCCTATCTCACAATCGAGCACCGGGGTGAATTTCCCGCCGGCACTAACCTTCACGGACACCTTTACGGCTGCGATGTGTGCGGTGAAGTCTGTCCTCACAATAGGCTTGCTCACGAACACAAAGTAGATTCCCGTCTGCAACCACGACCTGAACTCCTGGAGCTTAGTGTAGGGGAGGCTGCCGAGATGACCCAGGAACAGTTCTCACTTCTGTTTAGAAAATCTGCTGTAAAAAGAGCCAAACTCGCAGGCCTGAGGCGAAACGCCTTGTCTATAATAGGCGGCGAGTGACGGCTGCATCGGCAGCAAGGGCACTTGCAAGTGCGTCAAGCGACGGATACCGCCGCTCCTCTCTGAGCCGATGGTGGAAATCAATGGTCATTGTATGTCCATACAAATCCCCATCATAGTCAAGGATATGGGCCTCTATGGTAGTATCAGAGCCGGAATTGACCGTTGGTCGATGTCCAATGTTAACCATCGCTTTACGGCGCACATAGGGCATCTCCGCATCTGTTATATATGCAGTGTATACGCCTGCAGCAGGAACCAGTGCGTTTGGATTGACCGGTACTATATTGGCTGTAGGGAATCCCAATTTTCGTCCGAGCCGACGCCCTCCAACAACTTTTCCCGTTATCCTGTAATCACGTCCGAGAGCCGTACCGGCATCCTCCACCTGACCTTTTTCCAACATGGCGCGAATCCTTGATGAGCTGACCTTATGGCTCTTAATCTCCGTGGCTTCCACCACATCTACTCCAACCTCAGCACCATAGCGGCGATAATCGGATATGTCGCTGCTTCGGTCGCTGCCGAATCTATTGTTGAAACCCACCACAAGGCAGTCCACTCCATAATCGTCATGCAGCATGCGGAGAAACTCACGCGATGTCATAGAGCGGATACTATCCGTGAAATCCAACATTATAACTTTCAGCCCACAACCCTTTAGCATATCACTCTTCTCCTGCTCGCTTGTGAGTAGTCTGACAGGATTTTCCGGCCGCAACAGAGCTGCCGGATGACTGCTGAATGTAACTGCAGCGGGCTTCAGGGAACGCAACGCGGCTTCACGACAAACGGTGTCAAGAAGGTGGCGGTGTCCGAGATGAACTCCGTCAAACATTCCAATAGCCGCTACAAGTCGCTCCGACATACCTGTCAATCAAATGTCAAGGCCGGGATAATGGCGCAGAAGTGACATGAATTCTGCACCCGGCTTTACCCAAATAGTTTTGAACCCAAGAGCTTCGGCAGCCTTGCAGTTAGCCTCCGAATCATCAAGAAATATGGTTTCCTCCGGTTTGATGCCGAATCTGCGCTCCGCTTCTATAAAAATTGCAGGATCCGGCTTCATCACCTTAGCTTCATAACTGCGGATTACTCCTTTGAAATAATAGTCCACGTCATGTCCTAGCTGTCGGAAATTACGGGCAATCCCATCAGCCCACATTATTGGATTGGTGTTCGAAAGCAGGTACAGCGAAAACTTTTTCTTAAGCTCTTCCAATTCTTCAAGCCGATGAGGAGGAATACCGATGAGAAAGCGGCCAAAAGCCTCGTCAATACTGCTGTCCGACACATCACCCGGTATAATCCGGCGGATGGCATCGCGGAACTCGGCCGGTGTTGCCGATCCATTTTCAATAGCCGCAAACGGCCCTGCCTGACAATATTCACCGAGAAACTCATCAGGATCAGCCATTCCAAGCCTCTTGAAAGCCTCCACACAGTTCTGGCGCCGTATGTCCATTATGACCCCTCCGAGGTCAAACATAAGATTCTTTATCATAGCAAATGCAAAGTTATGCTTTTTTTTCGAATTATGCCGTTTGGTAACAAAATGAGTCAAAATTTCGCATTTTTATCGCTTATGTATATATGAATTGGATATTTTTTGTAATTTTGCAACGATTTCATCATTTATTACTGACCTTTGTATTAAGTAACCAAAAACAGAAAACGTCACAGGAAATGGGAAAGATAGATAATCTCGACCGTAAAATTCTGGAGATAGTGATGAACAACGCACGTATCCCGTCGAAAGATGTAGCTACGGAGTGTGGGGTTTCCCGTGCAGCCATACATCAGCGTCTCCAGAGGATGCAAGATTTGAACGTTATAACAGGTTCAAGCTACAATGTTAGCCCTAAATCATTGGGTTACAGCACATGTACTTTCATAGGCATTTCACTCGTGCGTGGTGCATTGTACCGCGAGGTAGTTCCCGAACTTGAGAAAATACCCGAAATCGTGGATTGCTACTTCACAACCGGCCCATACACAATGCTCATAAAGTTATATGCTCGTGACAACCAGCATCTTATGGAATTACTAAACAATAAGATTCAGATGATTCCCGGAGTATCGGGCACAGAAACCCTTATATCGCTCGACCATTCCATCCACCGTAAGATTCCAATTGACCCTAAATAATTTACTATTCAATCAGTATTGGTTTAAGATGACTGTACACGAGTATGGTCATCTTTTGTTTTGCCAATTTCAGTATTCTGGTTATCTTTGCCTCATTCATTCAGCTTTAAACAAAGAACTCAATTTCCCGTAATGAAACATATCCTGAAGTCATCAAAATTCTGGAGCATTGTTGCCTCCGTGGCCGTGATGGCCCTCATTGCCCTCATCTACTTTTACCCTGACGATGTGATGGGCAACTCCCTTAACCAGCACGACATGCAGCAAGGTGCCGCAATTGGCCATGAGGTACAGCAGTATGCCGAGGCTACGGGCCACACCGCACGATGGACCAACTCTCTATTCGGCGGAATGCCTACTTTCCAGATTGCTCCATCCTACCCATCCAACTCACTATTTGAGTGGATCAACGGTCTGATGGGATTGTGGCTACCAAATCCGGCCAACTGGTTAATGATGATGATGGTTGGTTTCTTCATCCTGCTTCTTACTTTGAAATGCCGATGGTACGTGGCCTTGATAGGAGCCATAGCCTACGGATTCTCATCTTATTTCATAATCATAATTGGGGCAGGTCATATTTGGAAATTCATAACGCTCACCTATATTCCACCTACAATTGCAGGCGTAGTTCTGTGCTACCGCGGGCGTTATCTTTGGGGAGGAGCATTAGCGGCCTTGATGGCCATGATGCAGATATCTTCAAATCATCCCCAAATGACCTACTACTTCCTGTTCGTAACGCTTGGTGTAGCGGTGGCCTATCTAATCACGGCTATTAAGGAGAAGAAGATACGTCAGTGGGGCATAGCTACCGGTGTGCTCGCAGCTGCAGCAATCCTTGCTGTTGGAGCCAACCTGCCTTCGCTTTACAACACTTACGAATACTCAAAGGAAACAATGCGCGGAGGCCATTCGGAACTTACTCCCGCAGGCGGTCATAAATCTAATACAACAGCTGGAGGCCTTGACCGCGACTACATTACTCAATACAGTTATGAGACCTCTGAAAGTTTCTCATTGATTATTCCCAACATAAAAGGAGGAGCAACATCGCGCTTTGTTGGCGGAGGAGGGGAGTACCTGTCACTTAGTAAACTCCCGCAGGCTCAGGAAATGGTCAATAAGGGCGTTATTTCGCAAGAAGAATCCATGTATCTCGAATGGGTTCCGCAATATTTCGGAGGTCCCGAGGGCACCAGCGGTCCGGTTTATGTAGGTGCTCTAATCTTCGCCCTGTTCCTGGTTGGATGCTTCGTGGTAAAAGGTCCATTGAAATGGGTACTCATAGTACTTACAGTTTTCTCCATATTGCTCGCTCTGGGCCGAAACTTCATGCCGCTCACTGACTTCATGATTGATCATCTGCCCATGTACAGCAAGTTCCGAACCGTGGAGAGCATTTTGGTTATAGCCGAGTTCACAATGCCGCTGCTTGCCGCACTGGCTCTTCAGCAGATACTCTCGGTCAAACCACGCGAGGCTTGGAATAAGTATGGTCGTAAGGTGTCATGGGGTTTCATTGTTACGCTTGTCGTGTGTCTTTTCGCCATTCTCTTCCCAGGAGTATTCGGTCCGGCTATAACCGATGTAGATCGCGCTACCGATGCAAGCATAGCCCAGAGTCTCACCATGCAGGCTCAACAGGGAGGATTTGATGCCGAACCATATCTGCAAGTACTCACCATCAACAATCCCCGCATATATCAAGCAGTTGAACATCTGCGCCACTCCATGATACAGGCTGATGCCCTGAGGAGCTTTTTCATAGTGGCTCTCGGATTCGGGCTCTTACTACTGTATTTTAAGGGAAAGATGTCAACTTCGGTAGTAGTGGTTGGAGTAGGAATAGTAGTTTGTGTTGATCTATATACCGTCAACAAACGCTACCTTAACACCGAAAGTTTCGTTCCTCGCCACAAAGTCACAACTGAACGTTTCGTTGAGACTCCTGCCGACCGTGTCATACTCGCAGATACGGCTATGAACTATCGCGTACTCAACGTGCCGCAATTCTCTTCAGCCGCTCCATCATACTTCCATAAGACCGTAGGCGGTTACCACGCTGCAAAACTTACCCGTTATCAGGATCTTATTGATCGCCAGATAATGAGAGACAATCAGGGGGTACTCGACATGCTCAACACCAAATATATCATTACCGACGAGCATTCAGCCCCACAGCTCAATCCCGGTGCACTTGGCAATGCATGGTTTGTTGACAAAGTGACCTACGTTGATGGACCGGATGCCGAAATGACTGCACTTGATTCGCTCAATGTAGCTTATGTGGCCGTTTCCGACAGCAAATTCTCTCAAACATTAGGCTCCTCAGCGCCCAAAACTGCAGGCGATACCATTTTCGAAACCACCTACGCTCCTGACCGTCTCACCTATCACGCACGAACAGCCAAAGGAGGTGTAGCTGTATTCTCCGAAGTTTTCTTCCCATGGGGATGGCAGGCAACAATAGATGGTAATCCCGTTGATATAGGTCGTGTTAACTATTTACTCCGTGCAATCAAGATTCCTGCCGGCGAACTCACTGTGGAAATGGTATTCAATCCAAAATCACTAAAAACAACCACCACAGTGGCCTACGTAAGCATCATACTCATTTATCTCGCAATCGTAGCTGCCGTGCTGATATTCATTCGCTCCAAGCGTAAGGACCCCGAGGAAAATAGCCAAAATGCCTGATTTTCTCCGATGTATTTTCTCTCCACGACGTATGGGTCGTAGCCATGGTTTCGGTGTCCATTCGCCGTTTGCCTTCCGATTCATACGCGAGGTCCTTTCGCAACCATGCGCCTACTATGCCTATCCCTTAATTGACGCTCTGGCTCTACAATGCGGGGCAGATGCTCGCGCATTCCGGGCACTTTTCCGGGTGGCTGTCAGCATGCTTCCTTCTTCAATACTTCTTACCGGCAAAATACCGGAGGAAGCCAATGAAGTTATTCAGCTCGCAGGATTACCATCTAACAGCTCTATTAAAGCAATTGTAGGGCTGCGTGACGGACTTTCTAATGTAAAGGAACAGTGGAGTAGGGTGGAAAGCGGAATGCTATTCATGGCCAAAGAAATGGCTGTTTACGTTATTTCACCTGATCTACCTCATCAGCGATTTGATATTTTTCTTCCTTGATGCGCATTATTGATTCCATATCATCCGTGGTGGAAGCTTACGAAGCTTTCCTTGTTCTTGAACGGGGAGTGAGTGAAAACACTCGTCTTGCATATCTTGCGGATGTGGAAAAACTCGTGAGCTATCTCGCAACCGATGGTATTCTTCTTAAAGAAGTAACCACTAACACCCTGCGCTCCTTCGCCGCTGACCTTTATGACCTCGGTGTAGCTTCCCGCTCCCAAGCACGCATAATATCAGGAATCAAATCCTTTTTCCGCTTTCTTAAACTTGAAGGATACATTGACAGTAATCCCGCACTTCTACTCGAAAGTCCATCCATGAGTCGCAAACTACCCGAAGTGCTGAGACTCGATGAAATAGATGCCATGATTGAAGCCGTGGACATGAATAAGGCCGAAGGACAGCGTAATCGTGCAATCATAGAAACTTTATATGGATGCGGGCTACGTGTTTCCGAATTGGTCAACCTTGAAATATCCAAGCTATACTTCAACGAGCAATTCATCATGGTCCGTGGTAAAGGCGACAAAGAACGCATAGTTCCTATTTCTCCTCGGGCTATTGATGAAATAAACCTCTATCTCGCTGACAGATCCCGCCTACCCGTAAAACCGGGAGAGGAAAATATTCTTTTTCTTAATCGCCGCGGACACCGTCTTACCCGCGTAATGATCTTTTACATAATAAAAGAACTTGCCCTCACAGCCGGAATAGTAAAAGAAATATCTCCTCACACTCTGCGACATTCTTTTGCAACACATCTGCTTGAAGGAGGTGCCAATCTTCGGGCAATCCAGCAAATGCTCGGCCATGAGGATATTTCAACTACCGAAATATACATTCACATTGACCGTTCACTTCTGCGCAAGGAAATTCTCAGCCATCACCCGCGCAATAACCGATAGAGCAGTACTAAGCTTACTCCTAAAAGAATCACTGACACCACTTTCCAAAATATATTACGACGCACACTTCCGGATTCAGCTGTGGCTGCTACTTTTTCATTCTCTACTGCAACAAATAAAGAACTCTTTGCTGAATCCTCAGCAACAAATTCTGATGATATAGAGCGTACTTTATTAACTTCCTTATCCACCCCCTTCACAGTTATACTCTTCTCTTTCACACGCCCCACTGAGTCGAACACAACCTTTACAGTAAGAGAGTCAGCCTGAATTCTATAATTCACTTTGACAGAATCAGCCACTAACCCAACAACCCGCGAACCTGATATCTCCACAGAAGAAGAGTCCTTAACGTGACTTTCCACTGTTTTCTTTGAAGAGCGGCATCCACTCGCCATGCAACACACCGCAACTGCAGCAAAAATAATTTCTTTCATAGTATAGTAAAATTTGTGATTCACACCACAAATTTACCATACACAATTTCCCACCCTCCGCCTATCTCTATATTTTCTATTTAATCTCTTTTCAACCCTGAGCCGGTTTTACCGGAGCAGCGTAAGGAGATGCAGCGTTGGGTAAGGCTCGCTTAGGGCCTACTCGTGTTGAGCCGGGAGAATCCGGAGCATCAGGACTCTGGAAGAAAGGGTAGGGGACACCATAAACATCATCTATGTCGCCGCCCGGACTAAGATAGCCGTCAATAATAGTATCGCGACCCGATGCATTCTCAAACGTATAGAGCTGGAAGTAACGGAGCATGGAAGCAAGATGCTCAAACACTCGCGCTTGTATTGCCTCGTAGGGAAACCACTTGGAAGTTACCGTGAAGCAATATATTTGCAATGGAATACCTGCTGAAGTCTGTGCAAGGGTAGTAACGAAACAGTCACTTTCATGTGATATATCATCGTTACTGTCAAGCCACATTTTCATGTAAGCACGGAAAAGTCCGAGATTTGTGTCTATAGTACCATCAACAAGTCCTTCTGGATTATTATAGTCAGCTACCTTGCCATCTTTTTTTTGCAGCAACTTCTTGTTAATGTAGTCCTCCATCATAGGCACATTCTTTATCTTCTCCAGCATTTCATCCGTGGCCGGTAGCACACTGTCGGCATCTATCATGTAACTGCGACATATACGTCGCGTACCGCTCTCTTGCATGGTGCGGTAATTAGTAAAACCATTACTTATAAGATTATAAGGAGGAAGAGTTGTGGTTGTCTTGTCCCAATTTCTCACCTTTACGGCTACCAATGACACCTCTTCTACAGTTCCGTTGGCATCCGTACCCTTTACGGTTATCCAGTCGCCAACGTGCAGACTGTCGTTTCCCGAAAGCTGAACTCCGGCAACTAATCCCAATATGCTGTCCTTGAACACCAACATAAGCACAGCAGCGAATGCTCCAAGTCCTGCCAACAAATTACCCGGCGATTTGTCTACAAGTATTCCCACAATCACTATTATGGCAATTATCCATATAGCCCCTTTAACGAGCTGAGCAAGTCCTTTGAGGGGAAGTTTGCGCTTGTTTTCCTTTTTGTCAATAAACTGCCAGATGCCATGTACAAGCGCTGTCAGTGCGCGTGCCGTTACAAATACAACATAGATAAGCGTCAGTTTTGTTAGTATCTTTGAAAGAGATGTGTGGTTGGAGAGAGCAAACTCTATAAGGATAAGGAACACCAATGCAGGTATCATCCTGCACAATTTGTGGAAAAACTGCACATCGGCCAAAGAATTGTAGAATCCTGAATTATAACGCTTGGTTATGAACCTTATGATGCGGAACAATATCCACTGTGTTATATAGCCCACTACCAATGATACTCCGAAAACAACCGCAGCATATACGAACGTTACCAACGTTTGATTATGATCAAGACCGAATATGCCAAGTATCCAATCAACAACACCCATCGTAAGGCGTGCTATCTCGTATGATGCACCTTCAGTCTGGTCACCTATGAAACGCTGTATGTCCTCGGCGCCTATTACCGATGTTACCAAAGTTAAAATGCAGTTGAAACCCATGATGAACTGTAGTTTATAAGTTATTTGCTCCCTTAAGTTGAAAGGAGAATTTATAGGGATTATCTCTCCCTATATCTACAATTCATCTTTCCTTTTTGTTCACCCTCAGGAGAGAGCGAGCATGCGGTCAATAGGGCGTCGTGCCTTAGCTGCCAGCTCCTCTTCCACCACTATTTCGGGCTGTTCATAGCGGAGACAGTTATAAAGCTTCTCAAGGGTGTTGAGCTTCATATAAGAGCAATCGTTGCATCCGCATGTGGAATCGTTGGGAGGAGCGGGTATGAAAGTCTTTTCCGGACACTTCAGCTTCATTTCATGAAGTATTCCGCTCTCAGTTGCAACTATAAACTCTCTGCAATTACTCTTCACTGCATAATCAAGAAGAACTGCCGTTGATCCTACCTTATCTGCTATCATCTGCAGCGGTTTGCGGCATTCAGGATGCACAAGTATCTCTGCTTCAGGATACTGCTCCTTTAGCTCCATTATCTTCTCAAGTGAAAATCTCTCATGTACATGGCAGGCTCCATCCCACAGTATCATCTGCCTTCCGGTTATGGAATTTATGTATTCTCCAAGATTGCGGTCAGGTCCAAATATTATTTTTTCATCTTCCGGAAGAGAGTCAACTATCTTGCGTGCGTTTCCGGAAGTTACCATGATATCCGTAAGCGCTTTCACACGGGCTGTTGTGTTGACATAGCTTATCACCGTATGTCCCGGATGATCTTTTATGAATGCGGCATAGCTTTCAGCAGGGCAGGAGTCAGCCAACGAACAACCTGCATTGAGATCAGGAATGAGCACCTTGCGGTCAGGGCAAAGAATCTTGGCAGTCTCACCCATAAAATGCACTCCACACATAACTATTATTTTAGCATCGGTCTGTGCTGCCTTACGGGCAAGAGCTAAGGAATCTCCTATATAGTCGGCTATGTCCTGAATGTCGCCTTTCTGATAATAGTGGGCCATGATGACAGCCCCCTTCTCTTTTTTCAACTTCAGTATTTCCTCCTTCAAATCCTTCACTTCTTCAGGTACCGGAGAATCAACATAACCTTTTTCCACATTCATATTTATTATATTTAAATATTTAGTTTTAAAATTTAATTATTTAAGTAAGAAGAAGAATGAGTGTTGAAAGCTGTGATAACTTTTATGGCTATTTCTTGCTTTTATGGTTATTAAATAATAAATATACTTTTTCTAATCAATATCTACATTCTACTCTCTTAATGCTTAATTCATTGCATGCTTTATCAACATAATGTTAACAACCATGCAAAGTTAATAACTTTAGCTCATTCAAGATACTTTTTGTTGTAAAATTAGCTATGAAAAAGCGAGTATAAGTAAGTATGTAATTTTTATTGGGGTTAAAGAGGAAAATTTATAATGAAAATTCTTCCGGTTTTAGCAAGAGTAAACTTTAAAAATTTACTTATTTCTTATCTACCTTTTTCAACACTATTTTCAACAGCATTCTAACATATAATTCAAATGCTGTTAAGCAGTGGAGCTTTCCCTTCGTCAACTAATTTTATTATTAGCTCACCAAAGAGAGTATTTTGCCATGCAAACCATGGACGTGTGAAGTTGGTAGAATCATTCACATTGAAGGATTCATGAATGAAACCTGTTCCGGCATCGGTTTCCATGAGCATCTTTACACACTCTTTTATTTCACTGTCATCCTTACTTGTGAATGCTTTCATGAGAATGCTCATAGGCCATGCCATCTCATAACCAACATGTGGACCTCCAATTCCTTCACCTGCCTTACCACTGAAAAAATAGGGATTGCTTTTACTCCACACAAAGCGGCGGGTGTTTTGATAAATGGGATCATCAACATCCACATCTCCTAAATAAGGCATAGAAAGCAGGCTCGGAACGTTGGCATCATCCATTAAATGATGATTGCCGAAGCCATCGGCTTCGAAAGCATATATTTCACCGAACTCAGGGTGATTTATCACTGAGTGGACTTTCAATGCCTCCTCTACTTCATCGGCCAATGATTTGCAGAGTGAGGATAGTATATCATTATTATTAACAAAAGAGAGTATTTCCGATGCTTTGCGCAAAGAAGTTACTGCAAAAAAGTTGGAGGGGATGAGATATTGAAATGTAGTGGCATCATCGGATGGACGGAAACATGAAACAATAAGACCACATCCGCTTACGGGAGCACCCCACCCGTTGTTGTTCATGGTGTCAAGCGCGCGTTCTGTCTTTCTCTGAAAGCGGTATGGACCCTTGTTGCCATTCTTTCGCTGCTGAGCTTCAAATGTGTCAAGAATATTGGCAATGGCCTGTAACCATTGGTCATCAAATATACTCGCATCGCCTGTAACCTTCCAATACTCGTAGGCAAGGCGGATAGGATAACAGAGAGAATCTATTTCATATTTGCGTTCATGCACTTCCGGACGCATCTCTGTGAGATCATTCATCCATTCACCACCGGTAGGTCCGTCATTGAAGGCATTAGCGTATGGATCAAGGACTATGCATTTGAACTGACGGCGAATCACACCTTCAATCATCTTCCTCAGTTCCTCATCTTCCTTTGCAAGGGTCACGTAAGGCCATACCTGTGCAGCCGAATCACGGAGCCACATAGCATGTATGTCACCGGTGTAGACAAAAGTGTCAGGCTTACCATCCTCATCAGTCCTATAATGAACAGTAGTGTCAAGAGTGTTTGGAAAACAATTTTCAAACATCCACACTAACTTAGGATTGGTTAGAGTATTTTTTATACGCTCTATCTGTCTCTCCACAGCCTGCGACTTGAAAAGCCTCTCCGATTCAGCCGGTCGGTTTGATATGGAATAATTATCACCTCTCGAAGTAGAAACCCGTGTATTGTCGCTCTCACACACTGTTGAAGCACCCGCCGTAAGCCAGCAAATGCATAGCAATCCGCCTATAATCAACCTCCTATCCATAGCAAATCTCCTCATAAATTAAATAATCATCTTACCTTACGCATCCATGATAAGCAAATGCAAAAGCAAAAATAATAAATAAAACAATAGTACAAATAAATTATGCATTGTTTATACTAATGAATTTTCTTATTTAAAGGATAGCAGAGTATTGATATTCATCCTCGTTGAAAAGCAATACTTTAATTGATTATCAGTATGTTACAAGCCTATAATTGACGTATATACAAACATTTATGGATATTTGAGACCATAAAAGGCCAATGTTTGTATCGCCTACAAACATTATATTTTGTGATGGACAAAAGGAAAATATTCTTAATAACATTTAGCCATTAAATTAGACTTATTATTCTAAGAATTAATATTTCTAATAAAAATTTTAGGCTTATAACTGCAAAATTTGTATATTTAAGAATTATTTTGTAATTTTGACTGCATAAATTATCAGAATATGGCAAACATAACCCGTCTTCTTGAAGAGCAAATAATGAAGAGAATGGTATCTGATAACCCATGGTGGGTTTCTGATACGATTCCAGAGTATTATTCCAATATGCCACATCGTGCATATTTGGAAGACTTTTACAATGAAGTGTCCGACATTGATATGCGGCGGGCTGTTATTCTAATGGGGCCAAGGCGTGTTGGCAAAACGGTTATGATTTTCCATAGCATTGAAAAACTTCTTAAAAGCGGAGTCAATGGGAAGAAGATAATATACATATCCATAGATACACCTATCTATAACAATCTTTCTTTGGAAAACCTCTTTTACTATGCCCGTATGGCATTAAAGAGTGAGGATGAGAAGGATGGCTTCTATATATTTTTTGATGAAATACAGTATCTGAAAGATTGGGAAGTTCATTTAAAATCACTCGTCGATACCTATAAGGGGGATAAATTCGTTGGGTCTGGATCCGCTACTGCGGCTCTGAAAATGAAAAGCAATGAAAGTGGGGCCGGACGATTTACCGATTTCATGTTGCCTCCATTGACTTTTAAAGAATATCTCAATTTCAACAACAGAGAATCTTTGATTGTAAAATCTAAAGGAGGCATTTCCCCTATCGAAACAATTGATATAGATGCACTAAACACCCTCTTCATAGATTATATAAATTTTGGTGGCTATCCGGAAGTCGTTTTCTCGGAAAAAATTAAACAAAATCCAGGACAATATATCAAAAATGACATCATAGATAAAGTATTGTTGCGAGACTTGCCGAGTTTGTATGGAATTTCTGATATCCAGGAATTAAATCGGCTTTTTGTCCACATTGCATTCCGCTCTGGGAATGAATTCTCATATGAGAATCTTTCCAGTGAATCAGGCATAAGAAAAGATATAATCCGCAAATATCTTGAATATCTTGAAGCTGCATTTCTGATTAAAGTTGTAAACAAGATCGACCAAAATGCAAAGCATCTTAAAAAGGTTATGTCGTTTAAAATATATCTAACAAACCCATCTTTACGATGTGCTTTGTTTTCTCCTGTCAGTGATAACGATGATATGCTTGGCAGTATGGTGGAGACTGTAATCTTCTCCCAATGGATTCAAGGAGACAAAACAGACTTTTATTATGCCAACTGGACAAAAGGTCGAGAAAAAGGTGAGGTGGATATTGTCTGGGTAAGTGCGGCAACGCAAAAAGCATATTCCGTTGCTGAAATAAAGTGGACCGACAGATTTGCCAAGAACCCTACAGAGTTAAAATCATTACTCAAATTCGTAAACGCCAATCCAGGGCTACGAAAAATTATTGTTACCACTAAAACCGAAACAAGTTTATACCATCTTGATGGCGGAGAAGACATATTATTTGTCCCATCCGCACTCTATACACTCTGGATTGTAGATTATCTTTTCAATCATAAGAATCCACCCATGTAAAAATAAGCATATTTTTTTATCTTGTTTTTACAACCCAATGTATATTATTTAGTTTCAAATAGTTATTGCGTAAAAATAAGATTAAAAACATTAAGATAGACTCCTTTTTTTGCCACATATAATAATTTTAGCCAAATGAAGGTTTTCACCAATCTCAATGAATTGATAAAGCGGCTCTACGCGGAGCGGAAGCTGCTGCATGCCCTTTTCCAGGCGAGGTTGAGATTTGACTTCAGTTATGAAGAAGCTGCCGAATTGGTTGAGAATGAGAAAAACCTTCGGCTTCTGATCGAATATGGCGTCATCAGGCAAGAAGGAGGCCTTATAGAACTGGAGGAGACCTACCAGCATTTCTTTGAAGAGGTCTTGCGTCTGAATGAAGAGATAACGAGCTCTACCGTAGAAGAAAATCTTCAGGCGCTCAAGGACAACATCGATTTCTACCTGAAAGAGCGAAACAATCCGGAATCCCAGAGAAAATATGTGCGCAGGATAATGCGGTCACTCCGCAATATATCTACGCAGGCTTCCACCAAGACCATCGAATTAAAACGGGTGATCAATGACACTTTTCGCCAGGAACGCAACTATGAGATAAAACGCTCAAAACTTGAAACCAACCTCTCCACTCTTGAGAACATTTCATCGCTTATCAGGCAGACAGAACGATTGCTTGATGACAAAAAGGAGACTTTGGAAGTGCTGACAACCGATGACCGCATCACTCGTCTGATCCTTGATGTAAAAATACAATTCAAGGATGTGTTCCACTCCCTGATTGAACTCGAACGAACCATCCGCGACTATCTAAATCAGATTGATGCACACAACAGGCTCGTGAAGCATATCAGAAAGCTTAAATATCTCAAGGATCAACTGACATGGGAAAGAACCACAAACGTATGCGAGATACTTGACAAATGCAACCATCAGCCTCTTGAGACTATCACCTATTACACCACTAAAGTATCTCTTTCGTTCCTTCGCAACTCCGATGATGCAATTGATCTTATCGACCAAGCCAGGAAGAGCATATCACGGGTAAGATTACTAAAGAATACCCCTGCTCTCCCTCTGAAAGAAAACGAACTGAATGCAGAGTGTATAGTGGAAGACTTCGTTGACACCGATTCCTTAGCCAATGCTTTCTTTGCCTCGTCGCAAGACCTCTACACTTTTGCTATAAATTACCCCTATGCCCAACCGCAACACAGGGAACAAAAGGTGGAATATTATCTTGAAATCATACAGAATCATTTCAATAAACTTCTCATTATGAGCGAATGGCATCAGGATGGAAATGTGGAATACCCTCTAATTTATAATAAGCCATGAAATACGAACAGCAGGTTTTTGACCGACTTAGTAAAGGGGGATTCATATCTTCCGACAGTGTTGACGAGACCACCCGACGCATATACCTTGACATAGATGATTGTCGGGATGAATATGCTGATTATTTCTCACGTATAGGCTTTATACTCGAAGAAGGCAATCAATACTACTATTTCTCGCGGAAGGAATCTAAAAGTCTGATGTCTGAGAAACTTAAGAAATTCGGCCATTGGGTAGACGTACTCGACTTCCTTAAAGCCTGGGAACCTTCATTCGGACCCGGGTTTACATTCATGACTGCAGACCTTATTGTGAAGATTGATTCTGACATAGAATTGCGCGATAAGGCATCTTCCCTATATGACAATAAGGACCGCCATGATGAAATTGCAGACCGCCTTGTGGAGGAGCTGGCAAAACAAGGTTTTATCGAGATGATTGATGATGTCTCCAGACGATATAAAGCCACTTCGGCTTACAGATATCTTGAAGATATGGTAAACCTCATAGCATTTAACGATAACGATGAGATCTCTGACTAAAATAATATTTGTAAATAGCGCCCATATCCGATACGCAGAAGTTTCGCTGGATGGGAACGTGCATTTCACTGGCACGCAGGGTGTCGGGAAAACCACTCTGCTGCGAGCCCTCCTTTTCTTCTACAATGCCAGAAAAGACAAGCTCGGCATCCGCAATCAAGGACAGCGGTCGTTTGACGACTATTATGTGCCGACACCCTCTTCATATATTGTATATGAGGTGTCGCGCGGAGAAGAGCAGCCTCCATTCTGCGTGATTCTTTTCAGGCGGCATAATAAGGCGGCTTTCCGATTCGTGGATGCTGCCTACGACAGAAGTTGGCTGATTGATGAGCTCGGTGTCGTAGCCTCCGACCCAGTGACCGTCAGGCAACGGATACAAAACCTGGGTATTGATCTCAGCGGAATAATAGATCGCTACAATCGGTATCTTGATATCCTATACGGAAACCGTAGTGCGAGGATGCAGAACGACCTGTTAAAATATTACCTCCTTAAAAGTCAGCAGTATCAGAATATTCCGCGTATAATCCAAAACGTGTTCCTGAATGAACGCGTTGATGCTGGATTTATCAAAAACACTATCATCAGCAGCATCACGGGCGATGATGAAGAGATAGCTGTAGACCTTAACTTTTTCCGCACCAAGCTCATCAATTTCAGCGATGAGTTAAAAGACATATCATTGTGGTCGCAGAAAAACAAGCATGGGATCGTAGAGACACGTCGTGATGCCGACAGAATAATTGAGCTTGCACACAAGATTTCTTCCAGTGAATTCTCCATGCGCGAACAATGCGGCATGCTCATCTACTCAAGGAATAAGTCGGAGCAGGCCATCCCCGTTCTCTCAAGCAAGATTGAGAAAAAGAAGGAGGCAGTAAATGATCTGACCAGAAAAATTGAATCAATAGATTCAAATTATGCAGATGCCCACGAGAAGCTAAGCAATGAAATAGCTATATTCGACAGCAAACTGAAAGAAGCCTCCAGGCTGAAGAAAGAGTACCAGAGAATTGGCATTTCCGACATGATAACCCGTGTGGAGTCGCTACCTTCGCTACGCCTTGCCTTGCAGCAAAAGCAAGACCTTCTAGTCCAGCTGAATGCAGAGTATCTATCCATCGCACAGAAGTTCAAATCATTACGAGACCGCCTAAAACTTGACTTTCAACAATATCAGCAAGGGAGGAATGAAGAAATCAATAAGACAAAACAGGAAATTATCGACAGGGAACTGGCAAGAATTGAGCGCCAAAACAAACTTCAGGATGAAATAAATGTCAAGTTCAGAACTCTTAGGAAAGAGATTGAGTTGAAGTTGGGAGATTGCCGCGAACAAAGGCACAGGCAAGAATTATTGCGTCTCGAAGCTTCAAATTCATCTCCCTTGAAAGCTGAGTTGGAGACATGCAGAAACAATATCTCTAAATT
>CAZASF010000021.1:0-36044 GCA_964487725.1 uncultured Bacteroides sp. | reverse complement strand
GCATCTGCCTTACAAGCAGAGGGTCGGGGGTTCGAATCCCTCAGCGCCCACCAATCATTTCCCCTATATATATTTGCCGGAAGCATAAAATGCTTCCCTTTTTTGTTTTATAACGTTTCATTCCGGAATGAAGCCCCGCGATGCGGAGCGGGGCTTGTTCCGGTTTTCCACGGGTTACGGCCTTTGGCCTCACCCGTGGCTAATATTAAAATGCGCCTAAAGCGCAATCGTGCGGGTGAATATGATAAGCTATCAGATTGATAACTAGGAGCCTGTGGGTAAAACAGTCGCTACAGCATAGGGGACCCTACATTTGTTGTGGATGGGTATTTCAAAATGTCAAAGTGCTCTTTGCCATGATTTGGAGGGGCGGTCATGGCGCCGCTTAGGGGAGAAAGGCCAGTGGGTCGAGTGTTGTGGGTTCCTGTGGCGGTTTTTCGCGGTCGGAGGCATCGGTTGGGATATGGACCGTGACGGTGCGGGATTCTGTGGCGTTTTCTGAATGGTCGGGCGGCTCGGCCTCGGAGGGAGTAATTGAGGGTATGGGGTTGGTGGTCCGGCGGAGTTCGTTGGTGAAGGTGTTGACACGCATACGCGGGTGCGGAGTGCCGTGGATTACGAGCAGTGTACCGGGGCCGTCATAGATTATCGGAGAGACGGAGCGGAGTATGCGGGTAAGATGTCGGCCTTTCTTAGGATAGCGGTCGGCATCGAGTATCAGAGCAAATGGGAAGTTGAGTCCGCGGACATATTCCGGGCTACGGGCCGTGGCGGTGATGATGTCGGGGTGACGCGGAACGAGTGATTTCAGTTGGGCTCGTGAGGGTGCGATCACGCAAAAATTTGTGGTAGGCCGTACAACGATAGTGAGCCAGCGGACGTAGTCAACGAGTGCGCGCTGCAGCAGGCCGGATTCGGCGTTGGAGTCGGAGACATAGAGACGCTGTGGCAAGTGGCGTGCACGCTGACGTTCGAGTTCAGCGATGAGACGGCGTGCATGGGGATGAAGGCTATAGCCGAGCCATCGTTCAAAGAGTGCGGCGAAGTTGCGCCGAGGTTTGCGGACGGTGGCAGGTAAAGGACATGATATTTTTCGTGCAGCGAGCATACCGCAAAAGTAGTGACGTTTTTGGGGCGATATGGGCGTGGTTCTATATTTGAAGCCCCGCGATGCGGAGCGGATCGTTTTGTTGGGTTTTCCACGGGTTACGGCCTGACGGCCTCACCCGTGGCTATGATTGAGAGGCAGCTACGCGGCCGCAATGTGGGTGGGACAGCGAGCTATAGGGCTGATAGCAAGGAATATATAGCGGAAGCGGTCGCTATAAGATAGACGACCCTACAATCTGACATAAAAAAACTAAGGAAAGTCTCACGACTTCCCTTTAGCTTCAAATACACAATTATCTATAAAACAACTATTGTACGTCTGTCTGTTCTATGTCGACTCGCGTTCCGGTCATAGAAAAAACCGCGGGCGAGCCTGCGTGCCAAAAAGGATTATGTTACATGGATAACTTCTCTTTATTCACTTTCAACATCTATCCCTTTAAACACGACACAAAATTATAATCTTATTTTTTTTCAATCCAAATTGCTAAATATTTTTTAACTTAATTTTATATCAGTTTACGCTATTCATCTTGCAATGAATGTTAAGGAATAATATGCATTCCGTTGCAACTACTTGATTTCATGAGCGTTGGAATTTAGTAGGTGACATTCCGGTAAGATGTTTGAAATATTTACCAAAGGATGACTGATTGCTAAAATTGAGTTCGTAGGCGATCTGCTGCACGTTCTTTCCGGAGAATCGCAGCAAGTTCTTTGCTTCAAGAATCACATAGTCGTCAATCCATTCTGCCGCCGACCGCCCGGTGCTCTCCTTAATAATAAGCGAGAGATATTTAGCGGAAATGAACAGCTTCGAAGCATAAAATGCCACTCCGCGCTCCTTGCGGTGATGGATATTGACAAGCTGCAGGAAGTCACGCACATAGCTGGCACGCCGAGATAGAGCCGGCGAGTCTTTGCGATCCATGCGGGCGGAGAAGAACTGCATGAGCTGATAGACGGCTGCGGCTATGAGCGATCTGGAAATGGAACGGACATAGCGGGCATCACTGTTTTCGACCGTGTTGTAATGAATTAATTTGAAGAACCTTGACATGAGACGCACTTCCTCGTCAGACAGGTGAATCAGCGGTGGTTCGCTGGATGTGAGGCTCATCGTGGCCACCAGATTCAACTCGAAGTTTATGTCGCGGATAAATTCCGGGGATATGATGAACACGTAGGCATCAAGGTTCTGCCAGTCGACATTACGCACGCTCAACACGCTGTCGTGACCGGCAACAATCAAATCGTTGGCATTCAAACAGTAAGATTCAAGATTGACATCAAGTTCAATGGTCCCGCTCTGGCATAACACAAGGGTCATGCCACCGAGCCGCATAGAATGAGAGGTGAACTCGGTTATCTTATGATTTTTAGATATGCGAGAGAACACATAGTCATTACCCAGACTACTGAACTGAGAGGAATAGCGCTGTATGTTGACGGGATCAGGAGAATATATTTTCGATATCATTGAATCGGTTTGTTTAATAGAATGTCTGTATCGGAACATGCTTCATGCACTACGCAAATTTAGTTTATTTTTCTGACATTTGTTCCTATTATTCATAATTTTTTATCCAATATCCCCGAATATAAGAATAAAAGGCCAATAATATTGCATTTCTGTAACAATTTCTCACCTTTTCCTCTTCAAGCGCCCCTCTGATACCTATAAATGATTAGTTCCTCTCTTTCTCTAACCATCAATTTACCCTGAAAAGAGGATTGCTACGGAGCGTGACGTTATGTAATTTTGCGCTCCGATATTCTCTTATTTAGAATAAGTCCAATCAATGCGGTTCCAGACAGCAATCACATTTATCGCAACAATCCTCTGCAGCAGCCAGATATCTGCCGCTGTCAGCATTCAGCCTGACTCATTGAAGCAGACCGCAATGGCAGCCGACTCGACTAAGGCAAAAAATGCCGTCAGCAAAGCCGCTTCGAAAAAGGAGACCGGAATGTCAAAAACGCTCACGGAGATTGTGGTGACAGCAAGTGAAAACCGGGGGCTTACAACCGGCTCACGGATAGGCCGCGATGCCATGGAACATCTGCAGCCCACATCATTCTCCGACTTGCTTGAACTGCTCCCGGGCAATATATCGAAAGATCCCGATATGAGCTCGGTCAACTCCATAACACTCCGCGAAACCGGCGCAGTCAACGCCTTAGGCAACAAGACATCTATGTCCGATGACTACGCCATCACCTCCTTAGGTACCCGCTTCATGGTGGACGGCGCTCCGATAAGCGGCGATGCCAATCTACAGTCAGTCCCCATCAGCGACTCCACCGATCCATCGGCATCGCGCTCGTCAGTCAACCGCGGAACCGACATGAGGGCCATATCGACCGACAATATAGAGAGCGTGGAGATTATCCGAGGCATACCATCGGCTGAGTATGGCAACCTGACCTCCGGACTTGTCAACATACGCCGCATTCGCCGCGCCACACCCTGGACCTTCCGCTTCAAAGCCGACGGCTACAGCAAGCTCGTATCCGCAGGCAAAGGATTCCGCATCGGCAACCAGATACTAAACGTGGACGCCGGATACCTCGACTCCAAAAATGACCCACGCGACAACCTTGAAAGCTATAAAAGGCTCACAGGTTCTGCCCGGGCAAACCTGATGTGGCATGTCAGCGACAACACCCTGCGCTGGAACATCGGCACTGACTTCACCGGTTCATTTGACGATGCAAAGACAGATCCTGACTTGAACTACAACAAAATAGACCTGTTCAAAAGCACTTACCGACGGTATGCGCTAACATCTGACCTCACTCTTAATCTTGCACGTCCGAAATGGGTCAGTACGCTGGGAATGAACGCCTCCGTTTCATATCAGCAGGACCGCATAGAGCGCACACGGCAAGTAACGCCACAACGCGCAGCGGTGGCTCCGACATCAATGGAAGAGGGAGTACACGACGGGAAATACCTCCTCACACAATACTTGGCCGACTTTGTCAGCGACGGCAAACCACTCAGCGCGTTTTTCAAGCTTCGCGCCGATGGGCGCAAATCCACCGGGACATGGCTCCATAATTATAAGGCAGGTGGGGAATGGACAATTGACAAGAACTACGGCAAAGGTCAGATTTATGACCTCACGAAGCCACTGTCCGCTTCATGGACAACGCGCCCACGCGACTTCGGTGACATCCCCGCGCTCCACGTACTGTCATTCTACCTTGAGGACAACATCACGGCCCTTATCGGAGCCTCCAAGCTCGAACTTCAAGCCGGAGCACGCTCCTCGCAGCTCCCATCGCTTGACGCTGCCTACGCGCTGAGCGGGAAGGTGTACATTGACCCTCGCCTCAACGCACAGTACACGTTTGCCCCAATAAATGCAGCCAATCAGCCGCTCACATTCTCCATAGCCGCCGGCTGGGGACTGACAACGAAAATGCCCACCGTTGACTACCTGTATCCGCAAGTACAGTACACAGACCTGCTGCAACTCAACTATTATGACATACATGACCCTCTCAACCTGTCGCGCATAAACTTGCGCACATACATTGACGACGTTGTCAACTACGATCTGAAAGCAGCCCGCAACCGCAAACTGGAATTCCGACTCGGAGCCGACTGGGGCGCCAACAGGCTATCTGTGACATACTTCGAGGAGCGCATGACGTCCGGATTCCGTTACTCCACCGTCTACAAACCCTACGCTTACCGCAAATATGACGCCTCGGCCATAGACTCCGAGAGCCTCACCGAACAGCCATCGCTTGACAATCTTCCCTACGAAGACACGAGTGTGCTTCGCGGCACCCGCAAGGTGACCAACGGATCGCGAATTGACAAACGCGGAATAGAATTCCAGCTCAACACGGCCCGTTGGATGCCGCTCATGACCTCGCTCACGGTTACCGGCGCATGGTTTCACACCCGCTACTCCAACTCGCAGATGCTCTTCGACCCGGTCACCACAGTGGTTAACGGCTCCGCGATAAGCGACCGCTACGTAGGGCTCTACGACACTGCCGACGGCCGCATAAACGACCAGTTCAACACCAATTTTATTTTTGACACCCAGATACCGCGCTGGGGACTTGTGTTTACAACCACGGTGCAGTGCATGTGGTGGCTCAAGACCCGTCGCCTCGTTGAGAACGGCACCCCGATACAATATATGGACGCTTCCGACGGACAGCTTCATCCCTACACCGAGAGCGATGCTTCCGACATGTTGCTACAACATCTCATACAGCTCCACAACGAAGCCTCGTTCAACACCCAGACCGTCCCCACTGCTATATACCTCAACTTGAAAGCCACAAAAAAGATAGGCAATCTAATGAGAATATCAGCCTTCGTCAGCCGAATCATAGATTATCTGCCGGACTACACCTCCAACGGTCTGACAATCCGGCGGTCATCATCGCCATACTTCGGCATGGAGGTGTCACTGACACTTTAACAACCTATTAACCAACAATTGATAATAATAAACCAAAAAAACAATAACCGACATGATTAAAAAATTAGCCTTTTTCCTGCCTGCGTTCCTTATGCTGACAACGGCAGTTACATCTTGCGATTCATCCGATGACACTCCCGTGGAACCGGTTGACGTGACCATGCAGATCACACGTCCGGCCGAAACCGCTACCGCTACATTGCTGAGCGAGAAACTAACCATGCGCAATGTGACCACAGACCGCACTCAGGAATTCACATCATTGACAGGTATCAGCGTGCTTCCCGGCCTTTACGATATTAATTATGAGGCCGAACTCCAGCTCGAATCAGGAGCCGTAACAACCCTACGCGCAGCCGCAACCTCAGTGGAAGTTAAAGCCACAGGTTCCACTATAAGCCTTGAGGGATATCACAACATTGAGACCGACGACCTCATCATCGCCGAAATATTCTTTGCCGGCACGGCCAATAGCTCCGGTACCATATATAATGGAGACACATACGTCAAACTATATAACAACACTGACCATGTGATATATGCCGACGGGCTGTCATTTTTCGAGTCAACATTCACAACAACCGACAAGTATGACTATACCCCTGACATCATGAGTCAGGCAATGGCAGTCCAAACAATCTACACCATCCCGGGCAGCGGCACACAACATCCGGTTCAGCCGGGCGAATATCTCACCCTCTGCGACCAGGGCATTGACCACAGAACCACCAACCCCAACTCATTCGACCTCTCAGGCGCCGATTTTGAATGGTATGACGAATCATCCAATCCAAAATTCCTTGACATAGATTCTCCCGTACCGAACCTTACCAAATGGTTCTGCAGCTCAAACACCTTCTGGGTTCCCAACACTACTGGGACTAAAGCTTACGGCATAGCACGCATCCCCGTTGACATGGACAGCTACATCAGCAACTACACCTACGACTACTCCTACGTAATTGTTACCGCTTCCAACTCGTACACCATGAACAGAAGTACATATAAACTTCCTAATGAATGGATTGTGGACGTGGTCAACACCAGCTACGAAGCCAAGTTCGCATGGGTAATATCCACTCCGGCACTTGACTGCGGATGGACCTGGACCTCAACGAAAGCCAACGACACCGACCGCTTCTTCCACTCCGTGCGCCGCAAAGTGCTCCGCATAAACGATGACGGCACACCCGTGCTGAAGGACACCAACAACTCCTCCAACGACTTCAACGCCCACGTGATAGCCTCTGAAATCGAGGCTCAGGGCACAGCCATTGACGCATCCGGAACGCCCTGTACCACAGGCCGCACATACGATGGCGTAACCCCGATACAGTAATGAGTTTCCTACTTGAGATAGCAATAGCGAGCGCCGTGCTCCCCTGCGACAGCGCATTGTGGCAACTGCCGGAGCAATCCTTCGTGAACCCGGCAGTGAAACAGTGGATGCTTCCCCGGTCCTATAGTCTCATAGGAGCCGAGTATAACAACCTGCGCTTCTCTCAAACCATTGATGAACAGCGCGGACGGGGAGAGGACTATTGGAGAGCCGGCGCCACCACATATCTCAAAAACGGGACATCTACCCTATGGGGCGATGCATCTTATCTCAACGGCCACCAGCGCGGCGTGGTCTGGAACGAGACCTCGGACATAGACCTTATATATCCCTACGTAACAGCCGATGCCAAAGGCGGTGACCTCAACATGGAGCGTTACCGCCTTGGAGGCGGTTATGCTGACCACACCGACCGTTGGGCCTGGGGTGCCACCATATCCTATGATGCCGGACAATATTATCGCAACGTTGATCCCCGACCACGTAACATAACCGGACTTCTTGACATATCGGCCGGTGCGGCCATACGCGCCATAGGAAGCCACTTTGCCGGACTTTCACTCAGCTACCGAAAGTACAAACAGGATTCCGACATTGACTTCAAAAGCGAGATGGGAGAAGAGAAAATTTACCATCTTACGGGTCTGGGGAATCATTACAACCGTTTTGCCGGCACCGGTGAAAACAGTTACTATCACGGACACCGCACAGGCATCACCGCTGATTTCTATCCCGAGACCAACCGCGGATTTGCCGCCAGTGTGGGCCTGAGCCGCTTTTCGTTTGAGAAAGTGCTGACGGACCTCAACAAGCTGCCGCTGGTCGACGTGGACCATGACGCGCTGAACATCCAGGGGTCATGGCGTAATCCGGGCACAGTACATGACTGGGGCATAGCGGCGACATTCAACGCATATAAACGCAGCGGAACCGAAAACATTTTCGGCGACCCATCTGCCTCCATTTATCCCCAGATAGGGTCACTTACCATGTACAGCGACAAGTCATCATCGGCCGCTCTTGAAGCCGTGTGGCAGTATCATCCGTGGACCGACGGGCGACTGCTTTGGTTCAAGGGAGCGGGAGAATACCGCCATCGACGCCAGACGTATGCCGATCCTTTCTCCGAAATAGCATCGGAGAAAGCCGTTATCGGCCTTGACGGGCTCTACACCACGCCATTCTCCGGAGCATGGCGTGCTACCATTGCTGCTGGAGTTCTTCTGCATGCGCCCCTCTCACGCAACAACTGCGCCGAATTTGAAGATTGCCGCCAGGCAGGAGGCAACCTCCGAATAGGACTGCAACGGCAAATCAACGCTAACCTCGAACTGTTTCTCCAGGCCCGCTGGGACCATGCCGACTACCACGGCACCTCATCCAACTCTTCATTCAACCGATTCACCGTATCTCTCTCCGTAACACTATAAATGAAACTGATCAGAATCCTTACGATAATAGCCGCCGGGGTATCACTGTCGGCCTCGGCTTTGAATCCGCTACCGGTTGACCCCGACGTACTGACCGGCACACTACCCAACGGCCTTACATACTATATACGTCACAACGACCGTCCCGCCGGGCAGGCCGATTTCTACATAGCCATGCGCGTAGGCTCGGTCAACGAAGAGGAGAATCAGCGCGGGCTTGCCCACTTTCTTGAGCATTTATGCTTCAACGGCACCCGCCATTTTCCGGGAAATTCGCTCATAGAATACCTTGAGACCATCGGCGTGAAATTCGGCGCCAACCTGAACGCCTATACTTCGACGGACGAGACAGTCTACAACATTTGTCAGGTTCCTACGCGCCGCCAGTCGGCCCTCGATTCATGCCTGTTGATTCTGCGCGACTGGAGCAACGACATCACCTTCGACCCTAAAGAAATCGATGCCGAACGAGGCGTAATAGAGGGCGAATGGCGTCAGCGCAACGGCGCAGCATCCACCCGACTTCTTGAGAAGGCTCTTCCTGTGGTCTACGACGGCAATATCTATGGCTACCGCATGCCTATAGGCAGCATGGACGTGGTCCGCAACTTCAAGCCATCGGAGTTGCGCGACTATTACGAGAAATGGTATCATCCGCTCAATCAGTGTGTGGTTGTTGTGGGCGACATTGACCCTACACATATAAAGAATGAGATAGAGCGTCTATGGGCCGATGTGGAAGCTCCCGCCGGCGCAACGGCCTTTGAACTGCCCAAGATTCCGGGCAACGCCAGCCCCATAGTATCGGTACAGACGGACCCCGAGCAATCGGCGTCATCGGTGCAGCTGTTCATCAAACACGATGCGCTACCCGATTCGCTGACCAACACTATAGCCGAACTTCGCAACAGCACCGTCAAATCACTCATCGGCTCTATGCTCGCCGAGCGACTGACCGAAGTTGAGAACGAGGATGACTCGCCCATCTCCGCCACCGCCATAGGCGACATCCGGTTCCTGCTATCGCGCTCCGCCGAGTCTCTGACCATGCGTTCGCCCGTAAAGGCCGGACGGACGGCCGATGCCGTAAAAGCTCTTGCCACCGAGCTAAAACGCGCTTCGGTACATGGGTTCCTGCCCGCCGAATTCCAGCGCGCGATAATAGAGGCCCGCGCCGCCAACGAAAAAGAATACGCCGCGCGTAACTCAACCACCAACACCGAGTACGCCAACGCCTACGTCCGTCATTACCTTGACGGAGGGGCCCTCCCATCGGCCACACAGCGCTACAAGATGATGAAAGGTGTGCTTTCGACCGTGAAGCTCGAGGATTGCAACCGCTACATAGCATCCGTTGTCCGTCCTGACAATTCCAACGTTGTCATTTCAGCCTATCTGCCGTCAAAGGATCAGACCACGCAGGCCGACCTCATGGCAGCATATACCGGAGTGAAAGCCTCCGCGCTCGCGCCCTACGAGGATAAGACCGTAAGCGGCGACATACTGGAGAATGAGCCTGAGGCCGGAGAGATCATCAGCGAAGAATCACTTCCGCGTTTCGGGGCCAAACGGCTCACGCTGTCAAATGGCATCAAAGTCTATCTGCGCCCGTCGGCCGAGAAACCTGACTTCATTTCCATCCAAGGCACCGGCTCCGGAGGAGTGTCGCAGAACTATGACCCGAAACGAGGAGCCGAGTATCGCCAGATCAACGACATCCTCGCCTTGAGCGCTGCCGGTAAGTACACCACCGACAATCTTCGCCGACTTCTCGTTGGTAAAAATGTGAAAAGCTCCATATCAATAGGAAACATGGACGAGTCCGTTGCCGCCACTTCCACCAAAGCCGATCTTGCTGATGCATTCCGACTGATTTACCTGAAATCAACCGATCTGCGTCAGGACAAAGATGCCTTCAACCGCTACATTGACCGGAGCGTGGCACATCTTGACGACAACCGGCTCAACCCGACCTTCGCTATGGGCGACTCTATCCACGCCTACGTCTACAACCGCCACCCATTGGGGACCAAAGCCACCGCGGAAGGGTTCAGGAACATAGACTACGACAAGGCTATGGCGCTTTACCGCGAACGCTTCGGCGACATGACCGACTTCTCGTTCTTCATAACGGGAGACTTCTGCGAGGATTCCATACGTCCGCTGATTGCCAAATACATAGCCTCTCTACCCACCGCCGGACGCCACGAAACACCCCGCGACATCAACTACCGTTACGGAACTTCACAGAAAGCCCGCTTCACTATGCCTATGGAAAACAAACAATCCATAGTATACTCCTTCTATTACTCGCCATGCGAATTTACTCTTCCCGCCCGCATCACGGCCGAGATTACAGGAACGCTGCTGCAGAACAAACTTCGCCAGGATCTACGCGAGGAGCGTGGCTGGACCTACGGAGTGCGCACTCATATAGGCCTGAACAACGGCTACAACGGCAACGACCCGTCGCTTGCCATAATGCCGGTCTACATCCGCGTGGTCCCTGAGAATGCCGCCCGCACATTTGAAATTGTTGACTCCACAATGCGTGCCATGGCAGAGCCGGCGAATATTCCTGCCACAGAGTTAGGCAAAATAAAGGAATATATGGCCAAGAACCATGCCGAAGCGCTTAAGGACAATTCCTATTGGGCTTCAGTGATGAGGGTCTACGACCGCTACGGCGTGGACATGAACGAAGGCTACGAGAAAATCCTTGGGACGGTGACGCCGGAGACTGTCGCATCATTCGTCAGCAGAATCCTCTTGCCGGCCCAACGCCTACAGCTCGAAATGGCTCCTGATAATTAATGCATTACGCAAACCGCTGAAAATTTATCGCATTTTTTAATTAAAAAATTTGCACAAACCAAATTTCCGTCATAACTTTGCACCGCAAAACGACAAGAGAGCCGTTATTAAAACTCAGAGTACAATGGTGCGTTAGTTCAGCCGGTTAGAATGCCTGCCTGTCACGCAGGAGGTCACGGGTTCGAGTCCCGTACGCACCGCTGAGGAGAGAGGAGAATGAGTAATTGTGAAGCTTCGGTTTCCGTTACTCATTCTTTTTTTGCATAGGGGGGGTGGACATCACGTAAAAATTTCACTTTGTCAAAAAGTAAACACACTCTAAATTTGCTGGAACGGTTAATTTATTTTAATTTTGCAGATAATCTAAACCATAGATTCATAATTTACAAACAAATTTAATAATAAATCCCTAACTGCTATGTGGTTAACATGTTCATCCATAGGTAGAAAGCTCGTGATGTCAATCACTGGAGCCTGTCTAATCCTATTTGTAACCTTCCACGCGGTGATGAATGCTGTAGCGCTTTTCAACCCCGCTGCCTACAATGACGTCTGCGAATTTTTGGGCGCCAACTGGTATGCGCTGATAGCCTCCATGGGCCTCGCAGTCCTGTTCATCATCCACATCATCTACGCCATCTGGCTCACAGTACAGAACCGTAAGGCTCGCGGTAACGACCGCTACAACGTGGTTTCAAAACCGCCCCAAGTTGAATGGTCATCACAGAACATGCTTGTTCTGGGTATTGTCGTAGTGGCATTCCTCGTTGTCCATCTCGTTCAGTTCTGGGCAAAGATGCAGCTCCAGGAGCTCATCCACACTGATATGGCAGCCCTTCCCCAGATTGAAGGCGCTCCGGCAGCTCCCGCTCTTGGCACACTCTTCTTGCAGATGGCATTCTCTCAGATCTGGACCCCGATTGTCTACATCATCGGCTTCGTAGCCCTCTGGTTCCACATCAACCACGGCTTCTGGTCAATGTTCCAGTCATGTGGCTGGGATAACGATGTATGGATCAACCGCCTGAAAAAAATCGGCTGCTGGTGGACATCAATCGTTGTTCTTCTGTTCATCGCCCAGGCCGTAGTATTCACCGTAATGGCCCACAACAAATCATTCATCAACTGCCCCGAACTTCAGGAGCAGTATGCCGAAACATGGAATGAACAGGCCGCTAAACTGGCCCAGGACTTCTCTGCCGGCATTACCAAAGTAATGTCACCCCTGCAGAAAGAAGCCAAGGAACGCCAGGCTACCGGAGACCAGCAAGGCATGAAAGAAATTCAGGACCAGTATCAGGTGGTTCAGCAGCAGTATCTTGCAGATAATGGTGATGCATTCGTGGCCAAAGGACAGGCAATCATTGACGCTTTTGACAAGCTCTGCCCCGATGTGGCTCCCGGAATGGAACTCCAGCAGCTCATGCAGATGGTTCCCGCCGTTAAACAGATGACCGCTAACGCTCAGGCCAACCCGACTCCCGCTCCCAAGCAAGTGAAAGGCGAAGTAAAGAACGTGGAGGTTAAAGCCGTAGAACCCACCGAAAACGCAACCGATTCAGAAAACTAATAAACTCAGAGATATGGCCGATTTAAAAAACATCGAGGGTATGATTGACTCTACCCCCATCATGAAGGATTATGCCGACATCGAGAGCTCAAAACTTCCCGAGTATCAGATTGACTCAAAAATCCCCGAAGGTCCTATCGCAGAGAAATGGACCAACTACAAGGCTCACCAGAAACTTGTAAACCCCGCAAACAAACGCCACCTTGACATTATAGTTGTAGGTACCGGTCTGGCCGGTGCATCCGCAGCCTCCACCCTTGCCGAACTCGGCTTCAACGTGTGGAACTTCTGCATTCAGGATTCACCCCGCCGCGCTCACTCCATCGCAGCTCAGGGCGGTATCAACGCAGCCAAGGACTATCAGAACGATGGTGACTCTATCTACCGTCTGTTCTACGACACAGTGAAGGGCGGTGACTTCCGCTCACGCGAAGCCAACGTGTATCGTCTGGCTGAAGTGTCAAACAATATCATTGACCAATGCGTACAGCAGGGCGTTCCTTTTGCCCGCGAATACGGCGGTCTGCTCGCCAACCGTTCGTTCGGTGGTGCACAGGTGTCACGTACATTCTACGCAAAAGGCCAGACCGGCCAGCAGCTTCTGCTCGGCGCTTACGCCTCGCTCAACCGTCAGATTGAAAAAGGCCAGGTCCGCTCGTTCAACCGCCGCGAAATGCTCGACATTGTTATTGTTGACGGTCGCTGCCGCGGTATCATCGTGCGCAACCTCGTGACTGGCGAGCTCGAACGCTATGCCGCTCACGCAGTGGTTCTCGCAACCGGTGGCTACGGACGTACATTCTTCCTCTCCACCAACGCTATGGGCTGCAACGGCTCAGCTGCAATCCAGGCATTCAAGAAGGGCGCATATCTGTCAAACCTCGCCTTCACTCAGATTCACCCCACCTGTATCCCCGTCCACGGAGAAGACCAGTCAAAGCTCACACTTATGAGCGAATCGCTCCGTAACGACGGCCGCATCTGGGTTCCGAAGAAGAAAGAGGACGCCGAAGCTATCCGCGCCGGCAAGAAACGCCCCACCGACATCCCCGATGAAGACCGCGACTTCTATCTGGAACGCCGCTACCCCGCATTCGGTAACCTCTGCCCGCGCGACATAGCATCACGCGCCGCTAAGGAACGCTGCGATGCAGGCTACGGTGTGGGAACAGGCAACGCCGTTTATCTGGACTTCAAATATGCCATTGATCGTCTTGGTGCCGACGTGGTTCGTGACCGTTACGGAAACCTCTTCGACATGTACCAGATGATTTCTGATGACAACCCCTACGAAACCCCGATGATGATATTCCCCGCCTCTCACTACACCATGGGCGGTATCTGGGTTGACTACGAGCTCCAGACTTCAATCAAGGGTCTGTTTGCCATCGGCGAATGTAACTTCTCTGACCACGGTGCCAACCGCCTCGGTGCATCGGCCCTCATGCAGGGTCTGGCCGACGGTTACTTCGTGCTCCCCTACACCATGCAGAACTATCTCAGCGACCAGATTAAAGTTCAGCACCCCGGAACGGATGCTCCTGAATTTGACGAAGCTGAGAAGGGTGTGCGCGAACGCATCGAGCGCCTGATGTCAATCAAGGGAACCAAGAGCCCCGATGAAATCCACAAACGCCTCGGACATGTGATGTGGAATCTCGTAGGTATGGGCCGCACACTCCAGAGCCTTGTCAAGGCTATTGACGAAGTGGAAGAAGTGCGCAAGGAATTCTACTCTGACCTCCGCATCGTGGGTTCAGCCGAAGACCTCAACACCGAGCTCGAAAAGGCTCTCCGCCTCGAAGACTTCCTCGTCATGGCCAAGATGATGGCAATTGACGCCCTCCACCGCAACGAATCATGCGGTGCTCATTTCCGCGAAGAGTACCAGACCGCCGACGGCGAAGCTGCACGCGACGACGAGCACTACATGTACGTCAGCTGCTGGAAGTACACCGGCGACGATGAGAAGCCTATCCTTCTCAAGGAACCCCTCAAGTATGAAGCCATCAAGGTTCAGACACGTAACTACAAGTCATAAACCTCACCCTTTTCATAACACTAAGAAACAATGGAAACTACAATAAGCGTAAACTTGAAAATTTGGCGTCAGCGTGGTCCTAAAGAAAAGGGTCAGTTCGTCAATTATCATCTTGACAACGTGTCGACCGGCAGCTCATTCCTTGAAATGCTTGACATGCTTAACCAGCAGCTCGTAGAGCAGGGTGAAGAGCCGGTAGTGTTTGACAACGACTGCCGCGAAGGCATCTGCGGTATGTGCTCGCTCTACATCAACGGTCATCCCCACGGACCCGTTCAGGGCATAACCACCTGCCAGCTCCACATGCGTAAGTTCAACAACGGCGACACCATCACAATTGAGCCTTGGCGCTCGGCCGCATTCCCCGTGATTCGCGACCTCATGGTTGACCGCAACGCATTTGATAAAATCCAGCAGGCCGGCGGTTACGTTTCGTTCAACTGCGGCGGAGCACCCGATGCCAACGCAACTCCCATATCCAAGGAAGTTGCCGACGTGGCAATGGACTCAGCTACATGTATAGGCTGCGGCGCATGCGTTGCAGCATGTAAGAACGGTTCAGCAATGCTCTTCGTTTCAGCTAAAGTGAGCCAGTTTGCCCTCCTGCCCCAAGGTCAGGTTGAGCGCGCCCGCCGCGCCCGCGCAATGGTTCGCCGCATGGACGAGCTTGGATTCGGTAACTGCACCAACACCGGTGCATGCGCTGCCGAGTGTCCCAAGAACGTTCCGCTGAGCAACATTGCCCGCCTCAACCGCGAGTTCATCAAAGCCAAGTGCGCTGACTAAGCGCCCGCAGGCTGAACAAGCTATAGCCGAAGAGTGCCTCCCCAAATGAACGGGGTTGGCACTCTTTATTTACAACATAACCACACACATCTCACAATATTATATTGTATGAGTGCGTGACTACGCCGGAAATTTCACGACAAAAAAATTAGTTTGGCGAGTTGATTGGTTATTAGAGATTAATTTTGTAACTTTGCACAGTTTTTTCAACCATATTTGAAAAGTGGGTAAATTTACAGAATACAAGATTCAGCTGAAGAGCCTCTCCGAGGGGACTTATAATTATGAGTTCCACCTTGGCAAGAAGTTTTTCGAGAACATGGAGAGTCAGGACATTCATGATGCCGATCTTCACGTAGGGCTGACCTTGACATATAAACGCGACCTGTACACCCTTGACTTCACCATCGAGGGAACGGTCACACTTATATGCGACCGCTGCCTTGACGATCTTGTGATGCCGATTGACACAACTTACCACATTAACGTAAAATATGGTGATGACTACAACGACGAGGCTGATGACCTGCTGGTGATCCCGCAGGGCGATAACTACCTCAACGTGGCCTACATGCTCTATGACACAGTGGCCCTGAGCATCCCCATGAAGCATGTCCATCCGATGGGCAAATGCAACCGTCAGATGAGCCAGATGCTTCACAAACACCGCGCCCGCACATCAAAGGAGGACGCCGAACTTCAGGACCAGCTGATTGACGAGATGGAAGCCATGGACCCCGGCGAGCCCACGGAAAGCGATGCCCCCACCGATCCTCGTTGGGACGCGCTTAAAGGACTTGACATAAAAGAATAACAATCAAACAAATAACTTAAAGAAAAATGGCACATCCTAAACGCAAACAATCAAAGACCCGCACAGCCAAACGCCGCACCCATGACAAAGCTGTAGCTCCTACGCTGGCTCTCTGCCCTAACTGTGGCGCATGGCACATCTACCACACTGTTTGTGGCGAATGTGGCTACTATCGTGGCAAGATTGCCATCGAGAAAGCTGAAATGGCCTGACACATGGTGGAGCCCGGAGCGGGCAGAAAGCCCGCCGAATGCGGCAACCCGATTTAGCAGGCGGTGATTACATGAAAATCGCCGCCCAATAATCTTTTAACCTGATACATACCCAATAAAACCAACGAAATGTTACATGCAAGAATAGCCGGAGTTGCATCCTACGTGCCGGACGACATCCTTGACAACGAAATGCTGTCAAAGATGGTGGACACCTCCGACGAATGGATCACCACCCGAGTGGGAGTGAAAGAACGCCGAATCCTCAAGGTTGAGGGTGCCGGCTCGTCATACATGGGCATCAGAGCCGTCAACAGTCTCCTTGAAAAGACCGGAACAAAGCCCGAAGAGGTTGACCTTCTGATCTGCGCCACTTCCAACCCCGACTACCGCTTCCCCTCCACCGGCTCAGTAATAGCTCACGGATGCGGACTCACCAACGCATACGCCTACGACATTCAGGCCGCTTGCGCAGGATGCATCGTGGCTCTACAGGACGGTGCAGCCTACATCAAATCCGGGCTCAACAAGAAAGTGGTGGTTGTAGCTGCCGAAATGATGTCGTCGATGGTCAACTACGATGACCGCACCACATGCCCGCTTTTTGGCGATGCCGCCGCTGCTATGCTCCTCGAGCCCACCGACCGTGAGGTTGGGGTGATGGACGGAGTGTTCCACGTTGATGGAATAGGACGCGAGCACTTGCTGATGCGAGCCGGAGGTTCAGTGCTACCCGCCAGCCACGCCACAGTCGATGCCGGCGACCACTTCGTTTATCAGGACGGACGCTTCGTATACAAACATGCCGTTACTGACATGCTTGAGTCTACTCTTGAAATATGCCGTCGCAACGGGCTGACAATGGAAACAGTGGACTATCTCATCCCCCATCAGGCAAACCTCCGCATTATTGAAGCCGTGGCTTCACGCGCCGGAATAGCTCCCGAAAAAGTACTTGTCAACATTGAGTACCGCGGCAACACATCGGCAGCCTCAATTCCCCTCTGCATAGCCGAGAACGCTGACAAAATCAAGAAGGGCGACAAGCTCATCCTGACAGCCTTCGGAGCCGGCTTCACATGGGGCGCCATGTACGTGATTTGGGACATCTGATTCCCATCGCGGCTAAAAAAATTTCCACGGATAGCACTTTTTAGGTGCTATCTGTGTTTTTTATTATAGGCGGATAATCCGCCCTGCTCATAACCGAAAATCAAAATTGTATGACACAGAATCATAAAGCCGGATTTGTCAATATAGTTGGCAATCCCAATGTTGGAAAGTCCACCTTGATGAATGACCTCGTGGGCGAACGCATAAGCATCATAACCTCTAAGGCCCAGACCACTCGCCACCGCATCATGGGCATAGTCAACACTCCTGATTACCAAATAGTTTTCTCCGATACGCCAGGCGTACTGAAACCCAAGTACAAACTTCAGGAGAGCATGCTCGAATACTCGGAAGGCGCGCTGACCGATGCCGACATTCTGCTATACGTAACCGATGTGGTGGAGGATCCGACAAAGAACGCCGATTTTCTTGCCCGTGTAGCCAAAGAAACCATACCCGTACTGTTGGTAATTAACAAAATAGACCTTCTAAAGTACCAGGGGCAGCTCGAATCCATTGTCACACGATGGAAAGACCTGTTGCCTAATGCAGAGGTGTTCCCCACTTCGGCACTTGAACATTTCAACGTGCAGTCAATAATGGCGCGCATAGTGGAACTGCTGCCCGAAAGCGCTCCCTACTTTGGCAAAGACGCATTGACCGACAAACCGGCCCGCTTCTTCGTCACGGAGATTATCCGCGAAAAGATTCTTCTCAACTACCAGAAGGAGGTTCCGTATTCCACTGAAGTAATCGTGGAGAAATTCGATGAAAAAGAGGGAGCTATCCACATCATGGCCGTCATCTATGTGGAACGTGATTCACAGAAAGGCATACTTATTGGCAAGGGAGGTGCCATGCTCAAGAAAGTGGGCACTCAGGCACGCAAGGACATAGAGACATTCTTTGGCAAGAGTGTATATCTCGAATTGTTTGTCAAAGTGGAGCCCAACTGGCGAAACCGCGAAAACAAACTCCGCGCTTTCGGGTACATAGAATAAATTTTCGTAACTTTGCGCAAATAACATAGAATTAGAAGAAAAAAATGTCACAGATGATAGCCATTGTGGGTCGTCCGAATGTGGGCAAATCCACGCTATTCAACCGCTTGACCAAAAGCCGCACGGCAATTACCAACGAAGAAGCCGGCACCACGCGCGACCGCCAGTACGGACGCGTGGATTGGAACGGCCGCGAGTTCTCGATAATTGACACCGGCGGATGGGTGGTCAACTCCGATGACGTATTCGAGTCAGAAATCAACAAACAGGTGCAGTTGGCCATCGAACAGGCCGATGAGATTCTGTTTGTGGTTGACGCGATGAACGGAGTTACCGATCTTGACGACCATGTGGCCGAAATACTGCGCAAATCACGCAAACCGGTATTGCTGGTGGCCAACAAAGTTGACAGCAACGATTGGCTTTACAACGTACCGGAATTCTACTCGCTGGGGCTCGGCGATCCGTACCCCGTGTCGGCTGTCAACGGATTTGGCACCGGCGATTTGCTCGATGACGTTGTCAAAAAGCTCCCGCCACTCGATGAAAATGAGGCGGAACAGCTGGATGACATTCCGAAGTTCGCCATAGTAGGCCGTCCCAATGCCGGCAAATCATCCATTATCAACGCGTTCATCAGCGAAGACCGCAACATAGTGACCGACATTGCCGGAACGACCCGCGACAGCATCTACACCCGCTACAATAAATTCGGATTTGATTTCTATCTCGTGGACACCGCCGGAATCCGAAAGAAGACCAAGGTCAACGAGGACATAGAGTACTACTCTGTGATTCGCTCAATCCGCGCTATAGAGGCCTCCGACGTGTGCATACTGATGATTGACGCTACCCGTGGCATAGAGTCGCAGGATGTCAGCATATTCTCGCTAATCCAGAGAAATAAAAAAGGCCTGGTGGTGTGCGTAAACAAATGGGACCTCGTGGAAAACAAATCGGAGGAGGCCATACGCCATTTCCGCGACACTATCCGCGAACGCTTCGCCCCCTTCACCGATTTTCCGATTATCTTCGGGTCGGCACTCACAAAACAGCGCATCTACAAAGTACTTGAGACAGCCGTGGAGGTTTACCAGAACCGCAAACGTACCATACCCACCTCGCAGCTCAACAATGTGATGCTCGAAGTCATAGCTGCATATCCGCCGCCCGCCAACAAAGGTAAGTACATCAAAATCAAATATGTGACTATGCTGAAGGGCGCAGCCATCCCCACATTCATTTTCTTCTGCAACCTGCCGCAGTGGGTCAAGGAACCTTACCGGCGCTATCTGGAGAACAAGATTCGCGAGAACTGGAACTTCACCGGCACGCCTATCAACGTTTACATGCGCGAGAAGTAATAACAATCACATTTCTAACCACATAAACATCAACATGAAGAACTTACCTCTGGCTGCATTCGCCGTTGGCGCAGCAGCATTCCTCTCGTCAGCCATGGGCTGCAACTCCAAAAGTTCACACGACGTAGCCGCCGCTGACTCAACGGACTCAGGCCGCATTGTTGTGGCCTACGTAACCGGGTGGAGCAGTTGCATGCCCGACCCCACATTGATGACCCACATCAACTTTGCCTTTGGCCATGTGGCCCCTACGTTTGACTCCGTAATCATCAAAAACGAAGGTCGCCTTGACTCCATCGTTGCGCTTCGCGAACAGAATCCCAATCTCAAGATTGTGCTCTCCATCGGCGGATGGGGTAGCGGAAACTTCAGCGAAATGGCCGCCGACTCCACTCTGCGCGCCAAATTTGCCGAAGATTGCGTAAAGAAAGTAATTAAGCATAAGCTCGATGGCATTGATATTGACTGGGAATATCCCACAGCCGGCGAAGGAGCCGGAATTTCGTCATCGCCCAACGACACCGAGAATTACACTCTACTGATGCGCGATCTGCGCTCGGCTCTCGGGCCTGACCGTCTGCTGACACTCGCTACCATCTGGAGCGCCAAGTTCATTGACTTCCCCGCCATCATGCCCTACGTGGACTATGTCAACATCATGTCCTACGACATGTCATCGGCATCGACCGGCCGTCCTCACAATCCGCTATACGCCAGCGAACGCGCCGGTAACCGCACTGCCGATTCCGCTTTCCACGCTCATCTGATTGCCGGTGTTCCCGCCGATAAACTCGTGCTCGGACTTCCCTTCTATGGCCGCGGTGTAGAACCTTACGATGATTATGTTGATTACAAGGATCTCAAACTTCTTCCCGGCACATACGAAGTGTGGGATTCAGCATCGCTTTCACCCTACATGGTTGATTCAATCAGCGGCAAGATTCTCATGGGCTTCGAGAACCCGCGTTCACTCGCCGAAAAGCTCCATTACATCAAAGAGCAGCATCTGCTCGGCGCCATGTACTGGGAATACTGCGCCGGCGGCGATGAAATGGCCCGCCAGGTTGCCGACAGCATCCTCCACTGATAATCCCCAACTTATATGAAATAGTCCCGGAGAATCCCATCAGCTTCTCCGGGATTGTTTTATTGTTTTATTATCAAACAGATGATATTTTTAGTATGAAAAACTATGGGAAACAGGAAAATTTGCGTAATTTAGCTGAATATTTATAATAACTGAATTCAACAAACAAACTTATCCTAAAAAATGGCTAAAGTTATAATCATAGGAGCCGGCGGCGTAGGCACCGTGGTGGCTCACAAATGTGCCCAGAATCCCGATGTGTTCACCGAGATAGTTCTTGCTTCGCGCACCCGCAGCAAATGCGAGGCAGTAGCCCGCAAAATAGGCGGCGGACGCATAACCACTGACAGCGTGGACGCCGACAGCGTGGAGCAGCTCGTGGAGCTCTTCAACCGCCACAAACCTGACATGGTGATCAACGTTGCGCTCCCCTATCAGGACCTCACCATAATGGACGCATGCCTCGAATGCGGCGTAAACTACCTTGACACCGCCAATTATGAGCCGCGCGATGTGGCCCATTTCGAATACTCTTGGCAGTGGGCCTACAAAGAAAAGTTTGAAAAAGCAGGCCTCACGGCTATTCTTGGATGCGGTTTCGACCCGGGAGTGTCAGGAGTGTTCACCGCCTACGCAGCCAAGCATTACTTCTCTGAAATGGAGTATCTTGACATTGTGGACTGCAACGCCGGCGACCACGGCAAAGCTTTCGCCACGAACTTCAATCCGGAAATCAACATCCGAGAGATAACACAGAACGGACGCTACTATCAGGACGGTCAGTGGGTGACAACCGGGCCTCTTGAAATCCATAAATCGCTCACCTACCCCAACATTGGCGCACGAGAATCATATCTGCTTTACCATGAGGAGCTTGAAAGCCTTGTCAAGAACTATCCCTCAATCAAACGCGCTCGCTTCTGGATGACCTTCGGTCAGGAATATCTGACACATCTGCGCGTTATTCAGGACATAGGCATGGCCCGAATTGACGAGATTGACTACAACGGCATGAAAATCGTGCCTCTGCAATTCCTCAAGGCAGTGCTTCCCAATCCGCAGGACCTCGGCGAGAACTACACCGGCGAAACATCCATCGGCTGCCGCATAGAAGGTCTTGACAAAGACAAGAAGCACCTCACCTACTACATCTACAACAATTGCTCCCACGAGGCAGCCTACGTGGAAACCGGCATGCAGGCCGTCAGCTACACAACGGGCGTTCCCGCAATGATTGGCGCAATGATGTTCCTGACAGGCAAATGGGTTAAGCCGGGCGTACATAATGTAGAAGAATTCGATCCGGATCCTTTCATGGAGCAGCTTAACGTGCAGGGATTGCCCTGGCACGAGCAGTTCAACATTGACCTTGAGGTGTAACGCCCATGTTACGACTACGCGCTCTTTTCCTCTTGGCTATCGCAGTCCTAATTCTACAGGGCTGCGGTAAGGATGGTGCACCTTCGGTTGACATGGTGCCGGCAACGGCCGACTATGTGGCCATAATCAATGCCGACTCCCTACAGGAAGCCGTGGAATCACTTTTTCCGGGACAGAGAGCTGAGGACATGGCTCGTCTGGGCCAATGTTGCGACCTGCAGCGCGTACTCGTGTTCAAACCGGTGGAGTCACGCCAGCCGATGGCCGTAGTTGAAGTAACAGACACCAAGGAGCTTACTTCGCTATTAGCCGACATGGGCTGGCGCGCCCGAAAGTCCGATGGCGAAGAGGCATACGCGCCCGATGAGGGGGGCGAATTTGCCCCGTGCGTGGTGATTGACGGCAACTCGGCGTGGTTCTTAGGCACCCGCAGCGACCTCAAGAACCGGCGCGAGAGCCTGAGCCAGGCAAAGAAAGAAAACTTTGGGAAATATGCCCTTGAATTCAATCTTGACGGCACCACAAGGCTCGTGGCCTACGCTTCGCCGGCTTTTCTCGGATTCTCCGATCCGGATGCAATGATAAAAGTCACCGGATCTATTGACGCCGACCGCACACTGACCGTGAAAGCCTCCTTTGTCAGCGTGGCGGAGGGGTCTGCCGGTGAGACCATCCCCATTACAGCCCTTGCCCCCATAACTGACACCCGGTTCGCTGAATATTTGCCCCGGACAAACAGCTTTGTAGCCGCAGCCGGTATAAAAAAAGGCTTCAACTGGAACGGACTGGTTGACATGTTAGGCTCCGGACTCGGCACCCAAAATCAGGGAATGCTCCAAAGCTTGCTCCCCTACATGGCGAGCCTCAACGGTCCGTTTGCCATAGGTATAGGCCCGCTGACCGCGCAGTCGCTGACAAGTGACGAGCTTGAGAGCCAGAGCATTGTCATCTACGCCACCCTTGAAGGCACCAAAGCGGCCGAAGCCGTAGAAGAAATCAACGGCAACCTGCGCGACAAGGGTCTCAGCCCGCGGCCCCGCGCCGATGGAATCTATGCCTTTGACCTCAACGGAGTGAAATACCGCTATCACGCCACTGATGATGGCATATTCATCTTCGCCCTCAACCGCGAGCCGCAAAGCGGCCAGCATCCGGCCCCTGACATATTCTCCGGCCATCAAGCAGTGGCACAACTGCAGCTGCCCCCCTTGTCGGCGATTCTGCCGGGCAACACATCGACAATGCAAATTCAGGCATCACTCACTGTGGAGCCTGACGGACTGATACTTACCATAAAATCAGGCGACACACTCCCCATTGTGGCCCTCAGCCGCTACTTCACCCAACTTGACAACGCCATGCAAGCTGAAGCGGAGAACGCTCCTGATTACTACGACTATTACTAAACCGATCATTAACACAATCAGTATAATACACTTCCCTATGAAAAAAACAATTAACTCTTTCAGCCTCACACTGACCGTCATTTTATGCTTGACAGCCGGATTGCTATGTTCATGCACATCGAACCGCGACAAACTGCTGGAGACGGTGCCTGACGACTCCGAGATTGTCCTCACAGCCAACCTTGTGAAACTGGCTAAAGATGCCGGTGTAACGGTGGAGGACGGCCGCCTTGTGCTCCCGATAGAGTATTCCGAATTGAGAAAAAACATTCCCACCGACGCGCTTAAGGACTTAGGCCGCGCCGCCTCAGCCGTTGACATAGAGAACGTTGTGATTTTCGGCTCAATAAGAGACAATGTTCTATTCATCACCGCCGCAGTCACAGACATTGACGAGCTGAAGGCACTAATCAGGAAATCAGACATGGAGCGGAGCACCGAGAATGGACGCACCGTATATTCCGAATCTGAATCAAAATATGCCGACTGCATCGTGATCAGCGAGAACGAGGAGCAGATGTGGTACGTTCCCGGACGCCGCTATCTGTCAAAAATCGATGACTTTGAATACGCCCGCAAGAAAAACAACATCCTGCGCTACTCCGGCTTAGCATCGGCACTGAAAGCCGGCAATATCGTCAACCTCATCATTGACCCATCCGCACTCCAGAACGGATTTGACAACTATTGGCTGACGGCATCCATCAACGTGAGCAACAACGCCATAGTGGCTGAGGCAAAGGCAATGAAACCTGACGGCGAAGAATACAAAACCGACACGCTTCAACCCGTCGACACCGACTTCCTGCGCTACATGCCGGCCAATTTCATAGCCGCTGCCGCCATAGGCATCAACGGCAATAGCGACTGGACCGGCGATATCAGCAAGGCTCTCAGCTCCATGCTTGGCTATCAAGCAAAAAGCGTGCTCGATGAAGTCATGCCCTATCTCAAAGCCATTGACGGCACTGTGGCCCTTGGCTTCGGGCCGAAAGACAAGAGAGCGCTGTTTGGCAGTTCAAATCCCGCTGACTGGCAGGCCGTTTTCATGGCCAAGATGCGCCAGGACAAGGTCAACGACCTCATCTCCATGGCCAACAATCTTTTCCCCCGCGCCAAAAAGTTGAGCAACGGGCTCTACAGCATATCAGAAGACGGAGCCACCGTCACCTACGGTATGGTTGACGGCTGTTTTGCCGTGGGCCTCGGAACTGATCTGGAGCCCAACAAGAGCAACTCATTCTCCGGCGATTTCAATGGCAAACCGCTTGCTATCGTGGCGCAGACTCCGCTCCTCAGCTCACTGGTGAATGAAACGTCGCTCAACTACAGCATCAAAGCCACCCTTCAGGTCAACGGCACCGCCACACGCATCGAAATCAGCCTCGTGGGCACCGACAAACCGATTATTCCAACCCTGATCAACGACATGCCTCTACTCGGGCAGGCCTATTATAACAAAATCTACCCCCTGAGATGATACAGGAAATAACACTGAGCCGTACGCTCCCCCACGTGTTCAGAGGCATGGAGAACGTGGCTCCGGTCAGCGGCTCCCAGGTGTGGCTCCGCGACGTCCGCTTCACCCGCCCCGCCTACTACATGATAGAGGCCGAATCCGGCACAGGAAAGTCATCGCTCTGCAGTTTCATCTACGGACTCCGGGGGGACTACGAGGGAGCCATAGCATTTGACGGGCGCAACGTCAAAGAGCTGAGCATCAGCGAATGGTGCGCCATACGCACCCGCGCATTGGCTTATCTGCCGCAAGAAATGCACCTCTTCCCCGAACTGACCGTCAGCGAGAACATCCAGATAAAGAACCGGCTCACCGACTGCCGCAGTGGCGAATGGATTCGCCAGACCCTGCAGCGCCTTGAGATTGAGGGCAAAGCCGACTCCCCGGCAGCCTTGCTCTCTGTGGGTCAGCAGCAGCGTGTGGCCATTGTCCGCGCCCTCTGCCAGCCATTTGACTTTCTCCTCATTGACGAGCCAGTGAGCCATCTTGACGCGCGCAACAACAGCATCGTGGCCTCGCTCATCAATGAAGTGGCCCGCGAGAACAACGCCTCAGTCATAGCCACCTCCGTAGGCAACAAAATCAATCTTCCAATCCAGTCAACACTCCTGTTATGAAACATTCGGCAGTGTGGCACTTGCTCCGCCGCAACATATCGAAAGCGCAGCTCATAGGCTACTCCGTGGCCAATCTCATAGGCCTCTGCATAGTCATTTCGGCCATCCAACTCTACCACGACGTGTCGGCCGTGTGGAACGATGAAGACTCCTTCATATCACGCGACTATCTCATCATCTCCAAAAAAGTCGGGGGCCTCGGCTCCATACTCTCCGGCAGCAGCGCCACATTCTCCCCCTCTGACATCGAGGACCTTGAAGCCCAAAAATGGGTGCGACGCACAGGCAAGTTCACCGCCTCCAACTTCGGCGTGGGGGCATCGGTGGAAATGGGAGGCCGCGGAATGAACACGGCCATGTTCCTCGAATCAATCCCCGATGAATTCTTTGATGTCACTCCCCGCGACTGGAAATTCATTCCCGGCCAGTCGCAGACAGTGCCCATCATTATAAGCAAGGAATACCTTTCGCTCTACAATTTCGGCTTTGCCGCATCGCGCGGATTGCCGCAGATATCGGAGTCAATGATAGGCATGGTACCGCTGAAGCTGTCAATCAGCGGCAACGGGCGTCAGATGTGGCTCCCGGCCAAAATAGTGGGCTTCTCATCGCGGCTCAACACCATAGCCGTGCCTGAGGACTTCATGACATGGGCCAACGCCAACTTCTCCGACCGCGAAGCCCCCGACCCGAGCCGCATAATAGTTGAGACCAACTCGCCCGGCGACCCGGCCATAGAGGAATACCTGCGCAGCCACCATCTGGAAGTGGCCGGCGACAAACTCGACAACGGGCGCGCAGCCTATTTCCTGGCCGTAATCACAGCCGTAGTGGTGGCCGTAGGAGCCCTTATAAGTCTCTTGGCGTTCTTCATCCTGCTTCTGAGCATCTATCTGCTACTGCAGAAAAACCGCGACAAACTGCGCCAGCTGATGACCCTCGGCTACACCCCAGGGGCCGTGGCCCGCAACTACTACATCATTGTTGCGTCAATCAACGCGGCCGTTCTCGCCGGCGCTATAGCGGCTATGCTCGTGGCCAAGCACTTCTGGAGCGGTCCGCTCGAAAACATCGGCGTAAACTCCGGTTCTCCGTGGGGCGCCATAGCCATTGGCGTGGCCATAATGGCTCTGATAACCGCCGGCAACATTGCGGCCATAGCCCGCAACATACGCCGCACATTCCCCCGCCCCTGAGCGTAAACTCCACCGATACGGACAACACAGCGAAGGGCCCTGCCAATCCCGGCAGGGCCCTTCACCGATAGTTATGAAAAAAATGATGGTTATTTAAATACGTATTGGCTGGAAATCGACTCGTTGTTGTGGACGCGGCGGATAGTGTCAGCTATCATGTGGGCCACTGAAAGCACGTGAGCCTTCTTGCAGTCCTTGTTGAAAGGAATAGAGTTGGTAAACACTATTTCAGTCATGCCGGATTTGTCAACGCGCTCCGAAGCCGGATCGCTCATAATGGCGTGAGATGCAATGGCGCGCACTGATTTGGCTCCGTTGGCCATCATCAGGTCGGCAGCCTTGGTTATTGTGCCGGCCGTGTCAACCATGTCATCAACAAGAATCACGTTCTTGCCCTTAACATCGCCTATCACGGTCATCGTGGCAACCACGTTGGCTTTGGCGCGCTGTTTGTGGCATAGCACCAGAGGCACATCAAGGAACTTGGCGTAGGAATTGGCGCGCTTCGCACCGCCCACGTCAGGAGTAGCAATCACCATATCCTCAAGGTTGAGGCTCTGGATGTAAGGGATGAACACAGTGGAAGCATAGAGATGATCCACCGGTACGTTGAAAAATCCCTGAATCTGGTCAGCGTGGAGGTCCATCGTTATCACACGGTTGACTCCGGCAGCCATCAGCAGGTCAGCCACCAACTTTGCAGCGATTGACACACGGGGCTTGTCCTTGCGGTCCTGACGGGCCCAGCCGAAGTACGGAATAACGGCAACTACCGAGTAGGCCGATGCGCGCTTGGCGGCGTCAATCATGAGCAGGAGCTCCATGAGGTTATCGGAATTGGGGAAAGTCGACTGCACGAGATAAACCTCGCATCCGCGGACGGTTTCTTCAAACGACACTTCGAACTCGCCATCGGCAAAATGCTGAACGTTCATTTCACCAAGCTCAATTCCAAGGTCTTTACAGATTTCTTCGCCCATGTAGCGTGAGGCTGTTCCGGCGAAAACTTTGATTGGATGGACAGATGATCGCATTGAATCAGTAAAAAATTGTGGTTTTGACGATGCAAAAGTACGCAATTTTTTCGGTATAACAATATCTCCCGTATGGTTTTCCATACGGGAGAGATATTTAACAGATAAGAGGGAGTTAGCGGACGGTGATTTTGCGGGTGAGGCGGGAGGAGGCGCCCTGGGCTGCGAGCACGTAGATGCCGGCGCTCAGCTCGGTGGTGCCGACGGAAGCCTGTCCGTCAATGCCGCGGACCGTGGTGAGCGGGCGTCCCTGCATGTCGTAGACGGTGACCGTAAACGATGCCTCGCCGGCCATTGTCACATCGTATCCGGCTCCGTTGGGCGTAACCACGAGCCTCTGCTCGTCATCTTCCCACACAGCTCCGTTCGCCGCATAGTTCTGCAACACATACTTTATCCCTTCCAGCGCATCAATCTTCCCCGCACCCCAACGTTCTTTGGGACGCATGGTGATTGATGAATACTTAGAAGTATTTGAAATCACGTCAATAACTTGCGAATATGTCAGGTTGGGATTGGCCTGTAGCCATAACGCTACCGTTCCGGACACGTAGGGGCACGACATGGATGTGCCTTGCATTGGACCCCAGTAGTCAGTTTCTGATCCATTGGCCGCTTTTCCCGACATATCATTTTCCGAACTGTAGCCGGCTGATATGTAATAGCGACTTATGCTGGATATTATAGCTGTACCGGGGGCGCACACATCCGGGAGTTGCTTTCCCGAGAAAGACGTTCCCCAAGAGGAAAAAGGCGCGATGCTGTTGACGGATGACGCTCCTACATAGGAGTAGGCGGCCGTATTCTTAAACATTCCGAAAGAACTGCGTGAAGTATATGCTCCCACACTAACAATATTATCGGCACAGCATCCATCGTTAATGGAGTTGTCAGCTGAGCCTTCATCCCATCCTGCAATCATGTTTGACGTGAAAAGTGTCTGGGTATTTGTTCCGGATTGTCCGTAAACGTTGATTTTTTGACCGGCGGTTCCTTCAATTATCAAGGCAAGTAGTATATCGGAATTGCTGCTGATTGGAGTGACGGCCAAATTTGAATAGATATGATATCTATTATTGCTGTTATCAACATCGGAGACACTGCTGATTGAACCGGTGAAGCTTTTAGCAAATTCCGAATCAGTTGAAGTGTAGACCGTTTTGGTAGAGGTAGCTTCGTCAATCACAAGAAGATCGGTGATTGCCTCCGTTGTTTCATCATATAAGACCCATCTGAATTTGACGGGAACATTATCGCTTACCCATACGTCAACAATACCGATGGCTTTATTATCTACAAAGAATGTTTTCAGCGTGGTGTTGGTTTCGGTCAATGTTTTTGTGACGGAAATGGCTTTGTCGCCATCATTGCCGGATGACATGCAAATGATAGCCTTTTCCCCTAATTTGCTGAGAGCTTTTGGATAAGCGTCTGTGCCATCGTGAGGACCTATTGTTGAGCCAATTGAAAGGTTTACCACACATGGCTGTCCATTCTGTTCAGCAAGGCTTATGATATTATCAACGCCATTTATGATATTTGCATCGTAAAGAGAGCCTACACTGAAAGCAAGGTCAGCGCCGGTTGCTACTCCATAGTAGGGTATCGGAGAATCCTCAATTGTTGTGGAGCGTGTGCCGTTGGCAGTACTTACGTAGCAGTAATCGCCGTTACCGTTGTAGCTTCCGGCCATAATGCCACCTACATGCGTGGCATGTGACGAGCTGTTATCGTCAGTAGTGAAAGATTTGATTAATGCTCCGGTATATTTTGTGGCTTGCCCGGCCTGGCTTTTGTTAAACCACCATAATGCTTTGATACGTGTGGTACCGGAGTCATCCAGGAAATTCAGATGGTTAGCTTCCAGTCCTCCGTCCATTATGCCGGCAAGAACTCCTGTGCCGTCATATTTCAGGGTTGAGTTTTCGTAAGTGAACCCATCCTGCACTTCATTAACATATCCTGACGGTCTGGCATAGTCCATCTGCGGGTATTGTGTCTCTCCGAACGACACCTGTTGAACACCGTCAAGTTCGGCAAGTTCATCAATTTGGCTTACAGGAAGGGTAACGGTAGCCACAGTGCCGAGGTCAGTAATAACGTTGAAACCGTTAGAACTAAGGTAATCGCAGTTATAACCATCTTTAAGAATAACCAACACGCAGTAATCTTCATCTTGGTGCGATGCTTTATCGGTTGCCGATGCTGATGATTTGATTTCTTTGTAGGAGTCGATTATCATTCTTCCGGCAAGGTTGATTTTGCTCTGACCGAAGACGCTGGCAATCGCGAGGCATGATGCGGCGGAAATAAGGAAACGTTTTTTCATAATAATCTGTATTTAAGGGTAAAAGCGCGCGTCAAGTTTTATCCTGACGCACGCTGTTTTTATTTGTCTATGGGGCAATTGTTAATTACGTGTCATATACATTGTATCCCACCAGAACCAGGTATAGCCGGTGAATGATGTACCGCTGTAAATAGCACCGAGCAGTTCGGCATCCTCCGAGAAGTCAAGACGAGTAAGATCTTCATCAGAAGTACATGTCACATTTCCGCTTGTGCTCAGATAAGCACCGGAAGAAGTGTATGTTACAGATGCGAGCAATACGTTGCATACGCCCAGTGATGACCCGAAGTTGACACCGGTTGCAATCCACTGGCCTAGAGGGAAGTTCACGATTGCCTGATTGGTAGAACCATCGTAGGAGAATGTGGCACTGGTAATACACCAGCTATAGCCAAGCCAACCGTAGAATATAAGGTCAGTAAGGTATCCGTCCTCATCTTCATCTGCACCTACGCAGGTCAGTACGAATTCTTCAGGTCCGTCATCATTTCCATGGAAAGTCCATGTTCCCTGAATATTCTTATATGCATCGGGGATAAGGCGTTCATTATCCTTGAGTGTTACCGTACATGCAATCTGTGCACCTAATGTAGCTCCCTCAGCCTTTACGATTGTGGCTACGAATTGACGGTCCTCGTTTATTACGTTGTCACCGATAGGATAGAACTGAATGCTACCCTGAGTTGCTCCTGCGGGAATGATGATTTCTTTCTGTGTAATCACGAAATCCTGATCCTCCGTTGCAGGGCTGCTGGAAACACTGGAGATTTCAACTTCAACCTTGATGGGGCCGTTGGCTTCTCCGGTCACGGCGATGGGAATTGTGTAGTAGCGTCCGGCTTCCAAATCCTCGCCGATGCTCATGGTTGCGTTAAGCATGCTGACGCTGACATTGGGCGCGGTGTTCCAAGATGAATCATCATCATCCGAACATGCCGAAAGGGTCAGTGCGGCCAATGCTATGGCGAATATTTTTGATAATTTCATTTTGATTTCTTTTAATGATTAGTTAATCAAATTAATTATATCCCGGATTCTGCTGGCCTTCGAGCTGAGGATTGATTTCCATTTCAGATGAGGGGATAGGCCATGTGTAACGATAGTCATTGGCGCTGAAGGTGAGATTAGCCGATGCAGCTACCATGATATTGATTACGGTCGGGCTGATGGGATATGAACCATCGCGGGTGAATCCGAGACCCCAACGTTTGAGGTCGCTCATGCGGAATCCTTCGCCGATAAGTTCTTTCTTACGCTCCAGGCGGACTTCATTGGTTAGAGAAACACCTGAGTAGGTCTGGGTTGTGTAAGTACCGGAACCTGCGTAACGGGCTTTGCGTATCTCATTAAGGGCAGTGTTGGCTTTGGATTCGTTTTTAACTGATGATCCATCGGTTGAGCATGCTTCCGCAATGTTCAGGTAAAGCTCTGATGTGCGGAATGGTTTCGGCTTGTTCTTGTACTCGTTTGTGCCTGAAATGAGGCTCGGATTGCCGGGGAACTTGTAGAAGATGTAGGCAGGATAATACGCACCTGAAACTGTCATCTCATTACCGACAAAATAGCTGTCAAAGCGGATGTCATCGTCATCATACATCACCAGAGTAGCGTAGGTGGGGATGTAGTCCGAACGGTCGGGGAATGTGCCATAGTAGTTCCATGCGTTATTGAAAGAACCAACGTAGGCTGATTCGCTTGAATCTACAAACGGCACGAAGATAAGCTCATCGCCTTTGTCATCACTCCAGATTGCAGAATACGCACTGCCGGTACACAGAGGGAATATGTTGGAATTGATCACATATTCAGCCTTTGACACAGCGGTTGAGTAGTCCTTTGTGATGAGGGCCCAGCGTGACTGGAGGGCTGCTACGGCATACGAACTGATATAGGGCGCATTGGGGGCAAGATTGCTGGTGCTTCCTGACACACCGCTCTGCTCGTAAGCCTGAAGTCCGGAGAATGCAGCAGCGAGGTCGCTGTCAATGAGTTCCTTGACCTCTGCCATAGTGCTACGTCCGGGATACTTGCTCGTGTCACCGGTAGGAGCATAGACGGTCACAATTGAAAGGCCGAGGCCTTCGGTGTTTGCCTTATCGGTTGTATAGGCCTGGCAATAGTGGTCAAAGAGATAATAATAGATGTAAGCGCGGATGAAGTGGGTCTCTGCAATGTATCGGTTGACTGCAACTACTTCCGCATCAGTTAGATTACCACTCTCGATAACCTGTGCTGCCTTCTCAAGCAGGAAGTTTACGTTTTTCAGCACGCTGTAGCATCCATCGTAGGGATCTGTTACATCACCTAAGGAAGATGTAATCGTGGAAAGGTTCATGTACATTCCGCGGTTTCCGTTACCAACGATTGCCACGTAATAATCCGACTGAAGCTCTGAGTTGGTAATATAGTCACCTGACATCAGCGCGCGGAGACTTGAGTATATGTTGTTTCTGAAAGCGGCGCAATCATCTGCTGTTTCAATTGAATTGGTGTCAGGAATTGTTCCCGGTTCCGATTCATTCATGTCACAGGCAGTAAGGGCTGCCGAGAGCACAACTGCTGATAGTAATATTTTTTTCATACGTTTTTTCGATAAGGAGATTAGAATGAAACTTCAACACCAAATTCAAACTGACGGGTATTGGGATAGAAGAAATACACACCATTGTTCTCGTATTCAGGGTCAGTGCCCTTGTAGCCGGTGAATGTAAGCAGGTTACGTCCGGTGAAGTGGAATGTTACATCCGACATCTGGACTGCTTTCATCCAATTGCGGGGGAGAGAATAGGCCACTGTGAGATTCTTCATGCGCAGGAACGAGCTGTTCTCTATGTAGCGGGAGTCAGGCTGCTGTGTCTGGGCATTTCCGTAGGCGTCAACAAGGTTGGGGATGTCGGTGATGTCGCCCGGCTTTGTCCACACGTTGAGCATTTCCACGCGCTGGTTGTAACCGTTGAGTGCCTGTGCGGCGTTGTAGATAATCTGGTTGGTCCAGTTGTTGATATATTTCTCTGCACACCAGTTGAAGTCCGTGCGGAGGCTGATGCCCTTCCAACGTACATCGAATCCGAAGCCGCCTGCCCAGGGAGCTATGAAGCTCTTTCCGGTGTTGACCGCATCTTCCTCTTTGTTGTATACCTTTGTCAGGTTACCGTCTTTGGTGTACCACATCTGCTGACCGTCGCGCGGGTCTACGCCTGCGTAGCGGACAGTGTTGAGCTGATAGGGGTTCTCACCGACTTTGTAAACCATACCATAGTTTGACAGAAGATATTCATCCTTGCCGTTGAAAAGTTCGGTAATGGTGTTCTTGTTGTAGTTGAAGTTAGCGCGGAAGTTGACAATCCAGTCTTTTGTCGACACAACCTTTACGTTGGCTTCCACATCAACACCCACGTTGCGCATAGAGCCGATGTTGGCTGTTCCGGAAGAGAAACCGGTTGTGATTGAATAAGGAATGTCAAGGAGCATGTTTTCAGTATTCTTCACGTAGAAGTCGCCTGAAAGATCAAGTCTATCCCAGAAGCCGAGGTCAAGACCAACGTTGAATGATTTCACGGTTTCCCATGTAAGGTCATGGTTTGACTGAGTTGAGATACCCATTGAAGAGGCTCCGTTGTACACACGGCCTGTTCCGGTGTAACCGTCATACTGGTAGGGGTCGATACCGGAGTTACCCACAGTACCGTAGTTCACGCGGAGTTTGGTAGCGGACAGCCAGGTGTAAGGCTGTAGGAATGACTCGTTTTTAACATTCCACATTGCACCTATGGAGTAGAACGTACCCCAGCGATGTCCGGGAGCGAACTTGGAGCTACCATCGCGGCGGATTGATGCGTTGAAGAAGTAACGGTTGTCATAGTCATAGTTCAAAGTTGCGAAATATGAGTTCATCACTGTCTTCGAAATGCTCTGCGACACATTGCTCATTGTCACTGTGGTACCATTGGTGAGGAGCCACTGGGCTGCACTGGGCTGACCGGTGGTGGCAACTGCGAAGCCGTTGCTCTTGCTGATTATCGATTCCTGGCCCACGAGTACGTCGATGTTGTGGAGGTCAGCAATCTGGAACTCGTATTCAGCAGTGTTGGTGTAGGTGAATGAGTAGTATCTTGTGAAGCTCTCGCTGTCGCGACCGGTGATTGCCATGTTGACTTTTTGTCCGTCGGGCAATTCAATGTAGTCAAGCGGATTGCGTGTGGTGGTTACTCTTGAGTCATAGCCGGTAACAGCCTGCTGAGCGCGGAGCGTCAGACCCTTGATGGGGTTGATCTGCTCATAGAGATTTACGTTTGCTGTAAGGCGGCTTCTCTTTCCGGCAAGAGTGATTTCCGAATAGTAGTTGGGGTCAACAGCTTCGGAGTATTTATAATATTTTGCACGTTCGCCGTAAACAATGTTTCCTTTTTCATCAAAATCATAATAATAAGGTGAGTCATAAGGTAGCATTGTGTAGACTCCGGAGAATGGATTCTGGAAATAGAAACCGTCAGAAGCCTGGTTCTGGTCGTAGGACTGGAATCCGAGGTTTGAAGAGAAGCCCAGACGGAACCAATTGTTGACCTTTGCATCAATGTTAGCGCGGAGAGTTTCACGGCGCATACCGGCATTAGCAACGAGACCGTCCTGATCATAATGTCCCAGAGAGAGATAGTAGCGAACTTTCTCGGAACCGCCTTGAACAACGCCTTCCATAGAATACATCTTGGCCTTGTCTTTGATAAGGACGTCGAACCAGTTGGTGTCTATACCATAGTTGGCAACGAGGTCGCGTACTTCATCTTCCACAGGCTGACCGATAAGATCGCGGAATTTGATATATTGCTCGGAATTCATCATATCAACGTGGTTGTCAGCACGTCCTGACCAACCGATATTAGCTCTTACGGTCACCTTTGCATCGCCTCCGAATTTACCTTTCTTGGAGGTGATTACGATAACGCCGTTGGCAGCGCGCGAGCCGTAGATTGCGGTTGCGGCAGCGTCTTTGAGCACCGTGACGTTTTCTATGTCATTGGGGCTGAGAGTGGTGAATATGGTTGATGTTGTTGGAGCACCATCAAGAATAAAAAGAGGTGTTGTTGAGGCATTGAGTGAGTTGACACCGCGAATACGTATGCTCGAAGGAACTGTAGAGGGGTCTCCTGAGTTGGAGTAGATATTCAAACCCGGGACCTGGCCCTGAAGAGCATCTACAAAGTTAGACGAAGGAGTGTCCTCAAGCACTTGTTCACCCACAACGTTAACAGAGCCGACGACGGAGCCGAGCTTTTTGCCGGAACCGTAGCCGGTAACGACGATCTGGTCAAGCATCTGGGTGGAGGGATCAAGGAAAATTTTGATGCCGTCATAGACATGGACGGTTTTGGGAGTCATCCCGACGTAAGTTACCCGGACATCCTTCACGGCG
>CAZASF010000020.1:0-37824 GCA_964487725.1 uncultured Bacteroides sp. | reverse complement strand
GTTATCCCATAGTCTAACCATTGTGTCCTGAACCAAGTCGCCGGCCTCTTCCTTATCTCCTGATAGGGAATAGGCCACCCTATACATAACGGGGAGTTGCGATATGATGCGGTCATGGAATTCCTTTCTTGTCATCACTCTTGATTAGTGCTTTCACATATATGACTGATTAAGTCGGCCGGTTGTGACACATACAACGCGATTTTTTACTCCGTTGGATGCCATCGCTTGTTTTGGAACTCTTCTGAACGCTTTTCGGCTGGGTTATTGCCCGGATACCAGAATGTTGGATGCCCGAAGTTGTCCGGGAAATATTGTTGATTCACAAAATTGCCTGGAAAATTGTGAGGATACAGATAGTTATGACCATAGCCCATGTCGGCCATGAGTTTTGTCGGGGCGTTGCGCAGATGTAGAGGAACCGGCTGGTTCCCGGTTGATTTAACCCTGTCAATAGCAGCATCTATAGCCATATAAGCGGAATTGCTTTTCGGTGAAGTGGCAAGGTATATGCAACATTCGGCGAGTGGAATCCGTCCCTCGGGCCATCCGATTTTATGAATGGCATCGAACGTGGCGTTGGCGAGTAGGAGGGCGTTGGGGTTTGCAAGGCCAACATCTTCGGCTGCGAAAATAACCATTCGGCGGGCTATGAATTCCGGTTCTTCACCTCCTTCAATCATTCGTGCCATCCAATATATTGCAGCATCAGGATCAGAGCCGCGCATTGATTTAATGAATGCCGATATTATATCATAGTGCATTTCGCCGTTTTTGTCGTAGGCGGCGGGGTTCCGTTGCAGTGACGAGGTGACGATTTCATCGGTGATTATGATGGGTTTACCTTCCGGAGTAGCTTGCTCAAGAATGTCAAGGATGTTCAGCAGTTTTCGAGCATCGCCTCCGGCAAAGCGGAATAAGGCTGAAGTGGATTTTACCTCCACACCGTGGGATGCAAGAATTTCATCGGTGGCAATGGCCCGTTGAAATAGTTCGTTGAGCTCAATGTCGTTAAGTGGTTTGAGCGTGTATACCTGGGCGCGGGAGAGCAGCGGACGGATTACTTCAAACGAGGGGTTTTCAGTTGTTGCTCCAATGAGTGTGACAGTTCCGTTCTCCACTGCTGCGAGCAGACTGTCCTGCTGTGACTTGTTGAAGCGATGGATTTCATCAATGAACAGGATAGGCCGATGCGTAGAGAACATGCTTCCGGCCTCATCGCGGCATTGCTCAAGGACGTTTCTCACGTCCTTCACGCCTGAATTGACGGCGCTTAGAGTGTGGAACGAGGCTTTTGTAGTGTTGGCTATTATCTTGGCAAGAGTGGTTTTTCCTACGCCCGGAGGACCCCATAGAATGAAAGAGGCAATGTTGCCTGATTCAATCATGCGGCGAATGATGGCTCCGGGTCCCACGAGATGGGTCTGACCCACATAGTCATCAATTGTTTTCGGACGAAGTCTTTCGGCTAAAGGTTGGTTCATGAATAGCTTAAATCAGTTATGTAGGACAAAAGTAATAAATCTGCATGTAAAATCCATGTTAAGAGAATATAATATTGGCTCAAAAAAATTGGAGTGTTAACATTTTTAGTTAACTTTACACGCAGAAAACGCAACCGCCCCTCCGTGCAATGCGGTCATAGAAGTCAAATTGGATTAAATCCCCGAAAGTGGCGAACATTACCACTTTGCAGGCGTTAAGCTAATAAGAGGGATTGACCGTCCGTTTCCCCTTTGGCCCAATCGGAGAGTCACCCGTTGATGTAGAATAATTAACGAATAGAGTTATGGAAACTGAAACAAAAAAATCTAAGATGCCGCGTACGATGCGCAACGTTTTTGGCATTATCATGATTATTATCTATGTGGCAATGGGTGTTCTATTCTTATGCGGTGCTTTTCCCCAGCTCAGTGGAAACTGGGCATGGCTTCGCTGGGTAGGCGGTGTCCTGTTCATTATCTATGGTATATGGCGAGCTTACCGTCAGTTCAAAGGTATTGACGAAGATGTGACAACACGTTACGAATAATGCATATTACGATGAAATCATCCATATTCCGGATTCTCCTTGCCGGGGCTGTCGCAATGACGGTCTTGGCAAGTTCGTGTGGATCTACCGAGAACAAGGGCGGGCAGTCCACATCGCCGTCTTCAGGCCTGACTGAGATAGCATGCGATGCATCGTTTGAAAACATTATTTCTCAGGAAATAGATGTTTATGAATACATATATCCCAAAGCCAACATAATGCCTTATTATGTGGATGAGAATGCGGCTATAGATTCGCTTCTCAACATGAGTGTAAAGTTGGCGTGTACGACGCGTCCGCTGACGGATAAGGAGGTGTCTTATCTCAAGAGTCAGAAAAAACAGGTGCGCCAGAGTCAGATTGCCGTTGATGCGATTGCATTGATTGTGAATCCGGCAAACAGCATGGAGATAATAGACCTTGCTGATCTGCGCGACATGCTGACAGGCAAACTTACGGAATGGGATAAGGTGGTTCCCGGTTCCAAGCTTGGTGAAATAGCTGTGGTGTTTGATCATCAGGGATCTTCGACCGTAAGCTATATGCGTGACTCTCTCATAAACGGAGCTGAACTCGGTCCGAACTGTTACGCTCAGAAAACGCCTACAGCCGTTTTTGAAGCTGTAGAGAAGAACAAGAATGCCATTGGTGTAATCGGCGTGAGCTGGATTAACGGTGACCTCCACGGCCGTGAACTTTCCACAGAGGAAAAGGTAAAGACCATAGAGAACAATGACACCATAGACCAGCAGTTTAAGACCAACGTCAAAGTGCTCAAAGTTCAGTCACCTAACTCAATGACGGCCTATAAACCCTATCAGTATTATATATTTAATGGTGAATATCCTCTTTACCGCAAGATATATCTGATTTCAACAGGCGTCAATGGTTCACTCGCTCACGGATTCTATTCGTTCGTAACCGGATTCCAGGGGCAGAAACTGATTCAGATGACAGGAGTGCTCCCGAAAGTGGTCCATTCATCCACAATGGTAAACATAAATTAAACCGCACTGCAATATTATAGTCAATCACATTAAAAACAAATAACTTAAAAATCTAACATTAGCGAAAAAATGAAAAAGAGATTTTTGTTTACACTCATGGTAGGAACTGCTTTGGCAGCTTCAGCTCAGGGGTATAAGGACGGTGTTGATAACTTCAATGCCGGCCGTTTTGAAGAGGCCAAGACCATTCTTGACAACACCTTCAACGACCCATCAACCGACAAGGCTATCTCGAGCTACTATCTCGGATGTATCGACATCAAGGAGGGTAATCTGGCCGATGCAAAGAAGAAGTTTGATTCCGGTATTGCTGCCAACCCAAAATACGCGTTGAATTATGTTGGACTTGGTGAACTCGCTCTCAAAAATGGTGACAAGAAAGCCGCTGAGGAGTCGTTCAAGCAAGCTCTTGAGTTGGATAAGAAGAACACTGAGGTAATGACCTACGTGGCTCGCGCATATTGGAACGCTGATCCTGTGAAGTATGCCAGCGATGTTGATAAGTACATCAAAAAGGCCATGAAGGAATCAAAGAATACTGAGCCTGCCGTTTATGTGCTCCAGGGTGATATGATCGGTAATGATCCTAACCTTGCTTCCGGCCAGTATGAAATGGCTATCGAACAGTCGAAGGAAAAAGGCGAAATCAACCGCGAGGCATACGTGAAATATGCTCAGACTTATTTCCAGGTTCCGATGGGACGTGACTACGCTATCAAACGTCTTGAAGAGTTCAACGAACGCGATCCGCAGTCGGCTCTTGCACAGCGTGAACTTGCTGAGAAGTATTATGAGAACGAGCAGCTCGGACGTGCATGGAAGCAGTATGAGAAGTACGTGGAAAATCCCAACCACTTCCGTCGCGATGAGCAGCGTTATGCAGGCCTTCTTTATTCAGCCGGTGAGAATGCTAAGTCAGTTGAATGGGCTAACCGCGTGCTCCAGCAGGATCCTACCGTATATCCCATGTACCGAATCCTCACTCTCAACTATGAGCAGATGAAGAACTGGCCCGAAGCACTTGCTTCCGCTGAAAAGCTGTTCAACTATCCCGGTGCACAGCTCGTACCCAACGACTATATATTATATGGTGATGCGCTTATACAGAACGATAAAGGTGCAGAGGCCGTTAAGGTATTCCAAAAAGCTGTTTCAGAGAACCCCGATGATGCATCGCTGCTTCCCAAACTCAGCCAGGCATACGCTGCCGCCGGTGACAATGCAAAAAGTATAGAAGTTCTTGAAAACTACCTCAATGCCGGAAACGGTGGCCTTAATGAACTTTACTCAATGTCAAACCGCTATGCCGCTCTTGCACGTGAGAATCTTGACAATGACGCAGAGCGCGTTGCTGATGCTGACAAAGCTATCAAGTACATTGACATGGCCATGGAAAAAGCTCCGGGCAATCCTCAGCTTATGTCGACCAAGGCTCGTCTCTATCTTGTACGCGCAAAGAATCAGCTCAACCCTGAATCAACCGCTATCTATGAGGAAATGCTCAAGGGCCTTGCCGAGAATCCCTCACGCCTTAACGATTACAAATCGGACTATATGACCGCTTATCGTAACCTTGGCGCATACTACGCTTCGGCTAACACTGACCATTTCGATAAAGCCAAGGCTGCCGATTACTTCGGCAAGTATCTTGAACTTGATCCTGACAACCAGCAGATTCGTGAAATCTACGACTCTCTTAAAGCCAATTGATTACGAACCACATCGAATTTGTAATTTGTAATAACTGACCATCGCTGCCGGGCTGCCTACAATCAGTATGGAACTCGGCAGCGAATTTACTTATCCGTCAAATGAAAAAACTGTTGCTGCGTACACTCACCGGTGCTGTATATGTAGGGCTGGTTGTCGTTGCTCTTATGTGGGGCGGCATTACGGGCTTCACTCTGCTATGCTGCGTCCTTGCTCTCTTGGGAATGCTTGAATTTCTTAGAATGGCCAAGGGTGACATTGACGAACATAAAATCGCCACAGTTATTGACCTACTTATAGGTCTTGGCATTGTGTCGTCGTTTGCTTTGTCGGGGTGCAGCGAGTGGGTCCATGCGATACTGCTTGCAGAAATAGCAGTGATGGTGTTGGCGAGGATGGTGGTGCAACTGTATCTTCATGTCCCGAAGCCGATAAAGGACATTTCCTTGTCCGTAATGTCAATTGTTTATGTCGCTGTGCCGTTGATGACAGCCGTGATGTTTGACTTTTATTTCGGGGCGGCCGCCATGCTTCTGGTGTTCATCATGATATGGCTGAATGACACGGGGGCATTCCTCGTAGGAACCATGATGGGGCGCCACAGGCTATTCGAACGTCTGTCGCCAAAAAAATCGTGGGAAGGATTCTGGGGAGGAATGTTATTCAGCATCTTGGCCGGATATCTTGCCAACTATTTGATGCCGCAATATTTCGGCGGTCCCACGTTATTTTATATTGTCCTGGGTATCATAGTTTCGGTGTTCTCCACATGGGGCGACTTGTTTGAGTCAATGATCAAGCGCGCCATAGGGGTGAAGGACAGCGGCAATATTCTTCCGGGACATGGTGGTATTCTTGACCGAATTGATTCCCTGATATTCGTAGCTCCATCAGTTGCAATCTATTATTTCATAATAAACCGTACAATTTTTGCTGTTTTCTAACTTTTGCAATGAAAAATCAAAGATATGACCTCCGCGGGGTTTCAGCTTCAAAGGAAGATGTCCACGCAGCCATAAAGAATGTTGACAAAGGATTGTATCCCAAAGCGTTTTGTAAAATTATACCGGACGTACTTGGCGGTGATCCGGAATATTGCAATATAATGCATGCCGATGGTGCCGGCACAAAGTCATCGCTTGCTTACATGTATTGGCGCGAGACCGGCGACCTTAGCGTATGGAAAGGTATTGCACAGGATGCATTGATAATGAACATTGATGACCTGTTGTGTGTAGGGGCTACGGACAATATTCTTGTCAGCTCCACTATAGGCCGTAACAAGCTCCTTGTTTCCGGCGATGTCATTGCTGCAATCATCAATGGAACTGAAGAACTTCTTGCAAGCCTTCGGGAGCTTGGAGTCAACGCTGTCAGTACCGGTGGAGAGACGGCCGATGTCGGTGACCTTGTCAGGACTATCATCGTTGACAGTACCGTGACGTGTCGCATGCGCCGGGCCGATGTCATAGATAACGCCAATATTTCAGGTGGCGATGTCATAGTTGGGCTTTCCTCTGCGGGGCAGGCCACATACGAGTCATCGTATAACGGAGGTATGGGGAGTAATGGCCTTACCTCAGCACGTCATGATGTTTTCGCCAAAGAACTTGCCCGAAAGTATCCCGAGAGTTACGATGCCGCTGTGCCGGAAGAACTTGTATATAGCGGAGCAATGTCATTGACTCAGCCGGTGGAGGGTACGCCTCTTGATGCTGGAAAACTCGTTCTTTCTCCTACCAGAACATACGCACCGGTCATCAAGAAGATTCTTGACGAGATGCGCGCTGACATCCACGGCATGGTTCATTGTTCCGGTGGCGCTCAGACTAAGGTGATGCATTTCGTGGAGAACAAACACGTTATAAAGGACAATCTTTTCCCCGTGCCCCCTTTGTTTGAGTTGATACATGAACAGTCAGGCACAGACTGGCACGAGATGTATAAGGTGTTCAATATGGGACATCGCATGGAGATTTATGTTGATCCCAAGGATGCTGACCGCATAATAGAAATTGCCCGTGAGTTCAATATTGAAGGTCGGATAATAGGACGTGTTGAGGATGCCACCGAAAACAAACTCACCATTATTTCCGATAAGGGGACGTTTGAATATTGAACAAATCAGTCCTGACGCTCCGTGCTGAAAGAATATGGACATATAATACCATGGCTGACTGCCGCAATTGTGGCTGCAGTTGCCATGGTTTCTTGTTCCCATTCGGCTAATAGGCAGGAGCAGTCCGCGGACACAGTTCCTGTTGTTGATTCTACAGACTATAAGCTGCCTGACACCCTCAGGGTTGCCACACTTTATAGCCCGTCGTCCTACTTTATCTATCGTGAGACCCCCATGGGATATGACTACGATCTGGTAAAGCGGATGACCGAGGATAAGAACATAGTGTTGGACTTGCATGTAGCAACGAACCTCAATGCAATGGTAGCCATGCTTGACTCCGGCAAGGTGGACCTGATAGCCTATCAGGTTCCGGTAACGAGCGAATACAAGAGTCATATATTGCCATGTGGCATAGAGTCAGTGACGCATCAGGTTCTTGTACAGCCAAAGCCTAAAAATCCATCGGACAGAATTGATGACGTTACCCAGCTCGTGGGGCGTGAGGTGTATGTGGAAGCTAATTCCAAGTATCATCAGCGGCTGCAGAATCTCAATGCGGAGCTTGGAGGCGGCATCGTAATAAAGCCTGTTGACCGTGACACTCTGATAACGGAGGATCTTATCACAATGGTATCAGAGGGTAAGATACCTTTGACAATCGTTGACAGTGACATAGCAAAGGTTAACCGCACTTATTTTTCGGACTTGGACATCACCCTTGAGGTGAGCTTCCCGCAACGGTCTGCCTGGGGTGTGTCTCCGTCAAAAAAGTGGATGGCCGATTCCATTGATGCTTGGATACATCAGGAGCAGCCATCAATGATTCAGGCTGAGTTGCTTAAGCGGTACTTTGAATTGAGTAAGCAGCAGCCATCGTTCGTGGTCGACTTTTCAAAAGGACGCATGTCGCCGTTTGACAATATTTTCCGTCAGTGTGCCGCGTCCATCAACTGGGACTGGCGATTGCTGTCGGCTATGGGCTTCACTGAAAGCCGCTACGACAGTGCGCAGGTATCGTGGGCAGGCGCGCGTGGAGTTATGCAGATAATGCCGGCTACCGCTCGTTCATTTGGCTTGAATGACGGTAACATGAGCAATAATAGGGAGAATATTGCTGTTGCCGCCAAAATCATAGACCATCTCAATAATCAATTCTCCCGGTTTGTTCCGGACAAAGAGGAGCGGAAGAAATTTATTCTTGCAGCCTATAACTCCGGACCGGCACACATATTAGATGCCATAGCACTTGCCAAAAAACTCGGTTATGATCCTCACACATGGTATGGATCGGTGGAAAGTGCCATGATGTTAAAATCAAAGCCTGAATATTATAATGATCCGGTTTGCAAATACGGATATTTCAATGGACGTCAGACCTACGAGTATGTCCGTCAGGTTCTTGACGTTTATGACAAGGCTTTGAAGAGTGTCCCGAAGTAGGCAATCGGAAGCCGGGATTCGCGAAAGCCCTTAAAAATTTTAATTCGCGGTCAAACAATTTAACGACCGTAAACATTATACTCTTACATTATATAATTTATCCATTATGAAAAAAAGGTATTTTACTGTCGGTGCGATCTTGCTTTGTGCAGGTTCACTGCTCTTTTCCTCGTGTATAGGTAGCTTTTCTTTGACTAATAAACTTCTGTCCTGGAACAATCAGGTCGGCAGCAAGTTTGTCAACGAGCTGGTGTTCATTGCGTTCTGGATTCTACCTGTCTACGAGGTTTCGGCTCTTGCAGATGTTCTTGTTATCAACACCATCGAGTTCTGGAGCGGTTCAAATCCCGTGGCTCAGGGCCGTACGGTAATTGATGGACAGGATGGCCGCTATCTGGTGGACTGCGATGGCAAGGGATATACCATCACGAGTGAGAACGATGGCTCTCAGGTAAGACTTGATTTCGAGTCAGATTCAAAGACTTGGAATGTAACCGTTGACGGTGAAACCCACGAATTGATGACGTTTATTGACGACTCTCACGTGCGTATGCCGGCCCCCGACGGTAAAAGCGTGGTTGTTGAACTAAGTCAGGACGGGCTCTGGGCCTATCAGCAGATGGGTACATCGGTTCTGACCGCACAGCGTTGATCCTGCCATGAAACAGCTCATATTACTCCGTCACGGACAGAGCGAGTGGAATCTCGAAAACCGATTCACGGGTTGGACTGATGTCGATTTGTCGGAAAAGGGTAGGGAAGAGGCGCGTCAGGCCGGCGAGAAAATGAAACAGGCCGGACTTGAGCCGGAGTATTATTTCACGTCATATCTGCGACGTGCCATCCACACTCTTCAGATTGCCGTAGGAGTAATGGAGCGTGATTGGATTCCGGTTACTAAAGATTGGCATCTCAACGAACGCCATTACGGTGCGCTTCAAGGACTGAACAAGGCTGATACGGCCAACAAGTTCGGTGAGGAGCAGGTGCATGAGTGGCGCCGTGGATTTGATGATCGTCCGCCGTTGCTGACCAAAGATGATGGGCGCTGGCCCGGCAATGATCCGCGCTATAAGGAGCTTACCGATGATGAACTTCCGCTCTCGGAGTCGCTCCACGACACGATAGCCCGCGTACGCTGTTGTTGGGAGGAGAGGATTGTCCCGGCGTTACACACTCATGATTCGGTGTTGATTGTGGCCCACGGCAATAGCCTTAGAGCCTTGATAATGATGTTGCGTCATCTAAGCAAGGAGGAGATTCAGCAGGTGGAGTTGCCAACCGGCTCGCCGTTGGTGCTCGAACTTGATGAAAGAATAGGCTTTGTGAGTCAACATTATCTTTAGGCTTATATCGTGTTAAATAATTCAGTCCCTCACCTGAACAGCAACAGGCGAGGGACTGATTTTTTATGGAGATTAGGGAAATTTGAGTTATTTCACCTCGAAGCCGGCTTTGCGGAGGCCTTCGCAGATGGTTTCAATGTGTTCGTGGTTGCGGGTCTCCATTTCAATGTGGAGTTCACAGCCGTTGATGTCGGTGTTTTTGGCGTTGCGTTTGTGCTCCACGGACAGAATGTTGGCACCAAGTTCGCCGATAACGTTACATACCTTCGAGAGCTGTCCGGGCTTGTCAGATAGTATGACGGTTATGTCGCAGTCGCGACCGCTCTTAACAAGTCCGCGTGTTATCACTCGGTTGAGTGAGGTAACGTCAATGTTGCCGCCCGATACGAGGCACACAACTTTTTTGCCTTTGATGGGGACTTTATTGAACATTGCGGCAGCTACAGATACGGCTCCGGCGCCTTCCGACACGAGTTTCTGCTTCTCAATGAGGGCAAGTATGGCTGCGGCTACTTCATCGTCGCTGACCGAAACGACTTCGTCAACGTATTTGTTGACCATGTCAAAGGTGTTGATTCCAGGCTCTTTAACGGCAATGCCATCGGCTATGGTAGAAACTGATTTGAGGCATACGCGTTCGCCTTTTTTAATGGAGTCAACCATGGATGGGGCGCCTTCGGCCTGAACGCCGTAGACTTTGATGTTCGGGTTGATGGACTTGATGGCGAATGCTACACCGCTTACCAGGCCACCACCACCAATGGGAACAATAACGGCATCCACATCGGGCATCTCTTCAAGTATCTCCAACCCGATGGTTCCTTGGCCGGCAATAACTTTTATGTCATCGAATGGATGTACAAGAGTGTAGCCATGTTCATGCTGAAGTTCTATTGCTTTGGCGTATGCATCATCGTAGACGCCCGGAACCATCACCACTTCTGCTCCGAGGTCCTTTGTTGCCTGTACTTTTGACAGAGGGGCGCCGGCCGGTAGGCATATCACTGCTTTGATTCCGGCATGGGCGGCACCGAGAGCCACGCCCTGGGCATGGTTGCCGGCGGAGCATGCAATTACGCCCTTCTTACGTTCCTCTTCGCTCAGCTGTGATATCTTGTAGTAGGCTCCGCGGAGTTTGAATGAGCCGGTGCGCTGCAGGTTTTCAGGCTTCAGATAGATTTCGGCATCTTTGTTGAGGTTTGTTGGGCCGATAAGTTTGGGATGGCGAGCCACATCCTTGAGGACCTCAGCGGCCTTGTAGACTTCGTTTATTGTGATTTCTTCCATGATGGTTGATGTTTTGTTGATTTCGGCAAATTTACAAAAAAATTGAAAAGGTCAGGGTATTTGGACGTTCAAAAAGTTGCATGTCATATTAATTGTGACTAAATTCGCGTGAAATTCAAGATCACCTACAACAAAGATTTTTCCTCATGGTGCAATTCCATCCATTTTCGCTGAATCTCAACGGACGATTACATGAATGCCACATTCCTCAGATTATGGGCATTGTCAACGTGACGCCGGATTCCTTTTACGCAGCCTCCCGATGTAAGGATGAGGCCGAAGTCAGGAGTCAGGTAGAGCGGATGATGGCAGATGGAGTGGACATCATAGACCTGGGTGCGTATTCTTCGCGACCTGGAGCATCGGAGGTCAGTGTGGGGGAGGAGACAGATCGGTTATGCGCCGGATTGTCCGCAGTTCGCGCCGTGTCAAAGGACATACCCGTGTCGGTTGATACTTTCCGAGCATCGGTTGCGGAAGCAGCCATTGCTGAGGGAGCAGATATAATCAACGATATATCAGGCGGCACTCTTGACCCGGAAATGTTTGCCACGGTTGCCCGGCTTAAAGTGCCGTATGTGTTGATGCACATGCGCGGCACTCCGGAGAATATGCAGTCATTGTGCCGGTATGACAATGTGACTTCCGACGTGGTTCGTGAACTGACAGTCAAGCTCAACGAACTCCAGGCATTAGGAGTCAGTGACGTTATAGTAGACCCCGGTTTCGGTTTCAGCAAAACAGTGGAGCAGAATTACCGATTGATGCATGACCTCCCGCACATAGCCGAGATTTTCGGCAGGTCTTTACTTGTAGGAATCTCCCGCAAATCCATGTTGACAAAGCCGCTGCACATCAGTGCGTCAGAAGCACTGGAGGTCACCACGGCATGCAACACGGTTGCTTTGCTCTCCGGAGCCTCCATTCTCAGGGTCCACGATGTCAAGGCCGCCAGGCAGGCGCGCGATGTGGTGGAGCTAATTTCAAACCCTAATAACGTCAGTCGCTACCTATGATTTCGTTTTCGTTACTTGACGCGCTCGATATATTTCTTGCCGCCGTACTCATTTTCTATATATACCGGCTGATGAAAGAGTCAGGCACTCTGAACGTGTTTTTCGGATTGCTGTCATTCATAGTTGTGTGGGTTGTCGCATCCCAGATTCTTGAGATGAAGTTGATTGGCACAATCCTTGACAAGTTCATGTCAATTGGCCTTATAATAATAGTTATCCTCTTCAAGGATCAAATAAAGCGGTTTCTTGTGGAGCTCGGCGACCACAAGCGTTGGAAAGCCCTGCGCAGGCTTTTCCATCACTCCCGCTCCGGCGACTCGTCCGATTCTTCCAAGTCCTTCGTTTTCCCCATAGTGTATGCGTGCATGAACATGTCGAAAACACGCACCGGTGCGCTTATTGTTATTGAGCAGACCATCTCGCTTGAATCATACGAGCGATCGGGCGACAGAATCGATGCCAATATCAACTCGCGGCTGATAGAGAACATATTCTTCAAGAATTCGCCGTTGCATGACGGAGCTATGATAATCGCCCATGACCGTATCCAGTCGGCCGGCTGTATCCTCCCCGTCAGTCATGATACCAACATCCCCCGCTCGCTCGGACTTCGCCACCGTTCGGCTCTCGGCATCTCGCAGGCCACGGATGCGTTGGCCATCGTTGTGTCGGAGGAAACGGGCTACATCTCCGTGGCTCATCGCGGCGAGCTGACCACCCGCCTGTCAACAAGCGAGCTGGAGCATCGCATTTCGCAGCTCATCCCCAACGAATGACGTAATTTCCAAAACTGTTTGCAAAAAAACAGGCAACCTTTTGCCAACCCAAATAAAATTCCTATCTTTGCACCGCAATTCAACCATGGAGTGGTGCTCGAGTGGCTGAAGAGGCACGCCTGGAAAGCGTGTATACCCCAAAAGGGTATCCCGAGTTCGAATCTCGGTCACTCCGCATAAAAATGCTGACTGTCAGCCGACAGTCGGCATTTTCCATTATAAGCCTTTGACAGAATTATTTTTTTGTTTATTTATTTGTTGCGGTATTGGATATTTCAATATGTCAAGGAGCTCTTTGCCATGATTTTTGGAGGGGCGGTCATGGCGCCGCTTAGGGGAGAAAGGCGTGGGGATCGATTGGAGTGGGAGGCAGTGGCGGTTTTTCGCGGTCGGACGCATCGGTCGGGATGTGGACCGTGACGGTGCGGTCTTGCGTGGTACCGTCCGGGTTGTCGGGCGGTTCTGCCTCGGAGGGTGTGATGGATGGTATGGGGTTGGTGGTTCGGCGGAGTTCGTTGGTGAAGGTGTTGACACGCATACGCGGGTGTGGTGTACCGTGAATGACAAGCAGTGTACCGGGGCCATCATAGATTATCGGAGAGACGGAGCGGAGTATGCGGGTAAGATGTCGGCCTTTCTTAGGATAGCGGTCGGCATCGAGTATCAGAGCAAATGGGAAGTTGAGTCCGCGGACATATTCCGGGCTACGGGCCGTGGCGGTGATGATGTCGGGGTGACGCGGAACGAGTGATTTCAGTTGGGCTCGTGAGGGTGCGATCACGCAAAAATTTGTGGTAGGCCGGACAACGATGGTGAGCCAACGGACGTAGTCAACGAGGGCGCGCTGCAGCAGGCCGGATTCGGCGTTGGAGTCGGAGACATAGAGGCGCTGGGGCATGCGGCGGACGCGCTGACGCTCAAGTTCGGCAATGAGACGGCGGGCGTGGGGATGGAGGCTGTAGCCGAGCCATCGCTCGAAGAGTGCGGCGAAGTTGCGCCGTGGTTTGCGGACGGTGGCAGGAAGCGGGCATGATATTTTTCGTGCAGCTAGCATGCCGCAAAAGTAGTGATGTTTTTGGGGCGATGTGGGCGTGGTTCTATATTTGATGCATAGATGTATAATTAACGAATTAACCAATAATAAAAAGTCGGCTTGAAAACAGCGGTTGATGTTTTCAGGCCGACTCTATGTCTAAGATTTTATATACAGTTAATCGAGGAGGAGCTTTTTTGCCTCCGGAGTGAGAATGTCAGCTACCTCGTAGGGGATGATATAGATATCCGATGCTCCGAATGAATAGGGAAGTATCTCGTAGGGGTTGTAGTGGAACGCTATGGCGTTGTTAAGCAAATAAACGTTGTCAGTAACAGCCGATGGCGAGCCGAGCAGAGTGCCTTGCAGTTCCTGAACAGTCAGGGAATGTTCCAGAGCTAACGCTTCAAAAATTTTGGGCATCAGGACTTTCTCGTAACCCTTGATGAAAAGGTAGTCCATGGTCACCATGCAGTCAGATTCAAGAACAAATGAGAATGGCCTTGCCCCAGAATTGGGATGGGCACCACCGAGATATTCACCCCATGAGGCGGAATATGTGACCGTTTGGTCAGTACATTCAACAAGTTGCAGCGAGCGATCGGAATAATATGCCAGCGTTCCTGCACTATCAGGAACTGAGGCGATCTTCTCGGCCTTACCACCAATGCCAAATGAAGCCACATCCGTAACACTGGCTTTTATAGCCTCTTTAAGATCACGTGGAGCATCACCGCCAAATGTAAAGTTAATTATGGAGTCACGCAGGTTGGAGATATCATGTTTGCCAAGAGATTCGGGCCACTGCACTGATGTGCTAAGAGTCAGATAGCTGACGGTAGGATCATCTGACGATGTGATTCGATAGCTTTCCGATGCCGTTAGAATCGATTCTTGCAAAGGGAAAACCGAGATTAGGGAATCAGATTCAGCAGTTGAAGCGGTTGCTTCATTGTTGTCTACGGCAGTTCCTTGGCAGGACACCATTAATCCTGAGCCTATCAGGGCCGTAAGAGAGAGGATTTTCCAGTTTCTGTACATGTTACGTGGTGTTATTGGATTTTGTTTGATGAATATACTTTTATTTGGGAAGAGGAATTATACTTCAATTGTTATTATAGAATAATGCATAAGTATGGCTGTTGGTTCATCCGCTACTGCCAATGGCCGTTTGTAAAGTCCGGAAATTTCACCGGGACACTGCCTCCACGCACAGATATTTCCGATAACTGGGCAATGCATGACCACGTTGCGGCATCGTAGACCGAAATATCAAGAGGCTTTCCTTCGCGAATACACTCTATGAGCCGACGATCCATAATATAGTTCATGAGATTATTCACGTTCAATCGTTCGGCATCCTCGGAATATTTTTTTATGAAGGGATGGGTGAATCTGTCCATTAGTGACTTAAGCTGCTCTCCGTGATACGTGGCACCGTTGCCGTCAGTAGCACATTCTTCCGGGTACTTTCTGATAAATCCACTGGTACCGCATACGGTTTGCAGTCGGCTGTAAGGGCGGGGAGTCGTGACATCATACTGCAACAAGACTGTACGCCCTCTAACAGTTCGGATTAATGTGGTGTTCATGTAAATGCCGGAATCGGCGTTATCGGGCGATGGCGACATGGAGACGAGATAATCGAATCGGTCACCACGGTTTATGTCAAGGAGCTGGCTGACCGGCCCGATACCATGCGTGGGATACGGGTTTCCGGGATGCGTACTGCAATAACGGTCAATCCACTGCTCATGGAAGCCTCCGGAATCTTCATCAGCGCTGAACTGGCGACGCAGATCATGGATGTAAGCGCCTTCACAATGGGTAATCTCGCCAAACCATCCGCGGCGCGACATCTCAAGAGTGTTAAGGGCAAAAGGGTCGTAGCAGCAGTTTTCGAGCATGAAACAGTGACGGCGGGTTAAGGCAGCTGTTTCAACAAGTTTTCGGCAATCATCTATTGTCAATGCTGCCGGGACTTCGACAGCAACGTGTTTGCCGCACTGCATGGCCTTGATTGCTATCTGTGCATGTGAAGCCCAATCAGTGCATATATATAGGAGGTCAACATCGGGACTATCCGCTATAAGATTCCAACCGTCGGCAGATGAATATGCAGTGGGGCGCTCGCACCCTGATTCACGTAGCGACTTTAATGCCAAGTTGATGTTATTAGGACGCAAATCGCACAATGCAGTAATCGCAACATCTTTGATTATAAGCAATCTGCGCAGGGTTGCAAGGCCACGGTTGCCAAGCCCGACAATACCTATACGGATGTTATCGATGGGCGCACATGCAAGGGTGCGCAAGTCAATATCTGTTGATGGCAGGCCGTTTTCGTTCATAATCGATGCAAAGTTACATTTTTCAAGTTATATCGGCAAACATAGCCGGCAATTGTTGAAAAATCCTTAATGAAGTAAAACTTTATGGTCTAAATGTTTGAATATTTGCTACAAAATTGCTTACTTTGCACCGCAAAAACAAATTAATATTAATTTTAAAATCTCAACATTATGTCAGAAATTGCATCTCGTGTTAAAGCTATCATCGTTGATAAACTCGGAGTTGACGAAAACGAAGTTACTGAAACTGCATCTTTCACCACCGACCTTGGCGCTGACAGCCTTGATACCGTAGAGCTCATCATGGAGTTTGAGAAGGAATTCGGCATCACTATTCCTGACGGAAAAGCCGAAACCATTCAGACTGTAGGCGATGCTGTCGCTTTCATCGAAGCTGCTGAAAAATAAGCCTTGACAGGACACAAATGCACGTCTCTATGCAATAACTGGAGACGTGCATAATTCATTTAACAGCTCACAGACTGAAACCGCAACGCACATTATTCTGATTTAAAATCAATGTCATTCAACCGCTATAAGAGCATTGAAAATCTGATCAGATATGCGTTCATCATTTTGAAATAAGTTAAAATCAGTTCTATATATGGAATTAAAACGTGTAGTAGTGACCGGTCTCGGTGCTCTCACTCCGCTTGGTAATGACGTGACTTCCACATGGGAAGCAGCAAAAGCGGGCAAGAGCGGCGCAGGTCCCATCACTCATTTTGACGCTTCTAAATTCAAAACTCAATTCGCATGTGAGGTAAAGAACTTCAACGCATCGGAACACATCACCGATCGCCGCAAACTGCGTCAGCTTGACTTATATGCGCAGTATGCTCTTGTTGCAGCCCGTCAGGCCGTAGAGGACAGCGGACTTGAAACAGTTGAAGGTCTCGATCGCAACCGCATAGGAGTTATTGTAGCTGCCGGAATCGGTGGCCTTCACACATTTGAAGAGGAGGCCGGTTATTATGCCCTTAACGAGGAAAAAGGCCCGAAATACAATCCGTTCTTCATTCCTAAGATGATTGCAGATATAGCATCCGGACACATCTCTATGGAATATGGCTATCATGGCCCGAACTACGGCGTTGTATCGGCTTGTGCTTCGTCAAACAATGCTATAATCGACGCATTCAACTATATCCGCCTCGGTAAGGCAGACGCATTTATTACCGGCGGTGCTGAAGCAGCTATTTTCCCTGCCGGTGTAGGTGGCTTCAATTCAATGCACGCCTTGTCTACCCGAAATGACAGCCCGGGAACGGCATCTCGTCCTTTCAGCAAATCCCGCGACGGTTTCGTTATGGGTGAAGGTTCCGCCATCCTTATTCTTGAGGAACTGGAGCATGCTAAAGCCCGTGGCGCTAAGATCTACGCTGAAGTTGTTGGCGGTGGAATGTCAGCAGATGCCTACCACATCACAGCCACTCATCCCGAAGGCCTTGGAGCAAAACTCGCAATGCAGAGCGCTCTTGACGATGCCGGCATGAAGCCCGAGGATATCGACTACATCAATGTTCACGGCACTTCAACACCTGTTGGTGACGTTTCTGAAATCAAGGCAATCGTTGACCTTTTCGGAGATGCTGCTTATAAACTGAACATCAGCTCCACAAAGTCTATGACAGGCCACCTTCTTGGTGCCACCGGAGCTATGGAAGCTATTTTCAGCATCATGGCCGTGAAGGATGACATTGTTCCTCCCACAATCAACCATGAGGAGGGTGATGATGACGAGAACATAGACTACAACCTCAACTTCACTTTCAACAAGGCTCAGGAACGCACAGTACGTGCAGCACTGTCCAACGCATTTGGCTTCGGCGGTCATAATGCCTCAGTGATTGTTAAGAAATACGAGGAGTAATCAGTTAGAAAATTATTATCCGTAATGATAAGTTGAAAGCGGGGTATCTTTTTTAAAGACACCCCGCTTTTTCTAACCGAGCAATTGCTCTATGCGCTTGATTTCACCGAAAGCTGTGGGATTGACAGTCACGGGAACAACCGTTGCATAATCGCGTTCAAGCCAATAGGAATCAGTATCCTCCGCATCCGGATTACGGTCAACATATCGTCCGGAAAGCAAATAGAACGGGCTACCCTGAGGGTCCTTGTATTCGACGTATTCTTCGGTCCAGAAACCCTCACTTCCGCACGCTACTTTTACGCCTTTCGGCTTACAGTGGGCCGGTATGTTGACATTAAGACATACATCATGCGGCAGCCCTTTCTCCAATACGGCTCCGGTAATGGACTTGACTATAGGCCCGCATTGGGAAAAGTCAGCCTGCCAGGAGTGATGAAGGAGTGAGAATCCAATTGAGGGAATTCCCTGCATGCATGCCTCCATCGCCGCGCCCATTGTTCCGGAGTAAACTACGCAGTTGCCGGCATTAGAGCCGTGATTGATGCCTGAAAGCATCAACGATACTTTCCGGTTGGCAAGAATTGTATGAAATGCAAGTTTTACACAATCAACCGGGGTTCCGGTAACGGAGTACACCTCAGCACCCTCAATATCAGGTTGGCGGGTGATTCTCAAAGGAGTTCCTATTGTGATTGCTGAGGACTGCCCGGAGCGATGATCGGCAGGTGCAACAGCAATGACATTACCGAATTCGCTCACTGATTCAATGAGATACCTCAGACCGGGAGCAGCTACGCCATCGTCATTACAGATAAGGATTGTTGGTTTTTCTATATCCATAGTTTGTTATATTTTGTTAAACCCAAACATATATCAAATATCATTTGTTTAAAATACAGTAATAAAAATAAATTCATCCGATTATGCTACAGCGTGTCCAGACATTGTTTTTGCTTATTGCGATAGGACTGACAATCGCTTTTTTCTTTGTTCCTTTTGGCTATGCACCGGTTGTTGATGCAGAGACCGGTCAAAGTATGCTCCAGCCCTTGAAATGTACCGAGTTTATTGGGCTGATTATCCCATCTGCAGTGTCGATAGTACTTATGGTTGTGACCATATTTTTGTATCGCAATTACCCGCTTCAGAAATTATTTGCAGTGCTGTCATGCATATCAATTATTGCAACAATTGGTGTGGTAATATATGCGGTGGTAAGTCCGTATATCGACAGTAATCCCGAAGTTACGATAGCCACGGTGTGGGGTGGTGGAGGCCTATTCCTCGTTGCAGCCCTAATTGCCGTTGTAACGGCCTATCATTACATTTCGCGTGACCAGCGGTTGATACGAAGCTATGACCGCATCCGTTGACCGGCAGCCAAAGGCTATTCACGGTAATAAATCCTTTTGACTCTCGAAGATACCGAGGTAAGCACCTCGTAAGGTATCGTGTCGAGGGTCTTTGCTATTTCACATACCGAGATTCGGTTCCCGAAAATTTCCACACGGTCACCCACCTTACATCCGGCATCCGTTACATCAATCATGCACGCGTCCATGCAGATGTTTCCAATTGTGGGACAACGATGTCCATTGATGAGAACATGCATTTTCCCGTTGCCCAGATGACGGTTTATCCCATCGGCATAACCAACCGGAATAGTCGCAATAACCGATTGCCGGGTCAACACACCATGCCGACCATAACCGATAGTCGTACCCGCCGGCCATTCTTTAAGCGAAATCACCACGGTTGAAAGAGTGGAAACGGGTTCAAGCCCGGTCTGTGATCCATCATTCATTGTCGGGATTCCATAAAGGCATATTCCGAGACGGACAAGATCATACTGATATTCAGGGAAACGGGATATACCAGTTGAATTCAATATATGTCGCATTATATGATGGCGGAAGCCGGATTGCAGAAGGGAAGCGCCTCGGTTAAATAGTTCGAACTGATGACGAGTGTAGTCATCCTGGAGCGGCTCGTCGGCTACTGCCAGATGGCTGAACACGGATGCCGGACGGATCACATTCTGCCGGCGCAGAATATCTATGACTGCCGGAATATCCTTCTCAAGAAATCCAAGACGATGCATGCCCGTATCAAGCTTTATGTGAACCGGGTAGTCGGTTATTCCATATTTTTCTCCCTCTCGGATTATTTCATTGAGAATATCAATGGAGTAAATCTCCGGCTCAAGATTATAGGCAAACATCGTGCGGTAATTGACCACTTTCGGGTTAAGAACCATGATGGGCATTGTGATGCCGGCTTTTCTTAAATCAACACCCTCGTCAAGAACTGCAACCGCCAGATATGCCGCCCCTTGACTTTGGAGAGTCTTGGCAAGTTCGTAGGAACCGGCTCCGTAACCTGACGCCTTGACCATACACACTATTCCGGTTGTCGGTTTAATCATGGAGCGGAACAGATTGAAGTTATGTACTACGGCATCAAGGTTCACTTCAAGCACTGTTTCATGCTGCTTTGCCTCAAGCATGTCGACAATCAGGTCAAAGTGAAACGCAGGAGCTCCCTTTACGAGTATAAGTTCATCATTAAAGTCTCCCGGCGATAGTGAGGTGAGAAACGATGTGGTGTCAGGAAAGAACGTTGCTGATGAGTCGAAGTAACGGGAATTCCTCATAAACTCCTCTCCTATGCCAATAAAACGGTCAATATGGCGCATTCTCACTGTGTCAGCAATCGTCTGGTAAATTTTAGCGGGAGGCAATGTTTCGTGCATTACATCCGAGAGAATCAAGGTGCGGCTTCTGCCGGCGGTATTTCTGCGAAACATAAAGTCAAGAGCCGGGCCGAGCGAATGAAGGTCAGAGGTGTAACTGTCATATATAACCATGCAGTTATTGATTCCCTCTATCACGTTTATGCGAGTCATAACCGGAGTCAGTTTCGCCATTGATTTCTTTATCTCATTCTCTGAACGACGAAGATACAGCATCACGGCAAGTACATGGATGGCATTGTGAATCTGGGAATCTTCGGTGAATGGTATGGTAACTTTAGCCCGGTTGTGGAGGAACGAATATTCAATCTCGCTATCTTTCTCATGCTTATCAACGGAAAGTATGGCAAGTACGGAGTCAGGATTCTTCATTGACCACGCAATTTCCACCGTAGGTTTGCACTCTTTCTCAACCGCATCGGAAATCAGTTCATCGTCAGCGCAATAGATCACACACTCACATCCGGCAAGAAGTGACACCTTTTCCTCGCATTTTATTTTGCGGGAACTGAATCCGGCATCGTGCTCGGAATCAATGTTAGTGATTATTCCTATGTTAGGAAGAATAATTGAGGCAAGTTCCGACATCTCGCCTTGCTTGGAGACACCGGCCTCTATTATGGCAAGGGCAGTATCCTCATTGAGTTCCCATACCGAAAGTGGAACACCTATCTGGGAGTTGAAACTACGGGGCGAACGTACAATCTTGTAATCGTCAGCAAGTGCCTGATAAAGCCACTCCTTGACCGTAGTCTTCCCGCGCGACCCGGTAATACCTATAACCGGCGCTGTTATCTGCCTGCGATGATACCGGGCAATTGCCTGAAGGGCTTTGGTAACATCAGGGACGTGGAGAAAGGTGGCATCGGGATATAACTGGACATCTTCCGGCGTATGGCTGACAACAAAGTTCCGCACTCCCATTTCGTAGAGTTGTGGAATATATCTATGTCCATCATTGGTTGATGTTGTTATGGCGAAAAAAAGAGAATGGTCAGGATCTGTCAAAGAGCGGCTATCGGTAAGCAACAGCGATATCCTGCTATCATTGATCGGGGCAGGAAGATTCAGAATCCTGCAGATGTCACTTATTGAATAATTCATAATCTTATTTCGTGGAATTTATTAACATATATGTCTGCATGGCATCTGCCAATTCCGGATAAGCGGATAGCAGATCGGATGCCATGGAGTCTGTAGCTGATCGGAATATTTTTATGGCCTCCTGGTTATCTGTCAAAGGCCTGTGAGCAAGCCGACGGGTGAGCTTTCGGCACTTCAGGGCCATTTCCTGTGTCTTCACATTATAATATGAGCGGGAGAACACATCATAGATGTAATCAGCCGCAGTAGCGGATGGATGCTTCATGTCCGACTCATAAAAACGGTAATCCCTGAGATCATCAATAACTGTTTCGTAAGAAGGGAAATAGAAGCAATCATCACTATGCGTCCGGCATATTTCCTCAACACCGAGAAGAAGTGAAGCTTTTGAAATCTGGTTTTCATGCAATCCGTAGGATACATACCGGATAGGACTTACTGTAAAGATCATCTTGATTGATGGCGATAAATTCAAAAACGACTCACGGATTGACTCAAGTTCTTCTGAAATCTGCGTCACTGAAAGCATTGTGCTCGTGAAACGGTCAGCCGGAAGTTTATGGCAATTGGCAACAGGCGCCCCCGTGTCTCTATGCCTGTAAACCATTGCCGTGCCAAGTGTCACAATAGCCACCGATGCATCCTTTATAAAAGCGTGGGCTTCTGTCAACGCGTTATTTAGCTGCAGCAATGCGGTGTCGCTGTCAGTGGACGACAATGACGAATGGGCCATAAAAGAGTGATAAGAGCCTGAGGCAAAGAATAAATCATCTGCGGTAAAAGCCGTGTCAGCGGTGATTCTTGCAATCTGGCTCGCTATACTTGAGGGATTATAGACTGTTCCGAACGGGTTAATGCAGACTCTCATCAAATCCTCCTGCATTCTTGAGCCAATGGCATTGGTGAAGCATGATCCTATCAGGAACACTTTATCATGGTGGGTGATTGTGCCCTGCATGGCTACCGGCTGTATTTCTGTTCGGAATTTCATGACTCAATACATATTATAATCAATTGACAGCACACTGAACTCAGTACGGCGATTAATCTGGTCAGCGGCCTCGCGATCTGATTCCAATGAAAGGTCTTTTATAAAATCTTCCGTCAGCACATCTCCTTCTTTGAATATGGGAAAGAGTTCGGCATCATGTTTGGTTACCGTTTTCGGCCTTGACTTTCCGTATCCATGATATTGGAGACGATCTTCTTGAATGCCGGCTGAAATCAGATAATCAACAACCGCTTTAGCTCGCCGCTGCGATAACTTTTCATTATACTCTGCCGTACCGATGCGGTCAGTATGTGATGCCATCTCTATGGTTATGTTAGGATTCTCTTTCATCATAGTCACGAGGCCGTCAAGAGCTTCCTTTGACTCAGGACGCAAAGTGGCCTTGTCAAAATCATAGAAAATGTTTTCAACAATATTGGGCTTAGTTATAGAGGCAAGCATGAAGTCTATCTCGTATGTAGCATCGGCCTCAGTGGAATCAGTTGCAAATTCCTGGCGGGCATTAAGATAGTCCTTGGCACCTGCCATCATGACGTAATTCACTCCCGGAGCAAGATTAAAACTGAATTCTCCGCGAGGCCCTGATGCAGTCCGTTGCATTGAGCCGTCGTTTCCTACAATTCTGACAGTCGCCCCTTGAATAGGCTCAATGTCGTGATTTGTCACCCAACCGTTTATTTTCACCTTTATGTCCGGGAGTTCAAAGGAATATATGTTGTCATACCCTCGGCGGTCATTGCGATTAGAGCTGAAAAATCCTTGCGGCGTTGACGCGGTGCGGTCAAATGTTATGCCGAAATCATCGGCCGGTGAGTTGATTGGAGCGCCCATGTTGCTGACAGTCCATTTTCCGTCAGGTCCCATCTCAGCCTTGAAAATATCAAGGCCTCCAAATCCGCGATGTCCATCGGAAGCAAAGTACATTATACTGTCATTCAACATATAAGGATACATCTCATTGCCGGCGGTATTTATTTCCGGCCCCATATTGACCGGCCTATCCGACGGGCGGGACAAGTTGATACGCCATATATCTTTTCCTCCCATCCCCGGCAAATCACTTGTGAAGTATAGATAGTCTCCGGATGGCGACACCGCCGGATGTCCGTAGCTTCGGATTGTATCTGTGCCTATTGACATTTTTTCCGGTGCATCCCATTGGGCATTGACTCTTTTTGAAGTATATATCTCCACAGTTGTATTCGCATCAGATAGGCGTCTTGACTTCGTAAAGTACATGACAGTACCGTCAGGGGAGAATGAGCACACACCCTCATCCATCTCGGAATTCAACTCGCCCTCAACAGGTTCGGCCCGCATCCATCGGCCTTGTTCATCCTTGCGGGCAACCCATATATCACTCATCTTCATCCCTGTAATATCGCTGCGGATGTCGCCGGAATTCTTCTCACTTGTTGAGGTGAAATACAGAAGTCCGTCCTGAAGCATTGGCGAAAATTCAGAACGCATAGTGTTGAATTGCTTAGCGTTCTTGACAATATATCGGGTAGGATGTCTTAATGCTTCTTCAGCCCATGACGCATCTTCAAGGCCTTTTGTTGCGACTACTGATTCAGGATTGCAAAGTAAATAATCACGATATGTCTTGACAGCAAGACTATATTTTCCCTCCGCCTGCTGCATCCGTGCCAAATTGAGCGTGGCTGTAGCCGAGTCTCTATAATTATAGCGCAAAGCATTTCTGTAGGCCGTAGACGCCTGTCCCCACTGGCTCAACATTCTGTGAGCCTCGCCCATCTTGAACGCAATCTCTCCTTTGAGCGTCCGGTCCTCCTTCCGATTGAGGCCATTATAAATCTTTCGGTAGGATTGAACTGCATTGTGGTACTCTCCTCGAGCCATCTGGCCGTCAGCCACAGACAATTTGGTCCCGCTGCATGCCCATGTCAGCAGGGCAACCATTATCAAGACCAAAGCTTTAAGGCATTTGAGTTTCATCTGTGGCCTCCCGTTCATTATTAGTGGTTATCATGCAAAGTTACTTAACTTTTATCTACTATGCAATCAGTATCGGCTCAGAATTTGTTATATTTGCAGTCCATTGTTAAAAATACAAGATTTAATTAGCATGTTAACCGCATCTGAGAAACGTAAGACAAACATTGCAGAATATCTTCTATATATGTGGCAGATAGAGGATATAATCCGCGCATACAACCTTGATTTGGAGAAAATCAGGCATAATGTGATTGACCAGTACACATCGCTATCCGACCCGCAACGTCAGGAAATGGAGCAGTGGTACGAATCACTAATTGATATGATGAGACGCGAGGGCATCACGGAACGAGGTCATCTGCAAATTAACCGTAACACATTATCATCACTCGTTGACCTTCATAACGCATTGCTTAAAGATCCAAAATTCGCTGACTATTCAGCTGAGTTTTATCGCACCTTACCCTACATTGTTGAGCTAAGGGCTAAGTCAGGCGATGATAAATGCGGGGAGATAGAGACCTGCTTCAATGCTCTTTACGGAATGCTGATGATGCGTCTGCAGGGGAAAGAATTATCCGCCGAGACTATTGATGCAATGCAACAGATTTCCAAATTCATTGCTCTTCTGGCCAAGAACTTTCATCTTGACGAGCAAAACAAACTATTTGATTCCAAAGAATAACAAATTCAATACAAAAGAGGCGATCGCAATGTTGCAATCGCCTCTTTTATATCCATTTAGTCGTTTTCAATAGAATTTTCGGATACCCATAACCTGACGGGCCTCTTCGAGCGTTGTGGCCGCATAGTAGCGGGCTCTTTCAGCACCTTCGCGAAGCACGCGCCCAATGTAAGCATCGTCATTGCGAAGCTCGAGAATGCGTTCACGAATAGGCAACGTTATGGCAAGGATATCCTCAGCAAGCTGCTTTTTCATGTCGCCATATCGGATTGAACAGTCAGCGTAGGCATCTTTGAATTGCTGCACTATTTCAGGCATAGATGTCAGTTCCATAAGAGTGAACAGATTCTGAACAGGCATGGAAACAGGGGAGTTCGGCTCTTTAGGTCCTTCGTCGGTCATTGCACGCATTACTTTCTTACGAAGCGTCTTTTCATCATCTATTAGATAAAGACAGTTACCCTCGCTCTTGCCCATTTTCCCGGAACCATCAAGCCCGGGCACCTTCACTGCAGCCTGTCCAAAGTTATAGTTAGCCGGTTCCGGGAAAAGGTCGGTATGATAAAAGGAGTTGAATCGGCGGGCAAACCGGCGGGTAAGTTCGAGATGTTGCTCCTGGTCTTTGCCTACAGGAACCTTGTTTGCCTTCTGTATCAGGATATCCACGGCCATAAGCGTAGGATACGTAAGAAGGCCGGCATTTACACGCTTGTTGGAGTCCGAGCCGATAATCTGCTGTTCAATGTTGTCACCATCATCAGCACCGGCATCAGTCTTGATTCCGAGGGCTTTTCGGGCCTTGTCCTTGAAGGAAGCCGTGCGCATAAGCTCTCCGATTCCCACATGCATGTTCAGCAGAAGATAAAGTTCGGAAACCTCGGGGACATCTGACTGGACGAATATCGTAGCCTTTTCCGGATCAATTCCGGCTGCAAGATATTCAGTGACAATGTTTTTAACATTTACATGCAGCTCATTGGGATCCGGATTCGTGGTAAGGGCATGTAGGTCTGCTATGAAGAAACGACAGTCATAGTCGTTCTGCATCTTCACAAAATTACGCAAAGCTCCGAAGTAATTTCCCAGATGCAAGTTTCCTGTTGAACGGATGCCGCTTACAACTATTTCCTTATTATTGTTAGTGCTGTTATCCATCTATATATAAGTTGTATTAATTTTTCAGAATCTGTAGCCTATCACACCGTGGAGCGTGTAGTTATGCACCGAAGGATTATCCACGCCTCCGCTGCGGGCAGCATTCTTCATTCCGCATTGAGTCTGGAATCCTACAGAAAGATGTGGCCCGAAATTAATTGAAGTTGCAAAATGAATACCTATGTCACTTCGGTTGAACACATTGAAAAGTGAGCGGGGAGAATGGTAATAATCTGTTGAAACAGTCTGCATCTCCGGTACGAGCTCATCAACCGCATTTATTTCCGCACGATAAATTTTTTGTTTCTGTCGGCCGGCGAAACCAAATGAGTAGAATGCTCCGAGATCAAGATTCCATCGGACACTGTGGGCTACATTAAATCTTAAACTCATGAAAACCGGCACATTGAATGTGAAGTTACGGTTTTCTATAAACACAGCGCTCATGCTCATATTGTCGTCACCAACTACTGCCATGTCGATGTTATAGTTATTCCACATAACGTTAGCCGCTGTTCCCAATCCAAGATAGTTACGCAGACCGAACACAGCCTTTGCTCCTACTCCCCATGAGTTACCCATGTTAACGTTATGCGCCTGTATGCGTGGATAAATCTTATTGTAGTTCTGCCCGACAGTGCTACCTCCGGCCATAGCATGGACCTCAATCTCAAGTAGCGATGATGCCGGCCCGTAATCAATAAATTTCTGCTGTGATTTCTGCTGTGCACCGGCGCATAAACCCGAAAATACAATAACGCACACCGGCATAATCAGTCGTGCTGCTGACAATGGCCTCCTGAAGGCAACTCGTAAAAGTCTTACAAACATGTCCATCTCAGATGATTGATTTATCGGAGGCAAAGATAATCAAAAAAATCGGATTTTTTTTTGAAATGCTCCGGGCAAACAGTAACTTTGCATAAAAATAAACCACATTATATTCAGTCCATGAAAAAGATTTCACGAGATGTCCTATTGCGATCCATACGCGATTATATATTCATCACAATGGGTATCTTCTTATATTCATTTGGTTTCTCTGCATTTATATTTCAGGAGAAAGTGGTGATTGGAGGTCTTGCAGGACTTGGAACCATCGTCTATTTCGTCAGCGAAAAGTTTCTCGGATTCGCCATTCCGGTCGCTGTGACACAATACGTGTGTAACCTTACGCTACTTGCTTTTGCTTACAAAATCGTAGGAAAGCAATTTGTCAAGGGAACCATCTATGGAGCGACCATGATTTCCGTATTCATTGGCATATTGACTCCTCTGTTTGACGGGCCTCTTGTTGAAGGACAACCTTTCATGAATATTATTATTGGTGCCCTTCTGTGTGGTATAGGAGTAGGCATCTCGTTCACTCACAACGGTAGTACAGGAGGAACTGATATTGTGGCCGCAATGGTTTCGAAACATTCCAATGTGACAGTGGGCCGAACAATGCTCTACACTGATATGGTGATTATTTCGTCATCTTATCTCATTCTGCATCAGATTGACACGGTGGTCTATGGTTTCATTGTGCTCGGAATCACATCATTCATGACTGACCTTATCATCAATACAAACCGGCAGGCGGTACAATTCATAATCTTCTCTCCCAAATGGGATACGATTGCAACAGAAATCAACAACGTGGCGAAGCGTGGTTGCACTGTACTTGACGGCACTGGATGGTACTCCAAACAGCCGGTCAAGATTCTCCTTGTTGTATGCCGCAAGATTGAATCGGTCACCATATTCCGCATCATTAAGAATATTGATGAACATGCGTTCATATCTCAGGCCAATGTCAACGGCGTTTACGGACAAGGATTTGATGCAATAAAATTCAAATCCGGCAGCAAGAAAAAGACCGAAAAAACCATGAAAGGTACTGATGCTCCTGCTTAATGGCCGACAATTACCTTGAAAAAAGAATGGACGATTACCGGCGGGGAGCATTGTCTCCTCGTCGCACCGGCTATCCGTCATCGGGCTATTGGCGCTTGAAAATACCGCGGCTCAGGGTCATGATTGCGGGGCCTGTATCCTCCTGTGTTCAGGAAGTTATCCGGATGTACGCATCTATGGGATGTAAGGTTGTTTTCTGCCACGAGAACAGTTTGGAAGGCCGCGAAATTTCACAAAAAACCGGAGCTTTATTCTTCCCTTCTGACAGCACGATTGATTGGGCCGCAGCATACGATTTTGCTGTGGAGCGATGGGGAGGAGTGGACATTATTGTAATTACAGCCGGAAGCACGGTCATTTCAGGGTTGCAGGCCCAAGAGGGTACAAGAATCATATCACTGAACTGTCCTATATATGACGGTAGCAAGACGAGTAATGTCGCTGTCTCATTCAATCAGGATATTGATTATGCCGTTTTGGCAAGAGTAGTAATGTTCCTGTCGCTTCCGGACAATCATGTCATAACCGGACAGACAATATCATTAGAGTGATTTCGGAGCCACATACTGGCCTTTACCCTTGGTTCGTCCACCGTATGATATAAGGTTATGAGGACAATGGTGATAACAACCGAGACACATAGTGCATCGGTCAGCCCACTTCGGGGAGCCGTTCACAATAGATATATTTCCCATAGGGCATACCTTTGAGCATAATCCGCATGACGAACAGCTATCGGCAGAACGGAATGGGCCTGCACTTGTCAGGAAACGCATGAACATGGGATAGATAATTCTTGTTTTCAGCCATGCAAATTTACCTTTGACCACACTGTCGACCGGCGAATTGCACTTTATGGCATGCGCAACTTCCTTAACACGTTCCGGCATCCGCTTCAGCTTATCGGTCACAACACCGGCTGAATCGACATCAAACCCCGGAAGAGACACGTAGGTGTTGGGCATGATTACCGTATGGGCTGCGCGAGGAATCCACCCACGCTTTTTCAACTCTTTACGCCACATTGATGCAGTCAATCCGGCATCGTCGCCGCATGTAGCCACCATGAAATGACGAATCCCGTCACCGCCATCCAATCTCACGTTTTTAATGAATCGTCTGACCTCAGTAGGAACGCCCCATGAATAAACGGGAAATGCCCATATAATAAATTTATGTCCGGCCACGTTGAAAGAATCCTCCGCAACAGAGTTAATTCTCACAACGCGGTCACGAAGGATTTCAGCAAGTTTTGTTGCAACGAGGGCAGTGTTGCCGCATGCGGAAAAGCAGAAGATCATTTTATGGTTACTTGAGTGGCTCCGAAGCCATATTCACGGAATGATGCATCCTGAACGTCATGCCCCTTATATCGGTGATTCAGTTCTTTTAATATCGCATTGCGGAGTACGCCTTCACCTTTGCCGTGGATAAATATTATTTTCTGACCTTTATTCTTCAGATTCTCATCCATTATGCGGCTGAACTCATCAATCTGAAGATTAAGCATATCAGCGTTGGATAGCCCTCTGATGTCATCAACGAGTTCCGCGATGTGCAAATCCACTACAATCTTATCGCCGTTTTTTTCAGCTTTGGTCTTTTTCTTTACCACCCGGCGACGGGGACGAAGGTCTACTGCCTTTTTCCTGTTGAGTTCTTTCTGTAGTTTCGCTGAGTCAACAGACAGCGGACGGAAAGGGACATCGTTAGTAACAAGGTCCAAGGCTATGACATCAGTGTCAAAGTATATATTTGGCACAAAGCAGTGCAGTTTTGCAAATTTTGTGGTGTCAAGCGAATACTCTATCAGCTGCGGCTGTTTAAGGTTGAACTTTTTGTCGCGTTTGAATGCAATGAACTGTACAGCAACGCGGTCCATCGTTGGCAGATCTTCCCGCAAGGTATCGCCGATGAAAAGCTGAATGTTTGGCTCAACAATTCCCGCATATCGAGTTGTCCAACATTCCAGTTCCTTAGGACGAGTCATGTAGGAGAAATAAAGGTAATAGTTGGAATCGTTGACCAGGTAAGTATCAAAAGTCGTTGTCGACAAATGCTTTACATCCTTGGGCTCGAACGCAAGAACGAGATTGATTTTCTCACCCTCAGGAGTCTCTACCACCGGCAGAGTGTCATCTTCGTCCACGCGAGCCGGAGTTGCCGCCTTTGGCTCATGGGGCTCGGCCTGCTTTGCCGATGGCTTCACGGCCGCAATATCAGACTGCCGTTGACGAGGCTTATTGTCAGCTTCGTTACCAACCACCACGCATTCGCGGATAAGGACGGGCGTTTCAAACCCGTCCTCATCCTCTACGTATGCTATGTTACTTTCAATTCTGTTGATTCGTCCACCACCTACTGAATTGAGGAAGCGGACAATATCACCTACTTTTGCCATTATTTTTTACTGTCTATTTCGCGGAGAAGTTCTTCTACTGCAGCGTTGAGCTGAGCGTCAATGCCATTGACAGCGTCTGTCGGATCGTTGGCGACTTTAATGTCCGGCTCAAGCTGATGGTTCTCCAGATAGTAACCTTCAGGAGTACGCATGCCGATTACAGGCACACCGAACACGAGCGATGGATCCTGCATCGTTATCCAATTGACGGATGTCATTGTTCCGGGAACAGGCATACCGACGAGCTTACCGAGACCCTGACGTTTGTATACCCATGGAGTACCGTGGGCATTACTGTAGTTGGCCTCACAGATAAGCATGATGCTGGGTTTGTTCCATCGGCGCGAGGGCATTACGGTTGTAGGTACCCCGTGGACATCCTGCGTGATGTAAGTCTGTCCGCTGAAGAGAACCTCTATATCCTCATGAAGGCGACCTCCGCCATTCCAACGGGTATCTATTACCACACCCTCCTTATCGACATATTTGCCAAGGAGTTTCGCGTATATAGTGCGGAAACTTGCATCGTCCATTGACTTGATGTGCACGTATCCGAGGCGACCCCCTGAAAGGCTGTCAACATCGTGTTCACGCTGTTTCACCCAACGGTCATAAAGGAGTGTGTTCATGCGTCCGCTGCTGATCGGAAGAACAACTTCTTCCTGCTTGGCACCTGACGGGGTGGTGAATGCCACAAGAGTTTTCTTATTATACTGCTTGTTGAGAAGTTCAAGCGGGTCTGAGTTATCGCTGAGGACGGTGCCGTTGATTGCCGTAATCACAGAACCGGCTTTCATTTCAGAATTCGCCTTGTCAAACGGACCGTTCTTAACGACCTCGCTAACCTTTAGCCCAGGGCCCTTATAATTCACATCATAAAGAAGGCCGAGAGATGCGGTGGCAGCATTGGCGCCCGGTGCACTGTAACGACCGCCGGTGTGTGACACGTTGAGCTCTCCGAGCAATTCGCTAAGCATCAACGCGAAGTCCTGATTGTTGTTGATGTGGGGGAGGAATCGTTTGTAGTTTTCATACAGGCTGTCCCAAGCAACACCATTCATATCAGGAGTGTAGAAACGCTCTTTTGCCTCATTATACACATAATCAAGCATAAACTTGCGTTCAGCTGCCGGATCAATATCAAGTGAAGTGCTGATTGTGATGGGTTTCAGCTTGTCAGTTTTAGGTGACAATTTTCTGACGTTGCGACCGATCAGATATATGTTGCCGTCATTGTCCATCTCGAATCCGGCCGGAGAGGAGCCCTTGCTGACCAACTTAGGCTCACGCTTGCGGAGATCGAGCTTCCAGAGGTCATATCCGTCCTCAAACTGTGAGAGATAATAGAGATTGTCGCCTTCCTTCGTTACGATTGCATCGGATATTGATGAAGAATTAGGAGTAAGGCGAACAGTGCGGTCCTCAAAGCCGTCAAGTTCCATGACTATATCTTTGGACTTTGATGTTTCTTCTTTCTCAGCCGGCTCCTTAGCGCCTTCCTTAGCATTCTTTTTTCCCTTTGCAGTTGATGCGGGAGCGGGAGATGCCGACTTCTTGCTGCGTGATTTCTCAACCTCTTTGAGCAGGGCATAATCCTCTTCGCTTAGGCGGAAACGGTCAAATGCATCCTGATTAGTGAATGCTATCATGACATCGTAATTCGAGCCCCACGATGCATGACTTCTCATTCCGTAGCGCTCAGAAAGGAAGATAAGGGCGTTACCATCAAGAGCCCAACGGGGATTTTCGTCGAAGTAACCGGTTTCAGTGACTTTGGTCAGTTTTCCGGTTGCTGCCTCAATCACTGCTATGTCTCCGTAGGGATAATGATGCGGATTATCAAAAGTTATTGCAATCCATTTGCTGTCAGGCGACCACTCGGCCTTGAAGCCTTTGGAACGTGACGGCTCGGTTTCTCCGTTGGTAAGCTGACGTACTTTCTTTGTGGCTGTGTCCATGACCATTAGCTTGTTTCTGTCAAGGATGAATGCGAGTTGCTTTCCGTCAGGAGAAAGAGAGGGAACTGTACGGTCAACGCCATCGTTGTCAAAAAGGCGCGTTTCGTTGATTATGGTCGCATTGGAGAAGTTCGGGTCTTCGCTACGCCCGATGGTTGCCTTGTAAATGTTATATTTACCATCACGGGCAGATGTGTAATAAAGTTCACGTGAGTCTTTTCCCCATATCACATCGGATTCGGCCTCCGGAGTGTGGGTTATCTGCTTGGTGGACGAGTATTCTGCGTCTGTCACGAACACCTCGCCACGATAAACGAACGCAACCTGCTTTCCGTCAGGCGACACAGCCGCTTCGCTGCCTCCACTGACGCGCAAATTCAGCGGCGCGTTCTCCTCATCCATCGTAATGCTTACGTTGACTTTCTCCGGCTTACCACCCTGAGAAAGAGTGTAGATTTCACCGTTGTACCCGAAGGCGAGTTTGTTGTCCTTGCTTTGCGAGAGGAAACGAACTGGATGTGTGGGCATCGAAGTTAGTTGCGTGATTGATGCCGGATTATTTACCGGGAACGAGTAGACGTTGAATGGGCCGCCGTTGCGTTCTGAAAGGAAGTAGACTGTTGAGCCGTCATTACCCACCACCGGGTTACGGTCCTCACCCTCGCGATTGGTGAGGTTGGTGTGTTTGCCGGTTGCAGCATCGTAACGCCACACGTCGCGGGTCACAGATGATGTGTGATGCTTACGCATGGCATCCTCCATACCCTTAACATCCTCATACAAGAATGACTTTCCATCGGGGAGATAGCTGATGCCGAGAGCCGGTGTACCCAATACTTGGTTGACACGGCCACCGGTAACCGGGACTTCGTAAAGTTCCACAAGGCGGGCCGACGGGAACATGACACTTGTTGACGGGTCCTGAATTGCCGCCGAGAAAAGCACGTTTTTACCATCGGGAGTGAATCCTTCAGGAGTCTCTGCTGCGGAGTTAAATGTCAGACGGGTAGGGGAGCCGCCGTTAGAGTCCATTATAAATATGTCTTTCCCACCATGGCGAGTACTTGCAAAAGCAATTTTCTTGCCGTCGGGCGACCATATTGGATTGCTCTCGTAGGAATCAAGAGTTGTCAATCTGACTGCAGTACCTCCTGTGGCCGGAACTTTAAATATATCGCCCTTGTATGTGAAGGCTATCTCCTTGCCATCGGGTGAGATTTTCACATCGCGTAGCCACAAAGGGGCTTCGGCTGCGCTCATGCCCAACGATGACAGTCCGAGTGCAAGAGCGGATAATGATACGGATAATGACTTCATGTGTAAATTTATTGAATGAATATTGCAAAGATAGCGGTTTTGAGGCTATCTACCGCATTATATCGCCAAAAAAACGTTTCGGGTGATAAAAAATGATTAACTTTACAGCGAAAATCATTCTGTTGAAAAAACAGACATACTGTTAAATAATTCTTGCAAAAGGTATATATATGTACAGGACAAACACATGCGGAGAGCTCCGCATATCTGATGCCGGTAAAGAAGTGACTTTGGCCGGATGGGTACAGCGAATCCGTAAGATGGGAGGCATGACCTTCATTGACCTGCGTGACCGATATGGAGTTACGCAACTTGTATTCAATTCCGAAACTGACAACGCTCTTTTTGAGACTGCTAATAAGCTGGGACGCGAGTTCGTGATACAGGTGACAGGCAAAGTGGAGGAGCGCTCAAACAAGAATCCCAATCTTCCCACCGGCGACATTGAAATCATAGCCACCGGTCTTAAGGTGCTGAACCGAAGCGATGTGCCCCCGTTCACAATAGAAGATGACACCGATGGCGGCGATGATCTGAGAATGAAATACCGCTATCTCGACCTACGGCGTCCAGCTGTCCGCAAGAATCTTGAGTTGCGCCACAGAATGGCATTTGAAATCCGCCGCTATCTTGATGCTAAAGGATTCCTTGAAGTGGAAACCCCAGTTCTCATCAAGTCAACACCGGAAGGAGCTCGTGACTTCGTGGTTCCATCACGCATGAATCCCGGTCAGTTCTATGCGCTCCCGCAGTCGCCCCAGACATTCAAACAGCTTCTAATGGTCAGCGGTTTTGACCGTTATTTCCAGATAGTAAAGTGTTTCCGCGACGAGGACCTACGTGCTGACCGCCAGCCGGAATTCACCCAGATTGACTGCGAAATGTCATTTGTTGATCAGGAGGACGTGCTTCAGATGTTTGAGGGCCTTGTAAAACACATATTCAAGTATGTGAAGGACATTGACTTTACCGACCCGTTCCCCCGCATGACGTGGGCCGATGCAATGCGTCTTTACGGCAGCGACAAGCCCGACACCCGTTTTGGAATGCAGTTCGTTGAATTGAAAGATCTCACCACCGGCAGCGGGTTTGCCGTGATGGACGATGCTCCCTACGTGGGCGCCATAGTGGCTCCGGGGTGTGCCGGATATACGCGCAAACAGCTTGACAAGCTGACAGACTTCGTGAAACGCCCGCAAATTGGAGCCAAAGGAATGATGTGGGTGAAATATGAGGCCGATGGTTCGGTGAAAAGTTCTGTGGGCAAATTCTTTAACGATGACCAACTTAAAGGATGGCTTGAAAGAGCCGAGGCCAAGCCGGGTGACCTGATGCTCATTCTTGCAGGCGAAACAATGAAGACCCGCAAGCAGCTCAATGAACTACGCCTTGAAATGGGCAACCAGCTCGGACTGCGCGATCCTCAGAAATTCTCCTGCCTTTGGGTTATTGACTTCCCTCTGTTTGAGTGGGACGATGAGACTCAGCGCTACTACGCCATGCACCATCCGTTCACATCACCCAACCCCGACGACATAGACTTGCTTGACAGTGATACCGGAGCCGTGAGGGCCACGGCCTACGACATGGTTGTCAATGGCAATGAACTTGGCGGAGGTTCTATCAGAATTCATGATTCTGAGCTTCAAGACAAAATGTTCCGTCTGCTTGGGCTATCGGAAGAGGAAGCTCGCTACAAATTCGGGTTCCTCATGAATGCCTTTAAATACGGTGCACCGCCTCATGGAGGCCTTGCCTTCGGATTTGACCGATTTGTTTCCATTCTTGCAGGATTGGACTCTATCAGAGACGTGATAGCATTCCCCAAGAACAACGCCGGACGCGACATGATGATTGATGCGCCGTCAGAAATTGACGATTCTCAACTTGACGAGCTCTGCATCAAGGTTGACCTTGACGAAAAGAAATAAAACGGATGCAGATTGCTCAGATTGTAGAGGCCATTGAGGAGTATGCGCCACCCGCGCTTCAGGAGGGATATGACAACACCGGCCTGATAATAGGCGACAGCTCAGAGGAATGCACAGGCGTTCTTCTGACCGTTGATGTCACTCCGGCAGTGGTTGATGAAGCCATCTGCAGCGGCTGCAATATGATTCTTGCCCATCATCCGCTGATTTTCTCCGGCATAAAGCGTCTCAACGGCTCAACATCGCAGCAAAAAGCCATAATTGCGGCTGTCAGAAACGGCATTGCCGTCTATGCTTGCCACACATCCCTTGACCGGACCCACGGAGGAGTGTCACAACGCATGGCCCGGATGCTTGGGTTGAAAAATGTGAAGCCTCTTGAAAAGCGGTGTGTATCAACTGATGGTAATCCACTGATGGTTGGACTCGGAGCGGTTGGTGAGACGGCAGAACCCATGACCAAACGGGATCTAATTAATAAGGTGAAGAAAGCATTCGGCTCTCCAATTGCCCGCTGTAGCGCTGCTGATCCGGAGACCATCGTCAGCCACGTTGCCTTGTGTGGCGGTTCCGGAGGGTCAATGATTGACGATGCCATCGGCGCAGGAGCGCAGGTGTATGTCACATCTGATGTCAAGTATCACGACTTCGTTGACTATGCTGACAGAATCACCATCGTGGACATAGGTCATCATGAAAGCGAAAATTGCGCCAAAAAGATTTTTTATGATATTATTTCAGAAAAATTTCCTAACTTTGCAATCCGGTATTCACAATCCGATGTTAATCCGATAAATTACTTGTAAGCAATGGCTACAACTGATAAGAACAAAAACGAGCAGGCTCTCTCAGTAGAATCGCGTCTCAAATCCCTTTATGAACTTCAGACAATACTGTCGCAGATTGACCGAATCCGCACTGTGCGCGGAGAACTTCCGCTTGAAGTGAAGGACCTGGAGGACAGTATAGAAGGACTTACCACCCGTATCTCCAACTTCCGTCAGGAAATAGAAGATTTGCGCAAGAAATCCGTTGCCGAGAAAGAGAAAATCAATGAGTCGCAGTCCAAGATTGCAACTTATAAGGTTCAACTTGACAACGTGCGCAACAACCGTGAGTTTGACCTCCTCTCAAAAGAGATTGAATTCCAGACTCTTGAGATAGAGCTTTCAGAAAAGCACATCAACGAGTACCAGCGAGTCATTGACAACAAAACCGCAGAGATAGCCACAACCGAGGAAACACTTTCTGACCGCCAGCACATACTTGCTGAAAAGAAAGCAGAGCTTGACGAAATCGTTTCCGAGACAAAGCAGGATGAGGAACGCCTTCGCGAACAGGCCAAGGCTCTTGAGCCCAAAGTTGACGCACGTACGCTTGCCGCCTTCAAGCGAATCAGGAAAAACGCCCGCAACGGACTCGGCATTGTCTACATCCAGCGCAACGCATGTGGAGGTTGCTTCAACCGCATTCCGCCGCAAAAGCAGATGGAAATCAAAATGCATAAGAAAATCATAGTTTGCGAGTACTGCGGACGTATAATGATTGACCCTGAACTCGCAGGCGTAGAGCAGTAAAGATATATAGTTTTTTTACTTTTGCGGTAGTGGCTCAGTTGGTAGAGCATTGGCTTCCCAAGCCGAGGGTCGCGGGTT
>CAZASF010000019.1:0-41620 GCA_964487725.1 uncultured Bacteroides sp. | reverse complement strand
TGAAGTCACTGTATCCCGAAATTAATAGCTAATTACAATAATACATTACACTAGGATCTCCGTCAAAGATTGTGTCAATATCATCATCAGAGTACCCCATTTCATCTTGCGCATAGGACCCCGCATATCTGCTGTATGTATCTGGCTCGTTGTTATCTATATAGTTTCTAAAATCGTTTTCAACTTCTTCATTTATTTCTTCATCATAAGCATACTGGCGTTGCTCACACAATTCAACAAACGAATCTGTAATAGGATATTCAGGGAACACCATTCGCAATTGAGAAATAACATTATCCTCAATTAGGATATGGACACCCTCACAATTGGATAAGCACCACTCCAAATATGATGGGTTGATTTCCATAACATCAGATAATGATAGACCGTTATATTTACCGAAATTAAACCGGTTTTCAATTGATTCAAATTTACAGATAGGCTTACTCATTCCTCTATTATCTCCACATCTTTAGGATTATAAACTTCGTAAACAACAGTTCCGGTTTCTTTAGAAAGTCGACGTGTTATTACAACAAACGAGTTTCCGATTCCTCTGAGTTTTGATGCGGAGGAAAATACATACTCTCCATTTAATGGGAAATAAAACGGATTATTATCAATGATTCTAATATCATCAGGATATTTATCATACCCTACCAATTTTGGCCTCTCGTTTTTAAATGCCTTTTTATAGCCTGAAATTTTATATTTACTTGACAGATTTAAAAAGCGAGGAACGTATAATAAATAAACCGGATATCTATCATCCGCCGGAGATATGGATTCAAAAATGGGAGCACGAAAGAATTTCCCTTCAAGAGGGAAAATTATTCTATCTCCGATTACATTAGCTGGTCCTATAGGTGGACATGTTACGGTTCCCTCATAACCGAAACACGAATCTATATCATCGAAATAATATGGGACAAAGCCATAGATTACGGCGTTGCCCTCTATCGGTAATTTTACTTGAGTACCAGCCCCAACAGTTTGTCCTTGTCTTAAGGCTTCAAGAATGTTTGCCATATCATTAACTATTAGAACGTAAATGTAAGAATAATATGTGAGATTTCAAGAAATACCTCACAATCGTTTACTCGTTAAATGCAGGAATAAGTCACATCTATAGGCTTGCTTATCCTGTTGCGACTAACACTATCCGCATGGCTAAGAACTATATGCCTATTAACTACACCGCAATATTCTAAATCTCTGTTCTATATTGGTAGCGTCTAACAATGCTGCGCACTTCATCATACGGAAATCCTAACTCTTCATAAAGCTTATATGCTTGCTCGCCAAGTTTTCTATGTTCTTCTCCGCCGTTCATTAAAATGAAAATATTAGAACAGTTACTAATCATATATTCAAGTATTTGGCGATCATGAATATTCTTAATTCTGTTAACTATTTTTTCATAGGTATTATAGAATGGCTTAAATTCCTGGATTTGACTATTTGTGAACCCCAAATATTTTGTAGCTTTCTCTAAATATTTAAAAGCCCATGATTTTTCATTTAAAGGAACTGCTTTAGATAGATATTCCAACAAAAAATACAGAGCTAACCTTTCCTCAACCCCTAAACCGTCGTATGGGGGAATTGGTTTCCGATTTCGATTAAAAATGCCCATTACCTACTTGTTATTAAAAATAGTTCAGTATTACTCAACAGGAGAATACTTATAATTTTGTTTCTTCAATTGCTTGAAAATTTTCTTTATCGCACTCTGTCTATCATTCTTATATGACATGAATCCGGCAGCGGCTACCTGCTCATCCTCATATACAATATCGCCATTACTATTTTTTAGCTTTATCTTGAAAAGACATTGGGCACTTTGACGGCAAAGATATTCTGCCGTTAGAACAAGTTTTTTCTCTTTTTCATTGAGTTGAGATTCTTCATCTTCCGTAAGTAGAACAAAACCCAACAAAGGAAATTCCTTTGCCACCCGTTGCTCAATATCTTTCTTTGAATCTTCCTGATGTTGTATTACAACATACTTATAATCATTTAGTGACTGAGCACAAACAGGAACTGAGGATGCCATAAGCAGCATGAGACATACTAAAATTTTTCTCATTATTTATAAGCGTTTGCTCCTAAGTAGCCCAACTCAGGAAATTAATAAAAAGAGGCGTGGGCTGCAATGCCACGCCTTTACGAATAGGTGGTAGGAAAACCTGTATATGAAGATGTAGTAATAACAGCTCCACGCCTTTTAGCATGAAGACTGGTATGACCTTCTCTTGCATATACTGATTTAGTTTCCTACGCTTTATCCGTACAAGCAGAAGACATAACGCCTCTTTGTTTTCAAAATTTCTTGGATAAGAATCATCTTATCCGATTGCAAAGATAAAAACTTAATTGAATATAATCACCATTTAGATTGATGATTTTGGATAAAAAGACAAATCTGTAGGATTGCTATACAATAGCAACCATGATTCACTACATCCCGGGGCAGATTTATTTCTGGAACATGCGTGCCATGGAGCGCTTGTCCTCGCGCTCACGGATTGACTGCCGTTTGTCATATTCCTTCTTACCACGCCCAATCCCAATTACCATCTTGGCAAGGCCACGATCGTTGATAAAAACACGCATCGGCACGATTGTCATACCTGTCTCCTTGCCGCACTTGGCAAGACGGGCAATCTCCTTTTTGTTAAGGAGCAATTTTCGGTCGCGTCGGGCTGCATGATTGTTATATGAGCCGTAGAAATATTCGGCAATGTACATGTTTTTTATCCACACTCCGTCATTGGCAACATAGCAGAATGTATCAACAAGGCTCGCCTTACCGAGGCGTATTGATTTTATTTCCGTCCCTGTGAGCACAATTCCGGCCGTGAACGTCTCTACGATTTCATAGTCGAATTTCGCCCGTTTATTCTTTATGTTGACTTCCGAAAATTTCATGAGTGTAGGATTTTATTTTGTCAGATCCACGCAAAGGTTGAACAGATATTGGATGAGGAACGGCGGCACTATGACTGTCAACAGGTTGAGAATCATAAATGTCAGCACGCCATTGAACTTCACCTCCATGTAGGTTATGCCGCGCCACATAATAAAGACAATGTAAACCGGAATCAGATACAGCATGTCAGGTACCATGGGCAACAGATTTGTCAAGATATTCATCATGGATAGAAGCCCCAATGAATAAATGATGAAAGTGGCGTTTTTGTTCGGATTAACCTCTCCTCCCGTGCATGAAGGCATGTAAAGCGAAAAGAAAAATGATGCAATGTAGTATCCGGCAAGAAACTTGACGAAGCAAGAGACCGATTGCTGGATGACACCGGTTACAGTAGCGTCAGAGTGATACCAGAATCCGGGGACACACGTCAGGGCTGTCACTATGATCAGCGGTATGTAGCCTCCGAGCAACAGTCTGCGTGACTGCACATTATCAACGGCTATGTCCTCCCAACCCCTTCGGGGCGAGAGCACGAGCTGAAGCATATCAAGAAGGTAACGTAAAATCACTTTATATCAACACTATTATAAACCTTTCGGCGGACATGAACAAAATTTCTTTTTAGGAGTTACAAAGGTAGTGACTTTTCAATGAAAAATGATTATTTTTGCACTAAATTTATAACATCATTGACATAACCATGATTAAGAAAATTCTTTCCATATCAGGCCGTCCGGGCCTCTTCAAATTGGTTAACCAGGGCAAGAACATGCTCATTGTAGAATCTTTGCAGACAGGCAAACGCACGCCTGCTTACGCACGCGACAAAGTTGTGTCGCTCGGCGACATTTCAATCTACACTCCTGAGAGCGATGTTCCTCTCGCTGACGTGTTCGAATCCATTAAGGAAAAGAACGAGGGCAAGGAAGTTGATTATAAGAACCTAAGCGACAGCGAAATCCGCGAGCTATTTGCTCAGTATCTTCCCGATTTTGACCGTGATCGCGTATATACTAACGATATCCGCAAGGTCTTCGCTTGGTACAATCAGCTCATAGCTGCCGGTGTGACCGAGTTCAAAGACAATGAGATTGCAGAGGACGAAGCTGCCGAGGCTGCCGAGGCCGCTGATGAAGCCCAGGTAAAAGAATAAAAAAGCGCTCCGAAAGGAACGCTATAAAAAGGCATGTCAAGGAGCCATCACTGATTGATGGCTCCTTTCAATTCTGATATATCTCTGACACCGTGGCGATTGCAGAAGTCTTCTATGTAATCAATCGCCTTGACAGTGCATGCCGGATCTATGAAGTTAGCCGTCCCGAATTCAACAGCGGTTGCTCCCGCAAGAATGAACTCAAGGGCATCACGGCCATTCATTATTCCGCCAAGTCCCACAACCGGGATGTTGACCGCCTTGGCCGTCTGCCACACCATACGCACTGCTACCGGACGTACAGCGGGGCCCGACAATCCGCCGGTAATCGTTGACAGACACGGACGCATACGCTCTACGTCAATAGCCATTCCCATTAACGTGTTGATGAGCGACACGGCATCGGCACCTTCTGCCTCAACGGCCTTTGCTATTTCCGTCACATCCGTGACATTGGGCGACAACTTGACAATAACCACTCCGGGGAAAGCTGCGCGGACAGCTTTTGTTACCTGCGAAGCACCGGCTGTTGTTGTTCCAAAAGCCATGCCTCCCTGTTTTACGTTAGGACAAGAAATATTGATTTCCACGGCCTCTATGTCAGTTCGGGATGCTATGCGCCGACACACCTCGGCATAATCATCAACCTTAGCTCCGGAAACGTTTACAATGATTTTTGAATCCAAATGGCGTATGGACGGATAAATCTCGTCAATAAAATAGTCCACGCCTTTGTTCTGAAGGCCAACAGCATTGAGCATCCCTGACGGAGTTTCGGCCATACGGGGATAATCATTACCTTGACGTGGTTCCAAGGTTGTGCCTTTTACTATAAAACCGCCCAAACGGTTTAGATCAATGAAGTCGGCAAATTCAGTGCCGTAACCGAATGTTCCTGATGCTGTTAGCACGGGGTTCTTCAAATTTAGTGCCCCTATGTTGACGTTAAGATTTACCATGTCAGTTCGTTAATGTTAAATACCGGGCCTTCTGTGCATACACACGCATTACCCTTAACTGTTTTCTCCACACAACACAGACATGCACCAAGCCCACATGCCATCATGTTTTCCAACGACACCTCGCAATCAGCACCAATTTCGCGTGCCTTACGTGCAACAGCTTTCATCATAGGCGACGGGCCGCAACAGTAAATCTTGTCCCAATGCCTGCCAAGCGCGCTATTGAGCGTAACCACGCCTTTTTCACCTGCCGAGCCGTTGTCTGTTGAAATAAATGTTTCTCCAACGCTCCGGAATTCGTCAAGAAGAAGCAAATCAGCTTCCGTCCGTGCGCCAAGCAAGAATTTCGGCTCATAGCCATCAGCACGGAGTTTCTTGCCAAGCATAAGCATGGGGGCAACCCCTACTCCGCCCCCGATAAGAAGCATCGAATTGCTTACTGCTGAAGGATTTGAAAATCCAGTTCCCAAAGGCATTATAATGTTGATAATGTCACCGGCTGAAGAGTTGAGCATTGCGGCTGTCCCCTCTCCGGCCAAGCGGACAAGAAGCCATAGCTCATTGGCAGCACGGTCGACATTGCATATAGATATAGGTCTGCGCAAAAACGTTGTCTTGCTTGTGTCAACGGCAACCTGCACGAACTGTCCGGGGCAGCAGTCGGGAATCCGGGAACCATCGTCAGGCGTCAGTTTCAGCAGCGAATACATCGGGCTGAGGCTGACATTTCTGACCACTCGGAAATCTATTATGGATTTTTTCATGAAGTTCTGATTTTTGTGACTTATCAGCCACAAATATAAAAAATTTTAGTCTCGAATGCAAAAAAGTGGTGTTCCCTTGTTGAGGAACACCACTTGTTATCATCATGATTCTGCCATGCTTTAAATCCAACGCACGTATGCGAAGTCCTGACGATGAGGCAGATTGGGGTTAATCGGATAGAGACGGAACGCATAGCGGTAAACACCCGGATCCTGCAGACGTTCATGAAGCTCGTAGGTGATAACGCTACCCTCTTCCTTCACAATCTTGAACGGAACAACAGTGTGGAGATGCTCTTCACCGTTCTCAACTCGGTAGGCAACGTATTCCAGACCGAGGTCTCTTCCGAGACCGTTAGTATCAATAACAGCCTTGGCACTGTATTCATTACCGGTGGTTGACTGACCTTCACCGGCAGCACTGAATTCAAGAACCTTTATGCCATCCCAGTGATCAACAACCTTGTTTTTCCATGCCACAATTTCTCTGGCAAGTTCAAAGTCGTTTGCACCAAGAGCCTTAAAGCGCTTTGCTTCGGGATCATAGAAGCGGTCAATGTAATCGTCGATCATACGCTTCATGGTGAAATGAGGGGCGATGTGTCCGATTGAACGCTTAACATACTGAATCCACTCGGGAGAATATCCCTTTGAGTTCTTTGCGAAGTACAGAGGAATAATCTCGTTTTCGAGCATTGAATAGATTGTTGCTGCATCAAGTTTATCCTGCTGCGACTGATCGGTATATGTACGTTTGTCCGTGAGAGCCCAACCGGCCTGTTCATCGAAACGATAACCTTCATACCACCAACCGTCAAGAACGGAGAAGTTGAGCACACCGTTCATTTCGGCTTTCTCGCCCGATGTTCCAGAAGCTTCAAGAGGACGGGTCGGTGTGTTCAACCAGATGTCAACGCCGGTAACAAGACGCTTGGCCACAACCATATTGTAGTCCTCAAGGAAAATAATCTTGCCAAGGAATTCCGGACGGCGAGATATCTCCATGATGTGCTTGATCAGGCCCTGACCTGCACCATCAGCGGGATGAGCCTTACCAGAGAACACGAATTGCACAGGGAATTTCTCGTTGTTAACTATGCGTGCCAGACGGTCAAGGTCAGTGAAGAGAAGGTGTGCACGCTTATAGGTTGCGAATCGACGTGCGAAACCGATAATGAGCGCATTGGGGTTAATTTTTTCGAGTACGCTAACCACAGCAGAGGGATCGCCCTGATTTGCAAGCCATTTAGCCTTGAAATCGCGTTTCACGAAATTGATGAATTTGTTCTTGAGTGCAGTGCGCATCTCCCAGATCTCATCATCGCTCACCTTAAAAATGCCTTCCCATGCCTTGGGTTCGCTCTGATGCTCAAACACTTGGTCACCAAGATGCTTTGCATAGAAAGCTTTCCACTCGGAAGCGGCCCATGTGGGCATGTGCACGCCATTGGTCACGTAGCCAACATGACTTTCTTCCCAAGAATAACCCTTCCAGATTCCGGCAAACATCTTCTTCGAAACCTCTCCGTGGAGCCAGCTTACGCCATTGGCCTCCTGACATGTGTTCAGCGCAAACACACTCATAGAGAATCGTTCGTTGGTGTCAGGGTTTTCGCGGCCCATATTCATGAGGTCGGCCCATGAAATGCCGAGCTTATCAGCATAGGGATGAAGATACTTGTAGGCAAGACCTTCATCGAAATAGTCATGACCTGCAGGAACGGGAGTGTGTACGGTGTAAAGTGATGAGCTGCGCACCATTTCAAGCGACTGCTGGAAAGTAAGGCCTTTTTCCTGAACGAAATCGGCAAGACGCTGCAGGTTAAGAAGAGCTGCATGACCCTCGTTGCAATGATAGATGGTGCTGTTGACTCCGAGTTTCTTGAGCATCAGCACACCACCGATACCGAGAAGATACTCCTGTTTGATACGGTTTTCCCAGTCGCCTCCATAAAGTTTGTGGGTGATAGGACGGTCAAACTCGCTGTTCATGTCGAAGTCGGTATCCATCAGATAGAGCTTCATGCGACCTACATTGACACGCCATACGTGGCTGTAAATGATTCGGTCATGATAAGGAACTTCAAGTATCATGGGCTTGCCATTACTGTCCATTACCTGCTCTATGGGGAGCTGATTGAAGTTCTGCGGCTCATAATTGGCTATCTGCTGACCATCAACAGAAAGTGTCTGGGTAAAATAACCGTAGCGGTAAAGGAAACCAACGGCTGTCATGTCAACACAGCTGTCAGATGCTTCCTTTATATAGTCACCTGCAAGTACACCAAGACCGCCGGAGTAAATTTTGAGACAGTTGCAAAGACCGTACTCCATTGAGAAGTAGCTTACGGACGGGATGTCCTTGCGCATAGGCTTGCTCATATAATCCTTGAACGATGCATACACGCTCTCAATGCGTCTCATCATCACCTCATCCTTCTGAATCTCGGCCAGACGCTCGGAGCTGATGCGCTGGAGCACCATGACGGGATTCTCGCCCGTAGAGCGCCAAAGATCGGGGTTTATGTCGCGGAACAGAGCCTTAGCTTCACTGTTCCATACCCACCAGAGGTTCTTCGACATTATGTCAAGCGCTTTAAGGCGGTGAGGCAACTCTGCAATCACTGTAGTGTCATGCCACACGGGGGTGTTTGTTTGACTAACTTTGATTTTCATTTCAGTTTCTTATTTAATAGAGTTTTTTTCGTTATTATAATTTAAGCTTCCGATGATTCTGTACGGAGCTTTTCATTGTTAAATGCTATTTTAAAGGCTTCCTCATAATAATCTATGAAGGTTTCCCATTTGGCAGCAGCTGCTGTTGCGCGTGCACTGGCTGAAATCTTGTCCAACTGAGCGCTGTCATCGCATGTCAGGAACTTGATTGCATGAGCTATGTTTTCAGCCACTTCCCAATAGTTTCCATCAGTGCGCCCTACAACCGTCACTCCACAACTGTCAAATCCGTTCTCGAATTTACGGTTAATCCACTGCCCGAATCCTGACAATGAAGTGGTTACAGTGGGAACACCAAAGGCTACACTTTCAAGAGGAGTATAACCCCAAGGCTCATAATATGAGGGGAACACCGTGGCATCCATCCCTATCAGGAGATCATAGTAGGGCAAATTGAATATTCCGTCATCGCCATTAAGGTAACATGGCACATATATGACGGTTATGTTTTCAGGCAAGGAAAGCTGACGCAGACGACATGCTATGGCATCTTCAAACGGGTTATGAACCGTGTGGGTCATCCACGAATCCTCCAACTTTTCCGTACGTCCTTCAGAAATGGCTATTTGAAGATCCTTGCGGGCCTTATCGGACCATGCCGGCACCATAATATATGCGAGAATATCCTTGCACGTTTTCTCCTGACCTATTTTAACCAGAGAATCAATGAAAAGGTCAATCCCCTTGTTTCGGTACTCGCATCTGCCTGAAGTAGCGAGAATGAACGTATTGTCATCCATCGGCTTTCCAGTCAATGAACGAGCTACCGATAGAAGTGTAGCACGGGCCTGATTGCGGGCTGCTTTGAATTTCGTTTTGCCCGGCACAAAATCGTCCTCAAATCCGTTGGGGGTAACCACATCAGGTTTGCGCTCCAACAATTGCTCCCACTCAACTGCGGTTATATCGCTTACCGTGGTGAAGCAATCAGCCTGATGGGCAGCGGCTTTTTCGAGAGAGTGCTTTGACTCCATATTTAGCTCGCGTGCCATCTGATCGCCATTGTAACCCTTCATATAATCATAGAGAGGTTTACCGTTTCCACAGATGCTGCGACCTATGCTCGTGGCATGGGTGGTGAACACCGTGGCTACCTCGGGCAATCGCCATTTGACATACAGAAGTCCCATGCCGGTTGTCCATTCATCGAAATGAGCTATAACGCGTTTGCCTTTCAGGTTCATGAATGAATAGAGGCTCTCTATCACATGGCCGGCCGCATGAGAGAAGGCGCAAGCCTCATCGTAATCGCCGTAGGCATGAAGCGAATCCACCCCATACAGATCCCACATTTTGCCATAGAAAGCATCCTTCACAGCATACATCCCTTCAAACCTAACCAATATGGCAATAGGCTTTCCGGGGATATTCCAACGTCCTACCCTTACTGCGACACCGTCAGGAAGATCCAATGATTTAACCCACGGTTTCAGAAGAGTCTTGGATTCTTTGAAAAAAGGCGATGGATTCTCTTTGGTCCATACATCCGGACCTATGAACACAAGCTTGTCGCCGTAGAGTGTGTGGAGTGTCCTTGATTTGGTAGAGAGCACAGTGTAGATACCGCCCACCTTGTTGCAGACTTCCCAAGAAGTCTCTATCAGCATGTCAAGTTCTTCGATTTCTTTAGTCATATATTAATCATAGGTGTATGAAATCCGGCGCAAAGGTACAACTTTTTTACGTAATGTCACGCAATGCAATGGTTTAATTATCAAAATTAATCTTATAACAGCACATTAATGTTGCTCAAACCGCAACACAAACGGGCTGCAGGTACCCACAGACAGTGTTAAAAATCACTAACACCGCTTTGCAACGTAAAGGACACACGAATTATTGCAGGGATTTTCATTAAATTTGCCGGCGATAATGAAAAAATTCATCCTCATATTATTTTCAGCAATAGCATTGAGCTTGACATGTCCGGTAGCGGCAACTTCATCATACGCCCTTACGGATCCGTCAATCACTGACTCCACGCCGGAAATCACCGTGTCAAGAAACTCTCTGACCATAAAGGCCGATGAGGATTGCACTCTTGAGTTTGAGGTGTATTCGATTACCGGACAGCTCGTCAAGAAATTCCGGTTGGAAAACGGCCGGTTCACATTGGAGTTATCCCGAGGATACTACATAGTGAAGTGCGCCAGCTGGTCAAAGAAAGTGATTATAAAAGGGTAAGGTCTTTGAATAACATCAATAAGAAAACAATCAATCCCGCCAATGAATCATCATTTGGGCGGGATTGACTTTATGGACTATTCCGTTTGTCAGATTTTTGACGCAATTTCCTTGAATTGATCGAGACTCACTGTCTCCTCATCAAGGGTAATGGCATTTTTCAGAGCTGTAAATGTTTTGGCCTCTGAAACCTGTTCGTGCATACGTCCGGAATACTGCTTGTCAGCAAGTATATTTTCGGCATATTTGGCGATTGTCTCTTCATCAATGTTTGTCATGCCATATTGAGCAAACTGGCGGGCTGCAAGGCCCTTTGCAAACTCAAGGAGATCTTCGCGTTCTACCTTGACACCGAGCTTTTCAACCACCTTGTCAAGGATAAGCTGCCACTTGAGATCCGGCTCCATGCGGGCATATTCCTCAGCAGCCTTTTCTTCAGTCATTTCCTCACCGCGTGTCATGAGCCATTTGGTCAACAATGCGGACGGAAGCTGCATATCACCGTATTTCTCCATATAGGCCTTTCGGGCAGACCAGCGGAAAATCATATCACTGTTGCCCTGAAGATCACTGGATATCATCTGCTTGATAGCAGCGCGATATTCCTCTTCATTGTTAACCTTGTCCTTACCGAACACATTGGTGTACAGTTCTTCACCAAGTTCAGCCGGTCTTACAACGATGATTTCGGAAATAGCCATTTCGAAATCGCCCTGAACTTCGGCAACGCGAGCCTTATCGATGTTCAGCATTGAAGCAATTTCAGTAATGTTCTCGCCTGAAGCCTTGCGGGGGTTGAATACAACCTTATCGCCAACCTTCTTGCCTTCAAATTTAGCGGCCTGCTCCTTATCTGTGAAGTACATCGGGGCAACAATTCCGCTGACAACCTGAATGGCATCCTCGCCTTCCTTTATAGTGCCGTCCTCATTGAGCTGCATGATTGCGCCCTTCACGAGAGCATCTTTCTCAAATTCTTCGCCGGGAACCTGTGCACCGAAGCGTTTGCGGAACGCCTGATCCTGTTCGCTGACCATTTCATCGGTCACCTCTATATTATAATAGGGAACGTGAACATTCTTGTCAACTTCCACATCAATTGCAGGAGCTATTGCGAGATCATATTCGAAAGTGAATTCCTTCTGATTCTTGAGGTCAAGTTCCTTGACTTCAACGGGCATGGGCTGTCCAAGCACATTGAGTTTGTTTTCCTGAATGTATTTCATCACGGCGTCAAAGACAACCTGATTGATTACATCGCTGGTAATCTGCTTACCGAAACGGCGTTCAAGATCTTTCAGCGATACGTGACCCTTGCGGAATCCGGGAATCTGATGGGTTCGGCCGATTCTCTTAAGGTCCTCGGTAACTTTTGCCTTGTAATCATTTTCTTCCACCGCCACTGTCAGGCGCATGCTGACTGAGTCGTTGCTGGTACTGGTAATGTTCATAACTTGATTTATGATTGCTACTTTATATGTTTGCTATTTTACAACGTGCAAAATTAACATTTTATACTGGATTGAGCAAATCATTTTTTCAGTTACGATATCGGTCGGGGCCTCCGGGAGCACCAGGACTACCTTGATTCTGCGGATTTTGAGGTCTACCAGGCCTTTGCTGGCCCGGGCCAGGCTGATATTGTTCGTTTCGCTGTCCGCGATGGCGTCGGTACGGTTCACACGATGGCATCACTGCCGACAACGTAAATAATGCCAGAAGAGCAAAAACGGCATTGGATAACTTTATTCGTTTCATAACGTTTGTTTTTGTTGACAATAATCTATGATATATCTTATATAACAAGTCGGGAGCCCCGATATTGTTCATTTTAGTATTTTTTTGTAACTTCGCAGAAAAGATAGAAAAGATATGTCAGACAATTCCCTACTTGCCCGCCTTGAAGGTATTGAATCACGGTTTGAAGAGGTCAGCACGCTCATAACAGATCCGGCGGTAATAGCCGACATGCAGCGCTATGTACGCCTGACCAAGGAGTATAAGGACCTTGAACGGCTGCTGAAAGTGACCGGAAAATATCGCACAGCCATAGAGAATATCAGCGAGGCTCGGGAAGTTTTGGAGAATGAATCGGACGATGAACTTAGGGCCATGGCTCGTGAAGAACTTGAGGAAGCCCAAGCTGCCCTACCCGGACTCGAGGAGGAAATTAAAATTCTTCTCCTTCCTGCAGATCCGGAAGATTCAAAAAACGCCATACTTGAAATCCGAGGAGGCACCGGTGGCGATGAAGCCGCCATATTTGCCGGAGACCTTTTCAAAATGTATTCAAAATACTGCGAATCAAAAGGATGGACTCTCAGCGTGTCATCATTCAACGAAGGGGCCGCCGGAGGATTCAAGGAGATTGTGGCAACGGTTACCGGCGACAATGTCTACGGAACGCTAAAATATGAGAGCGGCGTACACCGGGTGCAGCGCGTACCCGCTACCGAAACGCAGGGTCGAGTACACACCTCAGCAGCCACAGTGGCAGTTCTGCCTGAAGCAGAGCCGTTTGATGTGGAAATCAATGAGGGCGAAATCAAATGGGACACCTTCCGAAGCGGCGGAGCCGGAGGCCAAAATGTCAACAAGGTTGAATCAGGAGTCCGCCTGCGCTATATGTGGCGAAATCCCAACACCGGCGAGACCGAGGAGATTCTGATCGAATGTACGGAGACCCGCGACCAGCCCAAGAACAAGGAACGCGCCCTCAGCCGATTGCGCACGTTCATTTATGACAAGGAGCATCGTAAATACATGGACGACATAGCCTCGCGCCGCAAGACAATGGTTTCCACCGGCGACCGTTCGGCAAAAATACGCACCTACAATTATCCGCAGGGGCGAATCACAGACCATAGAATAAATTACACCATATATAATCTCCAATCTTTCATGGACGGCGATATCCAGGACTGCATTGACCACCTGATCGTTGCCGAAAACGCTGAGCGCATGAAAGAAGCGAGTCTATAACCCATTAACACCCAGCATCATGAACCGACAGACTTTAGTTGAAAATATCCGCCGTAAAAAATCATTTCTCTGCGTTGGGCTCGACACCGACCCTTTGAAAATCCCTGCCCATATAGCTAACGGAGACGACCCCGTTTTCAGCTTTAACAAAGCCATAATTGACGCTACAGCCCCCTACTGCGTGGCATATAAACCCAACATGGCATTTTACGAAAGCTTCGGTGCGGCAGGATGGGATGCGCTTGAGCGCACGGTGAGATATATCCGCGAGAATTATCCTGACCAGTTCATAATTGCTGATGCCAAGCGAGGCGACATAGGCAACACATCACGCCTGTATGCCCGCAGTTTTTTCGAGCATCTGGATGTTGATGCAATAACCGTGGCTCCTTACATGGGTGAGGATAGCGTGAGCCCATTCCTCGGCTACGAAGGAAAGTGGGTTATACTTCTCGCCCTAACATCCAACAAAGGAAGCCATGATTTCCAGCTCATAAAGGACTCTGAAGGGACACCGCTATTTGAACAAGTAATCAAAAAATCAAGTGAATGGGCCGGTCCGGAAGAGATGATGTATGTTGTTGGAGCCACACAAGGACGCATGTTTGAAGAAATTCGCCGCGTAGCTCCACGCAGTTTCCTCCTCGTGCCTGGTGTAGGTGCTCAGGGAGGAAGCCTCGAAGAGGTTGTGAAGTACGGAATGATTGATGATTGCGGCCTGCTCGTCAACTCATCGCGCGGCATTATCTATGCCTCGTCAGGCGAAGATTTCGCCCAACGCGCATCGGAGGAAGCTCGCAAGCTTCGCGACCAAATGGCTGCCCTACTGTAGAGGTAGGAGGTTTTTCGGAGAGATTTTCTTTAATATATCGTGGATTTTGACTACATTTGCGCATTAGACACAAATCAATACCAAAATAAAGTAACCGAAATGAAAATAGACGATTTCAACTTTGCCGGTAAAAAGGCAATTGTGCGCGTTGACTTCAACGTGCCTCTGGATGAAAACGGTAACATCACTGACGACACCCGTATCCGCGGTGCCCTCCCTACCCTTAAAAAAATCCTTGCCGATGGCGGTAGCCTCATCATCATGAGCCACATGGGCAAACCCAAGGGAAAAGTGAACCCCAAATTCTCTCTTGCTCAGATTAAGGACGCCGTTGCGAAGGCTCTCGGCACAGACGTTAAGTTTGCTCCTGACTGCGCAAAGGCATCGGAAGCAGCAGCCGAACTCAAACCGGGCGAAGTTCTTCTTCTTGAAAACCTCCGCTTCTATCCTGAGGAGGAAGGAAAGCCCGTGGGCATTGACAAGACAGATCCCGGCTATGACGCAGCAAAGAAAGAGATGAAGGAACGCCAGAAAGAATTTGCAAAAACTCTTGCAAGCTATGCTGACGTTTACGTTAACGATGCATTCGGAACAGCTCACCGCAAGCACGCATCAACGGCTGTTATCGCCGATTATTTTGACAAACAGGACAAGATGCTCGGCTACCTCATGGAGAAAGAGGTTCAGGCGGTTGACAACATCCTTTCTGATATCAAACGTCCCTTCACCGCTATTATGGGAGGCTCAAAGGTTTCTACCAAGATTGGCATCATAGAAAACCTCATGGACAAGGTTGACAATCTGATTCTCTGCGGCGGCATGACCTACACATTTGCAAAGGCCATGGGCGGCAAAGTTGGTAATTCAATCTGCGAATCTGACAAACTTGACCTCGCCATTGACATCATGAACAAGGCTAAAGCCAAAGGCGTAAATCTCGTTCTTGGCTCAGACTGCGTGGCCGCCGACAGCTTCAGCAACGACGCTAAGACTCAGATTTGCTCCGTTATGGATATCCCTGACGGATGGGAAGGCCTTGATGCTGGTCCCGAATCATGCAAGGCTTTTGCCGAAGCAATCGTACCGGCCAAGACCATTCTGTGGAATGGCCCTGCAGGTGTATTTGAATTTGACAACTTCACCGGAGGCTCACGCGCGATTGCCGATGCAATCGTTGAAGCCACTAAGAACGGCGCATTCTCTCTGGTAGGCGGTGGTGATTCCGTGGCATGCGTAAATAAGTTCGGCCTTGCCGATCAGGTTTCATACGTGTCAACCGGTGGTGGTGCCCTCCTTGAAGCTATCGAAGGCAAAGTGCTCCCCGGAGTAGCTGCCGTAAAATAACGACACGTATATACGTGTGACAATATTTACATAAGTTTTGAGTCCGGTTATTTTACCGGACTCATTTTTATGTGCCTACTCAATTTATGGAAAGCAGACAACAAATCCCTCAATCGCGGCTGCGCGATTGCCGCATCACAGTCATTAGATCCCACAAATCATCTTCCGAAAGCGCAGCCTTTTTCAGTAACGACACAATAAGATTTTTAATCGACCCATCATAATATTTATCCGCAATTTCATTAAGCAACAACACCGAATAATCCTCTGCAGAAACGGCTGGAGAATAGCGGTAACTGCTACCAAAGTCCTCATGCATCACAAATCCTTTTCTCTCGAGTAGTCTAACGTAAGTTGATACAGTATTGAAATGGGGCTTAGGCGAGGGATACATCTCCACAAGTTCACGCACAAACGACGGGCCGTTACGCCACAGCATTTTCATCAATTGCAGTTCTTTTTCTGTCAGCTTTTCCATAACTAAACGCGTTAGTTTCATGCGGCAAAGATAAACTAAATTTATTAGTTATGCAACTATTCCCATTAGTTGCATAACTATGCTTTGGTAGTCAACAACATACAAGTTATACGTCTGCCCTCACCCCCTGAAAGCAACAATCAGAACCCCGCAGCACAAACACCCATCGGCGCCCCGGCCGTGCGCGCCATGGAACGCTCCGTATCGCGCTTTACATAATAGCGGATCGCCGTATAAATCATTGCATGCAGAGACGACATTTCGGCCACGGGATTCTCTCCACGGATAAATTCAGCAACCAACGCGTCAGACACAATCTTACGTTCTTCCGCCGGAAGAGCATTCACTGTTTTAATCACTCGATCAGATATTACAAAAGGAAATGACATAATTAGTTTTGCATTAAATTAGAACGGATACGCAAAGATACCCCATGCATGGGCAATAATTGAACACACTAATCAAAACAAAAATTAAACCAAGCACTTTTACATATTACACATTTTATATAATACTCAGCACGGCACATACCTTATCTTGGAACATGGTTGCAATATCACTGAATACTAACCAGTTGCAAAACACAAGGTGTACTTATGGTGTCCTAATTAGTTGGATAGGTAGAACGGATTTATGGATTTTTAAGGGCCGTTCGTTATATTAATTCAATTGGTATTCAGCCTATTTACTGATTTGATGGACTGAAATACCTCATAATTGGCAAAAAATTGTAATTTTGCAGTCGGATTGAGGCAATTCTATCCGCAACATATTGAAAAATTAGAAGCGTTATGCTTATCTTGTAAACTGAAAACGTAGGAAATTTTCATTTGATGCAAGGGATAGCATAGTGGTTCTCACGCTCATGCGTGGGTCACTATTGTTACATCTGCATCAAGGGGTTCCTACGACCATCAGTTTAGACGTGGCATAGTTGGCTCACGTTTTATTTTTGCAAATTTGATAAATGAACAACGAGTCATTGTTCAAGCCATATTTATGATACAGTCAGATAAGCTAATTGAACTGAAACAAATAATGCACGAGCTTAAGAGTATGCCGTATGGTGTTGAACGGAATAATAAATCTTTAGCTCCCAGTGTTCATCACTTTGAAATTCTTGTAGATAAATTAATTGAAACAACACTACAATTAGAGGATTGTGACAGTGTTGAAATTGCACGTTGCCTTCATAGTATAAAATATAATCAAATTCGCGAGCTCTACATAAATAAGGCTAATTCATTTGAAAAATTTGAAGTAAATGAAGCGATGGATAGTGTTGTAAATTTAATAGAGATGCATATGGGCAAATTGTTGAAATAACACATTAAACATGATACAGTCGAAATTCTTAAATTTATTGATGAGAGCAGTTGTTGTTTTGCTCACGGTGTTTTTCTCCTCACAAGCTGGATTTGCTTCCGATCTTATAACATTTGAAGACGGAGTACAGCCTCATTTTGAGAATGAGGATTATGAAGTATGGGTAATGTCTCTTTTAAATGAACAAGACAATACGTATGTGAATCTATCAATATTTCCCAAAAAGAGATTTAGACACCGCAATTACCATAAATTAAAAAAATCAGATAGAACAGATATTGCCTCTGCTTGGGATTTAAAATTAGTAGAAAAAGACAGCACAAACGTTATTATAGGTGTTTTGCCGTTTGTAGGTCTTAACAGTGGATGGGCTACTACCGAGAAAAAACCATATTTTTTTGATGAAGGCACAATTGAAACATCGGCCAATTTAAATGACAAAGAGATAAACCAGATCACGTTAAAATTTGGTGGTCACATCTCTTCTGAAACTAAAATGATATGTTTGAACCAAAATGGGGATGAAAAGTATTTTCATTTTACTGATATTCCAGTATCTATACCACATCATGAACAATGGATTTCCAAATATAAGAGTGAGCAAGAGTTGATCACTATAATTGAATCATCGCAAGATCCTATTTGCGGTATATATGAGCAAAATGAAGCTCGCTATGCTTGTGTTATTGAAGGTAATACTTATAAATTGATACGATTGAATGATTCTCAGGATATGACTTGGCGTTTTGGTGATGAAAGAGCATCTTTCAATAAGACCGCAGCCCCAGGTGCTTATAAGGGGAATTATCGAAATATATATACTAAGGAAAGTAAGAATGATTGTTCCTTCATTTGGAATGGGGACTTCCTTGAAATAATGTATAAGTATACTGTCCCAGGATATTGGTTTATGGACTTCTATGTTCCACTGAAAGAAGAAGAGGCACATGAGACATATACAAAAATATATTCAGCTTCTAACAATCGAACCTCATCTAATGATTCTAAACAATGGAGCGGGAGTGGTTTTGCCCTTTTGAATGGATATGTCGTAACAAACAACCATGTAGCTGATGACGCAAGTGAAATTCAAATATATGGTATTGATGGAGATTTCACTACTGGCTATAAGGCTAAAGTCATAGGGAAAGATAAAGTCTGTGATATAGCATTGTTACAAATTGTAGATTATAAGAATGACAAGTATTGGGAATCAGTTCCATACTCGATTAGCAAAACTATGGCCGATGTGGGAGAATCAATATATGCACTTGGTTATCCATTGATCGGAACTATGGGAGAGGAAGTTAAACTTACAACAGGCATAATTAGTTCTCGCTCTGGATTTGAAGGGGATGTCACTAACTATCAAATTTCAGCCCCTATACAACCTGGCAATAGTGGAGGCCCTTTGTTTAATGAAAATGGAGAACTTGTAGGAATAATCTGTGCAAAACATACTGGAGCCGAAAATGCTGGCTATGCAATTAAGACTTCGTATTTATTTAACTTAATAGAAAGCGTAGCAGACACTAATATTATCCCTACAAATAACGAGCTTAAGGGATTGTCTTTGAAAAATCAAGTAAAGATATTACGGGATTATACATTTTTAATCAAATGTACAAAATAATTTTTACAAGCCCGAAGAGAAACACTTCTTTCGCCGGGCTGATTCTATTCAGGGTTGTGGACTATACGTGTGCGCTACGGCTTTTATTTGGTTGCGATTGCTGACTTGGTTGTGCTTCGGGGAGTAATGCACTATTTTAAAGCTTACTTTTTAAAAACTGAGGATCCTGCGAACCTAGCGGTCAGGAAAGACAATTGTGGTGCAGTAAAATCGACAATAAAAAATGACATACTACGCACAATCACGCCCCAAAAAAATTAACCTATGTTCATCCTTCACGTGACTCATTCACGTAAATTATGAATTCTCACATAGTTAATACACCATTGTTAACACAAAAGCCACATCCAAAAGAAGCCGGCGATTTGTTATAATAACAAAGAGAGATCATATAAATGCTTGATTAACACACACTACCGAGCGTTCAAGGTAAGACTGATTTACAATTAAAAACCGCTACAAGATCATACAAAATAATCATGCGTAAATTTGTAAATTAACGATTGAGAATTAGCATTTGAGAATCATTTGATTTGCATACCTACCACGATTTAGGGCGGCAGATTTAGGTTTGAACGCATGTTCATATTGCAAATTCACCAACGAATATTGTTTACTAAACCACACATAGGGCTATTAACAATCATTCACAACGCACAATACAGCGTTGTATATCAGTACAATTATGTTCAAAAGTTAACGTATTGATTCAATATATCCTGCACCCAAGCACCCTTTTCGGCATTTTCACCAAACAATCATACGATATTTACACGTAAACGTAGTGCTACTCAACTAAATAGCAACATTTGCCCGCAATATACTTTAATCCTTTGTTTTACATTTCAAAACGACTTGTATTCTCCCCTATTCTCTTTCGTGCATTCGTAAACAAAGAATAATTATCTTGACATTTGCATATCTAATTTTTAATGATTACATTTGCAATGTCAAATTACAAAGAGGAATTTACAAATGGATATCGTTTCACGCCTTAAAGAATTCATCAATCACGAGTCCGTTGCAATCACACAATTTGCTGACAATTGCAACATTGCCCGCCCCACCCTTTCGCAGCTGCTGAATGGTCGCAACAAAAAAGTGAGCGATGAGCTGATAACAAAAATTCATGAGGCATATCCGCAGCTTTCCGTGCTGTGGCTCATGTTTGGCGAGGGAACAATGCTGCACAATGAAAATTTTAAAATCTCAGAGCCTCAAAAAGACTCCTTTCTGACATTTGACAGCATGCAAGCTCCTGAAGATGAAGAGCTTCAAACAAGAATAGACTTTGAAAAAGGTTTCGTTGAAAATGAGGCAAATAGCGCTGACGATTCACAGCCCTTAATTAAAGGGCTAAATTCAACGCCACTAAACATTGATCCGGAAGCGAATACTGCCGATATTCATAAATCGGCAATCACATTCAACCCCTACACAAAAAAGCGGATAGTTAACATCATTGTTTACTACGACGACAATTCATTCGAGTCATTTGTTCCCGGCCCAAAGAAATAAATCTGAGTTATATCATGCTGAAGAACTGACGACGCAATTCACTGTCTGTTTTAAGCAATCCGGTTGCGGCTAATGTGACCGTTGAACTATCCTGCTTCTGTACGCCACGCATTGCCATACACAGATGCCGGGCTTCGGCCCTAACAATAACCCCTGCTGCGCCCAGAGCTTCGGTCAGAGCTTCGGCAAGTTCCGAGGTGAAACGCTCCTGCACTTGCAATCGGCGCGCATACATATCAACAATCCTGGCAACTTTACTCAGGCCAACAATTTTTTCACCTGGCAGATAACCCACACTCACATGCCCGAAAAACGGGAGCACATGATGTTCGCAGAGCGAATAGAATTCTACATTCTTTACTACTACCAATTGATCTTTATCAACGCAGTTGAATAAAGCCCCATGGATAACATCGCCGATGTTCTGCCGGTAGCCACGTGTGGAATAATACAAGGCTTTGGCAGCACGGCATGGAGTCTTGACGAGGCCTTCGCGGCTCACATCCTCGCCTATGAGTTCAATAATCGCCTTGTAATGGGCGGCAATACGCTCTATCGTTTCCTGCTCTGAAAGGTTTTCTCCGGCCTGCATATCAATCATCACCTACTCTTACTGGCTCCCAAGCTTGTCTTGGTCCAGTGGACTTCACTTGCGAATGCAGGGAAGGCCTGCTTAACTTGTTTCACAAGAACCTGTGCCTCGGCCGAGGTTTCAAATGCGCCGAGATAAACCCTGAAATACGGGCTGCTGTAATGGCGCCGAACATGATACTGAGGGAAACGGGCCTGAACTTTTGCCGCGCGGGCATTGGCTTCATTGCGTGACTTGTCGCCATAGACCTGGACCGTAAATGGTTTAGGATTGACTAAAACCCGTTTCTTCACCCCATCACTATAATCAATGAGGTCCCACAAATCATCGGGCATCTCCACGATGTTTATGCTATCAGCCACTATATCGTCGACAATACACACCGGATCCTTGGTGCTTTTCTGCGCCGAAAGACTAAGGAACGTCAGTCCGAAAACTGCTGTAACTAATATTCTAAACAGGCTACGATAAGGCATAGGCTGAAAGTTTTTTACAAGGAATTAGGCTACAAAATTAATAAAATTAATCATTGTAGCCTAATTTAACGTTATATTTGTCGCTGTCGAGACAGTCAGAATGCAGTCACTATGCCCATGAATGATTCAGCATCGAGTGAGGCGCCACCGATAAGGCCACCATCAACATTGGGTTTTGCAAAAAGAGCCTTAGCGTTAGAGGGTTTGCAGCTGCCACCGTAGAGGATAGATGTGTTTTCAGCAACCTCATTGCCGTACTTTTTAGCGATAACGTCACGGATGAAGGCGTGCATTTCCTCGGCCTGATCATCGGTTGCAGTCTTACCGGTACCAATTGCCCATACAGGTTCATAAGCGAGGATGAGTTTTGAGAAGTCCTCAGCTGAAAGCTCAAAGAGAGCGTCCTCAATCTGGGTTTTTACAACGTCAAGATAAGTGCCGTTTTCGCGCTGCTCAAGGACTTCGCCGATGCAGAAAATGGGAGTAAGATTATTTTCAAGAGCGAGGTTAACCTTTTCCTTGAGGGTTTCAGATGTTTCACCGTAGTACTGACGACGTTCGCTATGGCCGAGAATCACATAGTTGGCACCGGTTGAAGCCACCATGGGAGCGGAAACCTCTCCGGTGTAAGCGCCCGAACGATGGTCAGCGCAGTTTTCTGCACCAAGACCGAGTTTTGTTTTGTCAATAACTTCGTTAACTGAAGCGAGGTGGGTGAAGGGAACGCAGATAACCACGTCGCACTTTGCATCAACACCCTTGAGGGCATCGTTGACACCCTTTGCAAGAGCAATACCTTCAGGCAGGGTGGTGTTCATTTTCCAGTTACCTGCAACAATGTTCTTTCTCATTTCTTGTTTTATTTATTAGTTAGTCAAGTTGTTATGTTCGTCAGAGCTTTCGCCCGGAATTTCGTTTTGCAAATTTACTGATTTATTTTCTTCTTTGCCACCTTTTAAGCGGTTTATTATCGCACCAGCACATTTATCAATCGCCAGAATGACCAGGAGCACTGCAATAAGAGCCTCGGCCCAATGCCGTAGCATACGCCCGCCACCGGGTGCCGACATTTCAAGAGCGACCTCAGGATTCGGAGATTTCACAAGGCCCTCGATATCCATAGTCCCCATGTTTCGCTTCCACTGAATCACACCATCGCGCAGGAACACTACCGAGACAACGCCACGCGACAACTCTTTCAGAACCGTTGATTCGGCCCTATAGATGGGGAATTCAGCCATGGAGCCATTGCGCAGCGAATCAATTTTCTCATAGCTGAGATCTGTCAACTCGACAAGCGACCCACCAATACGGTTCATCATTTCGTTAAGCTCATTGGTAAAAGAAGTGTAATATATGTCAGCTCTGTCATATTGCGGCACAACCACAAGCAATTCCAGCCCGGATCCTGTTATTACATCCAATGTTATATCCTCGCCATCCTCATCGAAAACAGCCAGTTCGCTACGTTTATCATCAGCGGCAGCGGCGGATACGCCATCAATTTTTCGCTCCACAAATGTCCATGTTGAATCAGGAAGGGCATCCATAGAGAACTCCTTACTTTGCCCATCCTTCTCGTATATGAAAGTCATGCTTTCAGATGATTCATCATCGTCAGAATAATCCGCTAAGAGAGAGGTTCCAGCAGGAAACGAACGGAAATCAACCATTGGCTGGATGTTATATCCGTACAACTCCACGCATGTGATTAAAACAAGACATAACACTCCGCAAATCCACTGGCTGTAAGGATTGTACAGGCAATTGACTTTAGAATTGTAAATCAGCAGGAATACGAGTGCACACGTTATCAGCACATTTTTCCAGAAAGTGGCAGCATTACTAAGAATCCAAAAATCGCCGAAGCAACCGCAATCCGATACCGGATCAGCGATCCATACATAAAGTGTCAGCGGAAGCATAACGGCCATCATTGCCAGCAACAATATGACGGAAACACGCCGGAAGCATCCAAGAGCCAACATGGCTCCCAATATGAACTCAATCGAACACAAAGCCATGGCTCCAAGCACGATAAGCGATACGGGGAGCTCTACGGCCCAGGACGCGAGATACTCCTCAAACTTGAACACTGTGCCCCACACGTCAATACCCTTTACGAGCCCTGACATTATGAACAAAGCGCCGACAGAAAGTCTTAAAACCCATACGATGTATGGAAGAACCATCTGCCACCGCGTGACGCTTCCAGTCTTTTCTTCCGCGCTCATTCCGTAAGTTTTATTATTCCGAACACGGCGTAGTTGATTATGTCCATATAATTGGCATCTATTCCTTCCGAAATTATAGTTTCACCGTTATTATCCTCAATCTGCTTAGTGCGTTGCACCTTAGTCAGGATAAAATCCGTGTAGCTGGCATTCCGCATCCATCGCCATGCCTCGTTATAATCATGGTTTTTGGCAATCATTAGCTTCATTGCGGCGGAAGCGAATCTATCATATAGCGACAGTGCCCGCTCAGGAGTGATGTCCACCTCGTCAACAAACCCCAACTCAAGCTGAATGAGACCAACAATACCATAGTTTACAATGCCGATAAGCTCGGGTAATATCCCTTCATCAACCATAGCCTGTTGCGTGGTTTCTAGAGTTCTCACCCTCTTGGCCTTAATGAAAATCTGGTCAGTTATTGACGACGGGCGCATAATGCGCCACGAAGCACCATAATCCTTAAGTTTCTTTTCAAATATATCACGACAGGATGCCAAAGCCTGCTCAAACTGTTGGTTGGTATTCATCAGGTGATTGTTAGTAATGAGATGGTTCGAATGCAAAATTACTCATTATTTTCGGGTTTGACAACAACCGTCACACACTGATTCCGGCCGGCGAAGTCTCTTTGTCAAGAAAATCCACCGGCCGGAGCCGTTAAGAGTTATATGAGCTGCCGCAGATGTCGCTATTTGACACTGCGGTTGGTGTAAGCTACAAACAGGATTACAAATGCTGCGAGAGCAAGTCCGGCGCTGATTGACGCGTAGACCATCACTGAACCGGTAGTAAATACCGTGGCGATAAGAAAAGCAGCTGCAATTATCGCGAATACAAAAGCTAAAACGACTAAGGCTTTCATGATTAGTAATGTTTAAAGGGTTTTTATTTTATTATCATAACACACCGAGGCGCGCCTTAGATGCAATAATAACAAAATTTAACTCCTAACCGAGACTCATCCCGTCACTTTTGCTTTTTGAACCAATAGTCGGCCTGCTGTTCGTAACCGGCACCCAAACGGTAATACAGGCTATAGAGCGTGGAGGGAATCTGGTTCAGGGCAGGATTCAGCATATAAGCTTTCTCAAAATATTCAGCCGCCTTCCTCAGTCCGGGAACTGCCTTATTCTCCACATCTTCATCTGATCCCTGCTCGGCAATTCTCAATGACTCATTATATATAAGACGGGCAAGGTCAAAATAACTCTTTGCATTTTCCCCATTGTAGACAACTGATTTCTGATAATGAGCCAACGCCTCCTCAATCTTGCCATCATGCTCGGCAGCCACGCCAAGCACATCATAGAGCTGGCTCTTTACCACATCATCGTCTGTGACGCAGAGGGCTTCGCCGGCCAGACGCATAGCCTGGTTATAATCCTGATTTGTCAGACAGTCATTAATGAGCACAAGTGAGAAGCTGACATCCTCTTTGCCATACATTTCATTTCCCAAACGGGCGAAGTCAACCATCATAGGATCATTTTCCAATCGGCGAGCTGCTTCCAGACTATAAAGATACAGCTCCTTGTTGGAGAACCCGTGCTTACGAGCGTCCATGAATTTGCGTACGGCATTTTGATTATCGTCAGTAGCTATTGCCGCAAGCCCCTGATAATACAGTATCTGTCCTATATCATCAGGCCCTTCCACTTTTAGGTCCTTACGGCTGAGCCCCAAACGTTCCGGAAAATTCACATATATTTCCCATGCGTTATATGCATCCTTGAGTTCTTTGACATCATATAGCAGTATACCGGCATTCTTATATGCCCTATAGTATTTGGAAAGAATCTTAACTATCTCCTTAGTAAATCTTGGCTTGACCTTCCCTTTCTCATTTGGAAGGCTATCAAGAGGCATTGCTGTCATCATGTAGCCAAATGCATCGATCAGGGCCTGCGCTCCCTCTTTTTTCTTGGCCTCGTTTTGCTCCTGTCCAATCTGAAGGTTAAGCCATAGGCTGTCCCATATTCCCAGTGCCGATTTTCCGGCAAGAAACCATGCTGCCGGATTATCTTTGCTCTCTTCATGCTCAAGAGCCGGCTGTATGGTCTTTAACGCCGTTGCATAGTCAGGTTTGGCGTTGTCAAGAAGATGTTCGGTTTCCTTGACTACACTTGTCTGTGCAAAGGCAACTGACCCAATAGCCAAAAACAGAAGGGATATGTTGAAACGTATGTTCATAAAAGCATAAATCAGCCGCAAAATTAGTCATTATTTTTGACTTTTCATAAACAAAGAGCGGTGCCCGCATCCGGACACCGCTCCATTTATTACTTTTAGAAGCGTGATTACTGTTTGTTTTTCCACTCTTCTGCCTTTGCAGCATATTCTGCACCAGCATGATAGTTAGTGTCAAGAGCGTAGTACAGACGGTAGATGTGTCCGGGAATCTCAGTCAAGTCGGGATCCAGTTCGTAAGCTTTCTCATAGTAAGAGATTGCTTTGAGAATTTCGGGAACAAGAACGTTGTTACGGGTAGCCTCGTCAGCGTTGTCTTCTCTTTCAGCCACAGAGTTCTGAACCAGACGGCCCATGTCGTAATAAGTTTTTGCATTGTTGGGCATAAGTTTCAGTGACTCTTCGAGATTGGCCATCGCTTCGGCAGTTTTACCTTCGCGCTCGTTGATGATAGCCTTCACGTTGTAAAGCTGGCTCTTGATTGAGTCATTTTTTGCAACAGCAAATGATTCATCAATAACCTCATAACATGCAGGATAGTTGTCCTTCTGAAGTTCCTCGTTGATAAGGGTTGCAGCAAAGCTGATATCGTCACCACCGTAAACCTTGTTACCTTCTTTTGCGAAATTCTTGGCAGCAGCCTCATCACCGAGCTGATTAGCAGCATCCATACCTACGATATAGACATTCTTGGATGAATAGCCCTTGGCGAGCGAATTTTTAGCACTTTCTACTGCGCCCTGCATGTTTTTGTCAAAATATGCAGCAAGTGACTGGTAATATGCGATTTCGCCTACGATGGTGTCAGGATGGGCCTTAAAGGCGCCCTGATCGGCATTAGGATTCTCAGGAAGAGTGGTGTAGATATTCCATACTTTATAAGCATCACCATAGTCCTGACCGTTGTAAAGGTCAAGACCTGCAGCCTGATACTTGGCATAGTTCTCACCAATCATCTTTTTGATATCCTTGGTGTATTTGAAAGGCTTTCCTTTTGCGTCAGGTTTGTCGGCATACGTCAGAGCCTTTTCCAAATATCCGTATCCATCAAGAAGAGACTTTGCATATTTGGCCTTGTCAGCAGGAGTAAGATTATTACCGGGAGTGATGGCTGCAATTTCGCCCTTATCCCAAATACCAATGCAAGCTTTACCTGCGAGATACCAAGGTTCGGCTGTTTCAGCTGTTTCAGGATTGGTAAGGGCAGGCTGAACAGCAGTAAGAGCGGCTTCGTAGTCCTTGGACTTTACCAATTTCTCAACATTTTTTACTACATCGGGCTGGGCTGAAGCAGACATTGCAGCCACAAGTCCGAGTGCGAGCAAGCTAATTTTTTTCATAAACAGTTTATTTAAGGTAAGTAATTGTTATTCGTTATTGTTTTCTGTCTGAGCGTTATTTTCTTCGGCCTGAGCATCTTCAGCAATTTCAGTAATCACCTCCTGCTCCGGCTCCGAGTCAACACAACAAACTGACGCAATGGTGTCATTTCGCTTCTCAAGATTGATTATCTTGACTCCTTGGGTGGCTCGACCCTGAACACGAATGTCAGAAACCTTGATTCTGAGTGTGATTCCCGACTTGTTTATTATGACAAGATCATTGGTGTCATTGACGCTCTTGATGCTTACAAGACGGCCAACTTTTTCAGTTACGTTTATTGTCTTGACTCCCTTACCGCCTCGGTTTGTTATGCGATAGTCATCGAGAATAGAACGTTTTCCATATCCGTTCTCTGAAACGACCATTACATTGTTAGGGGTGTCGGACTTCATGCAAATCATGCCCACGACTTCATCATCGCCGCCATCAAGTGTCATGCCTCGTACACCTGTTGATACGCGACCCATTTCGCGTACTTTGCTCTCGTGGAAGCGGATAGCACGACCGTTACGGTTGGCCATGATTATCTCCGAGTTTCCATCAGTCAACTCAACAGAGATGAGCTGGTCATCATCGCGAATAATTATTGCGTTGACTCCATTAGCGCGCGGGCGTGAATAGGCCTCAAGTGAAGTTTTCTTAATTACACCGTTCTTTGTGCAGAAAACGAGATTATGAGTCGATACGAACTCTTTATCATCCAATCCCTTGACGCATATCACAGCATTGACGGCATCATCAGGCTCAATGTTGAGCAAGTTCTGGATTGCACGTCCTTTTGAGTTTTTGGCTCCTTCAGGAAGTTCATAAACCTTGAGCCAGTAGCAGCGTCCTTTTCTTGTGAAGAATAGCATGTAGCTATGCATCGAAGCCGGATATATGTACTCTATGAAGTCTTCATCGCGAGTGTCACTGCCCTTGGCTCCGACCCCACCACGGTTCTGCGTACGGAATTCGCTGAGGGCAGTACGCTTGATATAGCCCATGTGGGATATGGTGATGATCATGTCATCGTCAGCGTAGAAGTCCTCGGCATTGAAATCGCCGGCAGTATAATCTATGTCAGTACGACGTTCATCTCCGTATTTGTCTCTAACCTCAATGAGTTCCGACTTGATGAGTTCACGACACACATGGTCGTCATTGAGAATCTCTTCCAGTCGGGCTATTTCGGCCATGACCTCCTCGTAATTGGAGCGTAGCTTATCCTGCTCCAGACCGGTGAGCTGCTTCAGGCGCATCTCTACAATGGCCGATGTCTGGGCATCCGAAAGTCCGAATCGCTCGGACAGACGGGCTCGGGCATCCTCTGTTGAGGCCGAAGAGCGGATTATATGGATAACCTCGTCAATGTTCTGCGAGGCTATGATCAATCCCTCAAGGATATGGGCACGTTCCTGCGCTTTTTTGAGCTCAAATTTGGTGCGTCGAATCACGACATCATGGCGATGCTCAATAAAGGCAGAAAGCATCTCCTTAAGATTCAATGTCTTGGGACGACCATGCACAAGAGCCACATTGTTGACGCTGAACGATGCCTGCATCTGCGTCATCTTGTAAAGCTTATTCAGCACCACATTAGCATTGGCATCGGCTTTAAGCTTAATGACAATACGCATTCCCTTATAGTCACTTTCGTCATTAATATCGGCGATTCCGTCAAGTTTCTTTTCATTGACAAGATCAGCAATATATGATATAAGGAGTGCCTTGTTGACGTTATAAGGTATTTCGGTAACAATTATATTGTCATGATTGGCTTCGGTCTCTATCTCAGCTTTGGCTCGTATGATTATTCGGCCTCGGCCAGTTTCAAATGCGTCGCGTACGCCGTTGTACCCATAAATTGTACCTCCGGTGGGGAAGTCAGGAGCCTTGATATGCTGCATAAGGTCAGCTACAGTCAGCTCAGGGTTATCAATAAGGGCTATCGAAGCATTGATTGACTCGGTAAGGTTGTGGGGCGGTATGTTTGTGGCCATACCCACTGCAATACCGGAAGCGCCGTTGACCAGCAGGTTCGGGAAGCGCGTTGGCAACACAACTGGTTCCCGGCGTGAATTATCGTAATTAGGCTGGAAATCAACAGTGTCCGATTCGATATCTGACAGCATCTCCTCCCCTATTTTTTCAAGTCGGACTTCGGTGTAACGCATGGCGGCTGCGCCATCGCCATCAACCGAACCAAAGTTTCCGTGACCGTCAACAAGAGTGTAACGCATTGCCCAGTCCTGTGCCAGACGCACTACGGTGCCATAAATTGATGAGTCGCCATGGGGATGATACTTACCCATAACCTCACCGACACAGTTGGCCGATTTCTTGTGCGGCTTATCAGAAGTGTTGCCCATCTCGTTCATACCGTAGAGCACACGGCGGTGAACCGGTTTCAACCCGTCACGGACGTCCGGCAGGGCTCGCGACACTATAACCGACATAGAATAGTCGATATAGGCCGACTTCATTTCGTTTTCAATGTTGATTTTTAATATTCTATCTTCTTCCAACATGATGAAATTTCTATTGTTTGTCTCTATTCTTCTTGGTTATTCTTCTGGTTCTTTGAGTTTTGGCTGACAAGGCGGTAAGCCCGCCATGAAATCACCAGAATTAACAAGCAAAGATAATAATTTTTTGGGAATAAACCATAATTCAGCCTCATCCGTTTAATTTTTATTAAGAGGTTATAATCGGATTTAAATTTAACATTTTGAAATTAAGTTGTTCAGTATATTTGGCACAATAATTGCACTGATACCATTAATTTCGAAAAAAAATATCAAGGACAATATATGTTTACAAACCAACTGAACCAGGTGATAGCTGACAGCACGAAAGTGGCTGTGACACATAACTCTACGGTCATTCGCCCTGAACATCTGCTCTACAGCCTTATCAACGAGCCGTCGCGAAAGATTCAATCGCTCATCGAGCGGGTGTGCTCCGGCACGTCGGCCTACGAACTGTCGCAGCAGCTTGACAAGGAACTGTTTGAGATGGGGCTATCGGAGGACTCCTCCAGCTCCTCACAGATTTCCGCCAGCCCCATGAGCAACCGTCTGATAAAGCTTAGTGTTCTGGAGGCCAGAATGCTTCGTAGCAAAGAGGTTGACCTTGAGCATCTGCTGTTAGCTATTTTCCACAATCAAGAACTGAATGAGATGAATTTCATGAAACCATTCCATAGAGCAGGCGTAAGCTATGAGTCTCTTTACAAGCCACTTGCCGATCAGGCAGGAATAACACGCATGGGCTCTGATTTCACCGAAGATGACGATGACGAGCCTATGGAGGATACCCCGGGCAATTCCTCTAAGCGCGAATCGGCATCGTCACAGAGCCGCACCACCACGTCACGCACGTCAGGCCGTGGCGGCGACACCCCTACCCTTGACAAATTCGGCCACGACATGACCCGTGCGGCCGAGGAAAACCGTCTGGACCCGGTAGTTGGCCGCGAGGTTGAAATCGAACGATTGGCACAGATTCTTAGCCGCCGCAAGAAGAACAATCCCATTCTTATCGGCGAGCCAGGTGTCGGGAAGTCAGCTATTGTTGAAGGATTGGCACTCAGGATAGTACAGCGTAAAGTATCGAGAGTTCTTTTTGACAAACGAGTGGTTTCGCTTGACATGGCAGCTATGGTTGCCGGCACCAAATATCGCGGACAGTTTGAAGAGCGTGTGAAAGCCGTGCTCAACGAGCTGTCAAAGAATCCGGATGTAATTTTATTCATTGACGAAATCCACACTATAGTCGGTGCAGGAGGTGCTCCCGGCTCTATGGATGCTGCCAATATGCTGAAACCGGCACTTGCAAGAGGTGAAATTCAGTGCATTGGTGCCACAACCCACGATGAGTACCGCAAAAACATTGAGAAGGATGGCGCTCTTGAACGCCGCTTCCAGAAAGTGGTTGTAGAACCCACCACTGAAGAGGAGACTCTTGCCATCCTCAACAACATCAAGGAAAAATACGAGGCTCACCATAATGTCACCTACACTCCCGAAGCACTCACAGCATGCGTTAAACTGACTGAGCGCTACATGACTGACCGCAATTTCCCCGACAAAGCCATTGATGCTCTTGACGAAGCCGGCTCCCGCGTACATATCACCAATATCGTGGTACCTAAAGAGATAGAAGCTCTCGAGGAGCAGATAGAAGAGACCTCGGCCAACAAAATAAAGGCCGCCCAGGAACAGAACTTTGAGAAAGCAGCAGGATACCGCGACAAGGAACAGCAGCTTCGAAAGGACCTTGACACCGCCAAGCAACGCTGGGAAGATGACCTCAACACTAAGCGAGAAATCGTAGATGAGGACAAGGTGGCTGAGGTGGTGGCCATGATGACTGGTGTGCCTGCACAGAGAATTGCTCAAGCTGAAGGCCGCAGACTACGTCAGATGGCACCTGCCCTTAAAGCCAAGATAGTGGGTCAAGACAACGCTATTGATAAGATAGTAAAGGCCATACAGCGTAATCGCGTAGGACTCAAAGACCCCAACAAACCGATAGGCACGTTTATGTTCCTCGGACCTACGGGCGTGGGCAAGACCCATCTTGCAAAGAAACTGGCAGAGCAGCTGTTTGACTCCGCCGACACGCTTATCCGCGTTGACATGAGCGAGTACATGGAGAAATTCACCGTGAGCCGTCTGGTTGGAGCGCCTCCGGGATATGTAGGATATGATGAGGGCGGTCAGCTTACGGAACAGGTGCGCCGCCGTCCCTATTCAGTTGTGCTTCTTGACGAAATTGAGAAAGCCCACCCTGACGTGTTTAACCTTCTGCTGCAAGTAATGGACGAAGGTCGACTCACCGATGGACTTGGCCGCCGCATTGACTTCAAGAACACAATAATTATAATGACCTCCAACATAGGTACGCGCCAGCTCAAGGAGTTCGGTACCGGTGTGGGGTTCTCCACTCCCCGCTCCAACGAGAAAGCTCTTGCACAAGGGGTTATCAACAAGGCTCTCCACAAAGCGTTTTCACCTGAATTCCTCAACCGAGTGGACGATATAATTATGTTTGACGCTCTTGACAAGGATTCTATATTCAAAATCATTGACATTGAGCTGGACGGTTTCTATAAACGAATCAATTCGCTTGGATACACGCTCGAACTGTCGGACGATGCCAAGAACTACATCGCCGAACGAGGATATGATGCCCAGTACGGAGCCCGTCCCCTGAAGCGTGCGATTCAGAAATATCTTGAGGATCCTCTCGCAGAGATTCTCATAGAAGGAGATTTGCCTGAGGGAGCTCGTATAATTGTCAACTACGACAAGGAGTCAGACAAAATCACCACCTCGGTTGTCACTGACAAAACTGATGTGGTTACTGACAAAACCGACATGTAATTTTGACAGATATTTTTGACAAAGTTTCACTAAAAGTGCCATACGATAAGTGTGGCATTTTTTTTGCACGATTGTTATAGAAACAGGAAAAACATAACCGAAACTATAAATATGACAGCAACACAAAAAGGTTCGATTGGGGTAACGACCGAAAACATTTTCCCCGTTATCAAAAAATTCCTCTACAGTGACCATGAAATATTTCTGCGCGAACTTGTTTCCAACGCGGTAGATGCAACACAGAAACTGAAAACCCTGTCTTCATTCGGAGAGTTCAAGGGTGAGCTTGGCGAGATGAACGTGAAGGTAACCGTAGATAAAGAAGCGGGCACTCTTACCGTCAGCGACCACGGCATAGGCATGACCTCGGAGGATATTGACAAATACATCAACCAGATAGCATTTTCCGGTGCTGAGGAGTTCCTTGAAAAATACAAGGACAATGCCAACGCCATTATTGGCCATTTCGGGCTTGGATTTTACTCGGCATTCATGGTTGCCAAAAAGGTGGAAATCATTTCTCTCTCTTATAAAGAAGGTGCAGAACCGGTAAAGTGGAGTTGCGATGGCTCTCCCGAATTCACTATGGAGAAAGCTGAAAAGACATCCAGAGGTACTGACATAATTCTTTACATAGATGATGATAACAAGAAGTTCCTTGAACAGAGCGAGATTGACCTCCTGCTGAAAAAATATTGCCGGTTCCTGCCCGTCCCGGTCATTTCGGGATTCGAGAAGGAGTGGAAGGATGGTAAATACGTTGACACCGAACGTCCTAACATTGTCAATGACACAGAGCCCACATGGTCAAAGAAACCAAGCGAGCTGACCGATGACGATTACCGCAAGTTCTACCATGAACTTTATCCCGGACAGGAAGATCCATTGTTCTGGATTCACCTTAATGTAGACTATCCGTTCAATCTCACCGGAATACTTTTCTTCCCGAAGATAAAGAACAACTTCGAGATTACCAAAAACCGCATACAGCTCTACTGCAATCAGGTTTATGTAACCGACTCTGTGGAGGGCGTTGTACCCGAATTCATGATGCTTCTCCAGGGTGTGATAGACTCGCCTGACATACCTTTGAACGTGTCACGTTCATATCTTCAGGCCGATACTGCCGTAAAGAAAATTTCAGGCTATATCACCAAGAAAGTGGCATCACGACTTGACGAAATCTTCCGCAAGGACCGTGCTGACTTCGAGAAGAAATGGGATGACATAAAGATTTTCATTGAGTATGGCATGCTGACCGACCAGAAATTCTGCGATGCGGCCATGAAGTTCGTACTCCTGAAGGACACGGACAACAAGTATTACACTCTTGAAGAGTATCGCACTCTTATCGAGGGTAGCCAGACAGACAAGGACGGCAACGTGGTCTACATTTATTCAACCGATCCTGTGGCCCAGTACACCTATATAAAGGCAGCCAGCGACAAGGGTTATAACGTGCTTCTCCTTGACGGCCAACTTGACAGCCATTTCATAGGTCTGCTGGAATCCAAGATTGAGAAATCACGCTTCGTGCGCGTGGATTCTGACGTGGTTGACAATCTCATCCCGAAGGATAATAAGAAAGAAGTTGACCTTACGTCAAACCAGCGCGACATGCTGACCGAAGTTTTCCGTTCGCAGATTCCCACAGTTGACAAAGCAAATTTCCTCGTGACATTTGAAGCTCTTAACGCCGATGCCAATCCTATTCTCATAACTCAGGACGAGTATATGCGCCGAATGAAGGACATGGCAGCCATGCAGCCCGGAATGAGCTTCTACGGAGAACTACCTGATAGCTACAACATGATTGTCAACACCGAAAGCCCCGTTATCAAACGGATTTTGGATTCCGCCAATCAGGAGTTGCTGCCGCAGCTTGAACCGCTCTTTGACAACATTGTGAAATTCAACTCTGAAGCCGACAGCATACGCAAAGGTGCTACAGATGGTAAACTCACGGACGAGCAGCAAGGACAAGTAAAGAAACTGGACGACGACGTAGCACATCAGCGCAACGAAGAGAACCGGCTTTCAAAAGCATACGCTTCATCCCAGCCGCTGGTACGTCAGTCAATTGACCTTGCACTTCTTGCCAACGGATTACTCCGGGGACATGACCTCGATGAATTTATCCGCAGATCAGTTTCATTACTTTGAAAACCACACACTCCTCTATTTCAAAAGCTTGCCCTCACCGGCAGGCTTTTTTTATTGGTACCGGATGGATAGGTCTTCGTAGGCCGGACTCGACTTCACCCGCAATATGGCCGAATCAAGTCTTTGCTGCAGGCGATGGTCAGCGGCCCGCACCAGCCACGACTGGAACTGAGTGAACGAAATGCCGGTAGAGATGTCAACGTCAGGATAGTCAGCCGACAGTTTGCGGGCCACACGCTCGTTGACCACAGCCATCGGAATTTCGTGTAGAGCGGTCATAATGAATAGTTGTTCAGAGCTATAGTCCTTATCTGATATAATATGGATTGTGTCGCCAATCTCGTCGGAAAGATTGGTCAATCGGAGCAGGGCTGATGACGAGGCCTCCACCCACACCTGTCGCCCGGCAAGGTCGAGCTGATTGTTAACAATCACGTTTCCGGCCGTGTCACGTGGCTGCACAAGGACCTGTTTGTCAAGATAGACATCCTCAGTGAATACGAATGCGCTGTCGAAGTCGGCAGTCTTGGCCACATCGGCCACCACAACGTCATATAGCCCTGATTCAAGTCCGTTAAGTGCGTCATCCAGCGAGGTAACGGGATGGAACTTGAATACAAAACCGGCACTATCATCAGCAGCGATGAGCCGTAACACATCGTAAGAGAATCCGCCCAGAGTATCGTCATACCGGTAGAGCGTCATTGGCGAATAACTGATGGCCACGTCAATGGTGTCGCCGCCGGAGGCTATGTGCTGTTTCTCCGATCCGGAAGGCGGACGGCTGCAATGACGCAGCGAAAGCATGAGTGAAATCACACAGAGAAGCAATACCACAAGCAACATGGCTTGCGAACCCCGCTTTTTCTCAAGCTCCTTCATCAGTTTGAAAAGTCAACCGACACACCGAGCTGGAAGCGCCGTGGGTTCATAGGATAGTGAGGAAGGGCGAAATAGTCTTTCCCGGTCATGCCCTGATTGATGTGGCTCATCATGACATAGAACCGTGCCTGACGAAGCTTCATGTTGGCATAGAGATTCATGAACGGATAGTTGCCCACCTTTATTTCCCGCTGATTGTGGAATGTCATAGTGGCAGGCTGATAGCCGGGAGCATAGTACTTGGTGTAGTAGTCACAGTCAAGACCGAGCTGAACGTCAAGCACATGAGCCACTTTGAACTGCAGGTAGAGATTGGAATAAGCAGCAAAGGATGGGAGTGCGACAACGCTATTATCGGACGAAGTCTGAAACAGCAACCGATTGTCCCAATGCAGAGCGCGGTATTTAAGCTTCTGGTCAAGCGATGCCGAAATGACTTGCACGCTCCCCCCGTTTTGGACCGGAAGAGATGACTCGTTGAAGTATATCAGGTTCTGCACGTTCTCCACACCTACGTTGATGGTTGTTCCGGTGCGGCCCACAAACAGTTCTCCTCCCAATCTGAGACGGCGGGTCTTTGAGAAATCGTTGTGCCAGATGAAATAGTTTGACACATAGTTTTGAAGCAGATATGGAGCCGATTCGTTGGAGAATCGTCCGTAAGCAGTTATTCCTACGCTGTCGCCCAGCATCTTAAAGCGCGTCTGAATGCGTCCGTTGATGTCTATTTCCCCGGCTGCATCACCTACAAGTCCAAACCGGGCAGTGGCCTGATAGCGGAGAAGAGTGCCAAGTTGCTTGGTCAGCTGTCCGCCCACCCAAAGCAGATTTTGCGAACCACGAGGGTCAACAAGCACATCGTAAGGATAAGGCGTAAGGTCAGTCGGTCGGTCAGCTCCGGCTATGGGTATGGTGTCGGGGCACTGTTTGAATTTGCGGATTTCGTGAGTTACGTAGGCCGATAATCCGGCTTTGGCGTACTTGTTGAAGCCTTCAAGGAGCGATATGCCGAAGGTGTTGCTCAGTGACCAATAACTCGTGGGGTTAGTGCTGCTGCCGGTCGTCAGATATTGGTGTTCCCAAAAGTCAGCGGCCTCGGAGCCATCGGAATCGGAAAAATTATGATAGCCATCACGATAATCCATTGTCCATATAAAGCTGGTCACCGGCACGTATGTGCGATGCTCCACTGTGTCGCCCGGTATTGAGTCATTGGGTGGAGTGACGCGCCAGAATCCCACCTTGTAACGGTGGTTCATGTAGAACTCCTGCCCCTTGAGGCGATTGAGCGCATGGCTGAGATTGGTAGGTATGGATTTTGCATCAATAGAGGTCTGTCCGCCTTGAAGTTCGGCGGGGTCAGTTATGTAGAGATCATCGGTGATTCCACCGTTCTCCTGATTGAGGCCGTTGGAATGGTTGAAAAAGGTCTGCAGTTCATAGCGGTCGCCAATGTACGACGAAGACAATCCCCACGTCAGATTCTTGACTGCCTGATAGTTATAAGAGCCTTTGGAATAAAGATAATCCACGTTGGCGCCTATCTGCAGCTTTTCGTTGACATTTCCGGAAAACACCATGTTAAGGCGGTCCTGTTTGTTTTCGCGACCACCACCGGTGTTATAGCCAACGAGGGTCATGGGGATTCGTGTATTGTAGAACGTATGGTTCCCCTCTACCGGACGCCAGTTGGCCATAGCATCGCGGAAAAAGAACTGGCTCAAGGGGAGCTGGTTCATGTAGTCCATGTTTATGCCCGGGCTTCCGAGATTGCCGGCAGTGGCATAGACCAGATGCTGATCCGTTGGGACGCTGCGCTGGGCATAGTCCAGAAAAACAGTGTCAATAGTGGTGGCTTCGTGCAGTCCGAGCGGCGGCAGAATGTCCCAGGCAAACGAGGGAGGGATAACCTCGCGTCGTGACTGCGCTGAGGCCGTCAGAGCCACCGAAAGGACACATAATATATTAAGGATGAGGATTCGTTTCATCTCTGTAGGCGTAGGGGTGTTTTATGATGCAAAGGTAGTGTATTTCCGCGAAGTTTTTGCTATTTTTGCAGTGAAATAATCAATAGAGTATGAATATAGCGATTGTCGGCACGGGCTACGTGGGACTCGTCAGCGGGGCATGCTTCGCTGAGGTTGGCATTGACGTTACGTGCGTTGACATTGACACCGAGAAAATCAATCGCCTCCGCGAAGGGCTGATTCCGATATACGAACCGGGGCTGGACGATCTTGTCAGCCGTAACGCCAAGGCCGGACGCCTGCACTTTACCACATCTCTGAGCAGCTGCATTGACAATGTTGATGTGGTGTTCTGCGCCGTAGGCACTCCGCCCGATGAGGACGGAAGCGCTGATTTGCGCTACGTAGAGGCAGTGGCCCGTGAGTTCGGAAGTATCATAAACCGCTACACGATATTCGTGACGAAGAGCACTGTCCCGGTAGGCACCTCCAAAATTGTCCGGCAGGCCATCAATGAGGAACTTGCCCGGCGCGACAGGCTGGTTGATTTCGATCTTGCCTCCAATCCGGAGTTTCTGAAGGAGGGAGCGGCCATAAAAGACTTCATGTCGCCTGACAGAGTGGTGATTGGCACCGATTCGCCTCGTGCACGCAAAGTGATGGAGCGACTCTACCGCCCGTTCTTGCTAAATAACTTCCGCGTAATATTCATGGACATAGCTTCGGCAGAGATGACCAAATACGCTGCCAACTCCATGCTGGCCACACGCATATCGTTCATGAACGACATAGCCAATCTATGTGAGTTAGTGGGGGCCGATGCCAACATGGTGCGCAAGGGCATAGGCTCTGATGCACGCATAGGCAACAAGTTCCTCTATCCCGGATGCGGCTACGGTGGCAGTTGCTTCCCCAAGGATGTGAAAGCGCTGGCCAAGACCGGTCGTGATGCCGGCTACACGATGGACATTATCGAGGCCGTTGAACGTGTCAATGACAATCAGAAGCATGTTGTGGCCCGCAAACTCCGCCGCGAGCTGGGCCCACTCAAAGGCAAACGCATAGCTATATGGGGTCTTGCATTCAAACCGGAGACCGATGACATGCGCGAGGCGCCATCGCTCGTGGTCATTGACGAGCTGCTCCGCGAAGGAGCCGAAGTTAGCGTCTACGACCCGGTGGCGATGGATGAATGCCGCCGACGGTTGGGCGACCGTGTCAGCTACGCACGCGACATGTATGACGCCGCTATGGATGCCGATGCGCTGGCTCTCATGACGGAGTGGAAGCAATTCCGCCTCCCCTCCTGGCGCGTTGTCCACAAGGCCATGCGCGGCAATCTCGTGGTGGACGGACGTAACATCTATGACCCGGCGGAACTTGCCGAGGAGGGTTTCACATACAAATGTATAGGACGATTATGAACGAATGGATAAAGCTATCGCTGCCCCACAAGAGCGGCACGGAGATGGAATGGATTGAGCGGGCCTACCGCGATGACTGGTTCGTGCCCCTCGGCCCCGATGTTGATGAGTTCGAGCGGCGGCTGCAGGCGTTTTTGGCTACCGACCGTCCGGTTGTTGCACTTTCGGCGGGCACAGCAGCCATTCATCTCGGGCTGGTTATGCTGGGCGTAAGCAGGGACGACGAGGTTATATGCCAAGACCTTACGTTCTCGGCCTCGGCCAATCCAATATGTTATCAGGGGGCTTCGCCGGTATTTGTTGGCTCGGAACCTGAGACCTACAACATGTCGCCCCGCATGCTGACGGAAGCCATTGAGGAGCGCAAAAAAATCACCGGACGCCTTCCCAAAGCCATAGTTGCAGTTGACCTCTACGGCATGCCGGCCCGTCTTGACGAGATTCGCGACATTGCCGACTCTTACGGCATTCCTCTGTTAGAGGATTCCGCAGAAGCAATGGGTTCGGAGTATAAAGGAGTGAAATGCGGCCTGTGGGGCGACTACGGAGTGATGAGCTTCAACGGCAACAAGATGATAACCACCTCCGGAGGGGGCGCCCTTATATGTCCTGACGCAGAATCGGCACGGCGTGTGAAATTCCTTGCCACTCAGGCCCGGGAGAATCGTCCGTACTACTATCACGAGGTGATAGGTTACAACTACCGGCTCTCCAACATATCAGCAGCCATAGGGTGCAGCCAATTAGAGACCATATCTGACCGATTGTCACGACGCCGGGAAATCCACCGTCTTTACGCCGAAGGACTCGCTGACCTATCAGCAATTACCGTGCAGAACAATCCCTCGGCTGACTACGATTCCAACTTCTGGCTCACCACCGTGCTGATTGACCCGGCATGTGGCATGACGCCCGATGAAATCCGTCTGCAGCTTCTTGACCGCCGCATAGAAAGCCGTCTGTTATGGCGCCCGATGCATCTGATGCCCGTGTTTGAAGGCGCGCCTTACTATGGCGATGCTGTCAGCGAAACCCTGTTCAACCGCGGTCTATGCCTTCCCTCCGGCTCATCGCTGACCGACGCACAAGTGGCAACCGTAATATCCGCTATGCATGAAATCATGTCATAACAATGAACACTCGCCCACTTGCCTCCGTTCTATAGAGAAACCCCCACAAGAGTATATATTATGAAAAAACTGATTACCTCCATCCTGCTGATTGTGCTGGCCATAACCCCCGCAATGGCCCGAAAGAAAGTGTCAACCAACACCAACGAGCTGCCACAAACCGCGCAGACAATGCTTAAGACCTATTTTCCGAAAGTCAAGGTCAACCACATCAAGGTTGAAAAGAAGAGCTTCGGCGGAAAGGAATATGAAGTGGTGCTGACAAACGGCACGGAGATTGAGTTTGACACCAAAGGCAACTGGAAAGAGGTTGACTGCGGAAACAACACGGTTCCATCCGGGCTGATAAACAAGGAAATCCAGCGCTACGTCAATGCCAACTTCAAGGGAGCCAGAATAGTGAGCGTGGAGCAAAAGAAGAACAAATACGAAATCAAGCTCTCCAACGGACTCGAGGCTGAGTTCGACAAGACCGGACGCTTCCGCAAACTTGACTACTAACTGACTAGAGCTATACACCAAATGCCCCGCTGACCTGCATGGCCATGACGGGGCATTTGATATTTTGTCAGTTATAGTCCGGCTGGGGATTACTTGCTGGCGATAGAGCAACTTACGGTCAGACGCACACGGCCTTTGGCACGACGGCGAGCAAGGACCTTACGGCCATTGGCTGTTGACATACGTTCACGGAAACCATGCTTGTTAACTCTCTTTCTGTTAGAAGGTTGAAATGTTCTTTTCATTGCCGTATCTTATTTTTCGTTTTTGATTATTCACAATTCGGAGTGCAAATTTAGTCATTTTTCCCAACACCTGCAAATAAAGCTGCATCAAATTTGTTTTTTCAGCTTTTCCCGCTCGGCGCGTGTAGAGTCTCCAATAGTGGGTGTCTCCGGCGCTACCACGCTACCAACGCTATCGCCCCAGTAACATGGTAGCATGGAAACAACGGTGTCAGTA